>JABIVD010000019.1 GCA_018667335.1 Rhodospirillaceae bacterium
CGATACCGTCCGATTCGAGAGCGCTGTCCTGGTGTGGAATCATGAATGTGCCCGGCCAACTCCGGGTCAGATGCAGATGACCGGAGGTCCGGAAACCATCCTGACCGCCGATACGGCTGACCCGGGCCTCGAACGCCGGTGCCTGCAGATAGTCCGACAAGGCGAGCAATTCAGGAAACGGCGTGAAGGTGTCGCGGTTGCGATCGGTGATCGACACCCGGTCATAGCTTTTGGTCAGCCCGGCCACAGGCTGGAGGAAACGGCGGGGCGGATAATTGCGCGCCAACGCAGCATGGAAGTCGTCCTCGAATATATTCTCGACGAATGCCCAGCGATGCTTCTGATAATGGTCCGCCGCGGCATCGAATGCGTCGGTGACGGTGCACGGCGCCTCGGACGCCCGCGCCCGTTTTGGCAACACCGCACGCAGGGCCGGATTCAGCTTCCGGCGCACCGGCGCAAGACGGATGAGCGTCTTGAGACCGAACTGCCGTGCCGTATTCGCCTCGAGGAAACGGTCGGATATGTTGATGGCCATTAGCTGATCCTTTCCGAACGCCGAAAATTTCCGGGCCGTATACTCACGAGCTGCCTTCGTTTAGTCGCGCCATGAAAACACCATCTACACGGGCATTCTCGAAAACAAAATGCGATGGGCGGGTCGCTTCAATCACGAATCCAGCGCGCGTGAACGCCTTGATCGAAGCCAAATTCGGCGCGTAGCAGCCCGCTGTGACTTTCTTCAGACCAAGGGCTTCGAATGCGTATAGACAGACAGATTCAATCGCCTGAACACCCAATCCGCGGCCGCGCTGCGTGCTGTCTCCGATCAGGATCCCGATGTCCCCGCGACGATGCCGGGAATCGACCTGCAGTTTGACGTTGCCGACGTGACGGCCATCGGCCGCCAGGCAGATTGAAAACAGATGCTGGTCAGGGTTCCTGATGCAGCCTTCGACGAACGCCCGCAGCCCCTCATGGCTTCGATCCGAAAACCGGGCTTCCAGATGACGCAGAACATCCGGGTCCTGCATCCAGTCGAAATACGGCCCGTCGCAGATCTCCGTGGTCGCGGGGATGAGGCGGATCTCGCCAAAAGATAAATCCACATCCTTCATTGCATGACGCCCGGAGCAGATTTCTCGATGCGGGGCTGGAACCCGTCGATCCGTGCGGGCAGTCCCGATTCCAGCGCGGCCGTATCGGGCGCTGTCCACCAGGCCAGGGCCAACAGCCCACCGCCCGCAGACAGCGAAGCAACATCAGACCCGTCAGGTTTCATGCGAATGTAGTCGTCGCAACGCGGGTCGCTCACAAGCGCATCCTCGCCGTCAATCGACGCCAGACGCCCACATTCCGTGGCCCGCAACATCGCCAGCGCACCGGCGGCCTCCCGGGGTGCTGCCAGATCATCGCGCCAGTCACTTTCACCGGCCAGCCGCCGCACCCACGCCCGCAATGGATTGCCGTTTGCGCGCAGGAGTTCCATGGCGATCGAATGGAAGTGTGGGCTTACCTCCAGTAGCTTCGGGCCGGCTTCGGTCATGATCAGATCTGCTGTAAACGGCCCGTTGGCATAGTCGAGGCTGTCGGCGATCGGCTGGACGAGCGCCGCGAGCATGGCGAATGATGGATCATCCGACCGGCGTGGCTGTACCTGCAGGCTGGGCAGGAACGCGAGGCTCGGGTGAGCCGTGCGTCGGGTCACCGAAACGGGATAGGCCACACCATCAACGACCAGCGCATCCGCATTCCAGATATCGCCTTCGAAATACTCTTCCACCAACACCGTCGTCGCGGCCTCGCCCGCCGCCTGCACGGCGGTGCGCAACGCCGCCTGGTCGTCCCGATCGACGCGCGCAATTCCGCGACTGGCGTGGACATCCGCCGGCTTGACGATCAGTTCCCGCACAGCAGCATCGGTCACCTGGCAGGCATCGGGATCGAACTCTTCCGGCGCCCCGGCCCAGACCGTCGCAGGCATCGGCAGACCGCCGCGGCGTAACGCGTCCTTTGTGGCATCCTTGTCAATCATGGTCTCGATGGCATCGGGCGACGCGGACAGTTTTCCGATCCGCCGATTCACCGACGCCACGCCCGGCATCGCATAGTCGGCGATTCCATATGCGCCAACGAATGCCCCGTCCTCATTCAGACTTTCGGCCAACGCCACAAGTGCAGGAACGTCCGTGGCATCAAGGCAATGCACATGGTCCGTCTCCGCCGCGCAGGGCGGGTTCGGCTCCCGGTCGGTTACGTGCACCTCGAACCCCCAGTCGCACAGGCTGCGGACCGCAAGGCGCTGGGTGTGGCTTCCGCCGATATAAAGGAATGTGCCACCCATGTGAGCTTAAGTTCGCACGCAGTGGAAAAGTGGTCGCTGCAAGGTGCCGTAGCCGAACGCCGCGACAACCTCACCGCCGGTACGATACTCGACCAGCCCGGTCTCGGGGTTTCGCCGACAGCCAATCCGGGGCGCACGGTCGATCTCCGATGCCGTGAAGCTCTGATACTCGGGGTCGGCAAAATCGGTGATCACGCCGAGCCGCACCACGCGCCAACCCGAATTCTCCAGCAACGGTACGAGCGTGTCGATCGCCGCCTCGCTGGGAAAATGGGCTTCGCCCTTCACACTGTTGCCGGTTTGGAAAATCATGTGCTCGAAGCGATCCGTCGCGCGGGTCAGAAACTCCCCGGCATATGCATGCCATCCGCCGCGCGCGGTTACCGCATCGCGGTCGAAGACATTGCCGGCGTGATGCAACACGTTGAGCGTGATCAGACAGTCGGCAGCAGGCAAGCCCGCGACATCTTCGATTCCGATTCCGCGGGGATGGAACTGCGCGCGCTCACCAAGCGCCGTCAGTGCGGCGAACAGATTGCTCGCCTCGGCATAGTCCGCCACCGGCTCAAACCCCGAGACGAAAAACTCTCTTTCATGCGCCAGCCGAAGGCTGAAATAGCCCAGGCTCGACCCCAGCTCGACGGAACTCCGCAAGGTCGACGGCAACGCGGCGTCAATCCATGCATAGCGTGGCGCGTCCCACTGCAATTGTTCACTCTCATAACCGCCCGCAACCGGCCCGAGCCGATCACGCACGAAGTCAGGGATCGCCTGGTAGCGCCGGGAGTGGGCGTCGTAGGCGAGCAGTTCGCGCAGGCGTTCAAGGTTGTCGGTCATGATCGTTGTCCGGCTTGCAAAATCAGGCTGGGGTCGCCGCCGATACACGCACCGGCGGGCGGGCGGGTTCATGTATCGCGTGGGCGTCAAAAAATCGGTCCGACAAGCCATGAGACAGCAGATATTTCGCCGCCGTACTGCCGGTGTCCGGTGTATCGACATCGATGAACTCGCCGATAAGGCGCGCGCGGGCCGGCGCCATGGCTGCCCATTCAGCCTCGATATCCTCAAGCGGGCGCGACAGAAATGTACGCAACCGGCCCGTCAGCGCGGGATCATCGGCCTCGAACAGGAACAAGGCCTCGGAGAATGCCTGTTTCGCCGCACGGGACAGGGGCATCTGATCAGGCACGTTGATGAACACGAGCGGCCGATCCGACATCAGGCACCAGCCGGTCGTGCTGGAGGCGCGGCAGGTGACAACCACCCTGGCCGAGCGGATCAGATAGCGCATGTCCTCGTTCTTGGTGACGATGGACAGATTGTCCGACGCCTCGGCGGCGCGCATCGCCGGATCCGGGTCGGCGTAGCGCCCGAGATACGGATAGGACTTGTAGGTGACGCGCCTGGGCAAGTTCTGCAAAACATCGCGGATCAGGCGGGTTTCAAATTCGGCCGTCTGCGCATCGGTCCAGGTTCCGGTCACCATATGGGTGTTGCCGCGATAGACGTTCGTCGAGACAAACAGAACCGGTTCGGTTGGAACGAACGCGATTCGTGGCAGCCGGGCAATCCGTCGCCCGATCTGGGGATACCCGACGGCGACCGTCGGCCAGTGCGCAAAGGGCGTGCGATCAGACTCGATCTTCGCCGTCTCGTTGTAGACGAGGGTCAGATGCGCCGCCGAATTCTCAACCCCGGCATCACCATGCACCGCATTGAGCTCTCGGCTCACACCGTGCTGGAACCCGACCACGGGCACACCCTGCCGCTCCGCAGCGGTGAACAGGCCCACTTCCTCTGGCATGCCCGGATAATTTGTAAGCACGACGGCGCGTTTGCCGGCGGGCCGCCCTGCGGTGATGATCTCGGACCAGCGGCGGTCCGACGCACGTTGACGGCGGGCGTGATCCTCCATCTCAGCCAGCGTCATCGCGCGGGCGACGGGAATCGCTGCCTCGCATAGATGCTCTCTGAGAAAGACGTCGAGCCGGGCACCGAGCGCCGAGACGCAACCGTCGGTCAAAACCGGACCAGCGATTTCAGGCAGATCGCCGTAACGCAATCGCTCGAGGCGCACGCCACGGCGCCAGAGATGGTAGGCGGTCTCGAAGACGAGCTCGTTCTCACGGAGGATAAAGGCGATCCCGCGCCAGGGTAGAAAACGGCGGAACCACCGCGACGACAACAGCCCCGCGCGGTAACCGAAATACTCAACACCCTGATGCATCCAGCGCCGAAGTCGCTTGCTGTCGGCCAGGTCCAGGGTCGGGGTCGCCTCGATCCTTGCGACGACGGATCGGTAGGCGGGATTTCCAGCCAACACCGTGTCCCACGGCGCGTTCAGCATTCGGTCGTGGCGCGCATCGCCCGTTTCCAGCCGAATGTGGAGCCGCGGTTCCCGGAAGTCTGCTTCCTCCAGACAGGCGACTTTGATGATCACACGCTGAAACAATACAGACGCACGGGCAACCGTCCGTGCGTAAGGGGCAGACTCTTTGTCGGCCCGGCAGATGTCATACAGATCCACGGCCAGCGGCTTGATGTCCGCCTTGAACCGTCGCAGCGGTTCCCCGGCAATGTGGGTCTCGAGCTGCTCGATCCGAAAATCATCGCAGCCGTTTCCGAGCAACCAGGGCGAGGCCGAGCGCACCATGGCGTCGGGCCGCAAGCCGTCCGCCCGCATGGCGCGCAGGGCGTCCTCGCTGTCGCAGAACACGGTCTCGAACCCACTGAGATCGACCGGCATCGCGTCAGACCTGGAGGAAACTCATGAGAATGTGAAGGTCGGCCTGAAACTCGTTCGGCCGGCGATAGAAACGCATGTTCTGTGTCTTCACGTTCGAAAAGTTGAAGTGCCGCGTGAGCAGACCCACGAGCAGCGGATACGGCATGCGGAAGATTTCGAACCGCTCATCAGCGATATCGGCCTCCCGGACCCGCGACACAGAAACATCCGCCAGGCTGAGGCGATAGAGACGTTCGTCACCCACATCCAGATAGAAGGCCCAGTCCGACTCAATTCCGCGGCGCACCTGCCATTCATGCTGGCGCTGGCGCGCACGCTCAAGCACGGGCGTCAGATCCACCCGGTGCTCCGGAGCGATCCAGAATGCCTGGCCTTCGTCGAACATGCCCGGCAACTTCGCAACCGCCTCGAGATAGTCATGTGCCCCGGCATGGCTTTCAGGGACATAAGTTCCCTCGCAGATTCCGGACGTCAGATCGAAGCTGTTATGCGCCGACATCATCACCGGGTCCTGCCGAAATCCATGCTCCCGGGCATAGGCGACCGCATCTTCCGCCGTTCCCACCCCATAGAATGGATAGTCGAGCGCCTTGGCCCCGCCATAAACAGCCCCTGCCGCAAACGGGAAATAGCGCTTCGGGGCCAACGTCTCGCAGAACCGGTGCAAAATCGCATAGTTGCGCTCGGCTTTCTCCGCCGCCACGGCAAGTTTCTCGGCGTCGGAAAGATTGTCGTAAAAAGCCGGATAGGGACCCTGAAAAGCAAAGGGCACGCAAGCGAGGTCGACACTGCCGAATCGCTCGTGAAGCGACGCGCACTGGGCCTCGTCGAAAGGGTTATCGTTGGCGTTCAGGACGGTCTGTCCATCGATCCGGAACACCCCGAGCGAATCTACATCCGGATAGATCGCGTTGGCCTCGAGCCAGCAGTGATCATCGCCGTTCAGCGGTATGCCGGCGACGGGGTCGACCACACGAATATCGGTAAACCCCAGATTGCGCATGTTGCGTTCGGTGAAATTGTTTTCATACCAGGCCACCAGGATCGGCGTGCTCCGGTCGAACAAGGAAAGTGTTTCCGGGTCAAAATGGTCCGCATGGGTATGCGTGATGTAGATGTAATCCGGAGCCAACGACCGCACGTCATCACGGGTCAGACCGCATTCCGGGAAATTGTAGAGACCACTCGAGGACGAACGATCAAACGTCACCCAGGGGTCGCAAAGAACAGTTGTCTGCGCGCCCTCGAAATAGAGCATCGCGTTGACGAAGTAGGTCACTTTCATAATACGCTCACTCCAAACAGGTGTTTGAAATCCAACGCATCTGCTCCTAGAGCAGATCGGTTTCGTTATGTTCGGGTATTTCCGCCATTGTCAGGAAGGGCCGAACCACCACGCCGTCGCGCGCGCTAGCCGCCTGCGGCGCAAAGTTGAGGCCCAACCGTTCGCGAACCATCTGGGCCGGAACATTGATCCCGGCCGGCATCGATGCGCCGACGGACCCGCTGAACCGGCATGCGGCATCCAGGATGATCGGGTCATCGGGCCCGCGCATGATGACATCGAAGTCCGACGCGCCATCCATGCCCATGACCTCACACGCTTCAGCAACTGCGGCCTGCGCCTTGGCGTCCCGCAATATCTTGTGACCCGTGCTGGTGGGCCAGAAGGCATTCCGGAGCTGACGCAGGCGGCTGACGATGTCCAATGCCGCGCCGTCCCGGGCGACCACATCGACGTCGTAAGTGTCGCCTTCCATATATTCCATCAGCAAATAGTCGCCGAAGTTCTGGCCATGCTCGGCAAACGCACCCCCCACGAGATCAAGCGGACAGACGCCGCAGAACCTGTTGGGAATCAGGTTGGCGAACGCGGTCGCGGCCGGGTCGAGCAGAATAACCCCGCGCGAACCCCGGCCCGTGCGCGGCTTCAACACCAGCTTGACGTCCGGATACCCCATCTGCACCGCCTCGCGCTGCAGGTCCTCGTGCGAGGACACCTCCGCGAACTTCAGTGTTTGGACCCCAGCCTCACCGAGCGTGCGGTAAAGCGACAGTTTGTCCATGACCATGTCGATGGGACAGTCACGTCCGCACGACAGCGTGGTCCCAATAGCCGCAAACCGGTCATGCGATCCCTGGACAGCCTTCACTTCCTCATCGGAACTGAGAATCAGGAATTCGATCGAAAATTCCTCACAGGTTTTCAGGGCTGCCTGCGCGAACGCATCCGCGTCCTCTGCCGCACTCGGCAGCACCCGAAAGTCGTCGCACAGCACCCGCGGATCACCGTCGGGGTTACCGTCGATGCCCAGCAGCCAGCACTCGAAATCCCCGGCACTGCGCAGCGCGTGGATCGTGTCGTAACTCAATCGCCCACCGACACATGTCAGCGCGGTTCGAACAATTCTTAACTCGGTCAAAGAAAACTCCTGCCCAATCCGGGGCGCGGCGCGCGGCCTATTCCTGAATGAAGATACTGGCACCCATCTCGCGGAACGCGCCGTCGGGGGCCACATCGAGGCGTACCCCATCCACAAATTGCGGGCCGCGGACCTGCGCGTTTGCCTGGTTCACCAGACAATCGACACTCTCGTCTTCCGGCGCCACCAGATAGCGCAGCGAAATACGTGGGTTGTCGGAATTGTTACGGACCGTGCCGTGCAGCGTGAGGTCGTGGAAACAGGACACGTCGCCGGCCTCGCCCGTGACCACGAACTCGGGGCACTTCACATGATCGCCGTCGCTGTTGTTGTAGTACCAGAGAGCCGAATCCCCGTACGCACGCCGCAGTGAATGCGGATAGTGGGTCATGCCGAGCTTGTGGCTTTCAAGCAGGATGCGCAGCGACGAGTAGTTCGCCTCGACCGTATCCAGGTAGACATAGACGGTGACGAAATTCGATTTTTGTCGCGTCTTGTCCTGGTGATAGTCGGTGTAGAAGAAATACTGCACGTCCTGAAATTCATCCCGCACGAAGGGGTTCAGGTTCGGCCGGCCGAGTTCCTGCACATATTCCAGGATCCAGTCGGGCAGCGTAAAATGCGGGGTCGATCGGATGATCGCTTTCTTCATGATCGAATAATTGTCGCCGGCCAGCTTTCCCAACGCGGCGACGAATGCCGGACTGTCTTCGATGAAACTCGTGTCGCAGGCATCGGTCAGCAGGAAATTATGGTCGGTCGCGCCGGGTGAGTAGCGCTCCCAGCGCCCGAACTTCTCGAATTCCTCGCGGCTCTGATAGAAGATTTCCTTCCGCATCGGGCGGTGTTCATTGATCGCATCGCGAAGTATCGAACAGGGGTCCGGCGGCAAAAGCCCCCGGAGAGTTGCCGCGCCCTGATCGGGGAACTGGTCGAGAGGCAGCGACGGCGCATCCGCCGCCGCGAGAACAGAATCGCTCATGTCATGGCTCCTGCTAGTTGTTGGCCGAGCGCGCGGCGTCCGGCGCATAATCACGAACGAGTTCGCGCAGATCATCTTCGGACACCACCGAGACCCGGTCGGCGAGTTTCTTGAATTCAACGAAGAGCGATTCGAACGCATTCTCGCCGAGCTCAAACCCTATCTCATACAGTTTCGCCCGCAGCCCGTGCCGGCCGGAATGCTTGCCGAGCACGAGCGAGCTCTCCGTGAACCCGATGTCTTCGGGTTTCATGATCTCGTAGGTCAGGCGGTTCTGCAGAATTCCATGTTGGTGAATTCCGGATTCATGCGCGAACACATTCTTGCCGACGATCGCCTTGTTCGGCGGCACCGGAAACCCGGTGACCGCCGATACCAGGGCTGATGCCTTCTGCAGATGGCGGGTGTCGATGCGCGTTTCCGCCCCGAGAATGTCCGAGCGGGTCTTCAGGGCCATGGCGATTTCCTCGAGGCTGGCGTTGCCCGCCCGCTCACCGAGGCTGTTGATCGAGCACTCCACCTGGGTCGCCCCGGCCTCGATCGCGGCCAGCGAATTGGCGGTCGCCATCCCCAAATCGTCATGGCAATGAACGGAGAAGTCGACCCGGTCCATCCCGTCCACGGATTCGCGAAGCGTGCGGATAATGCGCTGGAACTCCGTCGGCATGGTGTAGCCGACTGTGTCGGCAATATTCACCGTGGTTGCACCTGCGCGAATTGCGGTGTCAAAGCAGCGTTTCAGAAATTCGGTCTCGCTGCGCGTCCCGTCCTCGCACGACCATTCAACGATGTTGCAGAAGCGGCGGGCATAGCGCACGGAAGAATCAATCGATTCGATGACCTCGTCCGGGGTCAGGCGCAGCTTGTACTTCATGTGGATCGGGCTGGTCGAAATGAAGATATGAATTCGGGGCTGTTCGGCGGGCGCCAGCGCCTCGAGGGACTGATCGATATCGTGGCTGTTGGCGCGACACAGGCTGCAAATTTCGGCGTTCCTGATTTCTCGCGCGATACGATTGACCGCCTCGAAGTCACCGTCAGATGCGACCGCAAACCCGGCCTCAATAACGTCCACGTTAAGTTCCGAGAGCACCCGGGCGATATCGAGTTTCGCCGCAGGGGTCATGGACGCCCCGGGACACTGTTCGCCATCCCGCAAGGTGGTGTCGAAAATCTTGACTTGCTTCATCGCATTGCTCCTGCTCACTCGATGTCGCCTAGACTGAGTGGCTTATAGCCGCTTATCGCGTGCGCCGCCCGACTCCGAACGACGTTCCGATACTCCTTCGCCGGAAAGGCATCATCGGCATCCTGCAGCCGCCAGAACAGGAGGTCGGAAAGCTCGATCTGCGCCCCCGCCTCGATGTCATGGCGCGCAACGATGTAGCGCTGGGCGCCCATCGCCATCTGGTGCTGTGCCGGCGAGAGAGGCTTGCCGGCACTGCCCAGGCAGGTTTCCGCAGCGCGCAGGGCCTCCATCATCCGGCGAAATTCGGTCTCCTCGACGCTGACGGGATGGTCCCAACCGGACCGCGTGCTGTCGAAGGTGAAATGCTTCTCGATGATCTTCGCGCCGGCCGCCACCGCGAGCACACAGGCATCGATCCCAAGGCTGTGGTCGGAGAACCCCGCGACCGTGTCAAACCGGTCAGCGAGCGTGCGGATGGACGCGAGATTGAGGCTTTCGGGCGGCGCCGGATAAAGCGACGTGCATTGCAGCACCGACAGCCGGTCCGCGCCGGCCATCCGGGCCAGACGCACCGCCTCGTCGACCTCTTCGAGATCACTCATTCCCGTCGAGAGCAGCACCGGACGACCCATGGCGCATAGCGCCTCGAGCAGCGGATGGTTGCTCAGGGTGCCCGACGAAACCTTGTAGGCATCGGGACCGAGCGCCTCGATCGCCGGCAGGGTCGCGAGGCCTGTGGTGGTGAAAGCCGCCAGCCCTTTGGTGCGGGCATGTTCGAAGATCTTGCCGGTGTCTTCCATGGACAGGAAGGACTCCGCGTATTGCCGATAGACGTCCGTGTCAGGCGCGTAATTGTCCTCGGGCAACGCGGTTTGAAGCTTGATAGCATCGGCGCCCGCCCGGGCCGCCGCTTCGACCATCCCCATGCCATGATCGAGGCTGCCCTCATGGTTCACACCGATCTCGGCAATGACGAAGCAGGGCGCCTCGGCGCCCACGGTTCGGGATCCAATCTTGAAACTGGCCTCAGGCATGAGCGGCCCTGACCAGCGTAAACGCCTCGGCAAACGCAAACCCGTGCTGGGCACCGCGCCATGTTGCCAGCGCACGTACAGCCTCCTGGGAACGGGGATGGGGCGGGTCATGCATTTCCATCGCGTAGGCATCCAACGCTGCAAGCTTCCGGTCTATCTGGTCGGCGATCGATACCGCAAAATTCGGCGACTCCGGCACAACGTCCGAGAATGCCCATTCGCTGCTCGACGGCACCTCGAAGGAGAGCACCGCCCGCACGCTCTGGCCGGGAACAGGGCGCGTCGCCGTACGAACCGCCCGGCTCGCCACCTGGTGGTCGATATTCAGGTCTCCCTCCCAGTGGGTGTAGACGGTGTCATATGGCCTCGCTGCGAGGACCGCCTCGATCGCCTGGATGACATCAAGCAGGTCGACGGAATCCAATCGGTTATCCGGGAAATCCAGAAACTGTGGGGTTTGTGCACCCAAAATTCCGGCGGCGGCGTGCGCCGCTTCCTGGCGTGCACCCACTGTTGCGACGGGGCTTTCGCCGCGCGCACCGACACCATCCGTCAGGAACAGAAGGTCGACATGGTCGCCACGGTCGGCGTGGCGCGCGATGGTGCCGCCACAGCCAAGCACTTCGTCGTCCGGGTGCGCGGCAACGACTAGAATATTCGCGGGGGAATCGGCAAAAATCATGGTGACACTCAGTTCGATCGAACCTGGAAAACCGGCTGAACCACCTTGCAGTCCAGGCTTTGCCGCAAGGTTCCATTGGCAAGATAATCAGCGAGCGGAGGCAGGATCATGGCATAGCATTCCGAGACCAATTCCATGATCGCATCGTCATGGGCATAGCTGATGTTGTGGCTGCCGGTCACCAGAACGCCAAGCGCCATCATTTCTTTCATCAGATAGGTTCGGATTTCCATCGCACTCGCCCCCGCATGGTCATGCACGGCAATGCCGACCCATGGATCGACACCCTTGAGGGCAATCGCCGCATCGAGGCCGGTCTCGGCCAGCATCCGGTTGACGTTGGCGCGCAGTGCACCGCCGGTCCGCCAGAGGGATTCGATCACCGGTTCGCGCTGGATTTTTGCCACTGTCGCCAAGGCAGCCGCGAGTGAAACGGCCTCGCCACCAAAGGTAGACGACAGGAAGACCTCGCGCATTTCCGACATGATCTCCGACCGTCCGACCAGACAGGACAGGGGATACCCGTTCGCCATCCCCTTACCGAATGCCGAGAGATCGGGCACCACACCGTAATAGTCCTGCGCGCCCCCCAGGGCGAGCCGGAACCCGGTCACCGTTTCGTCGAACACCAGCAGCGTACCGCAGGACTCGGTCAGCGATTTGAGGGCGGCTAGGTACTCATGCCCGGCCTCGTAGGTTTGAAAAACCGGCTCAAGCATCACGCAGGCAATCGAATTCCCACGCGCCTTGAGGATGTCCTCTATCTGGTTCAGATCGCCTGCCGCGACCCGATGGGTGCCGGCGTGAGTGTGGGCCGGCACGCCCTTGTTTCTCGTGGTGGTGCCGATATACCAGTCCTGCCAGCCGTGGTAGCCCATGGCGACCACCTCGTCCCGCCCGGTGTGTGCGCGCGCCACGCGAACCGCAGCAGACGTGGCGTCGGTTCCATTCTTGCCGAAGCGAACTGCCTCCGCAGACGGGATGATCTCCGTCAGGGTCGACGCGAGTTCGTACTCAAGCTCGCTGGCGAGACTGAACGACACACCACGGGTGGCCTGCCGTCGCACCGCCAGGTCCACATCAGGGTCGCAATAGCCCAGACTAACGGCGAGCAGCGCCGAGACCAGGTCGACATACTCGTTGCCGTCGATATCCCAGACCCGCGCCCCGAGACCATGGGACGCGAACAGAGGCGCCTTTCCCTCGGGCAGAATGACCCGCGACTTGCTGAACGTCTGGCTCGCCAGCGGCACCAGTGCATCAACCACATCCACTTTGGCATTCGACCGCGCAAAACTTCGCGGCCGCGAAGCTTTGACGCGAATGTCGGCGGTCAACGCCGCCGGCAACGAGCTGTTGCGTTCTGCACTTGCATCCACAACTTCCGCGCCGACCGGCCAAACCAGCCCGTCTTCGACAGCCAGTACATCAAGAAAGGACGGCAGGGTGGCGGGATCGAACTGCTCGGCGATTTGCCTGATCCGTGCGAGGTCGTCTGCGGTGTCCAGCGTCCAGCGCCGCCGATGCAAATCGGGCAGCGGACAGATCAGTGTCTCGGTCTGCAGTTGGCTGGCATTCGCCCGCATCCAACGGGTGACGTGTTCGCGTTCAGACGGCAAATCAGCCTCATGCTGGGCGCGTTCGAGAACGGACATCGAAAACACCTCGACGTCTAGTCCATCTGGCCATGTCGACGGATGGGTGTTGCTTGCATAGTCCGCGCCGGTCGCACGGTAGAACCAGATAACCTGGTCGATCACAGACGGGTCGTGCAGCGGGCAGTCGGCCGTCAGGCGCACCACGGTTTCCGCGTTCGCCTCGCGTGCCGCCCCATGCATACGTGACAACACGTCTGTCTCGCTGCCTCGAAATGCGGTTACCCCGTTGTCGGCGCACCAGGCCGCGATCGGGTCATCGACAGCCTCGGTCGACGTCGCGACACATACAGAACCCGTCAGCCGACTCGCCGAGGCCGCCGCAACGCAGCGCGCCAAAACCAGGCAACCGCCAACCTCTTCCAGCACCTTTCCCGGCAACCGGCTCGAACCCATGCGGGCCTGGATCAATGCGACAGTGGTGTCATTCACATTTGTCATCCGAAGACAGGCCTGTTCAATTTCCGGCTGGCGGCATGTGGCGCGCCCGATGCGCCAGCCGCACTGCCGCCAATCCCGCCAGCCCGTCGCTCGCCGGCGCTGCGCCTTGTTCCAGTGCCGACACGAATTCGGCCAGCGTCGCCAGGTACTCGGCATTTGGGTCGATCGGTATGGTCTCTGTGTCCGCGACATCGCCGCCCCGGTCACGCCACGTGATCTCGCCCGACCTCAGATCCGCCGTAACCATCCCCGTCGTTCCGCAAATCTCGGCCGCGCGCCGACGCACGGGGCTCGCAAAATTCAAATGCAGCGACGACAGACATCCAGCGGCATGCTGCAACACGATCTCCGCAGTGTCTTCGGTCTCGAGTTCGAGCCGGCCACTCCGGCGCGTCACGCTCGATGCGACCTCGGCGGAGCCGATGAGATGGGCTGCCAGGTCAATCTCATGAATCACATCGAACACGACACCACCGCTCTCCGGCCGGTTGGCATAGCCTGCGCGGTAGTCGGAAGCCGGCCGCCAATCCGGAAGCCAGGAGGCCGAGACGAAACGCGCCCAGATAAATTCTCCCAATCGGTCCGCGGCGCGAGCGTGCAGCGCCTGCACAACCGATCTGCACCGCAGGTTGAAAGCCGCCCCGACTTGCAACTGCGCCACCGCCGCACGATCGAGCAGAGCCGCAGTCCGTTCCGGGTCATGACCAATAGGTTTTTCGACCAGCGCCGGGCACCCGGCCAGGATCGCCTGCTCCAGATCATCGAGATGCTGCTCGGACGGTGATGCGATGACGACGGCATCCGCGTCCGCGAGAGCCGTGGCCACGTTGTCTACCCGCACAAAATCCTCGACCGGAACGTCGGCACCCGCGCTCGCACTTGGATCGAACCCGACGACATCCAAGCCGAGTTGCCGGGCATTCCGCACATGTCGGGAACCAATGGACCCGAGGCCGAGCACCGCAACCCGACGCACGTTTCGTTGCGCGAAGGCGCTCACGCGGCCGCCCCGACCAGGACCTCGCCCAGCGCGTCAACCACCCGGTCAACATCTGCGAGCGTCATGTCGACGAAGATCGGCAACGATATGACTCTGTCGAAATACGCGTCGGCACCGGGAAGTTCGGCAACGCCATAACGATCCGCGTAGTAAGGCTGACGATGGACCGGAATATAATGTACCTGGGTTCCGATGCCCTGTTCTCGCAATCCCTGCATGATCGCGCCGCGTGCCAGACCCGCATCGGGGCCGATCTGCACCGGGTACAGGTGATAGGCCGGCCGGCACCGGGCATCCCAATTGATCCTCGACACCAGATCACCCAGGCGCGGGAGCGCAGTATCATAGTGGGCCGCCAATGCTCTGCGGCGCGCAACAAACCCGTCGAGCTTCGCGAGCTGCGAACGTCCCAGGGCACATTGAATATCGGTGATCCTGTAGTTGAAGCCGATTTCGGACATCCCGTACGCACCCGGATAGTCGCCGTTGGGCCCCAGCCCCTCAGGCAGCCGGGCATCTTCTTGACCTGCCGGCTCAAGACCATGGTTGCGCAGGCGCCGAATGCGGGCCGCCGCCGCGTCATCCCGAAGTACGACCGCACCGCCTTCTCCCGTCGTGATCGATTTGACCGGATGGAACGAGAAGCACGCGGCCCAGCCGGCCTGGCAGGACCCGACCGGGCGCCATTCGCGTGATGCGCCCTCGACCGCGATCTCATGTTCCGCACCCAGCGCGTGACACGCATCCTCGATCAGGCGAATGCCGGCATTGTTTGCCACGTCACGTAGTGCGTCCATGTCCGCCGTCTGCCCGTTCATGTGCACCGGCAACGCTGCAATCAAAGGGAGATCCGGATACGCGTCGCGCTGTCGCGCGATCGCGTTTTCCAGATCCTGAGCCCGCATCAGGCCCGACAGCGGATCCACATCGGAGAACACGACCTCGGCGCCGGCAAACCGAACGGCATTGGCGGTGGCAACGAAGGTGAGCGACGGCACGATCGCGACGGTGCCCGGACCCAGCCCCGCCGCCAGACACGCCAGGTGGAGCGCCGATGTTCCAGAGCTGCAAACGATGACATGTGGCACCGACAGCCGCTGCGCCAGCTCGGCCTCGAAGGCATCGATCTGCGGTCCCGTGGTCAACCAGTCCGACCGCAGACACGCCGCCACCGCTGCGACGTCGTCGTCGTCGATCTGCTGTCGCCCGTAGGAGAGGAAGGGTGGCATGTTGTCGCTCATATTCTGCAGCCCGGCACGAACCGTGCAATTCCGCTGCCGCCGCAATCAGACAGACTTGATGATGTCGCGAATCTCGGCTTCCGACAGAAAGTGGGCGTTGCCGTCGCTGGTGTAGGTGAACCCTTCCGTCACGGGCGCACTGCCCGCGACCGGGTCGCGGGTTCGCGCCCAGAATACGAAGGAGGGTTCGATCACGTAGTGCCCGTCGGTCTCGACTGTGCTTCGTGAATCATCGCTGGAAATCATGACCTCATGGAGCTTCTCACCGGGCCGGATGCCGACGACGCGCTGCTCCAGGTCCGGTGCGATTGCCCGGGCGAGGTCGGTGATCCGCGCACTTGGGATCTTCGGCACGAAAATTTCCCCGCCCTGCATGCTGGCCATGGACGAAAGTACGAACTCGACCCCCTGCTCCAGCGTGATCAGGAATCGGGTCATCCTCTCATCCGTAATCGGCAGATGATCGGCGCCATCTTCGATAAGCTTGCGGAAAAAGGGCACAACGCTGCCGCGCGAATTCACGACATTGCCATAGCGCACGACCGAGAACCGGGTGTCCGCCGATCCCGCGACATTGTTGGCGGCGATGAAAATCTTGTCCGACGCGAGTTTGCTCGCGCCGTATAGATTGATCGGGTTGGCCGCCTTGTCCGTCGAGAGTGCCACCACCTTCTTAACCCCGGCAAGGATCGCCGCTTGCGCCACATTCTCAGCGCCGATGACATTCGTCTGGATGCATTCGAAGGGATTATATTCGGCCAGCGGAACGTGCTTCAGCGCCGCTGCGTGGACCACATAGTCGATCCCCTGCATCGCGGTCAGCAGCCGATCCCTGTCGCGCACATCGCCAATGAAGAATCGCACCCGGCTGCGCTGCTCCGGATCGAGGCTGGTTTCCAGCTCATGGTGTTTGTGCTCATCCCGGCTGAACACGACCACGCGGGCCGGCTCCTGGGAGTCGAGCAATGTCTTTAGAAACCGGCGGCCGAACGAACCGGTGCCGCCGGTGATGAGGACGGAGGAATTCTTTAGATCCATCTCGAAAAGCGCTCTCTAGCAACCGGCGTGTTCGACGGGCCGGACTCGGGCACAGCGCCCGGGAAAGTGCCCCGGAATGCCATCGTCCGAACCGGCGTTAAATCGGCCAGCTGCGTTTTAAAGAATGGTTGGTTGGGTATTGGGGAAACGGTGCCGGAACATTCAGACCGACCCCTGAAAAGCTACCGCACTCCCGTTCCAATGCTTCGGAGGAGAGTGTTTGTCGGACCGCTTTGAAAACCGAGCAATACCGCCCGATTCTTACGTCACTAATTAGCATAATCCGGCGCGCGCCACAAGACCGTAATAGACTGATTCAACTACAAAATTCGGCCACGACGGAATCGCCACCGGCCGTATCGACGGCGCAGCGGCATGGGTGCGTATTGCATCGTCGCGCTGTCGAGGACCGATCGAATTCTCGCACTGAAGGCACCGCTGTCCGACGAAACATCGCTATCGACCCGCGCGCTTAGGGCGGAGACCGTTTTCGGGGATCCACCAAAGTTTCGCTTCGCCTTGTAGACCGGGCTGCCCTCACCCGATTCACCCATGTCGAGCGCTTCACATCCATTCGCCGCACCCAGGCACATGGCCTCCCAGGTCAGCAACTGGATCGGCGCCAGGCGCCGATGCGCGGGATCAGCGTTCTGCACCGGATATACGGCCACGCCGCCGTGCCGCAACACGAGCATGCTCGCGATCGGCACGTCGCCCAGCCACGCCGAAAGAATGTGCGCACGCGCCCCATGGCTGGCGCAAACCGCCGCAAAATAGTTGGCGTCAGGTACGGCAACGCCCTTGGGCAGAAGGTTGCGCTCATTGTGGGTCGCCAGAATGCGGAAGCTCGTATCGTCATGGGGAAGCTCACGCACCGTCACGTCGCTTTTCTGCGCGCGGCGCACCATGTTTCGGGTCTTGTCGCGAAGTTGGCGCCACATGACATCATGATCTCGATCCAGTGCCAGCCGGAATGTCGTGCGGGCGCGATGTCCGGGACGATCTTCCAGGACCGGGTCGGTCGAGCTCAGGTCGAAACCCGCGCACCCGTGCATCCCGGCGAGATGATTTGCCGCCGCAACCAAAGCATCGGCTGCCTGCTGCGTGGCGAACATCCCCTGGCGCGCGCCATACAGGCGTCGTTGGCCAGTCCAGTCCCGATTGACGTAACAGGCGAGGCACCCGTCCCATCCGTCGGTTCGTTGTTCCGCCCGGGCCAGAAGATATATCGGCGCGACGCCGAAATAATCGCGCAGAACCGGCGCCCATGCGGATGTCGCAAACGGCGCACCTGCACCCAGATCCAGCAATGCCGCGTCCCACGCATCTCCGTCGATATCCGCGTCAACGCAATGAACGGCAACCCCACCGTGGGCGACAAGCGGCGAACCAAGGTTGGCCAGGCTCATGGCCCACCCGCGCTGTCCAGATACAGGCCGCACGCCAAGGCTTCGCGCACCAACGCCAGATACTCCTCAGTCGGGGCAACCATGAAACCTTCGGCATGACGGGCTGCCGGGTCACCGGGCAGAAAACGACTGAGCACCGCGTTCATACCGAGCGAAAAATGTGCCCAGTCCCGGCTGGTCATCTGCGACCGGTGGCGTGCTACCAGGCCGCGTTTGCGTTCGGCCATGGCGCTGATGTCGATAATGCAGTTCATCGGGCCCGGCCCGTAAACATGATAAGCCCACACCTCGCGCGGCAGCCCGCGTGCGCCCGCCGGAAGCGCGGCCGCCTCAAGCAACACCTCGTTTGCACGCCTGTGATCGTCGTGATCATCGAGCAAGAACGGCACAAACAGGCAATCGAAATGATGCTCGGCAAGCAATCCGGCAACGACGTCCGCGGCCGCAGCGACGTCAATAGCATCGGCGTCCTGTTCGGCAAAATAAGCCTTGAAGCCAGCGGCCGCGCACACGTCCTCCGCTTCCTTCCGTCGCACGTCACGTTCACGCGCCCGGCCGGTCGTAATGAAAAGCACCGAGACTTCACAGCCCGATTCACGCGCCAGCAGCAGCGTGCCGCCTGCGCCGATACTCTCATCGTCAGGATGGGGTGCGAGCACGAGAACGCGCCGGCCACTCGGCGCGCTCGTCGGTTCGGGCTTCAAGACTCGCGACGGCCGGAAACTGTCGAGGACCAACCTGCTGGCCGCGAGATCGCCGGGGATGAACCAGCTTCGGACGGACCAGCGATAGGCCCGCCGCCAACGCAGCCAGTCCAGCACGTTGCCAATGCGCCGTCTCAAATCACGCCTCATGATACGGCCGGTCAATTTCAGTCACCGCTGTGCCGGTCGGTGACCATCGAGCGATAACCATCACGGTCATCGCCGAGGCTAATATTCGCACCGTGGATGTAATACCGGTAAAGGGACACCGGCAAGTAATAGCCCTTGGAGCCGGCCGCCCGCAGCCGCATCAGCAGGTCACGGTCCTCCGCGTTGCGAAGGTCTTCGTCATAGCCGCCAATCTCGCGCAGCTTTTCGGTCCTGAACAGCACGCCGGCCCCGTGCTCAAACAAGGTCTCATCATTGTCGAGCCGCACCCGCGACACCTTCACGCCGCGCAAATCGACCCGGTGATGATCGCAGTAAACGAAATCGATATCCGGGTTCTCATCAAGGATTGAGCCGAGAAATGCGCAGGCATACGTATTGAGGAAGTCGTCGGCGTCGACCCGCATCCAATAGCGCCCGCTGGCATTGGCCAGGCCAACATTGGACGCCGCGGCAACCCCTTGGTTCCGGTCTTGCTCGAACACCTGCACGTCGTGACTGAACTCGCGGATGATATCGAGCGACCCGTCCGTCGAAGCGTCATCGACAACGATGATTTCGATCGGCCGCCGCAGAATTATCTGCATCAGACACGATCGAATCGCCCGGTCAATGAACCGTTCGCGGTTGTAGTTTGTGATGACGAGACTGAAGTCCATGGCGGGTGCGTCCTTCATGCTCATGGTCACGATTGCGCGGCAGGAAGATCAAGGGAACGCAGCAGCGCAGCTGTGGCCTCGCGGATGACCGTTTCGTCGAACCCCCCACGATTGTGATAACCGAAATCGGCCATGTCGACACTGAGGGAACGCAGCGCCGACAGATAGCGCGCACCGTTCACACGGGCAGCCGCGCGATCGAAATCATCCGAAAGTGCCCAGCGCAGGGCCGGTGCGATCTGCGCCTCGTCCGTAACAACCTTCACATGATCGACGACGTTGTAGTGGTTTCGGCGCCCGAATGAGAGCACCGGAATCCCGAGCACCGCTGCCTCCTGCCCGACGGTGCCGTTGATGGTCGCAACGGCGCGCGCGCCTTTAACCAGGGTCAGGCCATCCTCCTTCGGATCCACAAGGACAACATTCTTGAGCAAACGCAGTTGCTCGTAGAACTGTTTCGGGCGCCGGTTCATCGCCGGGATATGTTCCTTGACCGCAAGCACCGTGTCGGGCGGAAGATCACGCGACAACGAGATGATCGCAGACTGCTGATAGAAATACTCCGGAGAGAACCCCTGGAAGTTTTGCTCCGGTTCCACCTGCAGCGCGTAGAACAGATATTTCCGCCCAGCCAGTTCTGCGGCCGTTGGCATGCCACTACGACGCAGACGACGCATCGACCACCACTCGGTGAACGCATAGCGCAGCTCCGACGACAATTTGTACCGCTTCTTCACGTCCGGCCCGATCTGGCGCAGAGCCCAGTTGCGAAGGATCCGGTATATCCGGGGCAGCAGACTGATCACCCGGCCACGACGGCGCAGAGCGTCGAGCTGCTTGCGGTTCAGGACTGGTGCATCCTTCAGTTCGGCGGCCGTGTCGGGCAAGTCAACGGCGTCGGCCGACGTCCCAAGATAGGCACTATCGAGGCCGTCGAGTTCGCCGAAACAACTGTGGCTCCAGAAGTAGAAATTGCCGTTGCGCGCAGATGTCAGCGTCCGCATCGGCGTGTCGTTCGCGAGGCAGGGGAAGTACTCAAAATTGTAGCCGTTGATCAGAACATCGAACTTCTGCGCGACCAGTTCTCGGTCCCAGAACTCGAAAAAAGCGAGATACCCGCGCAACACATCGATCTGGCTGACTTTCGCTTCTCCGTATGACCGGGGGAAATAGAACCCGCCAGGCGAGTAGCCGAGCCCGTGCACCCTGTCGACCGTCATCAGCCAATTCAGCGGCACACCGAAGCGTTCCTCATAATCGAGCGCCCGCGTGACGATGGTCTCATCATCCGGCACTTCGACCCCGTCCTCCGGGGCGTCGGCGAAATAGGGACTGGGGGCGACGACGAAGCGATCGAAAAGGTCGGGGGCGAGGGCGCGGTATGTTTCCAACCCCTTCTCGGAACCGCCATACAACGACAATTCGGCTCCAAGCGTTTCTTTCCAGTGTCGTGCCAGCGCGATTTGTAATTCGCTGCGCACGGGTTGTCCGATGATGGCGATCCGCATTTGAATTCTCTGTCCGACGGCGACGCGTCAGGCGACCTTGGAGTTGGCCGCGGCGTCGGCAAGCAATGCATCGCGGTTGGCGATCACCTTCTCGATGGCGTCTGCGAATCCGTCGAGGAACGATGTCGTCAGCGGCGGGTAGATCATCGCCGTCCACATCAGGTCCCGGTTCTGCAAGCGTTCGACCACGGGGCAGATGCCCGCCCGATAGGTATCCGCATCGATGTTCGGGTTGGCGCTGAACGGGAAACCGTCGGGCCCAAAACATATTCGCTTCTGATAGAGCGGCTCCAGATAGAGCGGCTTCACATAGCCAGCGGCGAGCTGGAACCCCTCCGCCTGGACGGCCTTCACAAAAAGATCTCGCGGAATGCCCGTCACTTCGGCGTCATACGTCATCGTGTGCATGTAATAGACATGCCGATAGCCCGGAAGCACCGTCGGCGGCGTGATCCCGGGTATCTCCGCCACACGCGCGCTCAGATGATCGGCCAGAGCGATACGGGCATCTGTAAACGCGGGCAGTTTCTTCAACTGTTCGGATGCCACCGCGGCCTCCATATTCGTCATCCGGTAGTTGAGGCCCAGGGTGTTGACGATATCCTCGATCCCGAGGTCCGCGACCAGAACTTCGCCATGGTTACGCATCAGCCGGCACCGCTCAGCGACGGTGTCGTCGTTGGTAATGACAACGCCACCTTCACCGCACTGCATGACCTTGTGCCGGTTCAGGCTGAACACCGACGACTGGCCGAACGTGCCGGAAAGCTGGCCATCGATCGACGCCAGCGGCGCTTGGGCGTTGTCCTCAAGCAAAAACAGTCCGTGCCGGTCGGCGAGCGCCTTCAGTTCGCGCAACCGGGCCGGGTGACCGTACAGGTTGACCGCCATGATGCCCTTGGTTCGTGACGTGATCCGCTGCTCGACCGATGCCGGATCGATGCAGAATATCTCGTCGTCGATATCTGCGAAAATCGGAACCGCGCCGGTCATGAGGACCGCCGTCGCAGACGCCGTCATCGTGTATGGCGGCACGATCACTTCGTCGCCGGGACCAATGCGTGTCGCCGACACCATCGCATGCAGCCCGGATGTCGCCGAGTTCACGGCAATGGCGTGGCGCACGCCGAATGTTTCGCAAAACTGATCCTCGAGCGCGCGGATAACGGCGCCACCATAGTGGTCGTCGTTTGGCTGAGCGGCAAACCCGGAGAGAACGCCGCTGTCGAGCACCGCCGCAACCGCGCGCTTCTCCTCGTCCCCGATCATGTTGTACAGCGGCAGGGGCTGGGTATTGATCGGGTCTCCGCCCAGATAGGCCAACGTCGAACCGGACATGCGAAAGTCTCCTGTTTTCATTCTACGGCGCGGCAAATGCCGCGGTCTGGTACTCGGATGCGGGAATCGGGCGACCCGCCTCGCCATGCGACCGAAGCACGGCATGAAGAATTTGCATGCCGCACAACGCCTCCGGGACGGTACACAATGCAACGCCCTCGGCGGCGCGATCGGTCTCGGACAAACGTCGTGCGAGCGCGCGATAGGTTTCTGTAAAACCGCCAATCGGCCGCACAACGCTGCCAGCCTCTTCGGCGGTCAGGGCGGTATAGCCTGGATAGTAGAGATCAGCGCGGCGACCGAGCGCAGATTTCTCCACCGCATTGTTCCGCGCACTCACCATGCCGTCGGCGAAATAGACATCAATCTCGAACATGTCGTAATCGATGTCCGGGATTCCCAGCACATGAACGGGCGGCGCGTTGTCATACTCCAGGACGAAGCTCGGATTCGCCTCCGGCGTGGCGGACGGCGTGAAAGGCGGCAGCGCCCGCACCTGTATCGGCACCCCAAACCATTCCAATGCATGATCCACCAGATGGCTGGCATAGTTCATCAGGCCGTCGCTGTAGCGCATGACCACCGATCGCGGATCGCGACCGGCCCAGAGTTCGCGCCAGTCGGCCATGCCGGGGTCGGCGCGACGATTGAAATTCACGACAGCGTGGATTGTGCCGCCTTCCGCCGCGTGCAAATCGGCAATCGCTTGGGCGCCCGAAAGGTCCGCGCTCAATGGTTTCTCGATGAGCAGAATATCCGGCCGCAGAGCCATCGCCGCCGCGACATGGTCGGCATGAAACGCCGGTGGCGACGCAATTGTGACAATGTCTGCCGTGCCGATTTCGACCTCTTCCGGCGCGGCGCATAGCTGCGGCGCATCGGCCCCGTCACCCGAACCGCCGGCATCG
>JABIVD010000052.1 GCA_018667335.1 Rhodospirillaceae bacterium
GCCGCGAAAAACGTCACGAAATAAAGACGCCATTTTTCATAGAGCTAGTGACTCTGTACAGGCCTCCTAGCCTCACCCAAGAGGGTTCTGTCGCTCAAGGACACAGGGCAGTCCATCGAGATCAACTCTGGTTACTCTGACCTAAAATTTATCCGGGCCATCTTCCAATATATATTCGGTAGGGGGTCGATTTTTGTCCCCCCGGGCTGGGGGTTGTCGTCCCATCCAGAGATGGAACCGTGTCACAGCGGCGAAATTGCTCCCCCAACCCAATTTGGGAGGTCGGTTGTCGAGCGCCGCGGACAGGCGCCACATGCGCTAATTCGTTTCCTCTTTTGTGCCAAATTTGTGCCACTCACATCGAGGATTCACAGGGTGGCAATCATGCGATACTGTAATGTTCCAGTTGTTTAAAACGATTGGGACTTTGCGGTTTTCGCCAGAAATCCGGTCTTTACAGCGTGGCAAGGCGCGTAGCTTTGAGAGGGAGCGAAGCGACCGAAAGCGGGAGAGCACTGCCTTCACACGGCAGGGGTCACAGGTTCAATCCCTGTCGCGCCCACCATTTTTCGCGGATATTGCATTGATCCGAATGTCACCCAGACCGCGGTCCTACAGCACACTGCGACTTTATATTGGCTGACCGCATCGAACTCCGACATCGCCTCAGCCCTCTCGCTGGGAACATCGAGCGCGACGGCGACCGCCTGACGATCCTGCGCCCGAGCATCGAACCCCTGTCCTTCCCCGCAGGATCGTCACGCTTCGCCGACGCGCTGATGCAATTGGACGGCGCGGGCGCCACCCACGCGGAACTCGTCGCGATCGCCGCCCAAGATGGCGACGCGAACGCGCGCGACGGCATCGATGTCTACCTGGAAAGATTTTGTTTCGGACAGTTGCTCGAATGGTCAATCACGCTCGACGGCGAGCCGCTGGCAACGGTCGCCAGCCTGACATCCAAATTCGGTCCCGATGAGACCAACACCCCGCCCGATACGGTCGAGCTATCCCGCTTCGCCTGGATCCGCCGGGATGATGAGGGCCTGATCCTCGAATCTTCGATTGCACCGGGACGGATCACTTTGTCGGCGCGCGGCGCGGCCTTGATCGGCGCGCTCGCCGCCCCCGGATCGGACGATCCCGACGCGCGCGGTCTGGCCATCGCCTTGTGGCGCTTCGGGTTCTTCGAAGACACGGCAGCCGAAGAATCCCCGGCGCGCCGAACATGGCAGTTTCACGACAAGCTGATGCATGAATCAAGCCGCCACAACCGAGATACCATGGCCGCCGGAGAGGCTTACAAGTTCAAAGATGAGTTCCCGTCGCCACCGGCCATCAAACCCGATATGGACGGCGCGGTTGTGCCGCTGCCCGCGGTTGACGAAGCCGCCGTCCGGCACTCCAGCGACAGCCTGCTCGAAGTCATGTCGCGGCGGCAATCCGGGTATGACTATGGCGACAATACGCTGACGCTCGCGGACCTCTCGACCTTCCTGTATCGCGTTGCCCGAACCACGGACGTCATCCAGGGGCCCGGGCAGGAATTGTTGTCACGCCCCTACCCGTCCGGCGGCTCCATCCATGAGTTGGAGTTTTATATAGCCATCCGCCAATGCGAGGGCCTGCAGCCCGGCATCTATCACTATCAGGGTCTCACCCATCGGCTGCACCAGCTTCCCGACAGCGCAACGGCCGCAGAACGAATGATCACCGTTTCCGCCCGGGGGATGGGGCAGGCGGACAACCTGCCCGATACCGTCATCTCGCTCGCCAGCCGCACCCCCAGGCTGAGCTGGAAATATAACGCCATCGCCTACCGCCTCACCCTGCTGAATGCGGGAGTGGTCCATCAGACCATGTATCTGGTCGCGACGGATATGGGCCTGCAGGGCTGCGCCAACGCCGTCGGGGATTCGCGCATACTGGCCGACGTGACGGGCCTCGACCCGTTCGAGGAAACCTCCATCGCCGAGTTCGCGCTGTCTGCCGGGGCGAATTGACGCCACGCGCGCCGGTTGAACAGCGAACCCGCCTCGATGTCGTCATCACAGGCCCACATGATGTCCTCGAACGAGCAGGTCACATAGAAGACCTTGTCGTCGCCAATCAGAACGCCTTAAGGTGCGCAAATTCCGCCACGATCCCGCGGCGAACCTGTGCTCCGGACTCCCCGTATGTTTGCCAATATTGCGTTGCTGCTCGCTCTTTCGCTTACCTGGGCCTCGGGCTACGTCCTGATCGCACGTGTCGACCGGGTGCTGTCCCCCATCACGGCGACTGCGGCCCTGCTCATCATCGCCACGCTGTGTCTATTCATCGGGGTACGTATCATCCTGCGCCGGCCGCTCATGGCGACGCTGCGGCAAAACCCCTGGCCGCCTATCATCATGGCCGCCACCGCAGTCGGACTGCCGCAACTGTCGACTGTTGTCGCAGAGGACATGATCACACCAGACCTGGCCACTGTCATCGGCACGACGGTGCCGATCCTGACGTTCCTGGTTGCGATGTGCGTCCTGAAAACAGTGCCGATGCGCCTATCGAGCCTCGTCGGAGTCGCCATCGCGGTGGCCGGCATGATTGTCTTCGCGAACCCGGCCAAATTGTTGAGCCAGCATGCCGAATTACAGGGTATCGCCATCATGGTGGCCGGCGGCATTGTCTTTGTGGTCAACGGTCTCTACGCCGCCAACCGCACCGATAAGCTCGACCAGTATGCACTGACGGTCTGGATCATGGCCTTCGCCGCGGTCGGGCTGACGGTGGTCGCTCTGAGCGTCGAGGGTGTGCCGAAGACATTCCCGACCGGCAAGGCGCTCGTCACCATTGCCGCCGGCGGCGCGATCCCGATCGGGCTGGCCTACCTGCTCTATTACCGCCTCCTGGCAAAGGCAGGAGCGAGTTTTACCTCGCTCTACGCCTTTCTCGTGCCGCCGCTCGGCATCGCCTGCACCGCGCTGTTCGCGGACGGAACGCTGGATCTTCGCCACCTTGTCGGCGTCGCCATAGTGCTCGCCGGACTCTGGCTTGTCCTGCGTCCGGGCTCAAACCCGACCTGATTCCAAACTTCTGACTCAATGTCGCTGGTACGAATGTCTGCCAGCCCCTATTCTTGGGCCACGGGGTTAATCGATCGGGGGGTCGAACAATGGGTCGAAGCAGAACATCGATGCGGTGGCGGATCACAGCCGCTCTTTTTGCCAGCATGGTTGCGACGGGCGCCGCCCAGGCGCAGGAATCTTGCACGGTAAAGCACGCACAGCCGCTGCTGCCCACCGACCCGGCCATGTGCCTCGACCTGCGCGACGCCGTGCGCGCGCCGTCGGCGCTCTCGCTCGGCGAGTACGAAAAAACCCTCGGAAAGTTTCTCCGCGGCTATTGTCACCGCGACGCCGATGCGGGCTGGGAGCGTGACAAGAGTTTGCGCGACACCGGGCCGTTCATATCGATTTTCCAGGACGGCGAATGGCAGGGCACCGATCACGGCGTCCATGCGCCGGTGGTGATCTGGTACTCCCCCGAGGCGGCGGACTGGATTCGCGACAACCGGTCCGAAGCCGATGTCGGCACCGGCCGCGACGCCGCGCCGATGCCCGACGGGGCAATGCTGATCAAGGAAATGTATCCCGCGCCGGCCTCCGCCTGCGCCAGCGAGGATCCGCTGACGCTGTTCCCGAAAAACGGCGCGGCCGTCATGGTCCGCGACCGCGAGGCCTCACGCGACGGCTGGTACTGGGGCTGGTTCGGCTGGGAAGGCTGGACGCCCGACTGGCCGGCCGACAAGACGACCAACCGGCTGCCCTATGCGGGTTTCGGCCAGTACTGCGTGAATTGCCACGCCTCGGCACGCGACAATTTGACATTCTCTTCGACCCGGAACATCGCCGGGGAACCGGGTGAGCCGCTGTTCTATCTGAGCCAGGACGAGGCGCTGCACACGCCGCTGCCACCATCGCACCTCGCCAAGGTCACGACGCCGCCCCCGGCGGCAAAGCCGGACGGCGACGTGCCGTTGAAAGACTGGCTGGACGGATTCCAGAAGGCCTTTCCCAAGCTCGACGGCGTGGCCCTCGCACGAAAAGACGTCGAGGAGATGCCGTCCCAGACCTACGACAATGCCTGGACACCCGCCGACGCTCCGGACAGCCACGGGCCCTTCCTGACCTCCGACCAGTGCCTCGGCTGCCACGACGCCGGCAGCACGGGCCTGCATTTCGACATGACGGTGCCGGATTTCGAGACCGGGAAACTGCTCAACCTGTCGCCCTATGCCACCTGGCGATCCTCGCCGATGGGACTGGCCGGGCGCGACCCGATCTTCTTCGCGCAGCTCGCCAGCGAGACCCAGAGCTTTCACCCCGACGACGCCGCGTTCGTGGAGACGACATGCCTGGGCTGCCACGGCGTCCTCGGCCAGCGCCAGGCGCAGAGCGACTCCCACGCCGCG
Organism: Rhodospirillaceae bacterium; assembly: GCA_018667335.1. Lineage (GTDB taxonomy): Bacteria > Pseudomonadota > Alphaproteobacteria > UBA6615 > UBA6615 > UBA8079. The sequence goes on from JABIVD010000052.1 coordinate 4,451, forward strand.
ACCGGACAGTGCGACGCTTTCTCGCGCGACGACGTCAACGCCATACCCTGGCCCGCCAACAACGCCCATGCCGACAAGGCCGACTACGGCGCACTGGCGCGTGACGGTATCTCCTGCATGGCCTGCCACCAGATGGCCGTCGGCACGCAGGCCAATGAGGCCGCCGCCAAAAATCCGCGCAACGCCTGCGCCATCGAGCGACAAGAGACACTCAATCCCGACGCGACGGGACTGGCGCGCACCTTCACCGGATCCTTCCTGACCGGCCCGAGCGACCGCATTATCGGACCTGTCGCCGAGCCCCGTACCCGACCGATGCAGGAATCGCTTGGGCTCACACCGCACCAGGACATGGGGATCAGCTCTTCCGAGACGTGCGGCAGCTGCCACACGGTGCACCTCCCGGTGCTGCATCGCGGCAAGACCGTCGCGCATGTGTATGAGCAAACGACCTATGCCGAATGGGCGTTCAGCGACTTCCGAACCGGAGACTCTCCCTATACCGGGAAGCTGCCCGAGGGCGCCGGCGCAATTGCTATAACCTGCGCGGGTTGCCATCTGCGCGACAGCCGCCTGACGCAAAGCAAAATCGCCAGCATCCAGGAAGTGTCCAACTTCCCCGCCGCGGAGTTTACCGCCGCAGCCAGCGAACTCGACCTCCTGGTACGCGAAGACTATTCACCCCATGTGCTGGTGGGCCTGAATTCCTTTCTCGTGCGCATGTCACGCCAGTTCCCCGACATCTTCGGCATCCGCAAGCAGGACCCGATGCTCGTCTCAAAGGGCGTGCCCCCCGCCGCCGCGACCGAGCAGATGATCTACGAGAGCGCGGCCAAGCAAGTCGCGACCATTGCTGTCGGAAAACCCGAACTCAAAAGCGATGGGCTGCACGCCAGTGTGGCCATCGTGAACCGGGTGGGCCACAAGTTCCCCTCGGGGGTCGGCTTCCGGCGCGCCTTCATCACCTTTGAAGTGCTCGATGGCGACGGCGAGGTTCTGTGGGCGTCCGGTCGAACCGACAACGTCGGACGGCTGGTCGACGGTGCAGGCACCCCGATCGCCGGCGAGGACTGGTGGGGACCAAGTTGCTCCGTCCCGGCTGACCGGGCGACACGCGCCCACCAGCCGCATTTCCAATCGGTGACGGCCGAGAGCCAGGCACAGATATATCAGGAACTCGTGTCGACACCGCCCGACCGCGCCGAGGTGACCTGCGGCCACGACGCGAAGCCGGAGGGCATACTGACGACCAGCTTCCTTTCGATCTGTGCCGAGGTAAAGGACAACCGCCTCCTGCCCGTCGGCTACTTGCCGCTGCCCGAGCGCAAGGAGATCGCCCGGGCGTTCGGCGCGGGTGACGACCTCGCCGAAGATTCCGGCTCAACGGCGGTCGGCGAAGACCCCGACTATCGCACCGGCGGTGGTGACAACCTGACCTACGTCGTGCCTCGCGATGCCCTCACCGGAACGCCCGCGTCCGTGCGCGCGCGGCTCTACTACCAGGCCACGCCGCCGTTCTTCCTGCAAGACCGGTTCTGTTCGGCCAGGGGCCCGGATACCGACCGCCTTCACTGGCTGACCGGACATCTCGACCTGGAAGGCTCCCCGGCGGAGGACTGGAAGCTCCTGGTCGCCGACAGCGGACCGGTGAAGATCGGAAACTGACGCCACCGGACCAGACCGTTGATTGCCAAATCGGTCGGCTAGGGCGCGCCCGGCGACCAGCTATATATGCGTTGCGCGTTGCCACCCATCAGCGCGGCGCGATCACTGTCGGACAGCCAGTCGTCTTGGCGGAATGCCTCGACGCCTTGTTCATAGCTCAACAGTTCGACCGCGCGGGTCCAGTCGGTTCCCCACATGCATCGCGCGACGCCGAAGCTGTCGAGAATACGGCTGACGGGATCACGAATATCGAGAAAGGGGAAAGCTTCGCGTGACAGCGTGCCGGCACCACTGATCTTCACGGTCACGTTGTCATATGCGGCCAGAGCCAGCAGTTTCGGCAGATCGGCCCAGCCACCTTCCGGCGCCGGCGGATGGAACGGCTGAACGAGGCCCATGTGATCGACCACCAGAGACACGTCGGGGAACTGCCTGGCTATTTGGGCAACCTGCTCGTGACGCTGGGTGCAGTAGACGTTAACGGGGAGATCCTGGCGTTGAGCGGCATCGAGCAGGCGAGAGATGCCCTCATCTCCGGCGTCATCAGAAATCCCGTGGGTAAGCAACAGTCGAACGCCGACCGTGTCCTTCTTGGCTGCCCAGTCGCTGACCTTATCGCCAACCTCGGGGTCCGCAGCATCGAACGGCGTGACCAATCCAAACCGACCGGGGTGCTCGGCGCACACTTCAAGGGCAAAACTTGGGTCGTAGCGGTACATGGTGTAGGCCGAGACAAGGATGGCGCCGTCAACGCCCACCGCGTCCATCGCGGCAACCATCTCCGCGCCATTTGCCGAGGGCGGCCCGGTGAGCACTGCCGCCCAGGGCCGGCCCGGATGATCGCGCTCATAGGCGTGCACCTGGGCGTCGATGATCGGCGTTTGTTTTTCTGACATGGCGTGTTCTCCCCTGCCCGGACTATAGCGCCGGCAGCGCAGGCTTGTTCAGCTTTGCGCACTCGCCGGCACGACCTATGCTTTGGGTTTGAAGACGTTCGATAACGTCGGTTCAACCAACTTTTCCGCAAAACGGGAATCATAGCAGTGACGAAACACATCGGAACCTGGGCACTTGTTCGCGTTGAAGCCGTTGACGCGAATGGCGACCAAATCACCCCACCTTTCGGCGGCGATAACTTCATCGGGAGAGTGGTGCTGACGAAGGACGGTCGTTTGTCCGCCGCAATCACGGATGCAAGGTCAGAAATACCCGACGCAGAGACGCGCGACTACTCATGCTACGCAGGTCCCTACACGTTCGACGGCAAAACGCTCAGAACGCAGGTAGACTCTTGCTCTGATCCCGCACGAATGGGGACGGAGCAAATACGCGATGTGACGTTCGAAGATGGCCTGATGGTTTTGCAGCCACCGCTGCAAGCCTACGGCGACAAACCCGCAGAGCGACGCACATTGTGGTGGGAAAAAATATCAGACGTCTGATCGGCTGACAGAATGAAAAAGCGCGTCGCCCTGCGGGAATACGCAGATGATCAGCGGTGCAAACCGCAAATCTTGTTGCCGAACGGATCGAGCAGATAGGCCAGATAGACCTGGCCCGCCGCGCCTTCGCGCCACCCGGGAGGATCCTCGACGTTCGTGCCGCCATTGGCCAGACCGGCGGCGTGCCACGCATCTGCCGCTTCGGGGTTCTCGCAAGTGAAACCAATGGTGCCGCCGTTCGCACCTGTCGTCGGTTTGCCATCGATCGGTACCGAGACGGCGAACACGCCGGTGGGAGTGCGATAGAAGAGCCGCCCCTTCGGATCCATCGTGCCCTCCGGAATGCCGATGGCACCGAGGACCGCGTCGTAGAATTTCTTCGAAACCGAGAGGTCATCCCCCCCGATCATGATGTGCGAGAACATTGTTTTAGCTCCATACAGGGTAGCGATTGATTTGGCGGCGACAGCCACCGGGAACTCTGCGGGGGAATCTATAGCGTCTCAGCTCGGCAACATAGCCCGGCCGACGGCCCTGCTGCGCGAAGTTGATATTCGTCGGGTGCCGCCACACCTGATACAGATTGCGGCAACACCACGAACGAAAGCTTTGGGAGTGCCCGCAATGGAAGACGTCGCAATCGACCGTGAGGCCATGGGCCGCCTGGCCAAGGCCCTGGCCTTCATCTGCGCGCCGGATCATCCGACAACGATCGCCCTCAAGGCCGCCGCCGAGAGCGGCTCCAAGCAGGACATCGCAAAGGCGCGAAAGCTGTTTCTCGCCCTGAAGCCGGCAGACCGTAAGGCGGCGATGGCGATGCTCGCCGACTGAACACGGTTTGGTGCGGGCGGCGGCCGGTTCGGCCCGGTTGCGCCCTACCCCCCGAAGCGCGGCTCCGGGACGCCCTGGATGCCCAGGCCGGTGATCCGGAACAGCGATCCCGCGCCGAACTGGGGCTTGGTCTCGACCACGAAGGTGTCGTGGTGGGCCGCACCGGGATGGTCGATCCGGCCCATCGTCGTGACGTATATCTCGTCGAGATTGTCGCCGCCGAACATTACGCTGGTGACGTTGCGCACGGGCATGCCGATCCGGCGTTCTTCCTGACCATCCGGCGTGCGGCGGACCACCTCGCCGGTTCTGATTTCCGCCGTCCACACACAACCTTCGGCATCAACCGTCGAGCCGTCACAGATGGCGTCGCTGTCCTTGGTCGTGGCGAACTCCCGCTGGTTGGACAACGAGCCCGTCTCGATGTCGTAGTCATAGGCCCACATGGTGTCCTGGAAGGAACAGGTCACATAGAAGGTCTTGTCGTCCGGCGACCAGCTGGGGCCGTTGGTGCAAATGATGCCACCGCCGATCCGGGTGACCGACAAATCCGGGTCGAGCCGCCACAGGCCGCAGATCGCCAGCTCTTCCTCATCGTCCATGCCACCGGCGATGAAGCGGCCGCGCCGGTCCACCTTGCCGTCGTTGAGGCGCGTGCGCGGCTGGTCGTCCTCGATCTTGTGAATGAGATCGAGCTTCTCACTGTCGAAGTCATAGAAGTAGAAGCCGTCATCCACGGCCATCACCAGGCCGCCATCCTTGCGGATCGCCAACGCGCCGATGTCGTGATCGGGGATAGAGCGGGTCTCGACCGCACCGCTGCGCGGGTCGAGGCGGAAGACATTGTCCTTGCCCTTGCGCCGCCCGGTGCCGTCCACCCAGTAGAACAGGCCGGTCTCGACATCCCAGAGCGGGCTCTCACCCAGATAGTTCTCGCACTGAACAACGCATTCGATTTTGTAAGACATGATGACGGCTTCCCGATCGGAGGTGGCGAGCCGCCATCTTAATAGACCCGACCCTCCCTTTGCGATTGTCTTCGGTGCCGGGCATGGAAAAATTCCAGCCGACTCACTACGCTGCCCGTCCCGCAATGAAGGACGTGTTTCATGGGTGAGTTTTCCATCGGCCAGCCGGTCACGCGGCTCGAAGACCCGCGGCTGCTCAAGGGCCAGGGCCGCTATCTCGACGACATCAATTACGACCGCCAGCTCTATGCGGTGATCCTGCGCTCGCCCCACGCCCACGCCGAGATCGTCTCGATCGACACGTCCGCCGCCGAGGCCGCACCCGGCGTGCACGCGGTGTTCACCGGTGCGGACTACCGCGCCGACGGGATGGGCGTCGTGCCGTGCATGGGCAACTACACCCAACGCGACGGCAGCCCGATGTACATCCCCGACCGCCCCGCACTCGCGGTCGGCAAGGTCATGCATATCGGCTACCCCGTCGCGATGGCGGTGGCCGAGACCGAAGCCCAGGCGCGCGACGCGATCGAGCTGATCGACGTGGACTACAACCCGCTGCCGGTTGTCATCTCCTGCTACGACGCGCACCAGGACGGCGCACCCCAGCTCTATGACGACTGCCCCAACAACGAATCCTATTTCTACGAGGCCGGCGACAAGGACGCGACCGACGCAGCCTTCAAGGCCGCCGACCATGTGGTCGAGCAGGACCTGGTCATCAACCGGGTGACCGCCAACGCGATGGAAAACCGCGCCGTGATCGGCGACTGGGACCAGGGCACGGGCCGGATTACGATTCGCTGCGGCTTCCAGCGGCCGTGGTTGTTTCGCAAAAGTCTGGCCGAACAATCCTTCAACGTGCCCGAGACCCAGATCCGGCTGGTGACCGATGATATCGGCGGCAGCTATGGCCTGCGCGGCTCGATCTATCCCGAGATGGTGCTGATGCCCTGGGCGTCCAAGCATGTGGGCCGCTCGGTCAAATGGGTCGCCGACCGGTCCGAGAGCCACCTCAGCGATGACGACGGGCGCGACAATGTGGTGAAGGTCGCGCTGGCCTTCGATGCCGACGGCAAATTCCAGGCCGTGCGCGTGCGCAGCTGGGGCAATCTCGGCGCGTTCGTCTCGTATCGCGGGGCGGCCCCGCCCGTGGTCCATATCGGCACGGTGATCGGCGTCTACACGACCCCGGCGGCGCATGTGGAAATCTCCGGCATGCTGACCAACACCCATTGCACCTCGCCCTATCGCGGCGCGGGCCGGCCGGAATCGTCCTACATGATCGAGCGGCTGGTCGAGCGGGCCGCCGACACGCTGGGCATGGACCCGGCGGAGCTGCGACGGCGGAATATCATTCCGTCCGAAGCGATGCCCTACAAGACGCCGCTGATCTACACCTATGACTGCGGCGAGTTCGAGAAGAACATGGACATGGCCATGGAGACGGCCGACTGGGCCGGATTCGAGGCGCGCCGTGCGGAGGCCGCCGCGCGCGGCAAACTACGCGGCATCGGCATGTCGAACACGCTCGAGTGGGCCGCCGACAACACGACGGAAACAGCCGAACTGCGCTTCGACCCGTCGGGCGACCTGACTTTCGTGGCCTCGACCATCTCCCACGGCCAGGGCCACCGGACCATCCAGACCCAGATCATCGTCGATCTACTCGGCGTCGAGCCCGAGCGGGTGGCCGTGCTCCAGGGCGATACGGATGTGTCCGCCTTCGGCATGGGCACGGGCGGCTCACGCTCGACGATCATGACCGGCAGCGCGCTGACCATCGCGGCGCGCAAGATCATCGAGAAAGGCAAGAAGCTCGCCGCCCATCTGCTCGAGGCATCGGAGGTGGACATCGAGTTCGCCGACGGAAATTTCTCGGTGGCAGGCACCGACCGGGTGCTCACCGTGCACGAGATCGCCGCGGCGGCCTACGACAGCAACGATCTGCCCGACGAGTTGGAGCCCGGCCTCTACGAGACCGGCACCTACAACGCCAAGACCGGCAACTTCCCCAACGGCTGTCACATCTGCGAGGTCGAGATTGACCCGGACACAGGCGTCACCGAGATGGTCAATTACTGCGTCGTCGACGACGTCGGCACGATCATCAACCCGATGCTGGTGCGCGGCCAGATCATGGGCGGCATCGCCCAGGGCATGGGCCAGGTGCTGATGGAGGACAAGACCTACGACCATGAGACCGGCCAGCTCATCGCGGGCTCCTTCATGGATTACTGCATGCCGCGGGCGCGTGATTTCTGCCACGTGAACTTCGAGGAGAACGAAGTCCCCTCCCCGACCAACCCGCTGGGGGTCAAGGGCGCCGGCGAAGCGGGCACGGTGGGCTCGTTGTCAGCGGGCACCAACGCCATCGTCGATGCCCTGTCCCATCTGGGGGTGCAGCATGTCGACACGCCCTGCACGCCGCTGAAGGTCTGGCAGGCAATACGAGACGCAAAGGCCGCCGCTTAAACGACGGCTTGCACCGACAGGCATTCAGACCTATTTGCCTTTTGAATGAATTGATCGAGGAGACCCGCAATGACCGAAACCGCATATCTCGCCGGTGGCTGCTTCTGGGGCATGCAGGATTTGATCCGGCGCCTGCCCGGCGTCACATCCACACAGGTCGGCTACACCGGCGGCGACCTGCCGAACGCGACCTATCAGCATGTACGCACGGGCACGACCGGCCACACCGAGGCGATCGAGGTCGTGTTTGATCCCGCCGCGGTCAGCTACCGGGACATCCTCGAGCTGTTCTTCCAGATCCACGACCCCAGCACGTCGGACCGCCAGGGCAACGACCGGGGCACGCAATATCGCTCGGCCATCTTCTGGGCCGATGACGCGCAGCGCGAAACCGCCGTGGACACCATCGCCGACGTCGAGGCATCGGGCCTCTGGCCCGCCCCAGTGGTGACCGAAGTCGTGCAGGCCGGGGCGTTCTGGCCGGCCGAGCCGGATCACCAGGACTATCTGGAGCGCAATCCCGGCGGCTACACCTGCCACTTCGCGCGGCCGGACTGGAAGCTACCCAAACGCGACGCGGCCTAAGCGGCGCACCAAGCCGCCGTCCCGCTATCTCCTAAAATAGCTCGCCCTGATCCGGCGGTTCGTTGACGAGGCTGAGGGGCGTCAGTAGTTCCGGGCCGTCATTGCGGACGTCGTTAACGTCGCGCCCCACCGGCACGACCCCCACGGTCTCTTCCGGCGCCGGCCGCAGGAGTTCGCCGGCCGCCTCCCGGTCGAACCGGTCCTCCGTGCCATTGCCCAGCCACGTATCGAAGCTGTCGGGGTTCAGGATCACCGGCATGCGGTGATGGAACGGCCGCAGGGTCTCGTTGGCCTCCGTGGTGACGATCGTCGCCGTCTCGAGCTCCGACCCGTCGGGCCCAAGCCAGGCCTCCCACAATCCCGCGAAACTGATCAACCCGCCGTCGGGCCGGGAGATCCAGACCGGTTGTTTCGGGCCCGTGCCCGTCGCCTGCCATTCATAAAAGCCGCTCGCCGGGATCAGGCAACGCCTGCGCCGGAAGGCCGCCCGGAACGATGGTTTCTCCGCGACGGTCTCCGCCCGGGCGTTGGTCATCCGCGCGCCCATCGCCGGGTCCTTGGCCCAGGCCGGCACCAGCCCCCAGCGCAGGAGCGCGGGAATACGGGCCGGTTCACCGTCGCCGCCCGAATTATCTACGCCGGCACCTTCTCTGCTGGCCGCCCGGATGATCGCGATGATCTCCTGGGACGGCGCGATGTTGTAGCGCTGCGGCAACACAAAACTGGTCGACACGAGCCCATAGGCCGCGTGGATGTCTTCCCAGCTGTGAATCAGGCCGAATCGTCCGCACATGATGCGATTTTAACCCAGTTTCAGCCGTGGTCTCGTTTCGTTCGTCGCTAAATTCCCGAGTCGCTTTTCGACCGACCACAAGATTTTGGGTTTCGGGGTACAAACCGGGCACAAACGGATTACTTCAATACGGCGATCATGCATAACAATCTGGCAAATATCAGGGTTTTCCGTGCTCTCACATTGACTCTCCGGCCCCAAAGATTACAATGTTCCTGTCTTGTTCACGGTGACAGGTTGCCAACATTTAGTGTTTACTTAATGTTACGGCTCTAGATGTTGTGGGTTATGCACGTTTTCCACTGGAAACTGCCCACAACCTGTGGAGCACCTGGATTGTCGCGTGGAGGGGGCCTTTATAAATGGACGGATCTACTGGGATTCTGACGGAAAACAGCGCTGTGGAAAAGGCGCTTAAAGTGGAAGAAAACAAGGAAATGGACCTGTTTGATTTGATCGATATGGACCCGTCCGGTGCCGAAACCGAGCCGCATGCGGCCGATTCCGAAACCTATCCGGATGTGGATAACGATCTTGTCGGCAAGGATGCCGAGACCGCGAACGTCTATCAGACCGATCGCGTCCGCATCACGATCGACCCGTCGCGCGACGCGAAGCTGACGGCATTCGGCAAGGAAACGCTGGAAGACCGCTACCTTCTGAACGACGAGAAGGGTTCGCCCCAGAAGCTGTTCGCCCGCGTCGCATGTCATTACGCCGACGATTCGGAGCATGCCCAGCGCATCTACGATTACATTTCCAACCTCTGGTTCATGCCGGCGACCCCGGTCCTGTCCAATGGCGGCACCGAGCGCGGCCTGCCGATCTCCTGCTTCCTCAACGAAGCCTCGGATTCACTCGAGGGCATCGTCGATCTGTGGAACGAGAATGTCTGGCTCGCGGCACGCGGCGGCGGCATCGGCAGCTATTGGGGCAACCTGCGGTCCATCGGCGAGCAGGTCGGCCATAACGGCAAGACCTCGGGCGTCGTCCCGTTCATCCGGGTGATGGATTCGCTCACCCTCGCGATCAGCCAGGGCTCGCTGCGGCGCGGCTCGGCGGCGGTCTATCTGCCGATCGACCATCCCGAGATCGAGGAGTTCATCGAGATCCGCCGGCCAACGGGTGGTGATCCGAACCGCAAGGCCCAGAACCTGCACCATGGCGTGCTGGTGTCCGACGCATTCATGCGCGCCGTCGAGGCCGACGAGGACTGGGCGCTGGTCAGCCCGAAGGACCGTGCGCCGATCGCCACGGTCAAGGCGCGCAGCCTCTGGATCCGCCTGCTGACGGCGCGGATCGAGACCGGCGAGCCCTACATCGTCTATTCCGACACCGTGAACAGCCAGATACCCGAGCACCAGAAGCTCGCCGGCCTGACGGTCAAGACCTCGAACCTGTGTTCCGAGATCACCCTGCCCACGGGCCTGGATCATCTCGGCAAGGACCGAACTGCGGTTTGCTGCCTGTCGTCGCTGAACGTCGAGAGCTTCATCGAGTGGAAGGATCACCCAACCCTCATCGAGGATGTGATGCGCTTCCTCGACAACGTGCTGCAGGACTTCATCGACAACGCGCCCGACCATTTCGCCAAGGCGAAGTACGCCGCCGCGCGCGAGCGCTCGGTCGGGCTCGGCATCATGGGCTTCCACTCGTTCCTGCAGGAACAGATGGTGCCGTTCGAATCCGCCGTTGCGAAGGCCTGGAACAAGAAGATGTTCAAGCATATCCGCGGCCAGGCCGATGCGGCCTCGAAATTGCTGGCCACCGAACGCGGCGCCTGCCTCGACGCCGCCGATTACGGCATCGACGAACGCTTCTCGAACAAGATGGCCGTTGCACCGACCGCGTCGATTTCGATCATCTGCGGCGGTGCCTCACCGGGCATCGAGCCGATCGCGGCCAACAGCTTCACCCACAAGACCCTGTCGGGCTCGTTCAACGTGCGCTCCAAGGCACTGCAAAGCCTGCTCGCCGAGAAGGGCAAGAACACGGACGAGACATGGTCGTCGATCACAGCCAACGAGGGTTCGGTCCAGCATCTGGACTTCCTGACCCAGGACGAGAAGGACGTGTTCAAGACGGCCTTCGAGATCGACCAGCGCTGGGTCATCGACCTGGCCGCCGACCGCTCGCCGGAGATCTGCCAGTCTCAGTCGCTCAACGTCTTCCTGGCAGCCGATGTGCACAAGCGCGACCTGCACCAGATCCATTTCCAGGCCTGGAAGAAGGGCGTGAAGAGCCTCTACTACTGCCGCTCCAAGTCGCTGCAGCGCTCGGAGAGTGTGGCGGCCCTGGTGCCGGTCACGACCGACGAAGAGGCAGACCGCGCCGCGGCCAGCCGCAACGATTACGAAGAGTGTCTCGCCTGCCAGTAGGCAAGTGACAAAAATTCCGATGCGTATCGCCCCGGGCCTGTCGGCACCGGGGCCTCGCATCCGAGGGAGAGGAATAAAACAATGTCGCTTCTCGAAGAGCGCGTTCAGTACAAGCCGTTCAGCTACCCGTGGGCCTATGACGCCTGGCTGATGCAGCAGCGTGTCCACTGGCTGCCCGAAGAGGTGCCGCTGGCCGACGATGTGAAGGACTGGCATCGCACGCTCTCGAACGGCGAACGCAACCTGCTCACGCACATTTTCCGCTTCTTCACCCAGGCGGATGTGGAAGTGAACAATTGCTACATGAAGCATTATTCGCAGGTGTTCAAACCCACCGAAGTGCAGATGATGCTCGCCGCCTTCTCGAACATCGAGACGGTGCACATCTCCGCCTACTCCCATCTGCTCGACACGATCGGCATGCCCGAGACCGAATATTCGGCCTTCCTGAAGTATCAGCAGATGAAGGACAAATACGACTATATGCAGGAGTTCGGGGTCTCGACGAACCGGGACATCGCCAAGACGCTGGCGATGTTCGGCGCATTCACCGAGGGGCTGCAGCTGTTCGCGTCCTTCGCGATCCTGATGAACTTCCCGCGCTTCAACAAGATGAAGGGCATGGGCCAGATCGTCACCTGGTCGGTGCGCGACGAGAGCCTGCACACCGCCTCGATCATCAAGCTGTTCCGCACCTTCATCCACGAGAACCCGGAAATCTGGGACGAGGAGTTCCAGCGCGAGCTCTACGTGGCGTGCGAGACGGTCCTCAACCATGAGGACGCCTTCATCGACCTGGCGTTCGAGATGGGCGGCATCGAGGGGCTCGAGGGCCGCGAGGTGAAACAGTATATCCGCTACATCGCCGACCGCCGCCTGTCCCAGCTCGGCCTGCAGCCGGTCTACCGGATCGAAAAGAACCCGTTGCCCTGGATGGAAGAGATGCTCAACGGCGTCGAGCATGCGAATTTCTTCGAAAACCGGGCCACCGAATATTCCAAGGCCGCCACCGAGGGCAGCTGGGAAGAGGCCTTCGAGTAGACCCGGGCAAAGCGCACCGGAACGTCATGAACGCGGCATCCCATTCGGTGCCGCGTTTTCTTTTGTGCCCCTGTATGATCATCCGACATGACAACTGAGCAGATCATCATCTTCGCCATCCTCGGCCTGTCCCTCGTGTTCTTCATGTGGGGCCGCTGGCGCTATGACGTGGTCGCCTTCACCGCGCTCATCCTGGCGGTGATCGGCGGCGTGGTGCCGACCGATCTTGCCTTTCGCGGCTTCGGCCACCCGGCGGTCATCACCGTCGCGGCCGTTCTCGTAATCAGCCGTACACTGCAGGTCTCCGGGGTCATCGACCTGATTGCGGGCGCAGTTCTGCGGATGGCCAAGGGCCAAGGCAGCCAGATGACGGCCCTGTCGGGCATCGGCGCAGTGCTCTCGGGCTTCATGAACAATGTGGGGGCGTTGGCCCTGCTCATGCCGCTCGCGCTGCGCCTGTCGAAGAAACCCTCGGCCGTGCTGATGCCGCTGTCATTCGCGACGATCCTCGGCGGCTTGGTCACGCTCATCGGCACGCCGCCGAATATCATCGTGGCGACCTACCGTACCGACGTCGTGGGCGAACCCTTCGCCCTGTTCGATTTCGCGTTCGTGGGCCTGCCGATCGCGCTGATCGGGCTGATCTTCGTGCTGCTGATCGGCTGGCGCCTGATCCCGGCGGAGCGGACGGGCCGACGCTCGGCCGAGGAAATGTTCGATCTCGATTCCTATGTGGTCGAGGTCAGTGTCGACGAAGAATCCGAGTTCATGGGCAAGACCGTGCGCGAGCTCGAGGCCCTCGACGAGGATCGTTCCATCGTCGTCGGCTTGCTGCGCGACGACACCCGCCGCCTGACCCATATCTGGGGCGAGCGCCTGCGCGCGGGTGATCTCTTACTCCTACGCGTGGATCCCGCGACCCTCGATGATCTGCTCAAGAAGGCCGGGCTGACGCTGACCGGTGCCGAACGTCTGAAGGAAGAGAATATCCGCTCCGATCAGGTCGGCACCATCGAGGCCGTGGTCCAGCCCGGCGCCCGGGTCGAGGGCCGCAGCCCCCAGACGCTGGGCATGCGCCGGCGCTTCGGGGTGGCGCTGCTGGCGTTGGCACGCGAGGGCCAGCCGGTCCGCGAACGCCTGGCGCGGGTACAGTTTCGCGCCGGCGACGTGCTGCTGCTCCAGGGCGACGAGGAAGAACTCGCCGACGCGGTCGCCGAAATGGGCTGCCTGCCCCTGGCCGAACGGCGCCTGACCGTCGGCAAGCCGCGTGCGGTGATGATCCCGATCCTGATCTTCACGGCCTCCGTCCTCTCGACCGTGATGGGCTGGACGCCGGTGCATGTCTCGTTTGCCGCCGCGGTGGTTGCGCTCATCCTGCTCAACCGGATCAGCGCCAACGAGGCCTACCAGACCATCGAATGGCCGGTGATCGTGCTGTTGGGCGCGATGATTCCGCTCGGCAACGCGCTCCAGTCCACCGGCGGCACACAGCTTATTGCCGAGAGCATCGTCGGCCTGTCGGGCACCATCCCGATATGGGCGGTGCTGACCATCGTGCTGGTGGTGACGATGACGTTGTCGGACCTGATGAACAACGCGGCCACGGCCATCGTCATGGCGCCGATCTCGGTCGCGATCGCCCAACAGCTCGGGGTCAACGCAGATCCGTTCCTCATGGCCGTCGCGATTGGCGCGTCCTGTGCCTTCCTGACCCCCATCGGCCATCAGAACAACGTGCTGGTGATGGGTCCCGGCGGGTACCGGTTCGGGGATTACTGGCGGATGGGACTGCCGCTGGAAATCATCATCGTCGCGACATCGGTGCCACTGATCCTGATCTTCTGGCCGCTTTAGCAGCCGTCAAAACGGTGACAGACCCGGTTGCGACCGCATAGACTTGCCTTGATCTGCGAGGAGAAATGCCATGGAAACCATCGAAATCAGTGCAGCGGAGATGGCGCCACATATTGCGCGCTTCCGTGAGCAGGAATCCCAGTCGGCCCACTATGCCGAGAATGTGGGCATTCCGCGCGAGGCCTATGAAATCATGGCGGCCGAGACGCTCTATCTGATGATGGCGCCGGAGACCCAGGGCGGCCCGATGGCCCAGAGCCCGGCCGTCACGGGCGACAGCGGCACGAGCGTGATCATCGCGCGCTGCCCGCCGGGCGATAAACCGCTGCTCCATGCCCATCATTTCACCGTCGAGACCTTCATGTGCCTGACCGGTCGGTTCCGTATCCGCTGGGGTAGCACGGGCGAACAGGAGATCGATCTCGACCCCCACGACATGATCGCCGTGCCCCCGGGTGTGGACCGGCAGTTCGAGAACATCACCGACGAAGAGGCACTGCTGCTGGTGATCATCAGCGGCACGGGCGACGAGGATTTCTCCGACCTCTCGATGCCCCCGGGCGAGACCGAATTCATGCGCGAGAAGTTCGGCCAGCCGGTGCTCGACGCCTACACGAAGATCGGCACGGCATGGCGCCACGCCGATGGCAGCATCGACGGCCCCCAGGTGCCCGCACCCATCGAGATATCCGACGCGGCGATGGTGAAGCGCATCGCACGGCTGGCCGACATGCAGCCCCTGTCAGCCACGTCCGGTGACTCCATCGGCGTGCCCCGCGAGGCGCGAGAGATGGTCGCGGCGAAGAACCTCTATCTCCTGATGGCACCTGAGAACCAGGGCGGACCGATGTCCCATCATGCCGCTGTGCTCGGGCCCGACAACATCAGCGTCCTGATCGCCGAATGCCCGCCGGGCGACAGCCCGCTACTGCATGCCCACCACTACACGGTCGAGACTTTCATGTGCCTGACCGGCCGGTTTCGCATTCGCTGGGGCCAGGAAGGCCAGAACCATATCGACCTCGACCCATACGACATGATCGCGGTGCCGCCTGGTGTGGACCGTCAGTTCGAGAATATTTCGGACGAGGACGCGCGCCTGCTGGTGGTCATCACCGGCACGTCACGCGACGATTACAACGATATCTCTATGCCGCCGGAATCGACCGCGGCGATCCGCGACCGGTTCGGCCAGGAGGTTATTGAAGCCTATGGCGAGCGCGGCGTGACGTTCCGGGAAGCCTAAAGCAGGTCTTCGAGCGTGCGCTGCTGCTCGGGCTTCCAGCCCACCAGGACTCCGGCACCGGTCTCGATGACCGGGCGCTTGATGAGAGTCGGGTTCTCGGCCATCAGCTGCAGGCCGATATCCTCGGTCACATTCTCGCGGATCACTTCGTCGAGGTTCCGCCAGGTGGTGCTGCCGCGGTTGAGGAGAACTTCCCAACCCACTTCCATCGCCCATTCGGTGAGCTTGTCGTTGTCGACGCCGTCGGCGCGCACATCGAGGAAGCGGTGCGGCGTCTCGCGGCGTTCCAGCCATTTCAACGCCTTCTTGGTCGTGTCGCAGCTCTTCAGGCCGTAGACCGTCAGCATGTCGGCGTCCTCTCATGGGTTTTGCGCACCCGGCGGGGCGCGCTAATCTGTCCTGTAGCACGCGGATATAGGAACATCCGAGTCCGGGACAAGTCATCGATATGTCAAACAACGCCCAATCACAGGTCCGCCCACCCGCGATCGCCGGCACATTCTATCCCGCCGAGCCCGATGCGCTCACTGGCATGATCGACGCGTGCATGGCCGGCGCGCGCGACAATCACCTGTCTCCCAAGGCGCTGATCGCGCCCCATGCGGGCTACATCTATTCCGGGCCGGTCGCGGCCAACGCTTACAAATCCATCGCCGCGCGGGCCGCCGGGAAAGACAAGATCAGCCGGGTCGTGCTGCTCGGCCCGCCTCACAGGGTGGTCGTGCAGAAATTCTGCGTCCCGGCCGCCACGGCGTTTCGCACGCCGCTGGGTGTCGTGCCGATCGATGCAGCGGGCATCGCCGCAGCCCTCAAGGTCCCTGGGGTCGAACAGTCCGACGTTCCCCATGCCGAGGAGCACAGTTTGGAGGTCCACTTGCCCTTCCTGCAGCGGGTGCTTGGCGACTTCACGCTTGTGCCTGTGATCGTCGGCGGCCCCTCGCCGGCCGAGACCGACGCGTTGCTGCAGGCGCTCTGGGGCGGTCCGGAGACGCTCGTCGTGATCAGCTCCGACCTGAGCCATTATCTCGACTATGACGCGGCCATCCGGCTCGATCAGGGCTTCCGCCGCCACATCGAGACCCTGAACCCCGACAAGATCGAAGACGACCAGGCCTGCGGCCGCTTCCCGGTGAAAGGCCTGCTGGCGCGCGCCCAGGCCCTCGATCTGCGGGTCACCACGCTGGACGTGCGGAACTCCGGCGACACGGGCGGGCGCGACAACCGGGACCGGGTGGTCGGATACGGCTCCTGGGCGCTGGAATATGCGTCTTCAGCCCGCCTGCCCGACGACGAGAGGGCGGCCCTGATCGACGGCACGAAGCGCTCTATCGCCAACGGCCTGCGCACGGGCCGGCCGGCGGAGGTCCAACACGGCACATTTTCGCCCGCATTGGAGACCTACCGGGCGGCCTTCGTGACCCTCACCCTCAACGACCGACTCAGGGGCTGCGTCGGCAGCATCCTGCCCCATCGTTCGCTGATCACGGATGTGGCCGAGAATGGCTGGAAGGCCGCCTTCGGCGACCCGCGCTTTCCCAAGCTTACTGCAGAGGAAGCCGCGGCGATGGATGTCTCGGTCTCGATCCTGTCCCACCCGCGGCCCATCGCGTTCGGCTCCGAGACCGAGGCCATCGATGCCCTGCAACCGGATGTGGACGGGGTCATCCTTCAGGCGACCGACCCCGACGGCAACACCCGGCGCGGACTGTTCCTGCCCCAGGTCTGGAAGGACGTGCCCAAGGCCGAGCAGTTTCTGCGGCACCTGAAAGCCAAGGCGGGCCTGTCCCAGGACCATTGGGACAGTTCGATCCGCCTGTGGCGCTACACCACCGAGACGTTTCACTGAATATCGTCTGGCCCGCGTAAACACGGCGCGTCGGGCTCTATCCGTCAGCTGGCCCGAACTTCCAGCAGGAACTGCTCGACCTGTGCAGTCAATTCTTCACCGCTAGCCTTAAGTCGTTCTGCTGATTCCAGGTTTTTCGTCGCTGTTTGCGCGGATGTCTCAACCGCCTCGCGAACTTCACCGAGCTGGGTCGATACGTCTTGCGTTCCCGACGCAGCCGACCCCACATTCTTGGCAATTTCCTGGGTCGCAGCGAGCTGTTGTTCGATGCCGTCGGAGATCGATCCGGCAATTTCAGCAACCTGATCGATCGTCCCGCGAACATCACTGATTCCCGAGACCGCACCCGCCGTCGAGTTCTGGATGGCCTGGATCTGGCTCGAAATTTCATCGGTCGCACTGGCCGTTTGATCGGCGAGCGTCTTGACCTCGTTCGCAACAACCGCGAACCCCTTGCCCGCCTCTCCGGCACGCGCGGCCTCAATCGTCGCATTCAGTGCCAGCAAATTGGTCTGGCTCGCGATGTCATTGATCAGCGTCACCACTTCGCCGATCTTCTCGGCCGCATCCGCCAGCCCACCAACCCGTTCGTTGATGTCATGCACCTGACCAGCCGCTTGCGTCGAAATTCTCCGCGATTCGCCGGCCTGACGACTGATTTCCTCAATCGAAGCGGTGAGTTCCTCGGTTGCGGAAGCGATGCTCTCGACATTTCCCGACGCGAGTAGCGCAGCGTTGGCTACCCGATCTGCCGTAGAGCCGGTCGTGTACATCATTTCGTTCATGCCGCGTGATGCGTGGCCGGTCTCGTTCGCCTCGTCGGAGACGTTGTCGACGACCTTTCTGATCCGATTCTCAAACTTGTCGGCAAATGAGAGGATTGTGCTCCGCCGCTCTTCCACAGCCCGCTCTTCCGCGAGCCTCTGCTCTTCCTGAATTACTTCCGCGTCGAGCATTTTTTCCTGAAAGACGCTGACAGCGCGCCAGATCGAACCAATCTCGTCACGTCGGTCAGTACCGGCTACTTCGATGTCGCGGCTTCCTTCTGCCAGACGTTCAATCGCGCCTGTGACGTGAGTCAAAGGTCGGAACAAGTGACGCAGGAACACGGCCAAGCCAATGACAAACACAATCAGGATACCGACCACGGCGCCATTGCTGACAAGCGCGAAACGTTCCTCCCCGGCAGCGAACTCCGTCGTGTCCTTCGCTGCTCCGAGAAAACCAATCAATGTTCCGTTTCCGCTGTGCAACGGCAGAACCACGTTCGTGAACGCGCCACCCCCGTCACGTCGGCTGACTGAGTATTCCGGCACGCTTCCTGAACCGACCGAGAGGCCCGTATCTACCTCCTCGTCGGTCGCGAACAACTGCGTCCTATCCTGGCCAAAAAGCATCACAGTGCTGTTGTCGCTATCCGAGAAATCGCGCGCGGCCCGATCGAGTGACTTGGTCAAAACTGCGATCCCAACCACATCACGCCCCTTGTAAAGGAGCGTCGTGATCGCGGTGACGGGAATTCCGTTACGAACCATCAGGCCCTGCGCGGGCTTACCATCGGCGAGGGTCTGCTCGACGAGATAATTTCCCGACATGACCGAAGCCGGCTGATCGGCCGGAAAAAGAGACTCGCCGTCCGGCGTAACGATAAATATCTCGCTCAGAATTTTGGACGTACTGAGGCGATTGTAGGTCCCAAGCAACTCGTCATTGAGAGTTTCACCATCACTTTCGGCAAGTGCAGAAAGAGCAGCGCGATTACGCGTGATGGACTTAAGTGAAGTCGTCAGGCCGTTGACCTCGACCCGGATTATATTACGAAGAAGCGCTTCCTTTGCCTCGATGGTCGCAGTTGCATATCGCGCATCGAGATGCCGTTTTCCCAGCTCTTCCTTGACGGCGAAGGCCCCGCCCAATGTTATGAGAGCAGCCGATGCCACAATGACGATTTTTCGACTAAGCAACATCGACTGCTCTCCTAAACATTTATCTTTGGGTTGTGGAAACCACGGAACTATTCGACCGGGTAACCAGCGCTCTGCCAGCTCGGATAGCCGTCACGGAAGTATTTGACGTTCGTGAAGCCCCAAGCGACTGCCTTCTCGCTGGCGATCGAAGAACGCATGCACTTCTGCCCGTTGCAGTACATAACAATTTCCTGGTCCTTCTTCGCCACTTCAATCAGCGACGCCTCATTCAGTGCAGTCTTCGAGTTGAGATGAAGCGCGCCGGGAATCCGGCCGGCCTCGAAGTCCGAATCGCCGCGTACGTCGACGAAAACCACGCCGTTATCGAAGAGCGCTTTCGCCTCATCAACGGAGATCGTTGCAGTACCCTCGACTGCCATCGGTGAATCTTCCTTCGCCTGTGCCGGCGCAAACGCGAACAGCAACACGAAGAGGGGTATAAAAGTTTTGAGTGCACGCATTCTGGTGCTCCTTTCCTATCTACCTGAAGGGACGGCGCGAATTTGCGCCGGATTTTCCCGCAGCTTCTTGCTTCACGGAAACATCAATAAAAATTTATAGACCTCGAAAATGAAATATTTCCTAATCGAATTTCCGATTAAGCATGCCAGGCCAGCCGCAGCCCGGTGAGACCAGCGCATGGCGATATCCGAAATCAAAGACAGCTGCGCCGAAACCGTGAGACGATATGATCCGCTTGTGGTGCTACACTACCGAGACGTTTCACTAAAATTCGAGAATCCAAAAGGGTCATACGCGGAGTTGGTCCGCGTATCTCGGCACCGTGCATAGTGAGATGCCCGGATCAAGTCCGGGCATGACGGCAAGACAGGTTGCTGCGAGACGTAGCACTCCGGTAGCATTCACGCAGACATCAGGCTGGGGGCCTTCTTATGAGTGACGTGATCGACGCACGCGCGCGGCGCAAGGTTATTGCGGCCGGCATCACCGGCAATGTGCTGGAGTGGTACGACTTCGCTGTTTACGGATTCTACGCGCCGATCATCGGCCGGCTGTTCTTCCCGTCCGACGACCCGACCGTCTCGCTGATCGCCTCCTTCGGCGCCTTCGCCGCGGGATTCATGATGCGCCCCATCGGCGGTTTCGTGTTCGGCTATATCGGCGACAAGATCGGACGCAAGCGCGCGCTGGTCCTCTCGGTCATGTTGATGGCGATCCCCACCGGCGTGATCGGTATCCTGCCCGATCACGCGACGATCGGCGTCGCCGCGGCGTTCCTCATGGTGGCGATGCGCATGCTGCAGGGCCTGTCGGTCGGCGGCGAGTACACCGGCTCGATCGTCTATCTGGCCGAACATTCCCCGGCCGGGCGGCGCGGCTTCTTCACCAGCTGGACCCTGTTTGGTGCGGTCGGCGGCATCCTGCTCGGCTCCAGCGTCAGCGCCATGGTCAGCCACTTCCTGACCGCCGATCAGGTCGCCGACTGGGGCTGGCGGCTGCCATTCCTGTCCGGCATCCTCGTCGGCGTCGTCGGCCTGGTGATCCGTCGCCACCTGCCCGAAATGCCGGAAGACGACGCAGCCGACAAACCCAAAAACCCGGTGATCGAGGCGATCACGACCGAATGGCGCGCCATGCTCAAGGTCATCGGCTTCAACATCATCAACGCCGTCGGCTTCTACATGATGTTCGTTTATGTGGTGACCTGGCTGATCAAGCAGGTGAAGGAGCCGCGCTCCGACGCGCTGGACATCAACAGCATATCCATGGCCGTTCTGCTGGTCCTGGTGCCGGTCTTCGGCGCGTTGTCCGACAAGATCGGCCGCAAGCCGCTACTGCTGTTCGGCGCGGGCGGCGTGGCCATCTTCGGATACCCGCTGATCTGGCTGATGCATCATCAGAGCTTCGAGATGATCCTGTTGGGCCAGTTGGGCTTCTCGGTATTGATTGGCGCCTATTTCGGCGCCGGACCGGCAACCCTGACGGAGATGTTCCCCCGCCGTGTCCGGGTGAGCGCGCTGAGCATCGGCTACAATGTGGGCCTCGCGATCTTCGGCGGCACGACCCCCCTGGTCGCGACATGGCTGATCGCACGCTCGCACAATGATCTCTCGATCGCCTGGTACCTGATCGCCTGCGCGGTGATCTCGTTCGCGGTGGTGCTGACCCTGAAGGAGACCGCCGGCAAGCCCCTTCCGGATTGACTTTATGAGCGATGCAAACACGGCCTACGTCGACACGAAAACCCGCCGCAAGGTCATCGCCGCCGGGGTCAGCGGCAACGTGCTCGAATGGTACGATTTCGGCGTCTACGGCTTCTTCGCGCCCATCATCGGCCGGCTGTTCTTTCCGTCCGATGATCCGACGGTCTCGCTGATCGCAGCCTTCGGTGCCTTCGCAGCGGGCTTCCTGATGCGGCCCATCGGCGGTTTCATCTTCGGCCATATCGGCGACAAGATCGGGCGCAAACAGGTGCTGGTTGTGTCCGTCATACTGATGGCCATTCCCACCGGCATTGTCGGCATTCTGCCCACCCATGCGAGCATCGGGATCTCGGCAGCCATCATGCTGGTGGCGATGCGCATGCTCCAGGGCCTGTCGGTTGGTGGCGAATACACCGGCTCGGTGGTGTTCGTGGCGGAGCACGCCCCGATCAAGCGGCGTGGGTTTATCACCAGTTGGACCCAGGTTGGTGCCGTCGGTGGCATCCTGCTGGGTTCCGGCATCAGCGCGCTGGTGACCAATCTTCTGACCGATGACCAGGTGGCGCAATGGGGCTGGCGCATCCCGTTTCTGCTGGGAATCCTCGTCGGCGTCGTCGGCCTCCTGATCCGTCGGCACCTTCCCGATACGCCGATCGAGGCCACCGACGGTCCTCCGTCCGGCTCCCCGGCCATCGAGGCGATCCGCACCGAATGGCGCGCCATGGGCAAGATGATTGGCTACACCATCATCAACGCCGTCGGATTCTACATCGCGTTCGTCTATGTGCTGACATGGCTCGTCGATCAGGTGAAGGAGCCCCGCTCCGACGCACTCGACATCAACACCATCGCCATGACCGTCCTGCTGGTCCTGATCCCGTTCGTTGGCTGGCTGTCGGACAAGGTCGGCCGCAAGCCGGTCCTGGCGTTTGGCGCAGGCGGGGTCATGATCTTGAGCTATCCACTGATCCTGCTGATGCACCACCCGAACTTCGCCCTCATCCTGACGGGCCAGGTCGGCTTCGCGGTACTGGTCGCGGCGCTCCTCGGCGCGGGACCCGCGAACCTGTCGGAAATGTTTCCGAGCCGGGTCCGGGTCAGCGCCATGAGCGTAGGCTACAACGTCAGCATGGCAATCTTCGGCGGCACGACGCCGTTGATCGCGGCGTGGCTTCTGAACCGCACCCACAACGATCTCAGCTTCGTCTGGTACATGATCGCCTGCGCCGCAGTATCGCTCGTCGCGACCCTGATGTTGCGGGAAGGCGCCGGCAAACCGCTCCCGAAATAGGGGTTGCCATAAGGCACGTCATACGCGGACTTGATCCGCGTATCTCGTCATCGATTGAGTTGAGATGCCCGGATCAAGTCCGGGCATGACGAATGTTTCTATACGCCTTCCGTCAGCTTCACCGGCTGGCGCTTGCGGCCCCAGGTGCCGGGTGCTGCATCGAACACACCGGGAATCCGCGTCCCGCAACTGGCGCACGCCCCGCCTGTGTTACCCACCGGTGCCACGTTCCACCCGCTGAGCTCGTACCAGTCTCGGCCGATCGTCCGCGCGGCACAGTTCGGGCAATAGGTGCTCTGCCGACCCTTGTCGTGAACATTGCCCGCGTAGACGAACTGTATTCCCGCATCCAGCGCGATCCGGCGGGCATGGGCAAGCGTCTCGTGGGGCGTGGCCGGTATGTCCATCATCTTCCAGTCGGGATGAAACGCCGAGAAATGCACCGGCACGTCGGGGCCGAGATTCTCGACGATCCATTCGCACATCGCCGCAAGTTCCGCCGGGTCGTCGTTCTGGCCGGGAATGATCAGGTTGGTGATCTCCAGCCAGCAATCGGTCTCGTGGCGGATGTAGACCAGCGTGTCGAGCACATCGGCGAGCGAGGCCGAGCATAGATCCCGGTAGAAGCCCTCGGTGAAGCCCTTCAGGTCCACGTTCGCCGCGTCCATCTGGCGGAAGAACTCGGTGCGGGGTTCCGGCGAGATGTAACCTGCAGTGACCGCGACCGTGCGCACCCCCACTTCGCGGCAGGCCTGAGCTACATCGACGGCATATTCGAGGAAGATCACGGGGTCGTTGTAGGTGAAGGCAACCGATCGGCAGCCATATTCGGCCGCGGCCCGGGCGATCGCCTCGGGCATCGCCTGGTCGGCCAGGGTATCGAACTCGCGGCTCTTGGAGATGTCCCAGTTCTGGCAGAACTTGCAGGTCAGGTTGCAGCCCGCCGTGCCGAAACTCAGCACCGGGGTCCCCGGCAGGAAATGATTGAGCGGCTTCTTCTCGATCGGGTCGATGCAATAGCCCGAGGAGCGGCCATAGGTGGTCAGGACAATCTGATCGTCGTTTCGTGCGCGCACGAAGCAAAGGCCGCGCTGGCCCTCGTTCAGCTTGCACAAACGCGGGCACAGGTCGCACTGGATGCGCCCGTCATCGAGCGGATGCCAATAACGGCCGGGAAACGCGTTGTCTCCGGTGTCCACCTCTGCGGTATTCAGGTCGTCTCGATCAGCCATCACAGGGTGAAGAATATCAGAGTATTTGCCCCGGGGGGCTTGGTCTCGGCGGACCAAGTCGCATATCATCCATATCGAACCTGTTTCGCCATTCTTCAGACCTGCAAAGGACGTCCCATGGGCCAATTCGGCATCGGTCAATCCGTCACGCGTATCGAAGATCTCCGGCTTCTGACCGGCGGCGGCAACTACGCCGACAATGTGCAACTGGCGAACGAAAGCCACGCCTTCGTGCTGCGCTCCCCCCACGCCCATGCGGAACTCGGCGCCATCGACACGGCTGCGGCACAGGCCGCACCCGGCGTCCTTCTGATACTCACGGGCGCGGACCTCAAGACCGATAACATCAGCCCCATGCCGTGCATGTTCCCGGTCAAGAATCTCGACGACACCGACAACATCAAGCCCGAGCGCCCGGTGCTGGCGCTGGGAAAGGTCCGCCATGTGGGCCAGCCGGTCGCGCTGATCGTGGCCGAGACCCTGGATCAGGCGCGTGATGCCGCCGAGCTGATCGAGATCGACTACAACCCGCTGGCCGCCGCCACGGATACATTCCGCACAACGCTCAACGGCGCGGCGCAACTTCATGACGACGCGCCGAACAACATTTGCTTCGACTGGGGCAAGGGCGACCAGGCCGCGACCGAGGCGGCATTCGCCAAGGCCGCCCACGTCACGACACTGGAGCTGATCAACAACCGCGTCGTCGTTAATCCGATGGAGCCTCGTGCAGCCATCTGCGACTACGACACAGCGAGCGATCGGCTGACCCTCTACACGTCGTCGCAAGGCACCCATGTGATCCGCAACGCGCTGGCGGAGAGCATCCTGAACATCGACACCGAACGGCTGCGGGTCGTCACCGGCGACGTGGGCGGTGGGTTCGGCATGAAAATTTTTCCGCACCCCGAACAACCGCTCGTCACCTGGGCCGCCATGAAGCTGAAGCGCCCGGTGCGCTGGACGTCGGAGCGCAGTGAAGGCTTCCTGTCCGACATTCAGGCCCGCGACCACGTCACCAAGGCCGAGGTCGCCTGTGACGACGAAGGTAAGTTCCTGGGGCTGCGAGTCATGACCTATGCCAATTTGGGCGCGTATCTGTCCCATTTCGGCACCTATATTCCGACCGAAGCCGGGACGACGATGCTCAACGGTCTCTATGCCTTCCCGGCCGTCTGGGCAAATGTGAAGGGCGTGTTCTCCAACACTGTGCCGACCGATGCCTATCGCGGCGCCGGCCGCCCCGAGGCGATCTACTGCATCGAGCGGCTGGTCGACAAATGCGCCCGCGAGCTGGGCCTGTCGCCTGACGAAATTCGCCGTCGTAACTTTATCCCGCACGACCAAATGCCCTTCGAGACGGCCTTCGGCGAGACTTATGACAGCGGCAACTTCACCGCGATCATGGAAGAGGGAATGGCCAAGGCCGACTGGGCGGGCTTCGCCGCGCGCAAGGCCGAAAGCACCAAACAGGGCAAGCTGCGCGGCATCGGCATGGCGACCTATGTCGAGAAATGTGGCGGCGGCAATGCCGAGGTCGCCGATGTGCGCATCGATTCCGACAACGAGATCATCACCTTCTACATCGGCACCATGTCCAACGGTCAAGGCCACGACACGTCCTACAAGCAGATCATGTCCGATCGGCTCGGCATCGACACCGACCAGATGGTCATGGTGCAGGGCGACAGCGATATCGTGCCGCCGGGACTGACCGGCGGGTCACGGTCCGTCACCGTCGGCGGCGTCGCCGTCTCCAAGGCATCCGAGGAGATCATCGAGAAAGGCCGGGCGGTCTCGGCGCACATGATGGAGGCCGCCGAGGCGGACATCGAATATTCCGACGGCACGTTCCGCGTGGCCGGCACCGACCGGACCATGTCCCTGTTCGAAGTCGCCAAGGCCGCAGGCGATCCGGAGAACCTCCCGGGCGACATGGAGCCGGGGCTCGACAGTACGGTCTCCCACACGCCCGACGCGGCGACCTTCCCCAACGGCTGTCATATCTGCGAGATCGAGATCGATCCGGACACGGGCATTCCCGAAATTCAGCGCTACACGGTCGTCGACGATTTCGGCGATACGATCAATCCGTTGCTGATCGAGGGCCAGGTGCATGGCGGCATCGTTCAGGGTGTCGGACAGGCGCTGCATGAGCACACGATCTATGACGACGAATCCGGACAGCTCGTCTCCGGTTCCTTCATGGACTACCGGATGCCGCGCGCCGACGATGTACCCCGATTCTCGTTCTCCATGCGCAACGAGAAGTGCACGACGAACCCTCTGGGCATCAAGGGCACCGGTGAAGCCGGCGCCATCGGCGCGCCGCCATCCGCAATCAGCGCCATCGTCGATGCATTGTCGAGCAATGGAGAATCTCCCGATGTCGACATGCCGGCAACACCGGATGTGATCTGGGCCCTCGCCAACCGACAACTTGCAGCCGAATAGCGCCACGCGATTAACACCGAGCACCGGAAAGACAGATCATGACTTTTGACCCGGCGGACCTGATCCCGGCGGTTCGTGACCTCGCCTACGCGGCGGGGGACGCGATCCTTGAAATCTATCGCACCGATTTCGACAGCACCCGCAAGGACGACGGCTCTCCCCTGACTCTGGCCGACACGGCCTCGGAACGCGTGATCGTCCCGGGCCTGCGGGCGCTCACACCAGAGATTCCGGTGATCTCCGAGGAAGAGCATGCGAACGGCGAGAGCCCGACGGATATCGGCGACAGGTTCTGGCTGGTCGACCCCCTGGACGGCACCCGAGAGTTTCTCAAGCGCAACGACGAGTTCACGGTCAACATCGGTCTGGTCGATGCCGGAGTGCCCCGGGTTGGCATCCTCTATGCCCCCGCGCTGGACCTGATGTACGCGGGCGCAACCGGCGAAGGCGCAACCATCATCGAAGCACACGGGGACGAACGCGCCATTGCGTGTCGCGCGGTTCCCGATCAAGGCATGGACGTGCTTGTCAGCCGCTCCCACGCGATCAATGAGAGCCTCGAGGAATACCTGGCCGACATGAATGTCCGCACCAGGATGCCCCAGGGCAGCGCCCTGAAGTTCGGGCGGCTGGCCGCGGGCGAGGCAGATATCTATCCCCGCTTCGGCCCGACCTGCGAATGGGACACCGGCGCGGGCCATGCGATCGTCCTCGCCGCCGGCGGCTCCCTCGAGACATTCGACGGGACGCCTCTACCCTACAGCAAGCCCAAGTATCTCAATCCGGGGTTCGTCGCGTTCGGGCGCCGCTAAGGCGAATAGGAATACAGTCAGCCAATATTTTTTTGCGTTGGCGTCCCGGTCGGACGTCGGGCTTGATTTCGCTTGGCCGTTAATATATAGTACTCCTAATGAAAAATGCTTTCGACATAGAATCACTCTCTCTGGAGCGACGCCTTTCGGACGGACTTGAACGTCTGGCGGCCGTCGCACGTCAACAGGACTGGCAAACAGGCGAAGCAAACAACCTGACACCGACACAGGCCGACATCCTGCAGTTTGTTTGCAGCCGGCCTGAAGGCACGCGACTGGCGGCGGCGGCGGCGCAAGCCGGGGTGCGCAGCGCGACGGCGAGCGAAGCCGTCTCTGCGCTCGAACGCAAAGGCCTCATCGCCAAAGACACCGACCCGGAGGACAAGCGCGCAATCCTTCTGAAGGCCACGGCATCCGGCGAAGAGATCACAGGAGCCTGGCCCTCCAGTTTTGACAGGGTCGTCTCAGGACTCGGCGCAGACGAGCAGGAAATGGCGCTACGTCTTGTCGTGAAAATGATCCAGAGCCTGCAAATACGCGGGCTCATCGCACCGCAACGAACCTGCGTTTCGTGCGAGTACTTCAAGAAGAATGCCACGCCAGACAGCGCAACTCCTCACATATGCGCCCTCGTCGGCGCTTCTTTCGCTGATCGGGATCTGCGCGTGGACTGTCCCGATCATCTCCCCACAGCCGCTTAACTGACGTAATTGGCGCGTCGTCGTGACTGTTTCAACTTAAGCCAAATTCTTAGGAGTACTAATATGTTTCTTCCAACAGAATTCGAAAGGCCCGCACCCA
This sequence comes from Rhodospirillaceae bacterium, assembly GCA_018667335.1. Lineage (GTDB taxonomy): Bacteria > Pseudomonadota > Alphaproteobacteria > UBA6615 > UBA6615 > UBA8079. The sequence continues at coordinate 32,294 of JABIVD010000052.1, forward strand.
TGAGCCCAGACCGGTTGGTCCGGCATTTGCTGGACGCACTCACCGCAGCGCCAACCTTCGGGCTCGTGGCGCTTGCGATGACAGGGTTCACCTCCCCTGCGAGTGCACATGACACCCACGACCATTCCAAAGGTGTTCAGGCCGAGCGCGGAAACGTGGCGCGTGCAACTTTTGACATCATCCACGCCAAGGTTGAAACCCAGGGGAATGTCGCAACCTTTCACATGGCCGTGTCAGGCAAGGCCGGTGAAAGCAAACCCGCACCGTCGGGCAAACTCGCGGGGGCCCAGGTGTTCTCGTATGTGTGGCCGACCACGATAAACGCCGCCACCGTTGGATTCGACGACAATGCGGGCATACTCGCCATGGCCGTTACATCTCACCCGGACTTCGACGACACACCATTGTTCGACGAAAACGGAGACGGGCAGACCGACAATGACGGGGACTTGTGGCACAGCCACTGGGTCGTACTCGTGCCGGACGAAGCCTGCGGCGCCGGAAGCCTGAAGGTCAAAGACATCCCGGAGGGCAGCAAACCCCGACTCCCGAAAACCTGGCCCGGTCTTCCCATCCATATAGACAGCCCGGGTTGGGATCCCGTGTTTCATGACGAAATTGTCGAGGTTCGCGCGCCGTTCGACGACATCGCCAAAGTTGACGGGATTTCTTTTGATGGCGTGACGTCTGCATTGCGCGTGAACGCCAACATCCATGCACCGTTGCTGTGCGTGGTCGATGTCTTCGACGTCGCCTCGGGTGACCTGAGTCTGCCGGGCAAGATCAACAAGTAGTTGCCGAGGGCCCAAACCGCCGCGGGTGCACGGTTCCCGGCCGTGCACCTCGTCGGCACCTCAGGCCTCACATCGGTTATACGCGAGGAATAGACCAACGGCCTTGCGGCCGAACCGTCGTGACTGGACCATGCTTGTCACATGCTGCATATCACAGGTCATGGAGGCTCCTTGCACCACCCTGCCCGCATCCGATGAGGCTATCGCACGTGCGGCTGAGCGCCTGCACGATGGCGGACTCGTCGCGTTCCCGACGGAGACCGTCTATGGACTGGGTGCGGATGCGCGCAACGACGACGCGGTCGCGCGTATTTTTGCCGCCAAGGACCGGCCCAGCTTCAATCCGCTGATTGTCCATGTCGCGGACCTCGACGCCGCCGGGACATACGGCGCCGTCAATGATCTCGCCCGCATGCTGGCGGAACGCTTCTGGCCTGGCCCCCTGAGCATCGTTCTGCCCCGATTGCCGGACTCCGGTCTGTCGCTGCTGGTTAGTGCCGGCCTCGATACGGTCGCTCTACGTGCGCCGGCCCATCCCCTCGCTCAGGATCTTCTCACCCGGTTCGGGGGCCCGATCGCCGCCCCCAGCGCCAATCGCGCGGGCGAAGTCAGCCCCACTGCGGCGACACATGTGCTGGAATCACTCGGCAACGCGCCCGATCTGATTATCGACGGCGGCCATTGCACGGTCGGACTTGAATCGACGGTGATCGATCTATGCGACGAACGCCCGGCAATCCTGCGCCATGGCGCGGTCACCCGGGAACAACTCGAAGAACAACTCGGCGCCGTCGACGACGCCAGCATTCCCGAGTCCGGAGCAGCACCACGCTCGCCGGGACAGATCGCCCGGCATTACGCGCCGGCAATCCCCATACGCATCAACGTGACCGACCCACGGCCCGACGAAGCCTTTGTCGCCTTCGGTGTGCCCGGTACAAACAATGCGGCGGTCGAACTGAATCTCAGCCCGTCCGGCGAAGTCATCGAAGCCGCTGCAAGGCTGTTTGCCACGCTGCGCGAGCTCGACCGGCCGGAATTCACCGGTATTGCCGTGGCGCCGGTGCCCGACATCGGGATCGGACGGGCCATCAACGACCGTCTGCGCCGCGCCGCTGCCGCCCACGCAGACTGAGACGCCACGCACGTTCGTGTTGCCCCCGCTGCATGGTGGGGCTAAATCAATCGATATGAACAAACTCACGACAGCATCCGGAACCGGCCTGCCTGACGGCTTGCTTGAACGGCTCACCGAAATCGTCGGTGATGCCGGTCTGGTCACCGATATTTCTGATATGGAGCCCTATATCGCCGAACAGCGGGGCCTGTTTCGCGGCGAGACACCCTGCGTGGTGCGGCCCGCCTCGACGGCCGAGGTCTCACAGGTCGTGGCCGCGTGCAGCGAAGCCGATGTCCCCATCGTGCCCCAGGGCGGAAACACCGGCCTCTGCGGCGGCGCCGTCGCGTCCGGCGAAATCATCCTGAGCCTGTCCCGCATGAACAAGGTCCGCGAGGTCGACCCGGCCAACTTCACGATGACCGTGGATGCGGGCTGTGTTCTGGCCAACCTGCAGGACGTCGCGGAGTCTCATGACCGTTTCTTTCCCCTCAGCCTGGGTGCCGAGGGATCCTGCCAGATCGGCGGCAACCTCTCGACCAACGCCGGCGGCACGGCGGTGATCCGCTACGGCAACAGCCGAGAGCTCACGCTGGGCCTCGAAGTCGTCCTGCCCGACGGGCAGATATGGGACGGACTGACAGGACTGCGCAAAAACAACACCGGCTATGACCTGAAGCATCTGTTCATCGGTGCCGAAGGAACGCTGGGAATTATCACCGGCGCGGTCCTCAAGCTGTTTCCCCGGCCACGGGTCCGGAACACGGCCTTCATCGCGCTCAGGGACCTCGAAGATGTGCTCGAGGTGCTCGGCCGGGCCCGCAAGGCGAGCGGCGATGCAGTCTCCGGCTTCGAGTTGATCCCGCGGCTCGCCATCGACATTTCAAAACAACACATCGAGGGTATGTTCGAGTTCCTCGAAGGCATGCACGAATGGTACGCGCTGATCGAGTTCGAGAGCAGCGACGAGAGCTCGGATCTCGGCACTGCGATGGAAAATTTTCTCGCCGCCGCATTCGAGGACGGGCTGGTCGTGGACGCCACGATTGCCCAGTCCGACGCCCAACGCGAACAGATGTGGTTCCTGCGCGAGGCGATGGTCCTGGCCCAGAAACCCGATGGTGCGAGCATCAAGAACGACGTGTCCGTGCCAATCTCGCGCGTGCCACAGTTCATCCGCGAGGCTAACGCCGCCACCACGGAACTCTGTCCGGGTATCCGGCACCTCGCGTTCGGCCATGTGGGCGACGGCAATGTGCATTACAATCTGGCCCAGCCCGTCGATGCCGATCCGCAGGAATTCCTCGACCGCTGGGACGAGATCACCGGCCGGGTGGTCGACATCGCACTTTCGATGCGCGGCAGCTTTTCGGCCGAGCACGGCATTGGCAAACTCAAGGTTCACGACCTGGTCGAGCGCAAGCCGGCCGTGGAACTGGATATGATGCGTATGATCAAGAATGCGCTCGATCCCAAGGGCCTGATGAACCCGGGCAAGGTCCTCTAGGGGCCGCAAGACCAACAGGAGAATTTATGTCCGACTACAACGCACCCGTGCAGGATATGCAGTTCATTCTCGAGAATCTCTGCGACATGGACGGCTTGCGAGATCTCCCGGTATTCGCGGAGACGACCAGCGACCTGGTGGAGCAAATCCTCAACGAATCAGCCCGGTTCACGGGCGAAGTCGTTGCCCCGCTCAATCAAACGGGCGACCAGCAGACATCGACCCTGTCCGGCAGCGACGTGACGACCCCCGACGGCTTCAAGGAGGCGTATCAAGCCTTCGTCGACGGCGGCTGGAACGGCACGCCGTTCGAGGCCGAGCATGGCGGCATGGGCCTTCCCTGGACGCTCACCACCGCGCTCCAGGAGATGTGGCAATCCTCCAACCTCGCCTGGTCCCTGTGCCCGCTGCTGACCATCGGTGCGATCGAATCCGTGATCGCCCATGGCGCGCCGGAGCTGAAGGAAAAATTCCTCGAGAAACTCGTGTCCGGCGAATGGACCGGCACGATGAACCTGACCGAGCCCCAGGCCGGCACCGACCTCAGCCTGCTCAAATCCCGCGCCGATCGCGAAGGCGATCACTACCGGATCAAGGGTACGAAGATCTTCATCACCTATGGCGATCAGGATTTCACCGACAACATCATCCACCTCGTGCTGGCCCGGCTGCCCGATGCGCCGCCGGGAGTGAAGGGCATCAGCCTCTTCCTCGTGCCCAAATTTCTGGTGAACGACGACGGATCTCTCGGCGAACGCAACGACGCGCACGTGATTGGCCTTGAGCACAAGCTGGGTATCCATGCGAGCCCGACTTGCGTCATCGCCTATGGCGAGAATGGTGACGGCGCGGTCGGATACCTGATCGGCGAAGAACATGACGGCCTGCGCTGCATGTTCACGATGATGAACAACGCGCGCCTGAATGTCGGCCTGCAGGGCGTGTCGATCGCCGAACGCGCGTATCAGCACGCTGTGGCGTATGCCCGCGAGCGGGTCCAGTCGGCACCAGTCGAGGGCGGCAAGGAATCCGTGACCATCATCCAGCATCCGGACGTACGGCGTATGCTCATGTCCATGCGGGCCCAGACCGAGGCCATGCGAGCGCTCGCCTACTACACCAACTCCGCGCTCGATCGCTCGCGCCATCACGACGACCCCCAGGCACGCGGCTACAACCAGCGCCGCACCGACCTGCTGACTCCGGTGGTCAAGGCCTGGTGCACCGATCTGGGCGTCGACATCGCCTCCATCGGCGTGCAGGTGCATGGCGGCATGGGCTTCATCGAGGAAACCGGCGCCGCGCAGTATTTTCGCGATTCGCGCATCGCGCCGATCTACGAAGGCACCAACGGCATCCAGGCCATCGATCTGCTTGGCCGAAAGCTCATGCGCGACGGTGGTGCTGCGATGGAAGAATTGCTCGAGGAGCTGGACGATCTTCCTGATTCCGAAGATCCGGAGATCGCAACCATCATCGACGAACAGAAGAATGCCAACCGGGTGCTGCGCCACGCCACGGAATGGATGCTCGACCCCGCCAACAACGATGTGAACCGGAAGTTCGCGGGCGCCCACGCTTTCCTGCACCTGGCCGGGACCGTCGTCGGCGGCTGGCTGATGACCCGGTCGGCACTTGCCGCAGCAAGTGGGTCAAAAAGCGGGGCCAGCCCCGAGTTCCTCGACTCCAAGCGGATCACGGCGCGGTTCTACGCGGATCACATTCTGCCCCGCGCCAACATGCATCTGGAAACGATCACCCGGGGCGGAGATTCGGTAATGGCGCTGGCCGAGGACCGTTTCTAGAATTTATTTTCACGCCTGTGACAGTCGTCACATCGCGCCGCCACACCGTCGGATAGATTGACCTCATTGCTCCCTTACCCAGGAAGCAAGCCTCCCCTCAGGGGCGGTGGCCCGACAGTGTCGGACCACCGCCCCACCCCCATTTCTCCTGCAAATGATCTGACCTGATAGACTGTCCGACAAACAGTCAGACAAGCAGCGCATTTGGTTGTTGCGCGCTCGGAAAGTTTCACTAAAAAGCACCGGCCCGACAAACGCCTTCTGGAGTTCCAATGGGATGGCAAACAACGCGTCCGCGGCCGTAGAACCGGCCCCCCTCACCGACTATTTCGTTCACGAGAACGGCGTCACATTCGCCGGGCGGCATCTGCTTGTGGACCTATGGGATGCCGAGCATCTGACCGACATCGAATTTATCGAACAGACCCTGCGCAATGCAGCTGAGGCGGCCGGCGCCACCGTTCTGGATGTGAAGCTGCATCAGTTCTCGAATTCCGGCGGCGTGTCGGGAGTGGCGATCCTCGCTGAGAGCCATATCTCGATCCACACCTGGCCCGAGCGCGATTTTGCGGCGATCGACGTCTTCATGTGCGGTACCTGCAACCCACACAATTCGCTGCCGACATTGAAATCCGCGTTTGCCGCCAAATCCATCACCGTGAACAAGGCCCGCCGGGGCATCGTGACTTGACCGACACGGACGGCGGTTCGGCGCAAGACTGGGCGTGGTTTGACGAACCCCTCGGGGTCGGGCTGCAACTGGGTCTGCAAGTCGAATCCGTCGTCTTCCGCGAGACGACCGAGCACCAAGACCTGGTGATCTACGAGACGTCTCAATGGGGCCGGGTCATGGCGCTCGACGGGATCATGCAGGTCTGCGAGCGCGACGAGTTCATCTATCACGAGATGCTGACCCACGTGCCGATCCTCGCGCACGGCGACGCACGCAACGTCTGCGTCATCGGCGGCGGCGATGGGGGCATTCTCCGCGAGGCGCTCCGGCATCCCGTGGACCGGGTCACGATGGTCGAGATCGATGCTTCGGTGATCGAGATTTGCGCCGCCCATCTACCATCCATTTCCAACGGCGCATTCGACGACCCCCGCACGGACCTGGTGATCGCGGACGGCGCGCACTTCATCGCCGAGACCGAAAAGCGCTTCGACGTCATTATCGTCGATTCAACCGATCCGATCGGGCCAGGCGAGGTCCTGTTCACCAGCGAATTCTATGGGCACTGCCAGTCCCGGCTAACGGAAGGCGGCATCGTCGTCACCCAGAGCGGCGTGGCGATGATCCAGGGCGAGGAGCTGACCACCACCGTGCGGCGTCTGAGCGAACATTTCGCCGATTCCAGCGCCTATATCGCACCGATCCCGACCTATGCCGGCGGCTTCATGGCGTTTGGATGGGGGACAGACAACCCAGACCTGCGCCAACTGCCCGCTGAAACGCTTGCTCAGCGCTATGGAAAGGTCGATATCCAGACGCGATACTATAATCCCGGCCTGCATGTCGGCGCCTTCGCGCTGCCGACATATATCGCCGAATATGTGGAGGCTGCCCGATGAGTGACCCGATCAAATTCTATTTCGCCTGCCCGTCGCCCTGGTCGTATCTGGCCATGGATGCGCTGAAAGCCCTAGGGGAGAAACACAGTCGCGAAATCGCCTTCAAGCCCACCCATGTCGGGCAGCAGTGGCAGCAGACCAGCGCGGGCCGCCCGCTCGGGGACCGTCCCGCGGTGCTCCAGGCCTACCGGCTCATCGAACTGCCCCGCTGGGCAGCATGGCGCGGTGTGCCGATCAACACCGAGCCCAAACACTTCCCGGCACCCTTCCCCCTATCGTCGGGCGTGATCATTGCCGCCGGACAGGCCGGCGCCAATATGTATGAAATCACCCGCGCGCTGATGCGAGGTTGCTGGGTCGATGAATTGAACATCGGCGATCCCAGCGACGTCGCGGCCATCGCCGACGGTGTCGGCCTCGATGGCGCGGCACTGGTTGCAGCCGCGGAATCCGACGCGGTCACGGCTGAGCTTCAGGCCAATACGGACGAATCCCTGGCCGATGGTGCCTGGAGTGTCCCCTCCTTCGTGGTCGATGGCGAGCTGTTCTTCGGCCAGGACCGGATCGAGATGATGGACTGGCGCCTGACCGACACCAAATAGCGGACGCCACCTATCCTTGCGCGACGCGGGCGCCCGGGGATTAACTGTTGCATGGATCTGTTTCTGGAACTGGCGCCGCTCGCTGGCGTCCTGATCGTCACCGGGTGCGTTGCAGGCGTCCTCGCCGGACTGCTCGGTGTGGGCGGTGGCATCATCGTCGTCCCGGTGCTGTTCACCATGCTCGGCCTCCTCGACATCGACGAGTCCGTGCGCATGCACGTGGCGGTCGGCACATCGCTGGCCAGCATCGTTATCACATCCATAATCTCGGCCCGCTCCCACCATCGGCGCGGCGCGGTCGACACGGACCTCCTCAAAAAATGGGGCATTTGGATCTTGACCGGATCGGTTGCCGGCACCCTAATCGCCGGCGCGGTCGACGGGCCCGTTCTCAGCATGGTGTTCGCATTTGTCGCGCTTGCAGTCGCGCTCTACATGGCCGCGACATCAGCAGATTTCCGAATCCGGGACAGCCTGCCAGCAGGGGTCTTCGGCAAACTCTCGGGCTTCGTCATAGGCGGTCTTTCTGCGATGATGGGGATCGGCGGCGGCACCCTGTGTGTGCCCTATTTCAACGCCTTCGGCTTTCCCGTGCATCGCGCGGTCGGCACTGCGGCGGCGATCGGCCTGGTCATCGCGCTCCCGGCGACCATCGGTTTCGTTGCGACCGGCTGGGGCATCCCGGCCCTGCCCGAGGCCAGCGTCGGCCATGTGAACCTGCTCGGCCTGATTCTGATCGCACCTTTCACGTCCCTGACCGCACCCCTCGGCGTGCGGCTTGCGCATCGTTTGAGTTCGCGAACGCTCAAGCTTCTGTTCGCGCTGTTCCTCTTCGCGACTTCAGCCCGGATGATGGTTGCGCTGTTCCTGACCTAGGTGACCTGATCAGCCAGTCGTTTGGTTCTTCACGAGCCAAGCGACCGCATCGGCCAGCGATCCCACGACGGCGTCGGCTCGGGTGCCTGTCGTATCTTCAGTACCATCCAACAGCAGGCGCACGCCGACACCGCCGTTGATACCAGCCTCGATATCGGTCTCACGGTCGCCGACGATGGCAGAGGCCGCCATATCGATATTGAACGCATCACGCGCCTTGAACAGCATCCCCGGCCCCGGCTTCCGGTCGGGCGACTCGCGTTTGTAAACGCCGATCCCCTCTTCAGGATGGGTGGGTGAAAAATAGGTACGGGCAATTTCGACGCCCTTCTCGCGGAACTGCTCTTCCATCCACCCGGTCAAGGCGTGGAACTGCTGCTCGGTATAAAGACCCCGGCCGATCCCCGCCTGGTTGGTCACGACCACCAGCAGATAGCCCATATCCCGGGCCGCGACGCAGGCCTCGAAGACGCCATCACGGAAGATGAAATCCTCGACCCGCCAGATGTACCCGCTATCGACGTTGATCACGCCGTCACGGTCCAGAAAAAGAGCTTTCGCCTGCTTCTGCGACATAAACGCGATTACTCGGCCGCGTTCCGCACCCGCTCACGCAGTTGCGAAAGGGTGAAGTTGCTCGCAATCAGCTCCTGGTCAACGACCAGTTCGATCACCGCCGGGCGGCCCGCCGCGAGCGCCCGTTCCATCGCAGGGGCGAACTCCTCGGTCGTCGTCACGCGTTCGCCCTGGGCACCGAATGCTTCCGCCCAGGCGACGAAATCGGGATTGCGCAGATGGGTTGCGATCTCACGTCCCGGATACTCGCGCTCTTCATGCATCCGGATGGTGCCATACATGCTGTTGTTGGCGATGATCAGCACGATCGGCAGGTCATGCTGGACCGCCGTGGCGAGCTCGTTGCCGGTCATCAGGATTCCGCCATCGCCTGCGTAACAAACCACCGGGACATCCGGTCGCGCGACCTTGGCCGCGATCGCCGCGGGCATGCCATAGCCCATGGACCCGTTGGCCGGCCCCAGCTGCGTCCGGTACGTTCGGAACTTGTAGAAGCGACTGGTCCAGCCGGCAAAGTTGCCGGCATCAGTGGTGATGATGGCCTCGTCGGGCAGAATATCGCGAAGCTGGACGAACAGCTCGGCCGGGTTCAGGGGGCCGGGCACATCCACAGGCACGGTCCAGGCGTCAAAGTCGCTTCGCCCCGCCTTGAGCCAGTCGGCCCATCGACCCGGATCGAGCTGGAGGCTCCGCCGGGCCTTCGAGACAAACGCCCCAATTCCCGATGCGATCGGCAAATCGGCCTGATAGACCCGCCCAAGCTCGGTATGGTCGGGATAGACATGGATCATGGTCTGGTCCGGCCGTGGCGCCTTGATGATGGTGTAGGCTTGGGACGTCGTCTCCCCCAGCCGCGCACCAACGACCAGCAAGAGATCGGCATCCAGCACGCGCTGCGTGAGCTTCGGATTGGTGTTGTAGCCAAGCTCCCCGACGAAGTTCGGGTGGTCGTTGTTGAAAATATCCATGACCCGGAACGACGACACAGCCGGCAGGCCGTTCGATTCACAAAACGCCTCGAATTCGGCGCAAATCTCCTTCGACCAGCTGCCACCGCCGAAAATGACCAGCGGACGTTCGGCGGCTGACAAGAGCTCGCGGACGCGGACCATATCCGCATCGCTCGGTTCCGGCTTCGCATGGGCCGCGACCTTCGCATCTGCGACGTCGACCTCATCCGTCAGCATGTCTTCGGGCAACGACACCACCACGGGGCCCGGTCGCCCCCCTGCCGCAACCGCGAAGGCGCGCGCCGTGATCTCGGGCATCCGGGCGGCATCGTCCACCTCGACCGCCCACTTGGCGACCGGCGCAAACATCGCTTCGAAATCAATTTCCTGGAACGCCTCGCGCCGGCGAAAAGCACGTGGCACCTGCCCCACGAACAGAATCATCGGCGAGGAATCCTGCAGCGCCGTGTGGACACCGATGCTGGCGTTACACGCCCCGGGACCACGGGTGACAAAGGCGACGCCCGGCTTACCCGTTAGCTTGCCATACGCCTCGGCAGCATATGCAGCACCGTTCTCGTGTCGGCAGGTGATGACCCGCACTTTTTCCCGAACGTCATACAACGCGTCCAGCGCCGCGAGATAACTCTCGCCTGGTACGCAAAAAACCGTATCGACCCCGTGCAAAAGCAAAGTGTCGACCAAAACCTGTCCGCCCGTGCGCAAATCGCCCCCCGTTACAACTCTTTGATATTATTTGTATATTACGCCACATCAACTTTCAGAATGCGCAACTCCAAGGATATCATCTTGCGCCCCACCGGAAAACCGGGCGTGTTAGTATCATTGTAGGTACGTGATTGATCCGCCACCAGTAATGTCGACGTCTTCCATGGTAACGATTCCAAGTTCTCCAAAAGGTCCCACGGTGTATGTGGTGGGCGAACAGCCGGTCGATGACGCGTTCCGATCGCTGATCGAACTCGGCATGAAGACCCTGAACGCCGAATCGTGCGCCATCGAGAGCTTGCAGACTGCACCCGACGTCAACCCGGCGGATCGCAGTTCAATCCTCGAATTTCTCCAGGATGAATACAATGCGCGCGGTGCATTGATCGCCGGCCAGTCGCCGCAATTTCTCGATGAAGCCAGCGACGCCTATGACGAGATCGACGATGCTTGTCTGCTCCTCGGCGAAGTCGGCGTTATTGTACGGGAGCCGGGTCGGTTGCGGGCGATGGCGCCACGCCTCAAAGCCGCCATTCGAACGGTAGACCGTCTCCTGCCGGGCGACACAGCGGAACTGCTGATCCTCGGTGCCGGACCGGATGCGCGCGCTGTCGCCGCGGCGATTTCAACGGGGGCCTGCAAGGCCCGGCCGAAGAAGGTCACCATTGCCAGCACAGACGCGAAGGGCCTTGCGGACGTTCGACAACATATCGAAAGCCGGGTGGACAAAAAGATCGTGCTCGAGATTCGACATGTCGAAAGCCATATGGAACATGACCGGCTGCTGGCCCTGATGCCACCGCGAAGCGCGGTTATCAACGCCAGCCAGACCGAGTATGGCAACAATGCCGCCGTTGGTGACGCCGCCCTGTTTCCCGCCCAATCCGTCGTCTGCGACCTGCTTGCGCCCGCCGGAAAATCACGCATTCTCGCCGAGGCGGTCCAGCAGCGCAGCGCGTCAAATCTGACCCTCCACGATGGACGCATATACACACTCGAACGCCGTTTCGCGATCCTGCAGACCATGTTCGGCGCAGATGCCAACGAGGCCCAACTGGCCGCATTGCGCGAGGGTGTCGAGAAACTCGACACCTAGAGAGCCGCTATCGCAGGGCGGCCTCGATATTGCCCCCATCCACTGTCAACACAGCGGCTGTCGTCTTTTCCGCCAGCGCCAGATCTACGAACGCCCGCGCAACATCTGCTGCCAGAACTTCACGGCCGAGAAGGTTCCCTGCCAAATACGCATCTTCCGTCACGCCACGTGCGGTTGAACGGGCCCGAACCATATCGTCGGTCAAAAGCCCGCTGCGGATCCGGTCGGCATTGACGGCGTTGGACCGTATGCCATCGACGCCGTGGTCGAGCGCATACTGACGCGACAGGAACAGCGTGGCGGCCTTCGGCAAACCGTAGGGTCCGAAGTCTTTGCCCGGGTTGACGGCCTGTTTTGAAGTGTTGAACAGCAACACGCCACCCGTCCCCTGCGCGCTCATGACCCCAACCACCGCCTGGGCGACACGCTGATGGGCGAAGAAATTAAGTTCAAAACTGTCACGCAGGGTCTTCTCGTCCACATCGCCGATCTTGCCCTGCCAAGCGGCACCGGCATTCGAGACGAGAATATCGACACCGCCAAAACGTTCACAAACCACGGCAAAGGCCCGATCCACATCCCGGTCCAGCGTCACATCGCAGGCAATGGCAACTCCGCCCAGTTCCTCGGCGAGCGGCGCGATGGCACCCACATCGATGTCCAGCAGCGCCACCTCGGCACCCGCAGCGGCAAAGGCCCGCGCCGTGGCCTGACCGATAGCACCGCCTGCCCCGGTGATCGCAACGATCTGACGAGACAACGGTTTTTCCGCGGCCGAACCCAGTTTGGCCTGCTCAAGCGACCAGTGCTCGATGTCGAATGTGTCAGCTTCAGAGATCGACCGGAACCGGCCGATCGCCTCGGCGTCGGTGATCACCGTGATGTTGTTCTCATAGACGTCGGCCGCCACATCGGCGGCCTTCGCGCTCACGCCGGCGGCAAAGAACCCCAGCCCCGGCACCAGAAGCACACGCGGCGCGGGATCCAGCGGCGTTCTCGGGTCTGCCGGGTCGTTCTGGCGTTCGAAATAGCCGCGATAGGCCGTCTCGTAACGTGTGATGGCCCGCGCAGCACCCCGGAAAAACCCGCCGAGATCATCACGCACTGGTGTCGGCAGGATGACCGGTTTGGGCTTGATCCGGATCGCATGATCGGGCGTCACCGTCCCCTGCTGGCTGTAGCGCTTCGCGGCCGGGTCGGAGACAAACCGACGAATCGCCGGACTGGTTCGGAACGTCATGACAAACCGCTTCGGTGCGTCGCCACCCGACGGCACCAGCATCCCGCGAAGCCGCGGCGCAATGTCGGCCACCTTCGGCGGGCGTGAACTTGCCGTCGGCGACACAAAGACCGGATTACGCCGGCCGGTCCGCAAGCGGCGCTCGGCCAGGCTCACCAGATCGATCATCCGGCCATAGGCTTCTTCCGCGTTGTCGCCGAAGGTGAAAATGCCGTGCTTGAGTAGAATCAGGCCTTCGACGTCCGGATGTTTCGCATGCACTTGCGCGCACGCCTTGGCGAGCGCGAAACCCGGCATGATGTAGGGGACCAGTGCGGCGCGATCGCCATACAGATCGCGGCAAATCTTCGCGCCGTCCGGCTGATCGGTCAGGGCCAGCACTGCGGTCGAATGGGTGTGATCGACGAATTTGTGGGGCAGGAACGCATGTAGCAGCGTCTCGACCGATGGGTTGGGGGCTTTCGAGTCCAGAAGATTACGCCGCTGGACGTTGACCATCTCTTCGTCGCTGAGGCTATCGAGTGCGCTCAGCTCACCCAGGGGATCGAGACGCACCGCCGGCAGACCCGCCGGCTCGATGTCTCCCATATCCCAACCACTGCCCTTCACGCACAGGACGTCGATGGTCTCGCCGGTGATGTCTATCGCGGTCGTTTTGACCGATGTATTGCCACCACCATGAAGGACCAGGCGCGGATCAGCGCCGAGCAGGCGCGTTGTATAGACTCGCCGGGCGACATCAGCATTCGCGCCCTGCGCGCGATAACGGCGGACAAAGGCGCGTGCGTCGCGATCCGACCAGAGATTCTTCATCGTGATACTCCGTCGAGGCTCCGCGCCTACAGATACGTGCTGAACCACTCCAGCGCTTCGGCCTTCTGGATCGCATGCTTGTCTGCGTCGCAGAATTGATAGGATTCATAGTGCTGCGCTTCGGGCAGCATCACCAGTTTCTTGGGTTCACCCAGTGCCGCATAGCAGGAAAGCTGTTCCTGGGGCGGCACGAGATTGTCGTTCTCGGCATAAATCATGAGCACCGGCCGCGGCGAAATCCTGTGCGCCACCCATTCCGGTTTGTAGCGCATATTCGCCGCCGCGCTCTCCAGATCATATTCGGGATTGTAGCGCGCACTCTTGGAGTGGAACTGATCGAGAACCATCTGCGTGTGCGGGTCGGTCAGCATGATCTCCGGCAGAGGGATCGAAGTCGTCTCCCCGGTTAGCACGCGCTTGCGCTCGGCCTCTTCAACCCGCGCCTTGAAATCCTGCCACTCATGCGGGCGCCGGACCGATTCCATCCAGCGTTCGCCATCCGAGACCATGACCGCCGACACGACGACCTTCACGCGCTCGTCGAATGCTGCACACCAGATCGCATGTGCGCCGCCGTAGCTCGATCCGTAATAACCGATGCGCTCCGGGTCCACGCCATCGATCGTCTGCAGATAGGTGACCCCGTCATAGACGCTCTGGGCCTGTTCGAGGGGTCGATGGCGGCCGCGCTCGCCCTCGCTGACGCCGAAGCCCGGATAGTCATGGGACAACACGAAGTAGCCCGATTCCCAGAGCCACTGGGGCACGTCCATGCCGTAGACGTCCTTCATTCCCGAATAGCCGTGGAGCACGCAGATCGCCGGGCGGGCTGGATCGCCAGGCTTCCAGTCCTTGGGCCGGTACAGATAGGCGGCGATCTTTTTGCCGTCCGAATAGAATTCAACCTCGTCCCAGACCTTCTCGTAATCCATCTGCCCGTTCCCTTCGATTTACTCGACGAAAATTCGACTACAGCGCATCGTACCAGTCGACAAGCGCCTTACCGATATCGTGGGGCGAGTCTTCCTGGGGATGATGCAGGCCGCGAACCACCACCTCGGTGTGGTTGGTCCATGACCGCAAAATCTCGAGATCATCCTCGAAGACGATCTGCCCTGGTTCGACATTGATAAATAGTTTGGGGATGCCGTTGGTTTGCATCCACGTCGACAGTTCGCCCGTCAGACGGGCCACGTCAGCCGGTTCACCTGCAATGGGAATCTGACGCGGCCAGGTCAGGGTGGCCCGGCGATTCTCCCCCACTTCCTTATAGGGTCGGCGAATTTCCGTCATGGTCTCTTCGTCGACATCGCGGATCACGCCGGCGGTGAAGACCTTCTCAACGAAGAAATTCTCCTCGAGCACCAGCTGCTCACCCTCGGGCGAACGCAAACGTCGCAGCATGTCGCCCACCGCATTGGGATAATCGTCATAGCTGTCATGAACGCTGACGAGCGTCTCGCAATAGGCGAGGCCCTTGATGGCGGCTGCATGGCGCATCGCCCAAGTTATGCCCAGGGGGCCGCCCCAGTCATGCATGACGAACGTCACATTGTCGGTGACGCCGAGTGCCGCGAGTGTGCCGTCGATGTAGGTCTGATGTTCGGCCAATGTGTAGGTGCCCGGCCCCGAGTTGGGCAGCCGCGCGGAATCACCCTGGCCGATATTGTCGATGGCGATCATCCGGCCCTTGCCCTGCATATGGGGCATGATGTTGCGCCACATATAGGATGACGTGGCGTTGCCGTGCAGGAAGACGATGGGATCGCCCGCGCCATGCTCCGCATAGGCCATCGCCTGTCCGTTCACCTCGACGGAGGATTTTTCGTAGGGCATGCGGGGGCTGATTTCGTTCATCTCTGCGTCCTTGTTGGCGTAATCAAATTCCAGAATACCATTTGGCGAGACCCATGCCGATCTCGTCGGGTGAATCTTCCTGGGGATGGTGCAGACCCCTGACCTTGATCCGCGACTGATTGGTCCAGCTGTCGATGATAGCGAGATCGCGATCGACGATGATCTGGCCGGGATCGGCCTCGATGAACAATTTCGGGCAATCAATCGTCCCCACCCAGGCGGACAGGCGCTCGGACAGTTCCGCGACGAACGCAGGCTTTCCACCAATTGGAATTTGGCGAACCCAGGACAATGTGGGGCGCCGCGCCTCGCCCGGTGCCTCATAGGGGCGACGGATTTCGGCCATGGTCTCGGCGTCGACCTCACGGATCACACCGCCCGTGAAGACATTCTCGACGAAAAAATTGTCTTCGAGCACGAGGGCCTCGCCATCCGGGCCCTGTGCGCGCTTCACCCGCTCTCCGTGCCCGTCGGCATAGGAGTCATAGCTCGCATGGTTGGCGACGACGATCTCGCAATGGGCGAGGCCCTTGATCGCGTCCGGGTGCCGCTCGGCCCAGGAGAGGCCCAGCGTGCCGCCCCAGTCATGCATCACCAGGGTGACGTTCTCTTCGATGCCAAGCGCGGCAAAAGCGCCGTCGATATAGGATTGGTGCTCCGGAATCATGTAGCTGTCCGGCCCGCTGTCCGGCAGCTTGTCGGAATCCCCCTGCCCGATATTGTCGATCGCAATCAGACGGCCCAGCCCCTCGAGATGGGGCATGATGTTGCGCCACATATAGGACGAGTTCGCATTGCCGTGCATGAAGACGATCGGATCACCTGATCCTTCGTCCACATAGGCCATGCGCCGGCCATTCACCTCGATGAACTTCTTCTGGTATCGCATTTGCGAGCTGATTTCGGACATTTTTCCTCGATCCGTGATGTGATCTCCCGACAATATGGGCGGCGGGTACGTTAGGTCCATGCGCGGCTGCCATGCGTGTATTTGGACGCTAAAGCGCCGCGCGATCGTGCTAGCTTGCCGCGCCCGTAGCCCAGCCAGATTCATCATGACCGAACATATCCATCACACCCATCTGTTCTGCTCCAATATCGACGACACCATCGCCTGGTGGTGCGACATGCTCGGTGCCGAGGTCGCTTTCGACGGCGATTTCGGTGGTGCGCGAAACGTGTTCATCCGGCTCGGTTCCGGTCGCATCCATCTCTATGAGCAAACACCCCGCGACACGGGCAAGGGCGCGGTCCATCACATCGGCATCCGCACCGACGACCTGGTGGCGCTCGAGGCCCGGCTGCGCGCCAACGGCGTCGCGTTTCGTAGTGATATCCGCGATTTCGGTGCCTGGAAATACATCATGTGCCCGGCCCCCGACGGCGTGTTGCTGGAGCTGTTTCAGGCCGATCCCGACAAGCTGGACGGCGACGCCGCAAAATACTTCAGTGACTGGCTCGGCGACTGATCACGCGCATGTCGATCTCCCCACCTGACGGCCGCATTCCACCGATCTTCTTCCTCGGTTTTCTCGCGGCGATAGGGCCACTGGCCCTGAGTATCCATGTCCAGTCGATCCCGGCCATCTCGACTGCGTTCGGCACGCCCTACGCCCAGGCCCAGCTGACCGTTTCGGCGTATCTTCTCAGCTTCGCCACATCGCAGCTGATCGTCGGGCCCCTGTCCGACCGCTTCGGCCGCAAGCCGGTCCTGTATGGCGGGTTGCTGCTGTTCGGCCTGGCCAGCGCCGGCGCGGCCATGGCCAACAGCATCGAGGTGCTGATCGTCGCGCGCGTGCTGCAGGGTGCCGGTGGCTGCGCCACCCTGGTCGTACCCCGCGCAGTGGTCCAGGACACCCATCGCGGGGTCGAGGCGGCGCGGGTCATGGCGTTTGTCGCGATGCTCCAATCCACCGCACCGTCGATCGCGCCGGTGCTGGGCGGCGGCATCGATGCCCTGCTCGACTGGCGCGGGATATTCTGGTTCCTCACGATCCTGTCGGCCGTCGCCGCGCTCGGCGCGAGTTTTTGGCTGCGCGAGACCCGGCCGCTCACCGGCGGCCAACCGGACCGGTGGGGCACAATATTCCTGCGTTACGCGCAGCTGTTTCGCTCGCGCCTGTATATCGGCTACACGATCGCTTTCACCTTCGGCACCTCGGGCTTCTTCGGCTTCCTCGCGGTCGGCCCCGCCCTGCTGATCGAGACACGCGGGCTCGACCCGATCTGGTTCAGCGTCTGCCTGACCCTGGTCACCACCCAGTTCGTACTCGGCAACTACACGGCCAGCCGTTTGGTGCGCCGGTTCGGGATCGACCGGGTGCTGATCGCGGGCGTGATCGGTGAAATCGCCGCGGCCCTGATATTGTTCGGACTATCCAGCGAGATCGCGATTGCCGCCGTGGTCGGGCCGGTGATGCTCTATTCCTATTTCAACGGTTACATCTTCGCCAACGGGATTGCCGGCGCGACGGGTATTGATCCGCGTGTCGCAGGCTCCGCCTCGTCGTTCCTGGGGTTCGCCCAACTGGGCACCGGGGCCGTGATTGCGTTCGTCATGAGCCGCCTGCCACTCGACACGATCCTGCCCTATGCGATCACGCTGATCGCGCTGAGCGCGTTGGCCGGCGCGGGCATGTGGCTGGTGCGCACCGCCCAGCAACCGCAGAGCCCGTAAACGAAAAGGGCCCGCAACGAAATTCGCTACCGGCCCTCTCCCAACCCACACCCAATCAGAACTGTTCGGCTTCCGTCGATCCTGCCATCGCGGTGGTCGATGCCTCGCCGGCCGAAACCGCCGTCGAGACCGCGTCGAAGTAGGACGTGCCCACTTCGCGTTGATGCCGCGTCGCCGAATACCCCTCGGGCTCGGCCGCAAACTCCTGCTCTTGCAGACGCGAATAGGCCGCCATGCCCTCATCGGCATAGGACCGCGCCAGGCGGAACGTCGCGTAATTCAGGCTGTGGAACCCGGCCAGCGTCACGAACTGGAACTTGTAGCCCATCGCCGCAATCTCGCGCTGGAACCGGCGCATACCGTCTGCATCCATGTGTTTTGCCCAGTTGAAGGACGGGGAGCAGTTGTAGGCTAGCATCTGGTCGGGATAGGCGGCCTTGATCGCCTCGGCATAGCGTCGGGCCTCGTCCAGGTTCGGGGTCGCCGTCTCGCACCAGATCAAATCCGCATAGGGCGCATATGCAAGTCCGCGGGCGATCGCGCAATCGAGCCCACCGGTGATCCGGTAGAATCCCTCGGGGGTGCGCTCACCCGTCAGGAACGGCCGATCACGCTCGTCGATATCGGTGGTGATCAGCTGCGCGGCATTCGCATCCGTGCGCGCCATGATCAGGGTCGCGACGCCCTGTACATCGGCCGCCAACCGCGCCGCATTGAGGGTTCGAATGAACGTCGCCGTCGGCACCAGAACCTTGCCGCCGAGATGGCCGCATTTCTTCTCCGACGCGAGCTGGTCCTCGAAATGCACGCCGGCCGCGCCCGCCTCGATCATCGCCTTCATCAATTCGAACGCGTTCAACGGCCCGCCGAACCCGGCTTCCGCGTCGGCGATGATCGGCGCGAAGAAATCGAAGTTCGTCGACGCCTCACCGTCGGCATGTTCCATCTCCTGCACCTGGTCGGCGCGCTGGAACGCCTGGTTGATTCGCTTGACCACCGCCGGGACGCTGTCCACCGGGTAAAGGCTCTGATCGGGATACATCTGACCCGATGAGTTGGCATCCGCGGCGACCTGCCAGCCGGAGAGATAGATCGCCTTCAGGCCCGCACGAACATGCTGGACCGCCTGGTTACCGGTATAGGCGCCGAGAGTCGGAACGAATTCTTCGTCCGCAAGCAGGCGCCACAGACGCGCCGAACCCTTCTCGGCCAGCGTGTGGGCAATCCGAACCGAACCGCCCAACCGGACTACATCGGCCGGGGTGTAGTCGCGGCTGATTCCGTTCCATCGGCCCGGGGCCCAGTCCGGCGCGGGCCAGTTTTCCGCCTCCTGGGGCGACGTTTCAGGTTGGTTTGGCAGGGGGGAAAGATCGTCAGGCATTGTTTTCTCCGTTGTTTGTGCGGACCGCCACGATGCTGGCATCCAATCATGTGAAGAATTGACAACGCAGTTGCAAAACGCAATAAACACATGAATATCAACTAGATAACGTGTAAATTTTTGTAAATTTTTACTTCATATCTGAAAATGAAGTCAACGCCGGGCACCGAAACATGACCAGCATCGATCATTCACAGTCCGACAAACCGCAGATGGGTGGACGTGTTCGCAGGCTCCGCCGCCAGCAGGGTCTGAGTCAGGCCAGGTTGGCCACGGAACTGGGAATTTCCGCCAGCTATCTCAATCTGATCGAACACAATCGACGCAACGTGACCGTGCCGCTGCTGATCAAGCTCGCGGAACGGTTCGAGCTGGAACTAAGCGACATCGCAGACGGCGACGAGGGGCGGCTCAATGCCGACCTGATGGAGGCCTTCGGTGACGAGCTGTTCGGGGACCTGGACCTGACCAACGCGGATGTCCGGGACCTGGTGACATCCAACGGCCCCGTCGCCCGGGCTATTCTCGCGCTTTATGACCGATACCGGAACATGCGTGACGACGCCGAAGTCGTCGGAGACCAACCGCGCCATGATGCCACCGAGACGCCCGTCAGCGACCGGCTGCCCAGCGAGCAGGTTTCCGACTTCCTGCAGGCCCGCGCGAATCATTTTCCGGAACTCGAGGAAGCCGCCGAGCGGGTAAACCACGATTCCGCCCTGTCCGGGGAAGACACGCTGCAGGCGATGACGACATTTCTGTCCAACACCTTCGGCGTCCGTGTGGTCGACCTGCCTGACGACGACTCAAGGGCCGTGCGCCGCTATGATCCGGACACTCGCATCCTTGGTCTTTCGACCATGCTGCGCGCCGACAGTCGGAACTTTCAGGCGGCACATCAAATCGGCCTGCTCGCCGCCGAACGAGATATTCACGCGCTCGTCGATGAAGGCGACTTTACCGGCGAAGACGCGCGAACTCTGGCCCGGATCGCTTTGGCCAATTATTTCGCGGGCGCTGTGCTGATGCCCTATGACGCGTTTCACAAGGCGGCCCGGACCCATCGCTATGATGTGGAATTACTCCAACACCGTTTCGGGGTGAGCTTCGAGCAGGCCTGCCATCGACTGACCACTCTGCAGCGACCGCGTAAGCGCGGCGTGCCCTTTCACCT
The DNA here is from genome assembly GCA_018667335.1 of Rhodospirillaceae bacterium. GTDB lineage: Bacteria > Pseudomonadota > Alphaproteobacteria > UBA6615 > UBA6615 > UBA8079. The sequence goes on from JABIVD010000052.1 coordinate 53,060, forward strand.
GCTCCGGGCCGATATCGCGGGCAATATCTCCAAGCGATTCTCGCTCTCGGGTATCCATATCCCCCGACATGGCGGGGCCTGCCCACGCTGGAACGTCTACACAGCGTTCCTCCAGCCCGGCACCATCAATGTGCAAATATCCCAAATGCCCGACGGCAAGTCGTTCTTCTGCATCGCCCGCACGGTGCACAAGGCCAATGGCGGTTACGGCCAGCCCCGCAGTTACCTGTCGATCGGACTGGGCTGCGAGATGAGTGACGCCGCCGCTCTGGTCTATGCGGACGGGATCAATCTCGAACGCCCGGAACATATCGTACCGATCGGCGTGTCCTGCCGCACCTGTCCACGGATGGATTGCGGCCAGCGCGCCTTCCCGCCCGTCGCCCATGCCCTGGAAACCGACGAGAAAGCCCGCGGCGTTTCGGCTTATTCATCAGCCAACGCCTGACCACAGAAAAAGGGCGGGTTAGAAGCCCGCCCTTTCCATTCGTTTTTCTGAAGTTCGAAGGCTAGCTGCCAAACTTGGCTTTCGCCTCGATACGGCGGGCGTGCAGGATCGGCTCGGTGTAGCCGTTTGGCTGGATCAGCCCTTTGAAGACCAGGTCGCAAGCCGCCTGGAATGCGATCGATCCCTCGAAATCCGCTGCCATCGGGCGATAAAGCGGGTCCCCGGCATTCTGCTCGTCGACCACGCCGGCCATCCGCTTCATGGTCTCCATGACCTGATCCTCAGACGCGATGCCGTGATGCATCCAGTTGGCGATGTGCTGACTTGAAATCCGCAGGGTCGCGCGATCTTCCATCAGCCCGACATCGTTGATATCGGGAACCTTGGAACAGCCGACACCCTGATCGATCCAGCGCACCACGTAGCCCAGGATGCCCTGGGCATTGTTGTCGAGTTCGGCCTGAATATCGGCTTCCGGCCAGTTCGGACGGTCGGTGACCGGGATGGTCAGAATGTTGTTGAGGTCGGCCCGGCCGCGGGATTTGAGTTCCGCCTGGCGCGCGGTGACATCCACCTGGTGATAGTGCAGCGCGTGCAGGGTGCCCGCCGTCGGCGACGGCACCCAGGCGGTGTTCGCCCCGGCGGTCGGATGGCCGATCTTCTGTTCCATCATGAGTGCCATCAGATCCGGCATGGCCCACATGCCCTTGCCGATCTGGGCGTGGCCCGGGAGACCGCATTCGAGCCCGATATCCACGTTCCAGTCTTCATAGGACTGGATCCACGGGGCGGCCTTCATGTCGCCCTTACGGATCATCGCGCCGGCCTCCATGGAGGTGTGCATCTCGTCGCCCGTGCGATCGAGGAAGCCGGTGTTGATAAAGAACACGCGGTTCTTCGCCGCCCGGATGCATTCCTTGAGGTTCACCGTGGTGCGGCGTTCCTCATCCATGATCCCCATCTTGATGGTATCGCGGGCCAGGCCCAGCGCATCCTCGATCCGGCCGAACAGCTCGTCGGAGAAAGCGACTTCTTCGGGGCCGTGCATCTTCGGCTTCACGATATAGACCGATCCGGCGCGGCTGTTGGCATGACTGCCCTTGCCCTGCAGGTCGTGCATCGCGATCAGCGCCGAGAAAACACCGTCGAGGATACCCTCGAAAGCCGGGTTGCCGTCCTTGTCCGTCACCATGCCGATGGTCATCAGATGGCCGACATTGCGCACCAGCATCAGCGAGCGCCCGTGCAGGGTCACCTCACCACCGTCCGGGGACGTGTAGGTCCGGTCCCCTTCCATGGCGCGTTCGACGGTCTTGCCGCCTTTCTCGAAGGATGCTGTCAGCGTGCCCTTGTTGAGGCCGAGCCAGTTCGCATAGGCGACGACCTTGTCTTCGGCATCGACGGTGGCGACGGAATCTTCGTAGTCCATGATCGTGGTCATGGCGGCTTCGAGCACCAGATCGGCAACACCGGCGGCATCGTCTTTGCCGATGGGATGACCCCGGTCGATCACGATCTCCATATGCAGGCCGTTATGGACGAGCAGAATGGAACTCGGCGCACCGGCCTCTCCGCGATAGCCGACAAACTGCGCCGGATCCGCCAGCCCGGTCGAACCCGACCCGGTGGCCACAGCCAGCGCGCCGCCGTCAACGGTATAGCCGGTCGCATCGGCGTGGGATCCAGACGTCAGCGGTGCAGCAGAATCGAGCACATCACGCGCATACGCGATGACCTTTGCGCCGCGGGCCGGGTTGTAGCCCTTGCCGAGCTCGGCGCCCCCATCGTCGGAAATTACATCCGTGCCGTAGAGCGCGTCATAGAGGCTGCCCCAGCGGGCGTTCGCCGCGTTCAGCGCGTAGCGGGCATTGGTGATCGGCACCACCAGCTGGGCGCCGGCGGTCGTCGAAATCTCCGGGTCCACATTGGCGGTTTCGACACCAAAGGCATCTCCTTCGGGAACCAGATAACCGATCTCCGTCAGGAAGGCCTGATAAGCGGACGGGTCGAATTCGGAATCGCGGTTTGCCTTGTGCCAGGCATCGAGCTTGGCCTGCAGATCGTCGCGCTTGGCGAGGAGTTCGGCGTTGCGCGGCCCCAGCTCGTTCACCAGGCCATCAACGGAAGCCCAGAAATGATCCTGATCAACGCCCGTTCCCGGGAGCGCCTCGTCGTTGATGAAATTATAGAGTTCCGCGGCCACCTGGATATTGCCCGCCTGGATCATCTCGCTCATGACTCTCGCCCCTGTGAGGTATCTTTTGTTGAATGTTCTGATTGTCCGCCCCGGAAGGGGCGGCGAATGAATTCCATCCCTAAATAGCACGAAACAGGGGTACGGATTCGAGTCCCGATCGCGTTCATTCGCTATATTCTCTTTCAACCAGTTTGCGAAAATCCGCCAAGCCAATAAGGGACGAACAATGATTACCAAGGGCATCAAGGAACTCTGCGACGAAGCCGAGCAAGAGATCGAGACCATGACAGTCGAGCAGGTCATGGCGGTACAGGATGAAGAAGATGTGGTCCTGATCGATATCCGCGACATTCGCGAGCTGTGGCGCGACGGCACGATCCCCGGCGCCCAGCACATGCCCCGCGGTATGCTCGAATTCTGGGTCGATCCCGAAAGCCCCTATCACCGGGAACTCTTCACCACGGGCAAGAAGTTCATCTTCTACTGCGCCGGCGGCCTGCGCTCGGCGTTGGCGGCGAAGGCTGTCCACGATATGGGCCTCACGCCCGTGGCCCATATGCGCGGCGGCTACGGCGCCTGGGTCGCGGCCGAAGGCCCGACCGAAGAGAAAGAGGTCAAGGTCCCCGAGAAGAAAGCGGGCTAGCTCTTCGCCTTCTCGCGCAACTGCGGATAGACGTCACCCAGCCGAGCACCCGGGTAGAACGCCGTCTCGAAGGACGGACGCGCCCGGATCCGGGCAAACCAGTCGGTGACGGCGGGGGCGTCGTCCCACATATACGAGAGGCTCAACTCCTCCATCCGCTCAAACAGCGGCGCGACGCAGATATCGGCGATCGTGAACTGCGCGCCCACCAGCCACGGACCCTCGCGGCTCAGGGCTTCTTCCATGCGTTCAACGGTGGCGCGCAGCTGCAGCATGGCATTTTCATACTCGTCGTCGCTGAAGCCGGTGTGGTTCATGCGCATGAAGAAATCGCGGCGCAGCGTGTTGGACTCCCGGAACGCCACATACTCCTCCACGCTCATCGCCTTGAACCGGTCGAGGAACACGTTCTGGAACGACGGCACGCGTACGGCCATCGACGGCACCTCGTCGATGAAACGCAGCCAGGCCCGCATCTCGGCGCGCTTCTTGGGGTCGTCGGGGGATAGTCTCGGCTCATCCGGCCAGACCTCGTCCAGATACTCACACATCACCGTGGACTCGATGATCGGCGTGCCGTCATGGACAAAGGCAGGCACCACCCCATTCGGGTTGATGGCCATATAGTCCGCGGACAAATTCTCGCGCCCCGACAGGTCGACCGGGCGGCTGACCCATTCGACGCCCTTCTCGGCCAGGCAGATGCGGACCTTCTGGCTGCAGGTCGAATGGTCTAGATGGTAAAGCTCAAGCGCCATGATGGTGGTTCCTATTCGGCGGCCTTGATCGCCGCGTCGTCATCCGCGTCGGCGAAGGCCGGCATGATTTCCTTCGAGAAGGTGCGCAGGCCCTCTATGCCCGAGCCGCCGTCGGAGAAGAGCATGTATTTCACGCCCGCCGCCCGGAACCGTTCGATCTTCTCGACAATCTCGTCGACGGTGCCGAAGAAGGCCGCCTCGGCGGTCGTCGCGGTGCTGTCGTCATACGACATCATCGTCGCCTTGTTCGTGCCATCCGGATTCTGGGCGAGATTGTCGACCCGGCGCCGGGCCTGAATCCGCCGCTCGATCGCAGCATCCCGGTCGGCCGCATCCTTGGCGACATAGAGGCCACGCGCCACGCCAACCCCGTTGGCGTCGAAGCTGCGGCCCCGCGCCTCGACGGCCTTGCGGAAGAACCCGACCCGCTCGATGGTCGCGTCGATCGACGCAAACTGGTCGACCAGCAGATTGTAGCCACGCTCCGCCACCATCTCGATCGACTTGGGGCTGCCCGCACCCATCCAGAATGGCGGATGGGGCTGCTGGGCGGTCGGCGGCTCGACGATGACATCCTCGAAGGACCAGAAGTCACCCTCATAGGTCCAGGGCTCATCTTCGGTGAAGGACTTGGTGAGAATCTTGAGTGATTCCTCGAAACGAGCCTCGGCGTCCTCCATGGGGATGCGGAAACCCTTGAACTCGTTGAAGCGGTAACCCTTGCCGACGCCGAAATCGAAGCGCCCGCCGGATAGCAGGTCCAGGGTCGCGACCTGCTCGGCGAGCAACACCGGATTGTGCCAGGGCAGCACCATGACGGCGGTTCCGAGACGCATCGTCGAAGTCCGAGCCGCCAGATAGGTCAGCAGATTGACGGTCGCCGATACCTGGCCGAAGCCGGTGAAGTGATGTTCCACCGCAAACGTCGAATGGAAGCCAAGCTGCTCGGCCTCGACGTTAAAATCGAGCCAATCGTTATAGCCCTTGGCGCTATCGACATCAGGGCCGCCACGTTTCGCCTGGGCGCTTCCAAAAAGACCGAACTTCATACCGTTTCTCCGTTAATCCGCATGCTAACCAGCATGCCAGAATTCATACTAGACTGGTGAATGCCAGTCATCTCGGAATGTGGGCAGATCGGCAGGTCTCAGACCAAACGCGCCGAACGCGCGCGACAATAAAAAAAGAGGGGGAAGACATATGCTGAATGTTGCTCTGATCGGGCTCGGCTGGTGGGGACAAACCCATATCCGGGCACACGCCAATAGTGAAAAGGTTCGTATCGATACAGTCGTGGATCTGGATTCGGATCTCGCAGAGAAGACCGCCGCGGAAATTGACGCGCGCACCGCACCCAGCTTCGAGGCTGTCCTGGCCGACGATGCGATCGACGCGGTGATCCTGGTCACCCCCCACTCCATGCACACCGATCAGATCGTCGCCGGTGCCGCTGCAGGCAAGCACATATTCTCCGAGAAGCCCTTCGCCCTGTCGAAGTCCGAAGCCGAGCGCTCGGTCGCAGCCGCCGAGACTGCGGGCATCCTGCTCGGCCTCGGGCACAACCAGCGTTACGGCGCACCCCAGACCGCAATCAAGTCCATGATCGATGCCGGAGAACTGGGCGAAATCATGCATATGGAAGGAAATACCTCCCACGACACGCTGTCGGGCCCCCATGCCTGGCGCCATGATGTGAAGCAGGCCCCGGGCGGCGGCCTTTGGCACATGGGCAGCCACTTCCTCGATCTGTTCCAGCACTATGTCGGCTCAATCACCGAGGTCTACGCCCAGGCGCTCGACCGGATCATCCCCCGCGACACGGCTTCAGCGCTGCTGACATTCGAATGCGGCGCATCCGCCTATATCGGCAATGTCATGGTCACCCACGACAACCGCATGGGCAACGTCTTCGGCTCCAAGGGATGGGTCAAGATGACCAGCCCGACGAGCGTGCAGATCGCCATGCGCGGCGAAGAGCCGAAAACCATGGAGGTGGATCCTGTCGATCCGATTCGCGCCAACATGGAGGGGTTCGCCGACGCCATCGCCGGCACGGCGCCATACAAATTCACGAACCAGCAGATGATTCACGACGTGGCCGCGCTCGACGCGATGGCCCTGTCGCTCAAGTCCGGAAAACGTGAACCCGTCGCCTGAAGGCGCTATGGTTCGGCAACGATAAACTCAGGGGGAAATCATGATCAATGCAGCGATTGTCGGGCTCGGCTGGTGGGGCCAGAACCATGTGACAGCCACCAAGGGATCGGACAAGATCCGGTTCACCCGTGCCGTCGATCTGGCACCGGAGAACGTGCAGGGCTTCTGCGACGAGCATGAACTCAACCTGACTACCGACTATGCCGACGCGCTGAATGACCCCGACATCGACGCGGTCGTACTCGTCACACCCCACACCCAGCACACCGACCAGATCGTCGCCGGTGCGGCCGCCGGCAAGCATGTGCTGACCGAGAAGCCCTTCGCACTTGAAAAGTCCGAGGGAGCGCGCGCTGCGAAGGCCATGACAGATGCCGGGCTCACCCTCGGGATCGGCCACAACTACCGCTACGGCCCGGCTGTGCAGGAGATCAAGCGGCTCATCGAGTCCGGTGACCTCGGCGACATCCACCACATCGAGGCCAATCTCAGCCATCAGGGCCAGATCGGCATCGAGGGCTGGCGCCGTGCGAACAAGGAGGCGCCGACCGGCGGCATCGTCCATTTCGGCGCCCATATGATCGACATCATGTGCTGGTATGGTGGCCCGATGCGCGAGGTCTACGGCCAGCTCGCGACGCATATTCTCGACAACGATGTTGGTTCCGTTCTGGTGAAGTTCGAGTCCGGCATCACCGGTTATCTGGCGAACCTCATGACCACACCCGCCACCATGCATCTGCACGTGATGGGGTCCAAGGGCTGGGCCCGGGCCAATGGCTGGATGGACACGACGAAGGTCACCACCTGTTTCGGGGCGGGCGCAGTCGAGGACGGCGGGGGCTCCGTGAAAGAGATCGAACTCCCCGCGCGCGACATCTACACCCAGATCAGGACCAACGACGAGAATTTCGCCGCCGCCTGCGTGGGCGAGGAGACCTATCTCTTTACGCCCGAGGAGATGGCCCACACGGCCGCGATCCACGAGGCGATCGCCAAATCAGCCACGAGCGGGCTGCCCACACAGGTCTGAGAGTAAGCGCATCATGATTACGCTCTACCAGTTCGGGAATTCGGTTTGTGCCCAGAAGGTGCGCATCACCCTTTCGGAGAAGAATCTCGAATGGGAGCCGCGTGAGGTCAATCTGTTCAAGAGTGAACAGTATTCTCCTGAATATCTGAAGCTGAACCCAAAGGGCGTCGTGCCAACCCTGATCCATGAGGGCCGGCCGATCTGCGAATCCACCCTGATTTGCGAGTATCTCGATGAGGTCTTCCCGGAGCCCAAACTCACCCCCGATGATCCCTATGACCGCAGCCAGATGCGCATCTGGAGCAAGATGGTCGACGAGGGACTGCACGAGGGCACGACGGAGATCAGTTTCTCCGCCATGTTCCGCGAAAAAATGAGGGCCCTGACGCCTGAACAACGCGAAACACGGCTGCACAATATCGGCGACCCCAGGCGGCGTATGCGATTCACATCGACCTATGAGGACGGGGTGGACTCGCCATTCGTCCTGCACGCCATCGCCGCCTACGAGAAGATGTTCAAAACCCTTGAAGGAACCTTGGGCGACGGTCGCGACTGGATCTTCGGCGACCGGCACACCCTTGCGGACATCAACATCATGCCCTACGCAGCGCGGATGGTTTACCTCGGCCTGTTCGACGTCTGGAACGAGGACCGGCCCCATGTCCAGGCCTGGTGGCAGCGCGCCAGTGCGCTTGCGAGCTTCAAGGACGGGATCAGCGACCGGCTGTCGGCGCAGGAAATTTCCGACATGGAAACCTACGGGCCGACCATCAGGGACCGCCTGCGCGAACATCGCGCCGAGCATATCGCGCAGCTGCCGCATTAACCGCCTCAGGCAGGTTTGAAACCAGTCCCGCGGGTATCGAGATCATATTGCAGGGGTCGGTCCTGAACCCGCCCGCACGACCAAACGAACAACAAATATTGCCTGGAAACAACCGGCAGGTCCGCGGGCCTCTATTTGTAGCCATTGTTACACTTTGTTGTCGCACATGAACAGTTGACCGCTGGCAGAGAGCGCGTTTAACTGCCCGCCAACGCGCTGAAAAACAGGCGCCCTGGTTGGGTTGGACGAACATGATCTCGCGGTTATTGCAGTCGGTGACGAACCGCCGCGCCTTCCTGGGCGCGGGTGCGGCGCTGCCGCTCGCACCGATTCTGGCGGGCACAGCTGTCGCCCAGTCCCCGGGCTCGCTCCACGCCGGCAGCCATATGGACGGCATGACGACTGTCGGCAATGTCGATCATGCGCGCAACGGCTTCGACCCCCACGACATTCTCACCGACTGGGACACCGGCACGCTGACCACCGATGCGGACGGTCGGCGGGTGCGCGAATACGAGATCACCGCGGTCGATGTGGAGATCGAGATCGCACCGGGCATCTTCTTTCCGGCCTGGGCCTATAACGGCCGGGTCCCCGGCCCGACGCTGCGCGCAACCGAAGGTGAATGGCTGCGGGTCCACTTCATGAACGCCGGAAGCCACACGCATTCGATCCACTTCCACGGCATCCATGCGGCGAGCATGGACGGGGTCGCGGGCGCCGGACTCGTGGCGCCGGGCGAGAGCTTCACTTACGAGATGCCGGCCGAACCCTTCGGCTGCCACCTCTATCACTGCCACGCCACGCCGCTGAAACGACACATCCACAAGGGCCTCTACGGTGCCTTCATTGTCGACCCGGACCCGGCGCGGCACCCCGAACACACCGATGTCGCCCGCTCGCGGCTCCTGGGATCGCCGGAGAACGATGCGTGGCAGGAATTCGTCATGGTGATGAACGGGTTCGACACCAACTTCGACGATGAGAACGACGTCTACGCGGCCAACACCGTCGCCCACGAGTATATGAAGCGGCCGATCCGCGTGGACCGTGACCGCCCGATCCGGATCTATCTGGTGAACGTCACCGAGTTCGACCCGATCAACTCGTTCCATATCCATGGCAACTTCTTCGACTATTACGACCACGGCACCACGCTGACGCCGACCCTGAAGACGGTCGACACCATCATGCAATGCCAGGCCCAGCGCGGGATCATCGAGATGTCCTTCGCCGACCATGAGCCCGGACGCTACATGTTCCATGCCCATCAGGCCGAGTTCGCTGAACTCGGCTGGATGAGCGTGTTCGAGGTGGTGTGATGCGCAAGGGTATGGCCTTCGGCTTTCCGATGTTCCTGCTGGCGCTGGTCGCGCTGGCGGTCACCATCTTCGACCCCCTCGCCCGGTTCGGCACCGGCCTGCCGCCCGACGAGGGCCTGGCAATCGAGCGCGGCACGACCGAGCCGAACGGCATCGAGGTCTGGGTGCGCGGCGACGGACGCGACGACGTCACCATCGCCCAGGTGCAGGTCGACGGTGCCTACTGGAATTTCAAGCAGACCCCCGACGGACCACTCGGCCGCTTCGAGAATGCGCTGATCGAGATTCCCTATCCGTGGGTCGCGGGCGACGCCCACCATCTGACTTTCGTGACCAGCACCGGCACCACCTTCGGCTATTCGATCGACGTCGCGCGATCCCGGACAGTGCTGGGTCTCGGCGCGTTGTTCGACCTGGCGCTGCTGGGACTCTTCGTGGGCCTCGTGCCCGTCGCCCTCGGGCTCGCCGCGCTGCCGATCCTGCGCCGCATGGGCACCGAGGGCATGGTCTTCACCATGGCGCTGACCGTCGGCCTGCTCGCCTTCCTGCTGGTGGACACGTTGGCCGAAGGGCTTGAGCTGGCCAGCGAGGCAGCCGGCGCCTATCAGACCGACGTTCTGATCTGGGTGATCGCCGCACTGACATTTGCCGCACTGATGGCCGCCGGACGGATCGGTGCGCGCGGCAGGCCCACAACCGGGGCATATCTCGCGCTGTGGATGGCAATCGGTATCGGGCTGCACAATTTCGGCGAAGGCCTGTCGATCGGCGCCGCCCTGACCCTGGGCAATGCCGCGCTCGGCAGCCTGCTGATCGTTGGCTTCACCGTGCACAATCTGACCGAAGGCATCGCGATCGCAGCACCGCTGACCAAGCGCACCCCATCGATCGCGGTCCTCGTCGGCCTCGCGGCACTGGCCGGGCTCCCGGCGGTCGGCGGCACCATGATCGGCGCGTTCGCGGTTCTCCCGCACTGGGGCGCGATCTTCTTTGGAATCGCGGCGGGTGCCATCCTGCAGGTCATGGTCGAGGTGATCCGCTTCATCCTCTCGCTTCGTGGCCAGACGTCGGACAGCCTGTCGGGCGGCACCGCATTCGCCGGCTTCGGCACCGGCGTGCTGGCCATGTATGCCACCGCCTTCCTGGTGCAGATCTGATGGCCGAGCGCGACAAGCTTCACCCCACGGACGACGCCTCCCCGGATCCCGGCGACGAGCTGATGGATGCGGATCGCCAGGCCGCCCAGTTCGAGCGGGTCCGCAACGCCCAGCAGACCGAGAAGGCCGAGGATTACGTCGAGATGATCGACGACCTGATCAACGCCTATGGCGAGGCGCGGGTCACGGATCTGGCCCAGCGGTTCGGCGTCTCCCATGCCACGGTCAACAAGATCGTCAAGCGGCTGCAGCGCGACGGGCTGGTCACGTCACGCCCCTACCGTTCGATCTTCCTCACGGAACAAGGCAGCGCACTGGCCGCCGCGTCACGCAAGCGCCATCAGATCGTTTTGAATTTCCTGCGCGCCATCGGCGTCAGCGCCCGCAACGCCGAGCTCGACGCCGAGGGCATCGAGCATTATGTGAGCGCCGAGACCCTCGCCGCCTTCGAGAAAATCACCTCTGAGAAAGACGGCTAGGCGGCCACACCAACAAAGCCCCGTCATGCCCGGACTTGATCCGGGTATCTCGTCATGATTTCAGCAGCACATCGCACAAGATACGCGGGTCGAGCCCGCGTATGACGGTCGGTGGGATAGCTTCCTAACCCGCCAGCAGGAACGGCAGCGCCTTGGCCAGCGTGCCGGCCGGGTTCTCCTCGACATAAAAATGCCCACCATCGACGAGCTCGACCTGCGCGTCGGGTAGATACGCCTCAAGGCCTTCGTAATTCTCGACCGGCATCGGCGGCTCGTCCGAGCCCTGCAGGATCAGCATCGGCGCTTTCCAGGCCGGGATCAGCCGGGTGCGCCGGTCGATCCAGTCCTTGCGGAATGTCGAGGACTGGAAGTAGCGCTCGACCGCGAGCCCGGTTCCGGGCCGCGAGAACTCCTGGATCGCGCGCACGACGCCCGGCTTTGCGATCGGGTGTTTGCACAACCGGCCATAGCCCCATTGGAACATCTTGACCGGGTCCTGCAGGATCCCGCGGGTCTCCAGATCGGAAAACAACAATTCCTGGGGCGCCAGATCCGGATGGAAATGGATCAGATGCTGGGAGCCCCGCACCCAGCGGATGACCCGGTCGGCATGCTTGGCCGCGACGAAGTCCGCCTGCACCGTACCCCGGTCATGGCTGAACAGGTTGAACCGGTCGATGTCCAGTACATCCAGCAACGCGACGACCTGTTCGGCCACACCTTCGTGGCGGTAATCGCCCCGGCCCTGGTCCGACTGGCCATAGCCCTTGAGGTCGATGGCGATGCAGCGGAAATGTTTGGCCAGCTCCGCCAGGATCGGCTGCCACATGTACCAGGATTGCGGAATCCCGTGCATCAGCAGCAGCACCGGCCCCTCACCCGCCTCGACGAAATGCCAGCGGATGCTCTCGCTCTCCCCCGGCGCCTCGACGAACCGATGGGTGACCTCCAGCCCGCCGATATCCTCGGTCTCGCCGTCGGTATTCTCGGGCGCCGGCGGCACGCCCCCTGCCCCAAAATCGGAAACGATCTCCGCGAGGGTCGCGACCATGTCGGGATGGTTGTGCCCTTCGCGCATCAGCGCGAGGGCGGCGCCACTCACCGGGCGATATTCGAGATCCATGATGGTGCGCCTCAAACCGACAGAACGGTCGAGCCCGTCGTCTTGCCGTCCCACACGTCGATATGCGCCTGGGCGGCATCCGCCAGCGCATAGGTCTGGCCGATGAATGGTTTGACCGCGCCCGAGCCGATCGCGTCGAACAGGGTGGCCGCGCTGTTCTCCAGCTCCGCGCGGGACAGCTGATAGAAGCGCATCGAGGCCTTGGTGAAGAACAGCGAGCCCTTCACGTTCAGCTCCACCGCGTCGATCGGCGGAACAGGTCCCGAGGCATTGCCGAAGTTGATCATCATGCCGCGCCGGCGCAGGGAATCGATCGAGCCCTGATAGTGATCCTTGCCCACGCTGTCATAGACCACATGGACGCCCTCGCCCCCGGTCACGTCGCGCGCGGCCTCGGTGAAGTTCTCGGTCTTGTAGTTCACGGCATGGGCCGCACCATTGGCCAGGATCGTCTCCTTCTTGGCGTCCGACCCGACCGTGCCGATCACGGTCACACCCTTGGCGGCCAGCCACTGGCACAGGAACAGCCCGACTCCGCCGGCCGCGGCATGCACCAGTGCGGTCTGGCCCGACTGGGCGGCGAACGTGCGGTGGATCAGGTATTCCGCCGTCATGCCCTTGAGCATACTCGCGGCCGCCAAATCGTCGGCGATCCCGTCGGGAATGGCGACCACCTGGGTGGCGTCTATCAGTCGCGCCTCGGCATACGCGCCCGGCATGGTCGCGGCATAGACAACCCGCTGGCCGACGGAAAAGCCGTCCACGCCGGCGCCGACCGCCTCGATGACGGCCGCAGCCTCCGTGCCCAAGACCGACGGCAGCTCCGGCAGCACCGGGTAGAGCCCCTTGCGGACCATGATGTCGAGGAAGTTGAAGCCACTGACCGTGTGGCGCAGGCGCAGCTGGCCCGGGCCCGGATCACCGACCTCGATATCCTCCCATTTCAGGACGTCGGGGCCGCCGAATTCGTGGATGCGGATTGCTTTCACCATCACAGGTTCCTCGTTTTGCAAACTGAATGTGCCATGCCCGCCGTCCCGGCGGCTGCTGCTGATCTAATCCTTCTTATCGAGAAAGGAAATCAGCCGGTCTCGATTTCTTCCATGCCCTCGGGCATCGCGAAATTCTCTAGCCGGACCAGCTTGCCGTCCTCCACACCGAGACCGGTGTGTTTGGCGCGCGCGAGCACCTCGGGATGCCAGGTCACCGGCCCACCGCCGTCCTGCTGGCCGACCATGGCGAGGATCACGACCTCTTCGTCGTTCGGGTTGCGGAAGCCGCGCATCACGCCCTCAGGCACCGAAATCGTGTCCCAGGGTTCGAGGGTCAGCTCCTCCTCGCCATCATCGCCCCAATAGACGATCAGACTGCCGTTGAGCGGCATGAAGACCTCGGCGGTCTCGTGGCTGTGCAGCGCGGCGCCGGTGTTGGCCTCGCAGGTGATGAAGGCGACCGTGAAGCCGTGGTCCTCGGCGATTGGCGGGCTCATACGCGGATCCTCGACCACGCCCCGGCCGATCACCTTGAGGTTTTTCTTGCGATGCTCGGGCAGCAGGGAATCGACGAACGCGACGTTGAACTTCTTGAGATCCTTGAAACGGGCGACCCGGGTCGCTTCCATTTCCGCGCTCGAAACCTTGGGCGAGACATGTTCGGCGGCATTGCTCATCTTGTGTCTTCCTCCTCTTGTTTGCAGCCATCAGGCTGTCTAGGCTTTGCGCCAATGTGCCGACAAGGCACACGGACACCAAGGGGGAATATCCATCATGTCTCGACCCGTGATCATCAGTTGTGCCGTCACCGGCGCCGCCGACAGCAAGGGTGCCAACCCGGCCGTGCCGGTCACGCCCGTGGAGATCGCCAACGAGGCGATCGCCGCCAACAAGGCCGGCGCCGCCATCGCGCATATTCATGTGCGCAATGTCGAGACGGGCAAGGCGAGCATGGACACCAGGCTCTACAAGGAAGTGGTCGACCGCATCCGGGATTCGGGCTCGCCCGTGATCATCAACCTGACGACCGGCCCCGGCGGGCGCTTCTCGCCGGACCGGGACGACCCGATGCAGGCCGCCCCCGGCTCGGTCATGAAGACCGCGGTCGAGCGTGTCGCCCATGTGGTCGAGAACAAGCCCGACATCTGCTCGCTGGACGTCGCGACGATGAACTTCGGTGATCGCCCGATGATCAACACGCCGGAGATGCTCAACGAGATGGCGGTGCTGATCCAGGAGGCCGGCGTGAAGCCCGAGCTCGAGGTCTTCGACACGGGCCATGTGCGCCTCGCCAACCACATGCTCGAGACGGGCGCGATCAAGGACGATAAGCCGCTGTATCAGCTGTGCCTGGGCATCCCCTGGGGCGCGCCGGCCAACGCCGAGACGATGATGCTGATGCGCGACATGCTGCCCGCGGGTGCCAACTGGATGTCCTTCGGCATCTCCCGCTTCGAGTTCCCCATGGTGGCCTCGGCCGTCCTGCTCGGCGGCCATGCCCGCGTGGGCCTGGAGGACAATCTCTACATCGCACGCGGCGAGCTCGCCTCGGGCAACGCCCAGCTGGTCGAACGGGCCGCGCAGATCGTCGAGAGCACCGGCGACACGGTCGCGACGCCGGCAGAGGCGCGGGAGATTTTGGGGCTTTAATCCCGGCAGCGAGAAGGTCTGCCTGACGTTCCAGCGTATATGGGATCAAGTCGCCGTCGAGAACATGTTAGAAAAAGCCGCAATACGCGAAGGCCTTCCGACCGATACCGTCGCAATCGAGAGGCTGTATTCCGAAGCTTTCCCGGATGAAGATCTGCTGCCGCTCGTGAGAGACCTGCACGGGGAATTATCGGGCGTGATGTCGTTCATCGCGCACGCCGACGAGGCCGTGCTGGGGCATGTCGTCTTCACGACATGCGGCGTTGCCGGACAAACCGTGAAGGTCGCGCTCCTGGGGCCGCTCGCCGTCGCACCGGCTCAGCAACGACGGGGAATAGGCACCGCCATTGTGCGAGCGGGCCTCCACCACCTTGAAATCGCCGGCACGACCCAAGTCTTCGTGCTCGGTGATCCCGCCTATTACGGGCGTTTCGGTTTCGAACCCGACGATCATGTCACGCCACCCTATCCCCTTCCGGAGGCGTGGCACGGCGCGTGGCAATCGCTCGGCCTTCGCAACGTCGATCCGCCACTCCACGGGGATCTCCTGGTGCCGCAACCCTGGCGCCAACCGGCCCTGTGGGCGCCCTGATTCAATTGCCGCAAATCAACGGTGGGCGGCTAGTGGTCAGCCAATCCCGCCCAGGCAGAGATATTTGATCTCCACATAATCGTCGATGCCGTAGTGGCTGCCCTCGCGGCCCACACCGCTCTCCTTGACCCCGCCGAAGGGCGCGACCTCGGTCGAGATCAGGCCCGTGTTGATGCCGACGATACCGGATTCGAGACCCTCCGCGACCTTCCACACCCGCTTCAGATCATTGGCGTAGAAATACGCCGCCAGCCCGAACTCCGTGTCGTTGGCCATGGCGATGCCTTCATCGTCGCTGCCGAACCGATACAGCGGTGCCAGCGGCCCAAAGGTCTCCTCGTGGCTGACGTCCATGGCCGGCGTCACGTCGACCAGGATCGTCGGCTGGAAGAAGGTGCCGCCCAGATCGTGGCGCGCGCCGCCGACGGCAACCTTTGCGCCCTTGGCGACGGCGTCGGCGATATGCTGCTCGACCTTCTCCACCGCGGCCATGTCGATCAGCGGGCCCTGCTGGACATCGTCCGACAGGCCATCGCCCACCTTCAGCGCGCGCACGGCGGCCGACAGCTTCTCGGTGAAGGCGTCATACACCCCGTCCTGCACCAGGATCCGGTTGGCGCAGACACAGGTCTGGCCGGTATTGCGGTATTTGGAGGCGATGGCGCCGACCACTGCGGCGTCCAGGTCGGCGTCGTCGAACACCATGAACGGCGCATTGCCGCCCAGCTCCATGGATACTTTTTTGACGTTCTGGGCGCTCTGGGCCATCAGCACCTTGCCGACCTCGGTCGAGCCGGTGAAGGTCAGCTTGCGCACGATCGGGTTGGACGTGATCTCCTCGCCGATCTCGCGCGACGCCCCGGTGATCACCGACAGCACGCCTGCGGGCACGCCGGCGCGTGCCGCGAGCTCGGCCATGGCGAGTGCCGAATAGGGCGTCGAGGTCGCGGGCTTCACCACCATCGAGCAGCCGGCGGCCAGTGCCGGGCCCGCCTTGCGGGTGATCATCGCGGCCGGGAAGTTCCACGGCGTGATCGCCGCCGTCACCCCGATCGGCTCCTTCAGGACGACGATCCGCGTGTCGCGGGTGTGGCCGGGAATGGTGTCGCCATAGACCCGCTTGCCCTCTTCGGCGAACCACTCGATGAACGCGGCCGCATAGGCGATCTCGCCACGGCTCTCGGCGATCGGCTTGCCTTGTTCTGTGGTCATCAGGACCGCCAGGTCTTCCTGATGCTCCATCATCAGCTCGAACCATTTGCGCAGGATCGCGGCGCGCTCCTTGCCGGTGAGCAACTTCCATTCCTTCTGCGCGGTCTCGGCTGCCTCGATGGCGCGGCGGGTCTCGGCGGCGCCCATCTTCGGGATGGTGCCGATCACGTCGCCATTGGCCGGGTTGGTGACGTCGATGGTCTCGCCGCTGTCGGCGTCGGCCCACTGGCCGTCGACATAGCATTGCTGGCGGAAAAGCTTGCTGTCTGAGAGTTTCATGATCTCGATCCCTGTGGGTATTGGCTTGTTGCCCGCGAGTGTAGGCCCCATGGGACAGGGCGGACAACCGGCGGCAATTTCACTTCTATGGTGGCGATATCGCCACACAAAGCCGTCACACGCGGGCGCGACCCGCGTATCTCACCTCGGCCTGTGAAGAGAGGAGAAGATGCCCGGATCAAGTCCGGGCATGACCCGGGTGGGAAGCGCCAAACCCCAAATCCGTCATACGCGGGCTTGATCCGCGTATCTCTTTCACCGAGCCGGAGATGCCCGGATCCGGCGCTGCATGATGACAACACGAAGGCGGGCGGGTCACAGACCCGCCCCTACGACCGAATTTGATTTGTCCTGGACCGGCGACCTGCACACCCACCGTAGGGGCGGGTTTCAAACCCGCCCGCGTGTCTAATCCGGGAAGAACCGGCTCTTCGGGCGGTCGAGACCCAAATTCTCGCGCAGGGTGCTGCCCTCATACTCGGTGCGGAACAGGCCGCGCTTCTGCAGGAGCGGCACCACCTCGTCGATGAACGGGTCCATCAGCGCGGGGATCACCGGCGGCATGTAGTTGAAGCCGTCGGCCGCCGGCCCGCCCGCCGCGTCCGGGTCGCACCAGTCCTGAATAAGGTCGGCGATCTGCTCGGGCGTGCCCGCCGTCGTGTAGTGGCCGCGCCCGCCCGCGAACCGCGCCAGCAGCTCGCGCAGGGTCAGGCCTTCCTTGTCGACAATCCGCACGATCAGCGCCGCCCGGCTCTTCATCGTCTCGAGCCCCTCGGGCTCGGGAAAATCAGAGACCTTGAGGGGCTGGTCGAGGTCGAGATGGTTGAAATCGTGCCCGGCGAAGCGCTGAGACAAGGTACGTCGGCCGACCTCCGGATCCATCCGGGCGTTCAGCGCCATCAGATTCTCTTTCGCCTCGGCCTCGGTGCCGCCGATCACCGGGTTCAGGCCCGGCAGGACCACCACCTGGTCGGCGTTGCGGCCGAAATCGCCCGCCCGCTTCTTGATGTCGGCGTAGAATTCCTGCGCCGTTTCCTTCTCCAGATGCGCCGTAAAGATCGCCTCGGCGTGGAGTGCGGCGAAGTCCCGCCCGCGGTCCGACGCGCCGGCCTGCACCAGCACCGGCCGACCCTGAGGACTGCGCGGCACGTTCAACGGGCCTTTGACCTGATAATACTCGCCCTTGAAGTCGATCGGCGTGATCCGCGAGAGATCGCCGCTCACGCCGCCGCCGGACCGGTCATCCACCAGCGCGTCATCGGCCCAGCTGTCCCACAAATCCTTCACCGCGGCGACGAACTCCTCGCCCATCTCGTAGCGGTCCCCGTGGGCCGTGTGTTCGCGCCCGTAATTGGCCGCGACCGCCTCGACCCAGGTGGTGACGATGTTCCACGCCGCCCGGCCGCCGGAGATGTGGTCGATGGAGGCGAACTGGCGCGCCAGGTTGTAGGGCTCGGAATAGGTGCAGGACCCCGTGGCGATCAGCCCGATGCGGTCGGTCTGCATGGCGATCGCGGCGAGCATGATGACCGGGTCGGGCCAGAAGCGGCCGGATTCCATGGCGTCGTTGGTCATCATCAAAACGTCGGCGAAGAAGATGGAATCGAGCTTCGCCGCCTCGGCCTGCCTGGCCAAGTCGACATAGTAGGAGATGTCCATCAGCGAGCGCTTGTCGGCGCCGGGATGGTCCCACGCGGTTTCGTGATGACCGCGCGACTGGATGAAGAGGTTGATGTGGATGGGTTTGGGCATGGGGGAACTTCTATAGGTGGAAATCAGATGCCTCTATTCTGCCATGCCCGTGCTTCATCAAGCCATCCACTATGCGCCGAAGATCTCTCATTACCGCTTTAGGCCAAGCAACGCACAGATACACCCAGTCAGAAAACCGTATGAACTGAAATTTTCAAGGGACGGTGGCGACCAAGACGGATCTGCATTATTACGGGAACCAGGGGATGCAGTATGCCGGTCTCGACGATCAAAGATCTAACCGACCAATTTCGAGCACTGGGAGTCTCGACAGTCTATGTGAAGCACCTCTCAAAAAAACAGGATAACGAGAAAAACCAAATCTACTTTGGTAGCGGCCTGAATAGCGTAACCAACATTTTCCCGGCCACGATCGACGCTCGCTCCCCAAGCGAAAGTACGCTCAAACGCAAATCAGATAAGGGAAAACCCAAGCTCGAGGCCCAAATCGACCTCGCATGGCTCAGTGACAATGGAGCTCTGCACCCTGCACCCAACACACGAATAATCGACTACTTCCAGTATCCCGAAGTCAGAATGTCGGGCTTTCTCTCAGGATGTAATTTCGCGCCCGACGCTCTTCGTCGACGTTTTCAGGCTGGGTTCGGGAAACGCATTCTTGCGCTTGGACTAGCTCCATCCGGTCAGGTCATCGGGCGCGTACTCACCGAGCGCGACGATCCTCTTGTTTCTGAGTTTCCCAACCTGCCTGTCCTAGCCGCCGCACCAATCTTCCAAGTTCTGATTGTCGACAGACCGATCGGGTCATCGCCCCTGGAACTCCTCAAAACAGAACTCGGCAGAATAATCGCTAGCGGGTGGCATTCATCGAGGATACTGAAACCCAATTCAGCGGGACCTATACCGTTCAGAGGTGCGCAAGGTGCCGGTTATACACTCGAAGCCCTACTGGGGGTTGTCGCCAACGCGAAAAAGGCACCAGACAAACACGGGTTCGAAATCAAATCACATGGAGGAGCCCGTATCAGCTTGATGACTCCGACCCCTGACAGAGGCTTTCAGGGCGACCATACATTCCGCGAGTTCATGGAGCGTTTCGGAAGACCAGGTCAGAAGGCTGACGGAAGCATTCGTTTTACCGGTATCCACAGATGTGGAACACCGAACGAAAAGACCGGGATGATATTGAGGGTTTCCGGTTATGACCCGGAAACAGGAAGTTTCGTCGATGAACCAGATAACGTCTGTGTCGAACTCGCACTCACTTCTACAGGAGAGATTGTTGCTGCATGGTCGCTCGCGCATTTGGCAAACGCCTGGAACAATAAACACGCTTCGGCTGCCTACGTTCCGAGTTCAAAAAGGGCAGCCTTCGCCGGAGCTGACGACGACAGAGAGTACAAATTCGGGCCCTCGATACTCGTCGGCCAAGGCACCGATGTCTGGAAACTGCTGAAGGCGATCCACGCCGGAGTCGTCTACTATGATCCGGCTGACTCCATTTATGCCGACAACACAGCCAAAGTTCGGCCGCAATGGCGGATCAATGCAAACCGACTGAAAGAAGCGCTTACCCCGCTCTACAATTCAGTCGAGGAAATTGATCTCTCAACCTGAACAATCAATCGGCTCCCCTGATCTCGAGAAACACCGAGCCGCTTTCCAGCCAGTTAGACGCCTGAATCACAGGATCTCCAACCGGCAGTCTCGTTTTTCCTTTCAGCGCACACTCCCAAACAACCAGAACTCGCCATCCAGCCTCTCGAAGTGAGGCGATATGTTTCTCATCATTGACTTGATTGGCTGTGATTTTCTCACGCCAGAAATCAGGACGGGACTTCGGCCACTTAAAAAGATGGCAGTCGTGATGGTGCCAGAAACAACCATGCACAAATATCAACGCCTTACGTCCCTGGAAGACGATATCTGGCTTTCCAGGCAAAGCTCTATCATGAAGCCTATAGCGGTAGCCCAGCGCATGAAGTCCAGTGCGCATAGTCAGTTCAGGTTTGGTGTCTTTCCCGCGAATGCCGGACATCATCCGGCTTCGCACTGCCGGAGAAACGACGTCAGGCAATTGCGTGTGGCGCCGCTTCTGGCACTGAAGTCGGAGGTGGCGTTGGGGCCTCAAAAAGCTCCCCGGGATCCTTTATCCGCATTATGTGAGGAAGCATATATCGGGCAACCTCCGCAACGACCGGAACCGCAACTGCGTTGCCAAACTGCTTGTAGGCCCGTGTATCTGAGACCGGAATTTCCATTCGCGTTTCACGATCAGGATCAAACCCCATCAACCGCGCGCATTCGCGTGGCGTTAGGCGGCGGGGATTGGAGCCTGATTGCTTGATCAGAATTTCGCTACCGTCCTTATAGTAGCGCGCAGAGAGGGTTCGAGATCTCATGTCTGGCGTATTCAGGCCAAAGCCAAAGCCGTTACCCGCAGCCTTGTGCTTGGCGGCGTAGGCCTGCAGGTAATTCCAGAGCTTGTCCGAAAGCGTGTACTTGGTATTCAGAACCGAGCTTGCGTTTGCGCCTTCTGCATCTGCTGAAAGTGTGAAATGACTTTCAGGTTCCTCGTCTGGCGAATGAAGAATGCTTTCCAGGGACGGGCCCGCCTTGGGATCGCGGAACTCCAACTTGCCGAAATCAAAGCCGGTATCTTCGCGAAATCCGACGATGAATATCCGTTCGCGATGCTGGGGCACATAGCCGGCAGCATCAACGACATGCGCGCTCACATGATAACCGAGGTCGTCCCTGAGAGCCCCCAGGATCGTTTCAAACGTGTCGCCCTTATTGTGACTCTTCAGATTTTTCACATTCTCCAAAAGAAACGCCGCCGGCCTGCGCGCTTTCAGTATTCGAAGCACTTCGAAAAACAGCGTGCCCTGGGTCTTGTTCATGAACCCGTGTTCACGCCCAAGCGAATTCAGCTTGGAAACACCAGCGATCGAAAATGGCTGGCAGGGAAAACCCGCGAGCAGAACGTCATGTTCCGGGATGTCGTCCGCATCGACCTGAGTTATGTCGCCAGCGATTTCGTGGTCATCGGGGAAATTCGCGCGGTAGGTTCGTTGCGCGTACTCGTCCCACTCGCTAGTGAATATGCATCTACCTCCGACGGCCTCAAACCCCCGGCGCATACCGCCGATACCCGCAAAAAGGTCAATAAAGGTGAAAGCCGCTGCTTCCGGAATAGATGCTTTTCGACCTTCCAGCCTATATTTCAGGACTTCCACAGCAGCCTTTTGCGGTTTCGCCTGACCGTTTTCCCAGCGCCGAATGGTTCGCGAACCGAAACCGACCACATGAGCAGCTTCATCGATAGAAAGCCCGTTAAGCTCTCTGAGTGTCTGAAATTCCTCGGCGTCCACTGCAAATCCCCCTGTGCCCTGGGACATATTTTGACGAATAAGCCATTATTCGTCCCAGACAAGCAAGAAAAATTAACATATGTTCCCATTTTGTTCACGTTAATAATGTGCAAAAGCAGATTCTTCAAGACTGGAGTGCAGGCTCAAGGAGCCCGCTGACGCAGCCATGTAGGCGTGCGAACCAAGTCCGCCCGTGACACCTACAACCCCCTACCCCACAATCACCCCCGGGTTGAGCACACCCTTCGGGTCCAGCCGCTTCTTCGCATCGCCGATCACATCGCCGAACAGCGCCGGGCGCTGCTGCGCGTACCATTTCTGGTGATCGCGCCCCACCGCGTGATGGTGGGTAATCGTGCCGCCGTTGGCGATCAGCGCGTCCGAGCAGCGGTTCTTGATCTCCTGCCACTGCGCCAGCATCGCCTTGGGATCAGCATCCCCCGGCGCATGAAACGCGAAATAGGGCGCCGGCCCGTCCGGGTAGGCGTGGCTGAAGCGGCATGACACCGCCCCGTCATGGCCCGTCACGTCGCGGATGGCGGCCTGGGTGGCGCCCTTGATGGCGTTGTAGAATTCCTCGAACCGGTCCCAGGTGATCGCGGTCTCGAAGGTGTCGGAGATGATGCCCCGCGGTGTGAGCTGCTCGCGGTTGTAGGGCATGCGGATGAAAGCCGTGCGCCAGGCGCCGACCGCGCCCTGCAGGTGCGCCTCGGGGTTGTCGCGCCACGGCACGTCCACCTCCGCACCATGGTCGAGGCAGCATTCCTCGGCGCGTTCCATCCACGTGTCCACCGGGTGATCCGCGCTCTCGAACGAGACGACCATCAGGGTGAAACTGCCGTCGCCCGCGCCGTTCACCTTGAGTTCCGTGCCGTCGACGATGCGGACGTTGGCGGGGTACAGCCCGGCCTGGGAGACCGCACGGACGGCCCGGGCGGCATCGAAGAAGTCGGCGAAGCGGAACCCCGCCGTCGCCTTGAAGGTCGGCCGGCCCTGCAGCCGGGCCCAGCCCTCGGTGATGATGCCCAGCGCGCCCTCGCTGCCCAGAGCGACGAACCGGTCCGGGCTCGGCCCCGCGCCTGATCCGGGCAGGCGGCGGCTCACGATGTCGCCGGCGGGGGTGACGGTCGTCGTCGCCTCCACCAGATCGTCGATATGGGTATAGAGCGTCGCGAAATGGCCGCCCGATCGCGTGGCGACCCAGCCGCCGAAGGTCGAATGCTCGAAGGATTGGGGGAAATGCCGCAGGGTCAGGCCGTGGGGCTTGAGCTGGGCCTCCAGCTCCGGGCCCTTGGCCCCGCCCTGGATGCGCGCGGCGCGGGACACCGTGTCCACCTCGAGCACCTTGTTCATGCGCCCCATATCGACGGAGATTGTGCCGCTGAAGCCTGATCCGACGTCGGACGTGACACCGCCCACCACCGAAGAGCCCGCGCCCCAGGGGATGACGGCCGCATTGGCCTTGCCCGCCCACTCATAGATCTCGGCGATGTGCCGGTCTGTCTCGGGAAACGCCACGAAGTCGGGCGCATGATCGAAATCCCCGGCATAGGTGCACAGGGAGTCCGGCTGGGACTGGCCGAACGCGTGGTAGACCCGCTCGAACTTGTCGTCTGTGCAGATGTCTTCGAGGCTCGAGGGGGCCTCGAGCCGGCATTTCGGCAGATCGATCGCATCGAGGGTGGGGAATGCGCCGTCGCGGGACGGCTGGATGCCGAACCCGTCGGCGAAGGTCGCCAGCAGGGCCGTCGTCTGATCCCCGTCGAGGCCGGCGTCTTCGTAGCCCCAGCCCCAGTATTTAAGTTTCCGGTCTGCCATCATCATCTCCTGCGGCCGCTACGGCCTGTCATCCAGTACTGATATATCTGTTGTGTATTAATCAGTTTTCTGCGGGTCTCACGCGTGTTCGGCGTCCAGCGCCGCGCGGGTGAATCCCGCCAGATAGTTGATCATAAGATCACAGGCCTCGGCCGCGGCCGCCTCGTCCCCGCCGCCGATCGCCCAGGCGATATCGGCATGCAACGTGGCCATGCGCGAGAGGTCGCCCGCCATCTGGTGGTGCTGATACCAGAACCGGCGCGACAACGGGTTCCACTGTTCCATGGATGTCTGGGCGAATGGGTTCCGGCAGGTCCGGCCGACCAGTTCGTTGAAGGTTTTATCAAGGGCCAGGAACCCATCCTCGTCGCCGGCCTCGGCGGCCCGCTCCATGGCACTGGCGATCTCGCCGAACTGGAAGCGTTCCTCCTCGGTCCGCCGACGCGCCGCGAGCCGGACCATCAACCGTTCGACCTCCCGGCGCAGCTCCAGCAGGTAGAGCTGGGTCTCGACATTGATCTCGGTGACGAACATGCCCCGGCGCGGCAGGATGTTGATCAGCCGCTGCCCGGAGAGACGCTGCAGGGCCTCGCGAACGGGCGTCCGGCCGAAGCCCGTTTGGGCGCACAACTCGCTCTCGGACACCGCGCCGCCGGGCGGCAACTGGAGGGTGACGATCAATTCCTCGATCTGCGTGTAGGCCTGATCGGTGAGACTAATGCCCGGAATTCTGCCCATTTTTCGCACTCCCGTGTGTTCGATCCCTGACATACTATTGATATATCAATAATATGCCAAGCTAAAGTTGGATCGAAGGACAGGATCACATGAAAGATGGAAGTGTGGGACCCTGGTCGGGCCAACTGACAACAGAATTGCGCCGGTGGGGTGCGTCCGTGACCTGCCTCGGCGACCATCACCCATGATATATCAGGGACTATTCCGGAACAGCTCGTAGTGGTGGGCCTGGCTCTCGGAGTCGAATACGCCGGTCACGATTCCGACCGCGGGGAACGCCGCGCGCGCCTTAACGCCTGTGAAGCGTATGCCGGCCGACAGGCGCCATGTGCGGGTGTCCGGCTCATGCTCGGAATAACCCAATATCTCGAAAGCTTGCTCACCTCCGCTTCCGTCGGCTTCCCCGTCCACGCCCCCTGCCTCCCTAATCGTCCCTACCAGGGTGAAATCACACACATCGGGCGCCTGGTTCTCGAACAGGCTCCACGTCACACTGCCGGACAGGGCTTCCCCCGTCACGGTGCCAGTACCGCTGCCGATATAGGTGCCGAGCTTGGTTTCGGGCACCCAGATGGTCTCCCCCTGATACTGGAGCTCCATATCGGCGAATTTCTCGAGCATGGCCTGATCCCTGTCTCATATGAGCAAACGCGATATCGGTTCGCGGTCCGCACTGATACTATCGCGCGGTTCTGGTGCCATCCAGAAGGAGATGGCCGGGTCAGGCCCGGCCATGACAGTGGAATACAGGTGAACGTGAGACGCACAAAACGAAAGAGCCCAACTCCGTCATGCCCGGACTTGATCCGGGTATCCAATGGGCTCACGGGCAGGAAGAGACGAGCATGACCGGAAACAAGGCATTGATCGCAGGCGCACTGGGCGTCGTCGGCCGCGCGCTGGTCGAACATCTGGAAGACGACCCGGACTGGGAGGTCGTGGGCCTGTCGCGGCGTGCGCCCGACTTCGAGACCAGCGCGACCTTCCTCTCCCTGGATCTGCTCGACCGGGCGGCGACGCTATCAACGCTCGGTGATATATCAGATGTCACCCACGTGTTCTTCACACCCTACGCGCCGCGCGAAACCTTCGCCGCCGAGGTCGCTCCCAACCTGGCCATGCTGGTCAACCTGATGGACGCGCTGGAGCCCGCCGCAAAGGGCCTCGCCCACGTCCAGCTGATGCAGGGCGCCAAATGGTACGGCGTACAGTTCGGCAAGCCCTACAAGACGCCTGCGAAAGAAGACGACCCGCGCCACATGCCGCCGAACTTCTACTACGACCAACAGGATTGGCTCGTCGAGCGACAGAAGGGCAAGGACTGGACCTGGTCCGCACTGCGCCCCCACGGGGTCTGGGGCTTCTCGGTCGGCAGTGCCATGAACATGATGACGTCCCTGGCGGTTTACGCCTCGGTGTCCAGGCATCTCGGCCTGCCCCTGCGCTGGCCCGGCAACCCGGCCCTGCTGGAGTGCGTCTACCAGATCGTCGACGTGGCCCTGCTCGCCCGCGCCATGGTCTGGGCTGCGACCACGCCCATGGCGGCCAACCAGCCCTTCAACATCACCAATGGCGACTACACCCGCTGGAAGCTGCTGTGGCCGAAGCTGGCCGACTTCTTCGACATGGAGCTCGGCCCCGTACAATCCGTGAAGACGCAAGACATCATGGCCGACAAGGAGCCGGTCTGGGCCCAGATCGCCGAGGCGCATCAGCTGCGCAAGTACGCCATGTCGGACATCGTCACCTGGCCGTTCCTCGACTACGCCTTCGCCAACGGCTTCGACCAGATGTCGAGCCTGACCAACATCCGCCAGGCGGGCTGGACCGAGGTGCTGGATACGGAAGCCACCGTCACCGACCAGCTGCAGAAGCTGCGCGACAACCGGATCATCCCCTGATGGCCCCCAGTACAGACAGGCACACCGCATTGATCGTCGGGGCGCTGGGCGTCACCGGCCGCGCCCTCGTCGAATATCTCGAGGACAAGCCCGACTGGGACATCATCGCCCTGTCGCGCCGCGCGCCGGATTTCGCGACCCGCGCGAAATTCCTCTCGGTTGACCTGACCGACGCGGCCGATTGCCGGACGAAACTGTCCGAACATA
The DNA here is from genome assembly GCA_018667335.1 of Rhodospirillaceae bacterium. Lineage (GTDB taxonomy): Bacteria > Pseudomonadota > Alphaproteobacteria > UBA6615 > UBA6615 > UBA8079. The sequence continues at coordinate 79,682 of JABIVD010000052.1, forward strand.
CTGAAATCACACATGTTTTCTATACCGCCTACAGCCAGCAGGCGTCGGTCACGGCCGAAATACCGGTCAATGTGGGCATGCTCGCCAACCTGATGGACGCGCTGGAACCCGCTGGCCTGCGCCATGTGCAGCTGATGCATGGTGCGAAATGGTACGGCACCTATCTGGGCTCCTACAAGACGCCCGCCAGGGAGGACGACCCGCGTCCCCTGCCCGTGAACTTCTATCACGCCCAACAGGACTGGCTGGTCGAGCGTCACGCCGCGCAATCATCCCCGTCTGGCTGGTCATGGTCTGCGATGCGCCCCCACGGGGTCTGGGGCTTCTCGACCGGCAGTGCGATGAACCTGATGACCGGCATCGCGTGTTATGCCGCGATTTCGAAGCAACTCGGCCTGCCCCTGCGCTGGCCGGGCAGTGCGGGCTTCTACGACCGGCTTTACCAGCTGATCGACGTGGAATTGCTCGCCGAGGCCATGGTCTGGACCGCGACGACGCCCACCGCGGCCAACGAGGCCTACAACATCACCAATGGTGACCTGTTCCGCTGGCGCCAGATGTGGCCGCGCATCGCGGAATTCTTCGACATGGAGGTGGCCGAGCCCCAGACGATCCCGGTTGCGGCCTCCATGGCCGACAAGGGAGCGCTGTGGGACCAGATGGTCGCCGAACACGGGCTCCAGCCCTACGCACTGGACGACATCGTCAACTGGGCCTATCTCGACATGGCGCTCAACAACGACATCGACCAGATGTCGAGCCTGACGAAGATATTCAAGGCCGGCTGGACCAATGTCTGGGACAGCGAGGCGACCATCACCCGCCAGCTCCAGCGGCTGCGCGACAACAAGATCATCCCCTAAAGGACTTCCATGCCCCTCCACATCTCCAGCAATTTCGACAGCGGCAACATCGTCTGCCAGGACGCCTCCGACCCGGGCGACATCCGGCTGGAGATCTCCAAGGACAACAATTCCGACTTCTACATGTGGTTCCACTTCCGCCTGACCGGCGCGAAGGACACGGCCTGCACCCTGAAGATCATGAACGCGGGCGCCGCAGCCTATCCCAAGGGCTGGGAGGGGTATCAGGCCGTCGCCTCGACCGACCGCGAGACCTGGATCCGCGTACCCAGCAGCTACGCCAACGGCGTGCTGACCATCGAGCACACGCCGGCTACCGACAGCGTCTGGTTCGCCTACTTCGCGCCGTATTCGATGGAGCGCCATGCCGACTTGCTCGCCCGCGCGCAGCTGGATGACCGGGTCAGCCTCGACGTCCTCGGCGAGACCCTCGACGGCCAGACGATGGACCTCGTGCGCATCGGCGAGCCGAGCCCGGACAAACAGAATTTCTGGGCCATCGCCCGCCAGCACCCGGGCGAGAGCATGGCCGAATGGTGGATGGAGGGCTTCCTAGCGCGTCTTCTTGAGCCCTCAGACAGAACAGCGAAGGCGTTGCTCGAGCGCGCCGTGTTCCACCTCGTCCCGAACATGAACCCGGACGGGTCGCGGCGCGGCCACCTGCGCACCAACGCCGCCGGGGCGAACCTCAACCGGGAATGGTCCGAGCCCGCGATGGACCGCAGCCCCGAGGTGTATCTCGTGCGCCAACGCATGCAGGAAACGGGTGCGGATTTCTGCCTCGACGTCCACGGCGACGAGGCGCTGCCGTATAATTTCCTCGCCGGCATGATGGGCATTCCGTCGCTCAGCGAGCGCCAGAAGACGCTGCAGGAGGTCTTCTCGGGCGCACTTTTGACCGCCAGCCCCGACTTCCAGACCAAGTACGGCTACCCCGACGCCAAGCCGGGCAAGGGCAACATGACGTTGTGCTCGAACTGGGTGGCGGAAGAGTTCGGCTGCCTCGCGCTCACCCTGGAGATGCCCTTCAAGGACAATGCCGACCGGCCCGACGCGACCTTCGGCTGGTCACCGGCGCGCACCAAGGCGTTCGGCGCGGCCCATCTGGACGCGATGCTGGCGGTGCTGGACGCGTAACGGTCACACCACTTTTCGTCATGGCCGGACTTGATCCGGCCATCTCAGCACATCCCGCCAGCTAGAGGGGAATGCCAGCAGGATGCCCGGATCAAGTCCGGGCATGACACCAGTTGAAACAGGCATTCTGCCCTAGGCCATCGACGCGTCGTCGAGGGACCAGAGCGAGAAGCCCGGGCTCTCGTCCCAGATACGCGGCTCCCAGCTATCGTCCATGCGGTCCATGTCGGCGAAATACTCGGTCCGCCCGCCGCACGGGTTGTTGAAATACCAGTAATAGTTCGAACCGAGGATGTGGCGGCCCGGCATCGTGTCCTGCTCCCAGCCCTTCTGCTTCACGTACAGGCCACCCATCATCACCATGTCGAAATTCTCGACCTCGAAGGAGGCGTGATCGAAGGCGTTGCGGTCGGCCCGGCTGATCAGGAACAGATTGTGATGGTCGTGGCCGCCCTCGCAGCGCATGAAATCGCCACCGGTCTTGGTGCTGTCCGACAGGCGGAAGCGCAGCCGGTCGAGATAGAAGCTGACAGCCTTCTCCCGGTCGGCCATCTCGATCATGTAGACCACATGGCCGATCCGGATCGGGTTCGCCTGAGCCGCCGGCGAGATCACGGCGTTCATCCGCGGCTCGACCGTGTTGACGTTGTGGGGAATGACCTCGACGTCGGTCTCGGCGGGGGACGCCAGCATCAGGCCCAGCCCGTTGCCGCTCTCATCGGCAAAACACAGCGTGCCGTCCTCATCCACGACATCCCGGTCGCGGGCGAGGTCCGCGCCCATCTCCTTGAGGCCGGACGGGTCGGCCACGCCCCAGATCGCACGGCGCAGGGTCGATTTCGCCGGATCCGGGGTTCCCGGCAGGGACGGATCGTCTGCCCGGCGCAGCTCGATGAGCTGGTTCGTGCGGGTCTTGAAGACGGTCCGCTCGGGGCCGCTCTCGACTTCGGCCACGCCCCAGTCCCGGTAATAGTTGGCGCCGGTTTCCATATCTTCGACGCCGTAGATCAGTTTTTCGACACGCGTGATGGTCATGACTGGATTCTCCTGCTTAAGCTTCGTCCGCTCTATTCATCAACGACATCGGCCCAAAGGGTGCCGATCTTCGAAAATTCGACCTCGATCCGGTCGCCCGCCTTCATCCAAAGCGGCGGGTTGCGCCTGGCACCCACGCCGCTCGGCGTCCCCGTCGCAATCACGTCACCCGGCTCCAGCGGCGTGAACCGCGAGATGTAGGCGATGATGTAGGGCACGCTAAAGATCAACATATCGGTCGTGGAATGCTGCACCACCTCGCCGTTCAGGCGGGTCGTCAGCTCCATCGTGGCGGGGTCGGGAATCTCGTCCGCGCTCACCATCCACGGGCCGAGCGGGCCGGACTTGTAGAAATTCTTGCCCGCCGTCACCGAATGCTTCTGGTAATCACGCACACTGCCGTCGATGAAGATGGTGTAGCCCGCAACATGATCGAGCGCGTCTGCCTCGCTGATATGGCGGCCACCCTTGCCGATGATCGCCGTCAGCTCGCCCTCGAAATCATAATTGTCCGAGACCTTCGGCCGCTCCATCTCGCCGCAATGGCCGACCAGCGTGTTGGTCGAACGCATGAACAGCTGGAGTTCGGCCGGCAGGGTGTTGGCGGTCTCCGTCACATGGTCCTTGTAGTTGAGGCCCGCGCAGAGAATCTTGTCCGGATTGGTGATCACCGGCAGGAAGGTCACGTCGGGCAGGACCGTGTCCGGATCGCCCGACATGCCGGCCTCGCCGAGCGACATCAGATCCCCCGCCGCGATCGCATCGCGCATGGTCCCGTGTGGCCCGCGCGCACCCAGATCGACGACCCCGTCCTCGCGGACCAGGCCCCAGGTCTCGCCGCCGTCAGCGCCCAGCTTGTAACTGATGAACTTCATGAGTTTGTCCTTCTAAGTCTCGTCAACAATATCTACCGCCAGCGTGCCGATCCGCGGCACCTCGACCTCGAGTTTGTCGCCGCCCTTCATCCAGAGCAACGGTTCGCGGCCCGCACCCGAGCCGGCAGGTGATCCCGTCGCGACAACGTCGCCGGGCTGCAGCGGCGTGATCTTCGACAGGTAGGAGATGATATACGGAATGTCGAAGATCAGCATGTTCGCCGAACAATCCTGCACGACATCGCCGTTGAGCCGGGTGGTGACATGCAGGGTCGACGGGTCGGGAATCTCGTCCGCCGTGGTCATCACCGGCCCCAAGGGCCCGGTGGCCACGAAGTTCTTCCCCGCCGTCACGGAATGCTTCTGAAAGTCCCGCACGCTGCCGTCGACCATGATTGTGTATCCGGCGATGCAATCGAGCGCCTCGGCCTCGGACACGTGGCGGGTCTCGCGGCCGATGACCGCGCAAATCTCGCCCTCGAAGTCGAGGCATTCCGACACTTTCGGCCGGATCATCTGTCCCTGATGGGGCACCAGCGTGCTGTTCGCCTTGATGAACAAGGTGAGATGGTCGGGCATCTCGAAGCCCATCTCCTCGACATGATCCTTGTAGTTCTTGCCGGCGCAGAAAATCTGCTCGGGGTCGGGGATGGTCGGCAGATAGGCGATGTCCGCGAGCGCCGCATCCGGGCTCTCGCTTTGCGCCGCAGCGCCGATATCCATCAGATCCCCGGCGGCAATCGCCGCCTTCAGGCTCCCGTGGGGGCCGCGCGCACCAAGATCAACCACGCCGTCTCCGACAACGAGGCCCCAGGTCGCGCCGCTGGCGCCAATATAACTGACAAACTGCATATGATTTCCCCGGGAAGGTGTGTTGCGCCGACGTGAACTCGGCCGTCAGCCGTCTGTCAGGTCAGGCCAGAGTTTATCGGCTCCGCGCGCGGCCACCAAGCGGCCGAGCAGTCCGGCCCAGTTGCTCTCCGCCCCGAATTCGGATCGCCAGGCCCATAACCGCCGGGTCAGGTGATGCAGCCGGTATTCATCGGTGAAGCCGATCGCGCCATGTACCTGGTGGGCGATGTTGGCCGCCTTGCCCGCCGCCTCGCCGGTGCGGATCTTGGCCGTGGCCGCCGCCGCGATGATATTGCCCCCGGCATCGACCATCCGGCACGCTGCACGCGCCGCAACCCCTGCCGCCGCCGCCTCGCCGGCCATCACCGCCAGCTGCTGCTGGATCGCCTGAAACCGGCCGATCGGCCGGCCGAACTGCACCCGTTCGTTGGTGTAGGTGACACACAGGTCGAGCACGGCCGAGACTGCGCCGGCCATCTGGCAGGACCGCACGAGCGCGCCGGCCGCGTGGACCTGGTCCACGCCCATGTTCCCGGTCACCAGACCTTCCACGACCACGCCGTCCCGCGGATCGCGGCCGATATTCCGGTCTCGCGTGATCGCGGCGCCATCCAGGCTCACACAGCGCAAACCGTCATCCGCATCCGAGACCAGCATATGTCCCGCATCCCGGCCCCAGGGCACCCGCACCATCTCCGGATCTGCACCCGAAGTCCCAAGTGTGACAATCCCATCGGGCAACTGTCCCAGCAGCCCGCCCGCGGCGATTGCCTCGGCCAGGGGCACTGGTGCGGCGTGCCGTCCGGCGGCGAGCAACACCACATGGGCATCCTCCCAGCCGAGCCCGCTGCCACCCTGTGCCTCGGGAACGAGAATCCGGTCGAGCCCGTTCTCGGTGATTGCGTCCCACAGGCCGTGCGGAAATCTCCCTGCCTCGGCAGTGCGGAACACCTCCGCGTCGAGATGTGCCGCGAACAAGCGCTCGCAGGTCTCCGCGATCATGATGCGTTCTTCGTTCATGACCGAACACCTTCAACAACCGTCATGCCCGGACTTGATCCGGGCATCCCTTGTCCGCATCGAGCTTGAGATACGCGGGTCGAGCCCGCGTATGACGAATACAGGTTTTGCTCCGTTAGTATCATCGCAGACCCAACCCCCGCGCGATGACTCCGCGCATGATCTCGGTGGTGCCACCCCGCAACGAAAACGACACGCAAGCCTGCTGCACATAGGCCAACACCTGTTCGAAATCGTCTCCATGGTCGATCCGCGGCGACGCGCCGATCACCTGATGGGCGATCTCGGGGATGGATTGCTCGAACATGACCCCCAGATCCTTGACGAACGCCGCCTCCAGCGCCGGCTCCGCCCCCGCATCCAGCTGTGCGGCCACCGACAGGGACATCGCCCGCAGGGTGGTGAGATGCGCATGCAGCCGGCCGATCGCCGCGGCGGCCATGTCGGACGGGTTTTCCCCGGCCACGTGCACCAGCGCCTTGAGCAGCGCGAAGGCGCTCAAGAACCGGTCCGGCCCGCTGCGCTCGAAGGAGAGCTCGGCCGTCACCTGGCGCCAACCATTGCCTTCCTCGCCCACCAGCATGCCCGCGGGCACGAACACATCGTCGAAGGTGACCTCGTTGAATTCCTCGTCGCCGATCATGTTGCGGATCGGCTGCACGGTCACGCCGGGTGTTGCCAGATCGATGACGAACTGCGTGGTCCCGCCGTGGCGGTTCTCCCCCGCCTCGCCCGTGCGCAGCAGCGCGATCATGTAATGGGAATGCTGGGCATAAGTCGTCCAGACCTTGCGGCCGTTGACGACCCAGCCCTTCTCGCCCCCCACCTCGGCAGGTTCGGCCTTCGAACGGATCGAGGCCAGGTCCGATCCCGAATCCGGCTCGCTCATACCGATACAGAAATACGTCTCGCCCGCCGCGATGCCCGGCAACAGCTGCGCGCGTTGTTCGTCGGTGCCAAACCGCAAAATCAGCGGCCCGCTCTGGCGCTCGGCGATCCAATGGGCGGCCACAGGCGCACCGGCGGCCAACAGCTCCTCGATCACCACGTATCGTTCCAGCGCGCTGCGGTCCTGGCCCCAGGGTTCCGGCCAGGTCATGCCCAGCCATCCGCGATCGCCCAGTTTCCGCGAGAACTCCGCGTCGAACCCGACCCAGGACCGGGCCCGCGCCGGAACCAGGATATCCGCGGCCTCGGCGTCCAGGAACGCGCGCACCTCGGTTCGCAGCGCATCGGCGCCCGGCGGCAGTTCGCATGGCTCGAAGGCAAAGGCCTGCATGGGATCACCTCGGTTGGGCGATCAGTTTACCGGATACAACCGGCCCGCGTCGCCCCGTAGGGGCGGGTTTAAAACCCGCCCGCCCGCCACGCCAGCACCGACGGTGCTTTCCTCAAACATCGGGCGGGTTTAAAACCCGCCCCTACGGCCCCAACATGGCCCAACGGAGGAAACCAATGAGCGATTTTCTGATCTACGAACAGGACGGCGCGGTCGTCACCCTGACGATGAACCAGCCCGATGCGCGCAATCCGCTGTCCGGCGAGAGCCAGTATGAGGCCTTCCTCGCCGCGACCGACCGGATCAGCCGCGACGACGGCGTGAAATGCGTGATCCTCACCGGCGCGGGCAGCGCGTTTTCGGCCGGCGGCAACGTCAAGGACATGCGCGACCGCAAGGGCCTGTCGGAAGGCAGCCCCTATCAGATCCGCAACAACTACAAGCGCGACATCCACAACATCCCGCTCACCCTCTACAATCTCGAGGTGCCGACCATCGCCGCCGTCAATGGTGCTGCCGTGGGCGCGGGCTGCGATCTGGCCTGCATGTGCGACATCCGCATCGCCTCGGAGAAGGCGCGCTTCGCCGAGAGCTTCGCCAAGCTGGGCATCATCTCGGGCGACGGCGGCGCGTTCCTGCTGCCCAAGCTGGTCGGCATGTCCAAGGCCGCCGAGATGACCTTCACGGGCGACATGATCGGCGCCGACGAGGCGCTCGAATGCGGCCTGGTCTCACGCGTCGTGCCCCATGACAGCCTGATGGACGAGGCCCATATCCTGGCGGGCAAGATCGCCGCCAATCCGGGCCATTCGCTGCGCATGTCCAAGAAGCTGCTGCGCGAGGGCGTGCACTCACGCCTCGAGACGGTGCTCGACATGGCCGCCGCCTTCCAGGCGCTGGCCCATCACACGCCCGAGCATGACGACGCGGTGAACGCGCTGATCAAGGCGATGGAGAAGAAGTAGGCCCGCTCAGAACCCCTCGAGAACGATCTTGCCCTTTGCCGTCCCGGTCTCGATGAGCGCGTGGGCGGCGCGCATGGTCTCGGCGTTGATCGGGCCCATCACCTCGTTGAGGGTCGTGCGGATGCGCCCGGCGTCGATTTCGCCGGAGACATAGGTCAGCAGATTGTGCTGCTCGATCATGTCGGGCGTCTCGAACATCGAGCGCGTGTACATGAATTCCCAGTGCAGGCTGGCGGACTTGATCTTCATCGCGTCCATCGGCATCGGCAGGTTGGTCGCATCGATCGAGACGATCGCGCCCTGGGGCCGGATCAGCTCGACCGCCGTCTCCCAGTGGCGCATGTCGTTGAAGATCGCGATGTGATCCACATGCTGCATGCCCAGCGCACGCACCTGCTCCACCATCGGCTCACGATGATTGACCACATGGTCCGCGCCCAGTTCCCGAACCCAGCTGTCCGTCTCCGGACGTGAGGCCGTGGCGATGATCACGAGGCCGGCCGCCTTGGCGAGCTGAATGCCGATCGAGCCGACGCCGCCGCCCGCACCAATGATCAGGATCGACTGGCCGGAATCCGCGCCATCGCGGTCGATGCCGAGATGATCGAAGAAACTCTCATACGCGGTGATCGTCGTCAGCGGCAGGGCCGCGGCCTCGGCGAAGCTCAGGCTCGTCGGCTTGGGCCCGACGATGCGTTCGTCGATCAGCTGGAATTCCGAGTTGGAGCCGGGACGGGTCAGGTCGCCGGCGTAGAACACCTCGTCCCCCACCTTGAAGAGGGTGACGTCCGGGCCGACGGCCTCGACGACGCCGCTGGCATCCCAGCCGAGGACCTTGGGCGGATCCTCGACGCCATCCTTGGGTGCGCGGATCTTGGTGTCGACCGGGTTCACCGACACGGCCTTCACGGCCACGAGCAGATCACGTCCTGCGGCTTCGGGCTTGGGCAGGTCCACATCAAGGAACGAATTCGGGTCCTCGATCGGCAGGTAATGGGTCAGGGCGACGGCTTTCATGGATGTTCTCCGGGTAAGCAGGAATTCAGCTGTGCGTTAGCTGATATGGGTCATTTCGCAAACTTCTGTAGGGGGTCACCGGTCTGCGTCACGGCTCACCCGATCCCGTTAGCCAATCCCGTACGGCTTGGCCCAGCCCAGCCCAGCGACGGTGTCGCCGCGCGGCTTGTATTCCGCGCCGACCCAGCCGTCATACCCGGCGGCCTCCAGCATCCCGAACAGGAATGTGTAGTTCATCTCGCCGTCGTCGGGCTCGTGGCGGCCGGGCACGCCGGCGAACTGCACATAGCCGGACTTGGCAAGGTAGCGCTCGATCTTGTCGGCGATGAAACCCTCCGACATCTGGGCGTGATACAGGTCGAACTGCACCTTCACATTGTCCATCCCGGCCTCCTCGACGATCGAATGGCCCATCGCCTGGCCGATCAGGAAGTAGCCGGGATTGTCGGTGAGGTTCAGCGGCTCGATGTGCAGCGTCATCCCCCGCGCCGAGGCCGCCACCGCGCCCGCGCGCAGGTTCGACAGCAGCGTCTGGCGGTGCGCCATGGGGTCGCCGCCCGCCGGCACCGTGCCCGACATCACATGGATGCGGGTGCAGCCCAGCGCCTCGGCGCTGTCCATGGCGAGCTTGAGGTCCACGGCGAAGGCCGCCTCCTCACCGGGGATCGATGCGCGGCCGAACTTGGTCGCCTCGGTGTCGCCATAGGGCGTGTTGAGCAGGGTGCACTCCACCCCGGCCCGCTCCAGGCGCTTGGCGAGTTCGTCGAGGTCCTCGCCATAGGGACGCTGGATCTCGACGCCGGTGAAGCCCACATCCGCGGCCGCGGTGATGCGCTCGGCCAGCGGCAGGTCGGTGAACATCATCATGATGCAGGAAGAGAATTTGAGCATGGGGTGTGGTCCTTGGCGGGCGTTATAAGCGCCATTTATCGCGGGTTCGAAGGCGGCGGACAAGATCGTGATGAGATGCGCGGATCAAGTCCGCGCATGACGGCTTACTAAAATTCCCGACCGAACCCTAATTCGTCATGCCCGGACTTGATCCGGGCATCTCAAACAGCGGTTAGCAGTCGACCCAGCCGTCGGCTGTCTTGAGCCGATGCGTAATAGTGTTCTGGGGCGTCAGCATCGCCTCGATGAAGCAGCCCTTCTTGGCCGCCTCGATCAGGCGCAGCTGGTCCTCCACCGACGCGTCGCTGTCCATGGAGATGTCCATGTGGATGCTCTTGGGCGCGGACTCATACGGCGCGCGGCCCTTCTGGGTCGCAACCCACTCGCAGCGGCAGGAAATCTTCGCATTCTCGATATCGACCCGCAGGCGCTTCGAGAAGGCGCGCATCTGGGTCATCAGGCAGGAGGTCAGCCCGGCGATGAAATAGGCGATCGGCAGGGGTGCCGACCCGTCGCCGCCATGGAAGCCATACTCGTCCGACGCCATCTGCCATTCGATGACTTCGGGCACCATCAGGCGAACGTCCATCTCGCAGCGCATCTTTCCCACACCCGTGGCATCGCACTCGAACGCCACATCGAAACTCTTGATATCGTCTTCTGCCATCGTTCCCGTTCCATGCATCGAATTGTTGTGTTGCGGCGGGATTGTGCCGCACGCGTTCCGGTCGCGAAAGGGGCCGCAGACCAAATGGCGCGATTGAACCAAATGCCCCGAAGCGCTATGCACGAGGGAACATCAAAAAGACCAACCCGGGGGAATTTCCATGTCCAGAGTATTGATCGTGACCGGCGGCAGCCGGGGCCTTGGCGCCGCCACCTGCATTGGTGCGGCCGAACAGGGCTATGAGGCCATCTGCGTCAACTATGTGGGCAACAAGGCGCGCGCCGACCAGGTCGTCGCCGCCTGCGAAGCCGCCGGGGCGAAGGCCATCGCGGTCCAGGCCGACATCACCAAGGAAGCCGATATCAACCGGATGTTCGAGACCGTGGACAAGGAGCTCGGCACCGTCACCCATCTGGTCAACAGCGCGGGCATCGTCGGCCCCTACGCGCGCGTCGACGAGCTCGACAACTGGAATGCACTGCAGGATCTCTGGACCATCAACATCACTTCGACGCTGGTGTGCGCGCGCGAGGCCATCAAGCGCATGTCCACCAAGCATGGCGGCAAGGGCGGCGCGATCGTCAACCTGTCGTCCGCAGCCTCTCACTTGGGCGGCGCGGGGGTGAACGTGCCCTACGCGGCCTCCAAGGGCGCGGTCGATTCCATGAACTGGGGCATGGCCCAGGAAGTGGCGGCCGAGGGCATCCGCGTGAATGCGGTCAGCCCGGGCGTCATCGACACGGAGATCCAGCCCGAGGGCCGGGTCGAGGCCGTCGGCCCGAACCTGCCGATGAAGCGCGTTGGGCAGGCACCGGAAGTCGCCGCCGCGATCCTGTTCCTGCTGTCGGACGACGCGTCCTACATCTCGGGCACCAAGGTCAACGTCTCGGGCGCGCGCTAGGGGCACCCTATAACCCTAGGCCGTCATGCGCGGACTTGATCCGCGCATCTATTCTCCTGACGCAGGAGATGCCCGGGTCGAGCCCGGGCACGACGTGGAATATTGATCCGGCGTTTACATGACCGCGGCACGCGCGGTCAGTAGACCTTTCACGTGTAGGGCAGCTTGTTGCCCTCGGCCATGACAGCGTTCGCCGTGCGGTCGGGTGCGATCATCTGCACCTGCAAGCCGTCGGGACCCTCACGGGGTGCGAGCCGGAGGGTCTGGGCCGCGAAATCCGTGTTGTCGTAGGTCAGGCTGAGGACGTTATCGGCATCGAGGGCCCAGCTGCCGCTCTCGATCGTGCAGGGGAAGTACCAGTCGAAGTTTCCGAACCGGCCGAAATGGATCAGGTTCTCCTGCCCGTCCGCACCGTGATATATCAGCGTGTTCTCGGTCAGGAAGTTGGCCGCAGGCAGCCCGGATTCCCCGTTCACGGGACCGGGCAACAGCAGAAAACCCGCCGCAAACAGGAGCGATACCCCGCGTAATGTCCGCCTTAAACCATTCATAATTGCAGTCTCGGCTCGTGGCCTCGCGCCCGCCTTGATCCGGATCAATCCGGACCCGCGACGGATTACATATGCCGGAACGTGTTCTCCGCCGACTTGTAGGCATTGAGGCCGAGCTGCTCACGCAGTTCCTCTGTGCCCTGCAAAACCGGCGGGCCCACGGGAATGCCCAGGCCATTGGCGACCCGGTCATTCTTGGTGAAATTGCCCGCGATGGCGGACGCACCGGCGATGGCTTCGGGGCCGAGCGCGTCGACGAGAGCTGCACGGGCCGCGTCCAGCGCCGCCCGGTCGGTGCCAATGATCGTCTCGGCGAAGACCAGCAGCAGGTCGCCATGGGGCACGCCGATATCCAGTTCCGGGCGCACCAGGGCTTCCGGGTTCACGTTCAGGTTTGTCGCTTGTCCACTCTCACGGAGGAACCGGGCATGCCCGGTGGTTCAGTAGAAGCAGTCGTTGAGCGCAGACACCCGCCCGGCGACGACCTCCGCCTGGGGCCGCGTCAGTCCGTCATGATGGTTGAATTCGAAATCCATGATCTTTTCGAGCGGCAGATACTGGGCACGTTCGAGCGCGATATGGTCGTTGAACTCCTCGGGCACCAGGCTCATGGCCCGCATGATGTAGGGCTTGAACGGGCCGTACATCGCCTTGGCCACCTCGCCACCCTCGGGCGGGTTCGGGATGGTCGGCACGAAGGCCTGCTCCTGCACCGCCTCGGGGGGCCGCACGCGTGACGGCTCGCCGGGCTGGGGCTCCGGCAAGGGCCGCAGCGGGACGCCGATGCCGCGGGCGAACACGTCGAGATTGGTGATGAACGACACCAGACCGACGATCTCGGTGTATTCCGCGTCGCTCAGGCCGCTGCCGATCGCCGCGTCGTAGAAGTCCAGATCCACATCCTTGGGCGACACCGCGACCTTGGCGATGATGTCCCGCACCACTTTGGGAAGCTCCACATCGCTGGTCGCACCGCCGTCCTCGGGGGCTTCGAGCACGCCGGCGTCGATCCCCGCCTGGCGGGCCGCCGAAATCACCGCGATGCGCTGGGCGCCGCTGCCCCAGGTGCCGGTCTGGCCGAACCGGTCGAACTGGGCCTGATGGGCGGCTTCCAGGTCCGCGCGGACCGGCAGGGCCGAATCTTCATAGAGACTCATCGAGATCACCGTTCGTTCGTTTGGTTGTTGGCACAATTTTTAACAGAAAAAGGCGCCGGCTCACGCCCGCGCCCTCTTCAAATTCAGGTGTTCAATGCCGGCGGATCAGACGACCCAGCCCATGGCCTGGAACACGAGGCCTTCGGCGTTCTCGAGCGTCAGGAACACCCCGACACCCGCGACGACCGCGCCCGCGATACGCGCCTGTACGGCGGTCGCCTCGGTGGCCTTCAGGACCGTGCCGACGAGCCAGCCAGCCGACAGTGCGAGCAGATACTGGGTGACGCCGAGCCCGATCAGATAACCGACCAGGACCGCGTTGCCGACACCGGCCTCCTGGGCGGCAATCGAGCCGCCGAACGCCGAGCCGTGGAACAGGCCGAACAGCGCGAACAGCACAACCGCCGGTCCGATGGACATTGCCCGTCCGGACAGGACGATCCCGCCGAGGACCAGCAGCGACAGGCCGATGATGATTTCCGTGGCCGGCAGAGCCGTACCGAGGCTCATCACCAGCGTGCCGACAAGCATCGCCACGATATACACGCCCGGCGCCGCAAAGCGGCGGCCGGTGTAGAGCGCTGCGATACCAACCAGGGCAATGAAGAAGAGATGGTCGAAGCCGAGGATCGGATGACCGATGCCCGACAGGACACCATGGGCGAATGTCTCCATCGGCAATCCGCCGAGCGGGTGATGCGCCAGAGCGGGTGTCGACATCGACAGCAAGGCACCGGCGGCAAACAGGAATTTCTTCATGGTTTTCCCCTCAAGAATTTCGTCCCGGCCTGCGAACATGCGTGCGCGCCAGAATCTGCACTTCCGTTGGAACAAGCATTCGCGAAAACGGGCTCGATGGCAACTGCTTTCACCCGAATTTACACACCGGCGGTCGTGGCTATTGGATTTCGACGACGACCTTGCCGAAATGGCGGCCTTCACGCAGATGCGCCAGCGCCGCAGGCAGTTGGTCGAGATCAAACCGCTGATCGTCCAATGCCGGCCTGAGGCCGTTCTGGTCCACCGCGCGGAGCATCGCCTCGAACTGCTCGCGCGAGCCGCAGGTCACGCCTTCGAGCCGGATCTTGCGGGTCACCACCAGCGGCAGCCGGAACTCGTGGTTGGCGCCGGACAAAACGCCGATCAGCATGACCGCACCGCCCAGGCGCACCGCCTTGATGGATTGCTCAAGGGTGCCCGCGCCGCCGACCTCGACGACCAAATCCAGGCCGCGTCCACCAGAGATTTCGCGGGCCGGACGCGCCCATTCGGGCGTGTCGACGTAATTTATCAAATGATCACTACCGAGGTCGCGCAAACGCTCCAGCTTTGCATCCGACGACGAAGTGGAGATCACCTCGGCGCCCGCCAGCTTGGCGAATTGCAGCGCGAAGGCCGAAACTCCGCCGGAACCTTGGGTTAGAACCAGATCGCCGGGCTTCACACCGCCCTGATCGAACACCGCGCTCCACGCTGTCAGTCCCGCGCAGGGCAGCGCGGCAGCTTCGGCGTCCGTCAGGTGCCCGGGTGTGTGGCAGAGGCCGTATTCGGGCAGCACACGCAGCTCGCAGGCCATGCCGTCGACTTGCCCGCCCAGCCCGGAGTGGAGCCCGGCCTCGTCGGGCTCGCCCGACAACCATTCCTGGAAGAAATTGGCCACCACTCGATCGCCGGCGGCGAAACGGGTGACGCCCTCACCGACGGCGACCACATCGCCCGCGCCGTCAGACACCGGGATCAAATTCTCGGTCCGCTGGCGCGAGCCGTAGCCACCCTCGACGGTCAGCAGGTCACGGTAGTTGAGCGTCGCGGCCCGCACCCGAACGAGAACTTCGCCCGGGCCCGGTTCAGGGTCCGGCAGATCGACAACCGACAGATTGTCGATACCCGCCTTCGAGAGGACCGCCGCGCGCATGTGTGACCGCTACTCTGCGGCGTTAACGTGGTGGACGACCTGCTGCGGGTACGGAATGGAGATACCGTCCGCCTCAAGCTGTTCCTTGAGCTTCTTGGTGATGTCCCAGCGCACACCCCAGTAATCAGCGGCGTTCACCCAGACCCGAACCACAATATTCACCGAGCTGTCGGCCAATTCGGCAACGGCGACGACCGATTCCGGGTCCTTGAGGGCGCGTGCCTCCTCACCGATCACGCGATTGATGGTGGCCATCGCGGTGTCGATGTTGTCCCCGTAATCGATGCCCATCATCAGATCGACGCGACGGGTTGTGTGGCCGCTGAAGTTCTGGATCGCCGAACCCCAGATCTGACCGTTCGGCACGATGATCTTCACATTGTCGCCGGTCGCCATTTCGGTGGTGAACAGGCCGATCTCCTTGACCGTGCCTGTCTGGCCGCCCGCAGAGATGAAATCACCGATCTTGAAGGGCCGGAACATCAGCAGCATCACGCCGGCCGCGACATTGCTGAGCGTGCCCTGCAGGGCAAGGCCGATGGCCAGGCCCGCGGCACCAAAGACCGCCACAAGGCTGGTCGCCTGGACACCGAATTGCTGCAGCGCGGCGATGATCACGAAGGCGATGATCGCGTAGCGCAGGAGACTGCCGAAGAAGCGGACCAGCGTCGTATCGATACGACCGCTGCGGCTCAGCGCGCGCTCAAGCGAACGGCGCGCCCAACCGGCGGCCATGAAGCCGATGATGATAATGGCCAACGCGCCGAGCACGTTCAGGCCATAGCTCACCAGTACGGCGTAGACCTGTTCGAGCAGGTTCTGGATGTCTTCATTGTTCATTGTGCTTGCTCCTGATTCATTTTTTCTGGCTGCGCGCCTCCCCAGGTTCGCGAACCAGCTTGTTAACTGGGTTTCCCTTAACGTCGCCGCGCGATCCGGATGGCCGAAAGGATCAACCAGATCGGGATCACCACGACCGCGCCGATCAAGACGAACGGCACAGCCCACTCGACGGTGTCGGCGACCACATTGAAAATACTCTCGACAGTCCCGCCCACGGCACCGAGCAGAGATTCCGGCCGGATATCGAACGCCGACAGGACGAGCCCGATGATCAGGGACAGGATAAACAGCCGCAACAATGTGGAGCCGAGATTGCGAGGCATCTACGTATCAATATGTAGTGGAAACCCGTGGGTTTTAGGCGACTGCGCGTGCGCCGTCGATAACTTTTCCACTTCTGGAAAGTTCCGAATCCCGCCGCCTGCCTAAAAAATGGCGACGACGGCGAAGAACGCGGGTCTTTAAGTCCGGTAACTCGGATCCAAAGCATCGAGGCGGCGGATGTGGCCCGCCCAATCTCGCGTGGCCACCGGCAGCGCATTCTCGAAGAGTTGCGCCGACTTTTCACAAACCTCGTCGGAGGGATAGACAAGCGCATCGGGCCCGCCCGCCGAAAGCGCCTGGATCTGGCTCTTGCCGCATTTCTCCAGATAGAACATCACCGAAAATGCCTCGGAGATCGATCCACCGGCGGCGAGAAACCCGTGGTTGCGCAGGATCATGGCGAGGTTGTCGCCGAGATCGGCGACCAATCGCGCGCGCTCGTCCAGGTCGAGCGCCGGCCCTTCATAGTCGTGATACGAAATCCGGTTGTAGAAGCGCATCGAATGCTGGGTGATGAACAGCAGCCCGCACTTCATCGCCGACAGGGCCATGCCGGCGTCCGAATGGGTGTGCATCACGCACGCGACCTCGGGCCGCGCTTCGTGCACCGCGCTGTGGATCGTGAATCCCGCCCGGTTGATCTTGTAGGGGCCATTGTTCTCGATCTCGTTGCCTTCCAGATCGGTCTTGATCAGGCTCGACGCGGTGATTTCGTTGAACATCAGGCCATAGGGGTTGAGCAGGAAAGTTTCCTCCCCGGGCACCCGCGCCGAAATATGGGTCCGCGTCATGTCGGTCATGTCGTAGAGGTCGGCGAGCCGGTAGGCCGCAGCGAGATCGACGCGCGTTTGCCATTCCTCCGGGCTGACCTGATCTTCGACGCTCGGATAAAGATCAACGATTTCTGCGTTTGCCATCACAATCTTCCTTTGTTCAGTCCAAGACTGACGTTCAATCGACGATTTCCGCAACGACATTGTTGCGCTGGGCGCCCAGCCCTTCAACCTCGGTTTCGACCACATCACCGGCCTTCAGATAGGTACCGGACGCATGTCCAACACCCTCCGGAGTGCCGGTGGACAGGATATCGCCCGGATCCAGCGTGATCAGCGTCGAGGCATGCTCGATTTGTTCTTCAGCCGAGAACACCATATCGCCGGTGATCCCGTCCTGCTTGGTCTCGCCACTGACCTTCAGGGTCAGCCGCAGCTTGGTGTGGTCCGGCACGAAGGCGCGCGGGACGAAATACGGCCCCATCGGCGCGAACGTGTCGTGGCTCTTGCCGCCGAACCAGTCGGTCCGCAGGGTCGGCCAGTCCTCGCGCATGTTCCAGTCGCGCGCCGAGACATCGTTGGTGGTCATGAAACCGGCCACGTAGTCCATCGCCTTTTCAGCGGGAATCCGCTTGCCCGACCGGCCCATCGCCAGGGCCAGTTCGACCTCCCAGTCCACCTTGGTGGTGTCCGGCGGAATGACGATATCGTCATAGGCACCCGACAGCGCGCTCGCCGCTTTCAGGAAGGTATAGGGCCGAACCCGCCCCTTGTCCCGGTCGAGCATGTTGTCACGCTCTTCGTCGGTCTTGGCCGTGCCCGCCGCGACCATCTCGCGGATGTGCCCGCCATAGTTCGCCGCCGCATACATCATCTTGCCCGGGTTCAGGATCGGCGGGAGATAGCGAACCGCGCCCAGAT
This sequence comes from Rhodospirillaceae bacterium, assembly GCA_018667335.1. Classification (GTDB taxonomy): domain Bacteria; phylum Pseudomonadota; class Alphaproteobacteria; order UBA6615; family UBA6615; genus UBA8079. The sequence continues at coordinate 97,668 of JABIVD010000052.1, forward strand.
CAACCGCCACCTCCGGCCCGGCGTTTCCGGTCGCCGCAAATGTCGCCATCTCGCAGAGCGCCTCGAAGTTCGGATCCCAGTCGTCGAGCAGGAGCCGAATACTGCTAACCCCGAGCAGCGCGCCACCGCGCTTTCCCTGCCGCCACGCCTTGTAGAGCTCGTCGAGCGACCACCCATGGTCGCCGATCACCATCATCACAAAAGGCGCGTTCCGCGTCTGGACAGTCGCCAGCTTGAACGGTGTATCCGTCATGTTCCGGGTCCTTTCCCGCATATTCTGTTGTGGAGCGCTACAGCGCTCCTACCAATTGTAACCGACGCCGCGCTGACCCAACCCATCATAGAGATCAAGACAGCGATGCATCCAGTCGTAGATGGGGTCGTCAGATACGAACAGCGGATAAGAACTCATCCTCCGAGCGCCGATGATCGACCCCATGACGATGTGGTCCGCATATGATGGTTCACTTCCGCACATGAACGGCTGCGCCGCAACAACCCGGCGAAGCGGCTCCAATCGGTCGCGATATTCGATGACCCGCTCATCGCGGCCGGACTGGACTTCCTCAAGCGGACGGCCAAAACGCTGCGGTCGGGTCCCATTGAAATATTCGACATCCTCGGGCGCAAGGTGCGCCTGAATGTCGAGTATGATCAGGGTCATCATCAACGGATGAATTCGGCTCTCGCACCAGCGCTGGACGTAACGAGCATATTCGCGGCCCCCGGCTCCGCCAAACAGCGAGGGGCCATCCGGGCAACTCTCCTCGAGATGCTCCGCTATGGCCCAGCTGTCGTCGACCCAGATACCGTCAAACTCAACCACCGGAACGGTCGAATAGGAACCATCGCCGATGCTCGGGATCTCGGTGAACTTGGTCGGAACAGTTTCGAACCGGCAACCCTTGTGGGCGAGCGCAAGGCTCGTTTTCCAACAGTTCGAACTGAACCGGCGGTCATCTCGTCCGACCAGGTCATACAGAACAATGGTCACGTCACGTTACCAATCGTAATCCGTATCCTGGCGCAGCAGCCCACCGTAAAGGTCGAGACAACGATGCATCCAAGCATGCACCGGATCGCCGGCATCGACCAGTGCAAACGGGCTCGTCTTGCGCGCCCAGATGAACGACGCCATGGCGACATAGTCGGCATAGATCGGAGACGTCCCACCCAGGAACAACTGATCCGCGACGATGCGGCGTATCGGCTCGAGCCGTGCCCGCAATTCAGGCAACCGATCCTCGCGACCCACCGGCACTTCATCAATAGGCCGGCCCAGCCGCTTTGTCCGACTCTCCCAGAAATACGGCTGGTCTGCCGGGTCGAGACCCTCGTAGATGTCATGAACAATCATCGTCATAACGAGTGGATGGGTCCGTGTTTCGACCCAGCGGGCGATAAACCGGGCATATTCGATCCCCGCCGCCCCGCCAAAAAGCGACGGCGCGTCCGGATAGGTCGCCTCGAGATACATGGCGATCTCCCAGCTGTCGCCGAGACGCGTATCGCCATCCTCGATGACCGGTATGGTCGAGAATGATCCATCACCGATTGAAGATATATCGGTAAACCGGGTCGGGACCGTCTCGCAGGCGAGGCCCTTGTGGGCGAGCGCGTAGAGGGTCTTGCAGCAGTTCGAACTGAACCGCCGGTCGTCCCGCCCTACCAGATCATAGAGCCTGATCGTCACAGGCGGCTCCCACGCTCGCCCCGCACCCACGCGGGCGTCAGCTGACCGCGAGCGGCGCCAGTGCTTCCAGATCGCTGGTAACGTCGAGGATCACCGGACGCGTCTTGGCCGCCTCGAAGGCCTGCTGGATCGCACCTGCGAGCTCGCCCGGCTTCTCGACGCGGATACCGACCGCGCCCATTTCCTCGGCAATCCGCGCGAAGTTCACGTCGGTGAACTGCCACAACTTGCGCGCCTCATCCGTCTGCTCACCGCCATAGACCCGGTCGAAGCCGCGTTTGGACTGGTTGCCCGAAGAGTTGTTGTTGACCAGCGTCACCGTGTTGATCCCCCAGCGGGCCGCCGTCTCGACGTCGCCAATGTGGTACCAGAAGCCCGCATCGCCGGTGAAACAGAAGACCGGACGATCCGGCGCACCGCACTTGGCGCCCAGCGCCGCCGAGAAGGCCCAGCCCAGATGGCCGGCAGATCGCATGTAACTCTGGTTTGGTGACGTCAGATCGAACATCCCGCCCATCCACATGCCCGTGTGGCCGGTGTCGGCCACAACGATCGCGTCGCTGGGAAGATGATCCGACAGCTCCTTGCACATGCGCTCGGGACGCATCGGCTCGGCGTCTGACGTCAGCAGGTCGTTGTACTTGTCGCGCCACTGCTGATCGGCCTCTGCGGCGCGCGCGGCCCAGCCGACACGGCGTCCGGCAGACTCGGCATTGGTCATCGCCAGCAACCGTGTCACGGCGACTTTCGCATCGCCCTGCACCCCGGCGACGACCGGATAGTTGCGGCCAATTTCCTGGGGCTCGATGTCGATATGCACGACCTTACGGCCGATCTCGGGCACAGCCCAGAAATGGGTCACCATGCCGCCCGTGGTCGAGCCGATGTAGATGACGAGGTCGGCCTCGTTGACGATGATGTTTGCACTCTCGCGCGAATAGGTACCGACGACGCCAACCGAAAGCGGATGCGTGGCGGGGATCGTGTCCTTGCCGTTGAGCGAGGTCGCGACGGGAATATTCAGCCGCTCGGCCAGCGCGACCACTTCGGCCGCCGCACCGGACGCGCGCACACCGCCACCCGCGACAATCACCGGGCGTTCGGCGGCTTCAATCGCAGCCATGGCTGCCCGAAGAGACTCTTCGGAAGGCTCCGGGCGATAGGCCGGCAGCTGGGCGAAGGCTTCTTCGATCAACGGCTCCATATCGGCTTCTTCGGCGTCGATCTGGCCTTCGTTGCCGCGGAACTGCAGGTGTACCGGCCCCGGCGTGCCCGACGTTGCGGCGCGGAATGCCTGGCGCACCATATCCGGGAAACGCGAGACGTCGTCCACGGTCGCGTTGAATTTGGTCACCGGCTCGAAGGCCGGGACGTCGTCGACTTCCTGATAGACGTTGCGGAACTTGGTCTTGGGGTCGCGACCGCCGGTCATCGCAATCACCGGCGCATTGGCGAGATACGGGTCACGCAAGCCTGCCGCGAGATTGAGGGCGCCGATCACCTGGGCCATGCAGATTCCTGGCTTGCCGCTGGCGCGGGCATAACCGTCGGCCATGTAGGCCGCCGTGGCCTCGGAATGGACGTGCAGACGCTTGATGTCGGTGCGTTTCTCGAGTTCCACCATGGTGGTGCGCAACACCGCCGGAACGTGAAATATATGCGTGACGCCGTAGCCCTTGAGCATATCGGCCATCACCTGTGCGCCGGTCATTTTCGCCATGTCATCGTTCCCCTGAATGTTCCATCGGTCCCTTGTTTCGGGATCGTTTGTGGTTGTTACCGATTAAAATTCTAGCCAGCCGCAGCCAACAGGACAACGCCCGCCAATGCATACCCGCCCGGCGTGCGAAGACTTCCTCAGGCGTCGGACGCCATCGCCTTGTCACGAAACAGCATCACCAGCAGGATCACCGTCAGCACCGCACCAACGGCATACAACTCGTGCAGCAACGGGCTTTCGAAGCCGAATATCAGCGAGATGATGGCCCCCGTCGGCAGCAACAGGCAGGCCGAAACCAGCCCGGCCAACGGCCGGATCAGACGACCTTCCCCGAAGCCTTCGAGGAAGATCGCCCAGCCAATCACGCCGAAGATACAAGCGACCGCCGTAATCGTGATCTCGAGGGTCGTGCCATCAAGCAACAGGGGCGTGTAGACGAACAGGAACGGCATGATCAGGATGGTCGAGGCCATCTTGAAGGCCTGATTCCCCGTTGCCACCGGATCCGACCGGGCGATCGAGCTGGCCGCGAACGCAGCTAACGCGACAGGCGGCGTGACAGCGCTCACCACGGCCACCCAGTAGCTGATCATGTGCGCAGCCAAGGGTGGCACGCCCAGATCAACCAGGGCACCCACCGCGAAGATTGCAAGCAGCACGTAGCTGGCCACGATGGGCAGGCCCATGCCGATGACGTAACCGGCGATAATGATCAAAACAATCGTGATCGGCAGGATGCCGCCACTCGCCGAGATCAGAACGCCGCCGATCGTGCTCGGCAGGTCCGTCTTGGTCGCCGCCGACAGCAGGATGCCCAGAACGCCGGCGATGCAGCTCACAACCAGCGTGTTACGCGCGCCTGCCTCAAGCGAAACCCATGTGGTGCGCACCATCTCAACGAGAACATCGCGCAGACCGGTCATCGGCGCGTCGTCCATCGAGACGCCGATCATGTTCTCATTCGTAGGCGATTTCGCCGCTTCTGCAGCCGCGGCTTCGTCGCGTCCAAGGATCGCAATTTCGCCGAGCTTCAGCACGATGAAGCTGAACACAACCCAATAGGCCGCGTCGCCGAAACCAATGCCCACATAGTCCACAACGAACCAGGAGAACGGTGCCCCGATCTTCATACCGAAGAAATAGACAAAGACGCCCACGGCCACAGAAATGGCCACATAAAGCTTCCATGACGTCTTTGACTTCGACGTCGGAATAGATACCAGCAAGTCGACCAACTTGAGCATCATGATCAGCAGGATCGTCTTGGCCGCTGCCAGGAATGGTGAATCTCCGATCAACAGGAAGAACACCATCGCCGGTATCGGCAACAGCAGATGCAGGCGTGGCACGATATCGATCCAGCGCGGCAGCTCCTCCACCGGCACGCCGTGCAGGCGATCGCGCTTGGCGCGGAAATAGACGATCAACCCGACCGACAGATAATACAGGATGGCCGGAATCACCGCGATTTTGACGATTTCGAAATAAGGCGTTTCGGTCAGTTCAGCCAACAGGAATGCGCCCGCGCCCATGATCGGTGGCATATACGCGCCGCCTGTCGAGGCGGCCGCCTCAACACCACCGGCGAAGGCGGGCCTGTAGCCGACACGCTTCATCAGCGGAATTGTGAGGGTGCCCGTGGTCATGACGTTGGCCACGCCGCTGCCAGAGATCATGCCGAACAGGCCCGAACTGACAACAGCGGCCAAGCCGGGACCGCCGGTTTTCGCGCCGGTCAAGCGATAGGCGGTATTGATGATGACAGCGCCGAGCCCGGTTTTCTCCAGGAACGCGCCGAGAATGACGAAGATCACGATGAACGTCGCAAACACATTCGTGATCAGGCCAAACATGCCTTCGGTCGACGCGACCAGGAAGTCCATGACTTCCTCGGCTGGGAAGCCAGGATGGTTCAGAATGCCCGGCATTACCTGCGCGATACTCTCGAACGCATAGATGAAAAAAAGGAAACCAATCATCGGGATCAGCGGGCCGACAATGCGGCGCGCGATCTCAAAGCTGACCGACACCATCATAACGGCATAGATAAACAGCAGCGCCGGAATTGGGCGTCCCGAGGCGACCCGTAGGTCCTGCACATTCGACACCCACCAGAGGACAGACAAAATGATGCAGATGATGAAGAGAATGTCAGAAATCGAAAACCCATCGCCGGCATTCTTGCGAAAACCCTCAAAGAAATAGAGGGCAATGCCGAACGCAGCACCGATGAACCCGATCAACTGGACCGTCCCGTCAAAATACTGGTCCCATCTTTTCGGAGAGTCAGAGACTTGCCAGTGAATCCAGATGGCGATCGCCGCGCCGAGCATTGCCAGGTTGACTACGCTGAACAGTTCATCGAGCCAGACCGCTTTATCGCGGAAAGAGTAATGTCGGTTCTTGAAGGCGAGCAGCGACATGACGGCGGTACCGAGGATAAATGTACCCCGGAATACTTCCTCAACCGGAGGCCCGAAAAACGAGATGTGAATAAAGAAATAGGCATATGCGACAGCAATAACCGAAAAGGCCGGCCGGACAATTCCCGCCAGACTGCGCGGCGGTGTCATCTCATCGGCGATAATTCCGATTTTGCTTAATACGGAAACTGTGGTGATAGCCATAGCCTATACTTTCCAAGACGGCAGTTTGCCTGTCATTCGCGGCACATAATGAAACTAGGGCGTGAAGTAAGGTTACCTACTTCACGCCCCGTCGCATTTAACAAATTCAGTGTTCGGAAATTACCCGACTAGAATGCCGCGACCGGAACACCAGAAATGTCGAAGCCGCGTGACTCCCAATACTTGGCAGCTGACGGATGCAGCGGAATACCAAGCGCCTTAAGATTGGCGAAGTTACCGTTCAGGGTCTTCCAGTAGCCAGCAACTGCAGCAAGCTTCTTCAGGTTTGCCGGATCAGCTGTGGTTTCCAGCATCGCGGTAATGGCCCCATCCGACATGGACTTGTTGGCGAGCCAATACACGTCATAGGAGATCGAACGCGCCGGCTCGGTCATGCCCTTCACGTCGCCCTGCACCGGAATAGTGACGGCGGCATAGAACGGGCTCTTCTTGATAACCGCAGCCTGCTCTTCAGCCGTCAGGCTGATGTAACGCACCGGCTTGGTGATCGACAGCTGCGTCAGCGCCGGGATCAGGAACGGCGCACCGGCCGAGCAGAACACGTCGATCTGACGATCGCCGAGCGCACGCGCGGAGTCGGAGAAGCCGAGGTTACGGGTTTCGATATCGCCGCCGATACCAGCACCATTCATGATGTTGCGGCAGTTGACGTTCGAGCCCGAACCCTTGTTCAGCAGGTTCACGATCTTGCCCTTCATGTCCGAGTAGGACTTGATCGGGCTGTCGGCGAGCACCGCAATGATCTGCGACTGCTTACGCACGTTCGCGATAATACGGAAATCCTGAAGCTTGCCGTCTTCCTTGAACAGGCCCACGCCATTCCAGGCTTGGAAGACCTGACCGACATGACCCCAGGCCGTGTCGAATTTGCCGTAAGCGGTGCGGCGGACGTTATCGACCGAACCGTTCGAGGGCGAATAGTTGAACTTGTAGTTGTCGCCAAGCTCAGAGTTGAGCATCTGTGCACCAGCACTGACCGACGGATGCCAACCACCACCGGCGGGACCACCGCCGATACGATAGGATTCTTCGGCCTGCGCCGCGGCGCTGAACGCAACCACACTGGCTGCAGCAATAAGGGTCGTTACGAGTTTCATAAATCCCTCCCAGATCGGAATTTTATGTGAAGTGACTTAACGTCACTGATTAGCCCGCACCGCACAGTTGTGCGGACGGATATTTGAGATCAAACGATGGCAGTGAGATCAGTCGAAGGCAAGAGCATTTGTCCCGACAAATTCACAAAACGACACTTTTTTTCATAAAAGAAAATTTCGTGCCCCGCGTTTGCGTCGCGGCCGGATTTCCCGATAGGTTTCGAAACCTTAGTCAAACGCCGCCAACGACAGCTTCGGGACGAAAAACATGGTTGAAATCATCCACGAACCAATCACGAGCCCTGACGCCTGGCTCGGCCCGGACATTCAGAACGACGCCCGGTGGCTTTACGAACTGACGCGTGACGATGTCGCCGAACTCGATGCGGCGCTGGAAGGCGTCAAATCGGCCGGCGCCGAGATTCCGTTCTCCGCCGAAATCTTTCCGATCCCCACCTTCGGCACAAAGCTGGACGAGTTGGTTTCCCGCGTCAGCGACGGGCTCGGTGTCATCCTGATCCGCGGCCTGCCGCGCGAACGCTATTCGGACGAGGAATGCGCCCTTATCTACTGGGGAATCGGCACCCATGCCGGCCGACCCGTCTCGCAGAACTCCCGGGGCCACCTGCTCGGCCACGTCACCGATGAAGGCAAGACGCTCAACGACCCGAACGCGCGTGGTTACCAGACACGCAACAAGCTGGACTTCCACTGCGACCAACTTCCCGTAGACCTGCTTGGCCTGCTCTGCTTACGCAAATCGAAGTCGGGTGGTGCGAGCTATCTCGTCAGTGCGCCGGCCGTCCACAATGTTCTGGGTGCGGAACGGCCCGACCTGCTGGAGGCGCTTTACAACCCCTTCCACATAGACTGGCGCGGCGACCATCCCGACGGCGGACAGCCCTGGTACGACAGCCCGATGTTCAGCGCACACAAGGGCCGCCTGACCGCGCGGATCACCAGCCGCGAGTTCATGGAATCGGCGGCGCGATACGGCGATGAACTCGCACTGACCGACGTCCAGCGCGAGGCGCTCAATCTTCTGCAGGAAATCTCGAACCGCGAGGAGATGCGCCTGCAGATGCATTTTCAGGAAGGCGACATGCAGTTCATCAACAACCACGCGATCCTGCACGCCCGGGAGGCCTATGAGGATTACGACGATCCGAAGCTGAAACGGCACCTGCTGCGCGTGTGGATCGCGTTCAGGGACGATCGCCGGCGCGAACTTGCGCCGATCCTCGCCGAACGCGACGCCTTTGTTCGGCAGGGCGGCATCCCGAAACAGGCCGCCGCGGCCTGACGGGTCCTATTCGCAGGGCCTATTCGTAGCCGCTGAGGTTGTAGCCGGGCGGCTGCATGCGCTCGACGAAGGCCGCCGCGCGGACCACCGACGCCTCATCCAGATACCGACCCACCACCTGAAGCCCAACCGGCATGCCATCACTGGCGATCCCGGCGCAGACCGACGCCGCAGGCTGGCCCGTCAGGTTGAACGGGTAAGTGTAATAGACCCAGGACACGAGGTTCCTGTCGCCATGGCTTTCCGGGACGTTAACCCCCACATCGACGGAACTCACGGGCAGGACCGGTGAGATCAGCGCGTCATACTTCTCGAACATCGCCGCCATCCGGTCGCGCAGCACATAACGCTCGAACACCTTGGTGTAATAGTCGCGCATCTCCTGACCGAGCGCGGGCTCGAGAATGTCGGCCACCGCCGGATCGAGCATATCGCGCTGGTTCTCCAGCACGGCGCGGAGCTTGATGCCGACGCCGGCATAGAATTCCGCAGACCAGAGATCCGCAGGGTCTTCATCGAATACGTCGTCGACCTGCTCCACATGAGCGCCCGCATCCTCGAACTTGCGGACCGCAGCCTCGACGATCTCCACCACCTCGGGGTCGGGCCGGGCATAGCCCAGTGTCGGGCTCCAGGCGATGCGCATGCCCTCGACCGACTGATCGCAGGCGGCGACCACATCGGGCACGTCTCCGGCGATGCCGAACGGGTCGCGCGCGTCGTAGCCGGCAATCGCCGAGAACAACAACGCCGCGTCGCGCATGTTTCGCGCCATCGGGCCGACATGAGCGAGCGTCGGCGTCGCCGTGGTCGGCCAGACCGGCACGCGGGCGAAGCTGCCCTTGATTCCGGCGAGCCCGGTCAGCGAACACGGGATGCGGATCGAGCCGCCGCCGTCGGTCCCCAGACCGAACGGTGTGACACCGGCGGCGATCGACGCGCCTGCCCCCGCACTCGACCCGCCCGGGGTCTTGTCCCGGTTCCAGGGGTTGCGGGTGATCCCGGTGAGCGGCGAATCGCCGACCGGCTTGCAGCCGAATTCGCTGGTCGTGGTCTTGCCGATGACGATGGCGCCGGCCGCCCGCGCACGCTCCACCGCGGGTGCGTCGGCATCGGCGATGTTGTCGGCCATGACCTTCGACCCGAAGGCAAACGGCGCGTCGCCCACCGCGATCAGGTCCTTCACGGACATCGGCAGCCCATGCAGCGCACCGAGTGCGGCACCGGACATCAACGCGTCCTCGGCCACCTGTGCGGCAGCCAGCGCCTCGTCGTGAAACAGGACGAAGAACGGGTTCAGGTCTGCCTGCACCGCCTCGGCTCGTTCCAGCGACCGCCGGGTCAGCTCGACCGGCGAGATGTCCTTGCGGCCGATGCGCAGGCGCAGCTCGCTCGCGCTCATATAGTCGAATTCATGTGCCATATCGGCGTCTCTCGTCCGTTCAGGGTTTAGTCATCGACGACAGCAAAGGCGCGGATCGGCGATCCGGACCCGCCCTTGAAGCGGAGCGGCACGCCGAAAAACTCAAACTCACCCAGCCCGATCATATCCTCGAGATTGACCAGCCACTCCATGTGGCTGATGCCGAGCTCCCGGCAGATCCGGTGCTGGGCGAACAGGCTGTCCGACGGCTTGTCGGTCGACGGACCCTCGACCCCATGCAGGCGCGATCCCCGGTCATACATCCACTGGGTGGCGGCAACGGTGATGCCTGCATTCGACAGCACCACCTCGCGGTCCGGGTAATGGCGTTTGTGCAGGCCCGTGCACAGCAGGATGATGTGGCCATCGATCGTCACGCCGGATTCGGCCTCGGCCTTCTCCATGTCGGCCACGTCGATGTCGCCCAGGTCGCCGACATGGCGCATGTCGAAGCACACGGCCTTGCCGAAGAAGCGGTCGATCGGCATCTCGTCGATCGAAGCGCCGTTCGGGTCGAAGTGGCGCAGCGCGTCCACATGGGTGCCCACGTGATCCAGGGTGCTGATGAAGTTGGTCTGGAAGGTGATCGGGTCGTCCGGCGTACCGAGCTCCAGCGCCTTGGTGTTCTCATGGGTCATCGCCTTGAGATAGACCGGGCTCTGGAACAGCTTGTGGGACGGCATGTTGTCCTCGATGTCGAGGCTCAGATCGATGATGCGTCGGGCCATGATGGCTCCCCTTTTGTTTTGGTTTGCGGTTATTCGTTTTTCAGATGGCCGTCGCGATTGGCGTACAGATTGTCGTCGGCATAGCCCATCGTCTCTGGCTTGCCCCGGCCCAGCATCACCTGGAACCAGACCGGCTCCAGGCTGTTGTTGTCGTAACCGTGGATCACGCCGGGCGGGCAGGTGATGCATTCCCATGGACCCAGCCGCGTCTCCAGACGACGGCCGTCCTCGTCCTCGACGAACACATCGAGCAGGCCCTTCAACACGAAGAACGTCTCCTCCACCTCGTGGGTGTGGGCGGCGTTCCCCTGCCCCGGGTTCACGTACATGATGGAAAGCGTGTGAGCGCGTGCGGGGATCGCGTTGTCGTCGTCATGCTTGCCCGAGCCGCCGGCACCGATGAAGCGGTGCTGGGCGCGGCGATAACCCTCGATCTTGGCGTCCTCGAATGCCTCCCAGTCGGGCACCCGGTCGCGGTAGCGCGCGACATACGTGTCCATGATTTCCTCGAGCGAGGTATCAACGAGTTCGGGTGGGCGCGGATGGCGTGCGACGGACAAGGTTACTCTCCCCGGATGAATCAACGGTTCGAAACGAAGCATGGCGGGGGGATCGGCGTCAAACGCCGGGCGCTTCGTCACTGCAATGGAGATCGGGAGAAGTGGTGCCCGGGGGCGGATTCGAACCACCGACACCGCGATTTTCAGTCGCGTGCTCTACCAACTGAGCTACCCGGGCACATGTCCAGTTGGAGGCGGGGATATACGTAAATTCACCCGGCCTGTCCAGCACTCACCCCTGATCTTCGTCGCCGTCGTTCAACCCACCCTCATAGACGGTGGGCGCTTCGTCGGTCGGGATGCGGTAGTTGCCCCCCAGCCAGCGCGACAGATCGACATTGGCGCAGCGCTGAGAACAGAACGGCCGATCCTTCTCGGACGCCGGGTTCGAACAGATCGGACAGGATTTGGCCATCGCGGGTGGGAACGCTGTTGTTGGACTCTGGACGGGTTTCAGGCGGACCCTAGCATGACCTCGAATCGGTCATTCGCCCGGTCATCCTCGGCGATAATGTCCAACCGTCCGACGGTCTGCGCCGCCTGGTCGCGCGCGCCCTGCAGCCGACCCCCGAGCGCCTCTGCGACGGGTTGGGAGACCAACAGACGATAGCCGCCCGACGGTTTGGCCGCGGCCGCGCGCACCACCGCGCGCAGCCCGGCATAGGCCACCGCATCGACTGAGAGCCCCGGCGCCGAGGCCAGAGCGAGCATCCGATCGGCCAGCGACAGGCCGGTCCGGGTGCGGGTCATCTCGATCAGCCCGAGATTGGTGATCCCCAGCACATGGCACGCGCCCGGGTCGTCCTTCAGCGCGTTGCGCAGGGCGGACAGGACCCGGTTGCGGTCGTCGCGCGCGCTCATCTTCAACGCGTCGATGACGATCGCGCCGGCGATGTTACGCAGGCGCAGCTGCCGGGCGATTTCAGGCATCGCCTTCTGGTTCACGTCGCGCGACGCGCGACCGGACTTGCCGACCGCCCCCGCCGAGTTGATGTCGATCACACACATGGCCTCGGCCATGTCGATCACGAGTTCGGCGCCGCCGGGAATCCGAACGCGCCGCGACAGCGCCGCTTCGATTTCGTCCTCGATGTCATGCTTGGCGAACAGATCGCCGGATCCGCGGGTGATCCCCGATGCGATGTCCGGATGCTCACCGGTGGCAACCCAGGCGCGCGCCGCGTTCTCGATCGCGGCATCGCCACAGATGATTTGCTCCGTGTCGCTGCTTACAAAGCGCTCGAGAATCAGATCGACCGCAGACGGCGGTGACAGCAGACAGTCGGGAGCAGGCCTGTCCGCATGGGCCGGATCCGGCGTGACCCGTGAAATACGTGGACCCTTGGCGGCGAACCCGTCAGCGACGACGCGCACATCGATCTTCATGCCTTCGTTCACCCGCTCGCCGATGCGCGCGTTGCGCGGCATCTTGTCGGCCGGGTCGGAGGCATCGCGCGCGCGCAGATAGGCCTCGGGGCCTTGCCCGATCTCGACGAAGGCGCCGTTCAGGCCGTGATCGACCTTGCGCACACGCCCGCGATAGACCGCACCCACGAGGCTCGGCTCCGCGTCGCGATGATGGACGACATCCCAGGCCACACCGGCGCGTAGCAGCGCACCACGCGTCTCGCCGGGTCCGCTGTCGATGATGATGGTGGTGGAGTACTTGCTCACGCGTTTTCTTTCCAGCCCAGCCCCAAAAGCATGGCCTTCGTCAGGGCCAGATCGAGGCCGACGATGTTGGTGTAGGAGCCGTTGATCGCCGGGACGAATGCCCCGGCCAGGCCCTGGATCGCATAACCGCCGGCCTTGCCCTGCCACTCATCGGTGGCGAGATATGCTGCGATGTCGGCATCGGCCAAGCGCTTGAAGCGGACACTGGTGGTCGACAGCCGGTTCGACCGGCGCCCGTCGGGCGCGATCACGGAAATGCCGCCGAGCACCCGATGTCGACGCCCCGAGAGCATCTTGAGGAACGCCCGCGCCTCGCCCACATCTGCCGGCTTGCCGAGCTGACGTCGACCGACCGCGACGACCGTGTCGGCCGCCAGCACGAAGGCATCGGGTTCCTGTTGGGCGACCGCGGTCGCCTTCAGCACGGAAAGACGCTTCGCCGTCGCGAGGGGCACCTCGCCGGACTGTGGTGTCTCGTCGATGTCGGCGGGAACGACAGCATCGGGAACGATGCCGATCTGCGCCAGCAGGTCGCGCCGACGCGGCGAGGCGGATGCCAGTACAAGGCGCTGGCTCACGGCGTGCCCCCAGGGTCTTTGAACATTTTCAGAATTCGGAGTCCCACCGTCGCTTGCGGCAGGCCGGGAATAATCACGCGCTTACTTAAAGCGGAACGTGATGCGCCCCTTGCTAAGATCATACGGCGTCATTTCCACGTTCACCTTGTCACCGGCGAGAACGCGAATACGATGCTTGCGCATTTTGCCCGCGGTGTGCGCGAGGACTTCATGGCCATTGTCGAGCTCTACGCGGAACATCGCGTTGGGCAGGATTTCGGTCACGGTGCCGGAAAATTCGAGTAGGTCTTCTTTGGCCATACGCATCGTCGCATTGTTGAAGTTGCCCCGCATTGTCGCGGGATGGGGCAAGCAACCCGAAAACCACCGCAAATTCAAGCGTTTTCGGGTAAATCGCGAGCGTCATTCGGTCAAACGACCCTATCGGGGGTCGGAAACCGGGCCTTGATCCGCTCGAAAAGCGTGTCGCGCGCCTCCCGATAAGCCTCCAGCCGAACCTCGCGCGGGCCGGTGACATCCGCCGGATGCATCAGGGGCCAATACTCAAGCGCGCAGGCAATCGTGCGTGTGAACTCGACGGCACGGTGTTGTGCCTGAGGACTGAAGGTGATGATCAGGTCCACGGAATCATCTGGCAGATCCTCGAAGCTCTTGGCCCGATGGCCAGAGATATCGAGGCCGATCTCCTGCATCGCGGCGATCGCAAATGGGTCGGCCTCCTCCCCCGTCAGGCGCACGCCGGCACTGTCGACGTAAACCCGATGTCCGACCAGATGCTTCATGATCGCCTCGGCCATGACCGAGCGAATGGTGTTGCGGTCGCATGCGAACAAGACGCTTCCTGGCAGTCCGTTGGTCATGGTCAGGCTCGGATATGCAGCGCGCAGATCAGCGTGAACAGCCGCCGCGACGTGTTGTGATCGAGGGTGATGCGGCCGTCCAACAGGTCGCGGAGTTGTTCTGAGCCTTCATTGTGGAGACCGCGTCGACCCATATCGAGCGCCTCAATTTGCGCCGGGGACGATGCGCGGATCGCTTCGTAATAACTTTCGCAAACCGTGAAGTAGTCCTTGATGATTTTGCGGAACGGGGTCAGCGGCAGGGGCAATGTTCCGACAGACGCACCAGTTTCGTTCGAGATATCGAATTGAAGCTGGCGCCCCTGCGCACGCAGGATCAGCACAAAGGGTCCGTCGGGCACATCACCGAAATGGGCCGGATCGGGCGTGAAAATATTGCTCTCGACCAGATCGTAGATCGCGACTTCGATCTCGCGCTCCACGTCGGGGTGGTAGCGAACAACGCCGGGGTTATCGATTTCGACCCGCGCGATCCTGTTCCCGGCTTCACCCATTGCAGGCCCGGCGCAAACTCAGCCGTCGCCCGATTGGTCGGTCGGCTCATCCGTCAGGCGCACTTCGACCGCCCGTGCATGCGCCTCGAGACCCTCGGCGCGGGCCAGGGTCATGGTAGGAGCGGCGAGCGCGCGGAAGCTTTCCTCGTTTGCCTGGAACATCGAGCTGCGCTTCATGAAGTCGAGCACACCCAGGCCGGACGAGAAACGCGCCGTACGTGCGGTGGGCAGCACATGGTTCGG
The DNA here is from genome assembly GCA_018667335.1 of Rhodospirillaceae bacterium. Lineage (GTDB taxonomy): Bacteria > Pseudomonadota > Alphaproteobacteria > UBA6615 > UBA6615 > UBA8079. Next base: position 112,689 of record JABIVD010000052.1, read on the forward strand.
CCCCGCCACATAATCACCCAGCACTTCGGGCGCATAGGCGCCGAGGAAGATCGATCCGGCATTCCGGATCTCGCCCTCCAGCGCTTCTGCGCGTGGCCCGATCAATTCCAGATGCTCGGGCGCCATGCGGTCGATCAACGCCACGGCATCGGCCAGATCGGGCAAAACGATCGTCGCGCCGAACGTCTCCCAGCTTTCGCGCGCAATCTCGTGGCGCGGCAATTCTTGGAGCTGGCGCAGGACCTCGGCTTCGACCGCGTCGGCGAAAGACGCATCGTCGGTCATCAGCACCGACTGGGCGCTTGTGTCGTGTTCGGCCTGGCTCAGGAGATCGGCCGCGACCCAGATGGGGTTCGCGGAGGCCTCGGCCACCACCAGTATCTCGGACGGACCGGCAATCATGTCGATCCCGACCACGCCGAAAACCTGGCGCTTGGCCTCGGCCACGTACGCGTTGCCCGGGCCGACGATCTTGTCGACCGGCATGATGGTCTCGGTCCCATAAGCCAGCGCGGCGACCGCCTGGGCCCCGCCCACGCGATAGACCTCATCCACACCGGCGATGTCGGCGGCGGCAAGCACCAGCGGGTTCAGGATTCCATCCGGTGAAGGCACGACCATGACGATGCGGTCCACGCCGGCGACCCGTGCCGGAACGGCGTTCATCAGGACGGACGACGGATAGGCCGCGGTGCCGCCGGGAACATAAAGTCCGGCCGCCGCAACAGGCCGCCAGCGGCTGACAAGCCGGACACCCAGATCATCGACATAGTCGAATTCAACCGGGTGCTGATTTTCGTGATAGGCGACAATCCGCGCACGCGCCGTCTCGAGCGCCGCCAGTGCATCGGCGTCACAGGCCGCACGTGCCGCCGCGATTTCCTCGGCGGTGACGCGCAGGCCATCCGCAGTCAGGCGCAGGCGATCAAATTTTTCGGTCAGCGCCAGGAGTGCTGAATCACCATCCGCCTTCACCTGGGCGACGATGGCCTCGACGTCGCCGCGCACATCGACGCCGGCCTCACGCCGCTCAGCCAGCAGCGCCGCGAACAACGTGTTGAAGTCTGCATGCGCGGCGTCGAGCCTACGCGACATCTCGGGCTTCCTGGGCCGCATCGCGGAATCGGTCGATCCACCCCGTCATCTCCGTCGCACGGGTCTTCAGGGCCGCGCGGTTGACCACGAGCCGCGAGCTGATCTCGGCGATCGTCTCGATTTCCACGAGCCCGTTGGCCTTGAGCGTGGAACCGGTCGAGACGAGATCGACGATCCGCCGGCAAAGGCCGAGGGACGGCGCCAGTTCGATCGCGCCGTTCAGCTTGATGCATTCGGCCTGAACGCCGCGGCGCGCAAAGTAGCGCTCGGTCATGTTGGGGTATTTGGTGGCAACGCGGACATGGCTCCAGCGCGCCGGATCATCAACCGCGACAACCGACTGCGGTGCGGCAACGGCCAACCGACACGCGCCGATGCCCAGGTCGATCGGGGCGTAGAGCTCGGGGTAATCGAACTCCATGATCACATCGCTGCCGGCGACGCCGAAATGCGCCGCGCCGAAGGCCACGAAGGTCGCAACATCGAACGCACGCACACGGATGATGTCCACGTCCGGCACCGACGTCTCGAAACGCAGAAGTCGCGACTTCGGATCGTTAAACGCTGCCTCAGGCTCGATGCCCACATGGGCGAGCAACGGCATCACTTCGCCCAGAATCCGGCCTTTCGGCAGGGCAAGGATCAGTTTTTCGGTCTTTGTCGCCACGTCACACCTTCCATGGACCGCAAAACGATACTGCCGGCTGCCGGAGGCTCGCACCTCGCGACTATTCGGCGGCTGTTATTGGTCCGCGTGCTCCGGCCGCCACTGGGTCGGCCATGCTTCGCCGAAATCCTCCAGATGGCAGAGAAGTCCGGTTGTTTGCAGCCGAATAGCCGTATCTCCGGAGAAGGTCAATTGTACGGTCGGGCCATCGCCCCCGGCATCGGGCTCGCAGGAGATGGCGAGGAGATTCAAAAATGTGCCACGCGCGGCGAAATCGATGCCCCGGCGCTTCACATCCACAACGTTGGAGAACGACACGCCCGCATTGACGCGCTCGTCCGGTTCGCGCGCTGTGGCCCGGGCAGCTGCCTCCCAGCAGAACCGGTTGGCGACGAGTACAAATGTGTTTGTCTCGGGCTGGAAGCTGATGTCTCCGATGGGCACGATCGCATCCTGCAGCGCGCCCGAGACGACCGCCAAATCCTTTTCATCGGTGGCGACGAGCTTCAGCAGGGATGCATCGGTCGGCATCAGCTGTCCTCGACCCTTTCAATGTCGGCGCCGACGAGACGCAGCTTTTCCTCGAGGCGTTCGTAGCCGCGGTCGAGATGATAAATCCGCCGCACCTCCGTCACGCCCTCGGCGGCAAGGCCCGCCAGGACCAGCGACGCGCTGGCGCGCAGATCAGAGGCCATCACCGGCGCGCCGTTGAGCTGATCGACCCCGCGAACGATCGCAACGCTGCCCTGTAGCGTGACGTCGGCACCCATCCGCTGCAGCTCCGGCACATGCATGAACCGGTTCTCGAAGATTGTCTCGGTGATCACCGAGGCCCCCTTCGCGGTCGTCATCAGCGCCAGGAACTGGGCCTGCAGATCGGTCGGAAAACCGGGATAGGGATCGGTCGCGACGTCGACGGCCAACAAATCCGTGTTGGCGCGGCTGACGAAGATGCCGCCATTGCGGGATTCGATGGTCGTCCCGGTTTTGCGCAGTTGCGCCGCCGCCGCCTCGATATGATCGAGCCGCGCACCCTCGAGCTCGACCGTGCCGCCGGTGATCGCAGCAGCCATGGCATAGGTGCCGGCCTCGATCCGGTCGGGCATGATCGAATGCTCTGCCCCGTGCAGGCGATCGACGCCTTGTACGGTCAGCGTGGCGGTGCCGACCCCATCGATCTTCGCACCCATGGCGATCAGGCATTCACAAAGATCGGTGATCTCAGGTTCGCGCGCGGCGTTCTCGAAAATGGTCTCACCCTTCGCCAGCGATGCGGCGAGGAGCAAATTCTCGGTCGCGCCGACAGAGACCTTGGGGAACACATATCGCGCGCCACGCAGCCCCTTCGGCGCGCGCGCGCGGATGTAGCCGGCCTCAACTTCGATCTCCGCGCCCAGCGCCTCCAGCCCAGACAGGTGAATATCGACAGGCCGGGTGCCGATCGCGCAGCCGCCCGGCAGGGACACGGTCGCCACGCCTTCGCGCGCCACGATGGGGCCAAGGACAAGCACGGAGGCGCGCATCCGGCGCACGAGGTCATAGGGTGCGGTGGTGCTGGTGATCTTGCCGGCGGTCAGGGACATGACCCGGCCCACATGACCGCCATTCCCCGCCTGCCCATCGAGGGACACCAGCACGCCATGCTGGCCCAGCAGGTTGGCCATGGTGGTGATGTCGGCCAGATGGGGCACGTTCGACAGCACCAGTGCCTCGTCGGACAACAGGCTCGCGGCCATCAGCGGCAGGGCCGCATTCTTGGCGCCGCCGATCCGGATAACCCCGTTCAGCGTCTGACCACCCCGGATCCTGATCTTGTCCATGAAGTTCCGTTACCAGCTGCGAATGTTGAATGAATGCCGGATAGACAGGGAATACGGCATTTGCGTGTCGTTACGCCGACCGCGTGAAATCCTGCGGCCGGACATCACCATCAGAGTTTTGGCACCGTGATGCCGCGTTGGTGCATGTACTTGCCCTTGCGGTCCGCATAGGACACATCGGGCGGACCCTCACCCTTCAGGAACAGGAACTGGCATGCACCTTCGTTGGCGTAAATTTTGGCCGGCAGCGGCGTGGTGTTCGAGAATTCCAGGGTCACATGGCCTTCCCACTCGGGCTCCAGCGGGGTCACGTTCACGATGATGCCGCAACGCGCGTAGGTGGACTTGCCGAGGCAGATCACCAGCACGTCCCGCGGAATGCGGAAATACTCGACCGTGCGCGCGAGCGCGAAGGAATTGGGCGGGATGACGCAGACGTCCGTCTCCCGGTCGACGAAACTCTCTTCATCGAAATTCTTCGGATCGACCGTGACCGAATGGACGTTGGTGAAAATCTTGAACTCACCCGACACGCGCGCATCATATCCATAGGACGACAACCCGTAGGATATGACCCCTTCGCGTGTCTGCTCATCGACGAAAGGATCGATCATGCCGGTGTCCTGAGACATCTTGCGGATCCAGCTATCTGGCATGATCGGCATGAAACGAACCCCCCAAGGACGCCCAACGGGCGCGAATTGACCTGATATCGCTTGTAGCCGATGGCCCACGCGCCCTCAAGCGGACCCGGTGGATAACAATTACACCATTAATATCAGTGGATTAGGGACCTATGCGCCGTCGCCATCCGGCCCTGAGTCGGGCGCAGTGGACTGACGCTCCCGGCGCTGGGCGGTGCGCTTGCGCAGGTTCTCACGCAGGGCCGCCGCCTGGCGCACCTCTCGGGCCCGCTCGCTTTCCGCCTGGGCGGTCTTTTTCCCACCCTGTTTGCCCCTATCGTGGGAGGGGGGCTCGTCGGGAGTCTCTTCAGTCATGGGCGCGCGGTTATTTGCTGTGGGAGGCGACGACTTCGATCTCGACCTTCCAGTTCGGCGCGGCAAGGGCCGGTACCATCACGAGGGTCGATGCCGCCGCATGGCCCTCCATCCACCTGTCGCGGATGTCGCGGAAGCCGCCGACGTCGCCCGCATCGGTCAGATAGGCATTCAGGCGGACCAGATCGGACATCTGCATGTCCATGGCGGTGAGCGCCGCCTTGATGTTCGCGAACGTCTGGTCGCACTGGCCAGCGAAATCGTCGGCGCAGTTGCCGTCCGTATCGAGGCCGACCTGCCCCGAGACAAACACCAGCCGGGTGCCTTCGGGCACTTCGACGATATGGCTGTAGTCGCTGGCCGGTGCGGGCAGCGTGTCGGGATTCACGAGATTCAGCATGGCGCTCTCCGTTTGGGTTGTTCGTTGAAATGCTCTGCGGTTACTCGGCGAGCGCGTCGAACGCGGCGGCCGCCGCTGTGGGCGCGAGGCCGAGGGCGGCGCAAATCTGATCGATGACCTTGTGTTCGTCGGCGCTGTCGCGCCCGTCGGCGAGGCTCATGGCCACGCTGATGCGCAACAGCAGATCCGCCGCACCCTCTTTGCCGGTGCCCGACGTGATCCTCTTCAGCATCTTGTTGTGTCCGCCGTCGGCGTCCTCGGACAGGACGGCGACATGTTCATCGAACGCATCGACCACTTCATGGGGATCGAACAAACTCAGTTCCGACAGACTCTCGACCACGGCGTCGAGGCGCGCGCGTTCGGAAAAGCTCACATCGCCGTCGGCCGTGGCGACCAAAGCACAAGCGGCCGCGACGGCCTCGAGAAAAGGCCGCTGGCGGTGACGCTGGAGTTCCTTGCGAAAACGGTCGAACAAAGTGGATGCCTCGGTGGGGATCGCAATCGAATACCGGGCGGATTTTTGCACGCCGGGTTTCACACGCCAACCACGGCCTTGCTGCATACGAACACCCGTGGCATAACCCGCGCGTTTTTCGACCATCGTGCCGCCGTAGCTCAGGGGTAGAGCGCGCCATTGGTAATGGCGAGGTCGAGTGTTCAATTCACTCCGGCGGCACCAGTCGATCAACTCCTCTCTCCCGACCCAATTCGTTCCATTTCCGTGCGCTGAAACGCCGGTTGTGTTAGCGTTTCTGGTCAACGATCTGTGGGGGAACCGGTGATGCTTGAGTTTTTTTCTGGTAGCAGCAGCGCCGTTAACTCGAAATCGGCGGTCCGTGAATGCCTCGATCTGGCGTTCGGCGAAGACGGCGGAGGCGATGCAAGCATCGTGTTCGTCCATTCCACGATGGGCCACAACATGCCCCAGTCACATGCCGCAATCCGGGAGTATTGCCCGAACGCAGAGATCGTCGGCTGCACCGGCAGTGGCGTGATCGGCCGCGAGGGTGTCAGCGAGAACATGCGCGCCCTGGCCGTGATGGCAGTCGTGGGCGACGAATGCGCGGTCGTCCAGAATGCCGGACTGACCGGTTCAAACTCCCAGCAGCTGGCCACCGAAACAGCACAAGCCCTGCAGGCAAAGCTCGACGGCATCAACATGATCTATGTGATCACCGCCGGCATGGACGTGGCCGGCGACCAGGTGATCGCCGGCATCGAGAGCGTTTTCGGACCCGAGATCATGTTGTTCGGCGCGTCGGCCGGCGATAACGGCAAGGCCGCCCGCACTTTCCAGTTTCATAGCGATAAAGTGCTGGAAGACGGCATCACAATGGTCGGCTTCTCCGATCCCACGCTGGAACTTTTGACTGGTGTGCATCACGGCTCCCTGCCAATCGAAGGCATGACCTTCGAGGTGACGAAGTCCGACGGCAACCAGATCGTCGAGCTTGACGGCAAGCCCGCCTGGCCGACGCTGCTCGGCCGGCTCGGACTGCCACCGGAAACGGAACCGGGCTCGGTCATGGGGATCACCGGCCTCGGAGAGGATCTGGGCCCGGATGAAGCCGCCGAATACGACAACACACAAATTCTGCGCGTGCCGATCCGGGTCTCCGACGATCACCAGACATTCTTCGTGCACTCGACTTGCCTGGAGGGCACCAGGCTGACCCTCATGCAGCGCGACGAGAAACATATCTTCGACGGCGTGGACCGTCTGATGGCGCGCATGACCGACGCGCTCGACGGGCGCGAGCCGGTCGCGGTCTTCCATGCAGATTGTATGGCGCGCGGGCGCATGACCTTCAACAAGATCCTGAAGGACGAAATCATCGCCAAGATTCAGTATCCGCTGGCTGGCGATGACGGTGTGCCGTGGCTGGGTGTCTATGGGTTTGCGGAGTTCAGCCGGTTATCCGGCCGCAACCGATTTCACAACTACACGACATCGCTCTACCCGCTCGTGCGTCGCAAATCCGCCTAACGCCATTCGCATTGCCCGGCGGACGTTAGATGGCAGTTTCCGACGACAAGCCAAGCTACGAAGAACTCCTCGCGATGTGCACGCGCCTGGAGGCCGAGTCCGGCCGCCGCCTCGTGGTGCAGAACGACCTGAACCGGGCGAAAGACCAGGTCGACGAGGAGTTGGCGCGGTTCCAGACCATCCAACGCTATATCGCCGATGGCCTGAAAATCGAAACCGAAGCGGCGTTCTGCGAACTGACACTCGAATCGGTGATCGAGGCCTTCGAGGTTGAGGTCGCGTTGTTCCTGCGCGTGGAGGACGGTGGCGAAAATCTTCGGCTGCTGGGCCAGTTCGGCTTCGAGGAGGTGCCGGAATCCCTCCCCTACGATCCCGACTGGTTCGCAGCCCCGGGAAGCCAGATTGCCGAGGCCGGCAGCGAACTGCTCACGCAGTGGCGCGCACTGCCATTCGAGCAGGCGATCGCCTGCCCCTTCCACAACAAGGACCAGTCCATTGCCGGCATCATCGTTGCCGGCGTGACCCGTGAAGGATCGGGTTACTACGCCGATCTTTCCGACGGACTGGCATCCGCCTTCACCGTGATGGTCGGGCAGGCCGGCGCGATGCTGACCAACCGCAATCTCAACGGTGAACTGGTCCAGCAGAATGCGCGGCTCGAGAAAGAAGTCGGACAGCACATCGTCACCCAGCAGGGTCTCATTGTCGCGAAACGCCATGTCGATGAGGAACTGACCCGGTTCCAGGCGATCCAGCGCTACATCTCCGGTGCCCTGGACTCCGACAGCGAAACCGACTTCTCGACCCGAACCCTGGAGGCCATCATCGAGGCCTTCGAACTGGAGGTGGCGGTGTTCCTCAGATACGCACCCGACAATGACACGCTGTCGGTGGTCGATCAGTTCGGATTCGAGGACGTCCCGGAGCATCTGCCGCACAACGCAAACTGGTTCTCCACGAGCGACAGCCGGATCGTCTCTGCCGGTGAGGCCGTATTCGATGCCTGGTCCGACCTCGGCTTTAACCAAGCGTTCCTGTGCCCCTATTACGACAAGAACGGCGCTTTTGCCGGTGCCATCGCAGCCGGCATTACCGATGAGGGTGCGGACTTCTTCGAACCGCTCGCCGATACCCATTTGTCAGCATTCACGGTGATGGTGCAGCAGGCCGGTGCGCTGTTCATCAATCGGCAGCTCAATGCGGAGATACTCGAACACAACCGGGCGCTGGCCAACCTGACCGATTCCTACAGCCGCTTCGTGCCCTTCCAGTTCCTCGAACTGCTGGGACGTTCGACGATCCAGGAGATCGACACCGGCGACAGCACCGCGCTGGATATGAGCGTGCTGTTCGTCGATATCCGCGGCTTCACTGCATTGTCCGAACGTCTCGGGCCCGCGGATATTTTTGCCTCCCTGAACGCCTTCCTCGAGGTCGTCGAGCCTTTGGTCACCCGCGAAGGAGGCTTTATCAACCAGTATCTCGGAGATGCCGTCATGGCGCTGTTTCCGAAGAATGCCGACGCCGCGCTCGGCTGCGCGGCGGCCATCAGCGGTGCCGCACGACCATTCAACGAAGCCCGTCTGGCGGCGGGAGACCTGCCCATCAACTTCGGGCTCGGGATCAGCAGCGGGCCGTTGATGCTCGGCGCGCTCGGCGGCGGCAAGCGGCTGGATTCCAACGTCATCGGCGACACCGCGAACCTGGCCTCGCGCACCGAGGGCCTGACCCGGCAATATGGGGTGGAAGCACTGTGCACCGAGCACACATTGTCGCGCCTGGAGCGGCCTGACGCGGTCGACTTGCGCGAGATAGACCGGGTCGTGGTCAAGGGCCGCGCAGCGCCAGTGTCCATCCATGAGTTGCTGGCGTGCGACACCGAGGCGACAGCCGATCAGAAACGCACCACCCGCAACGCCTTCGCGGCCGCGCTCGCACTTTATAGAGACGGTCAGTTCGCCAAAGCGCGCAGCGCCTTCGCGGAATGCGCAGCCCAGGCACCGGACGACAATGTTTCTGCGCTATACGTCGCGCGCTGCCAGAGCCTCATCGACACGCCGCCGGAAGGCGAATGGCAGGGCGTCTGGGTTCTGGACAGCAAGTAGCCGCGCACCTTCGCCTAGAAAATCTCCGGCTCGGGGATCGCCGCACCGGCGTGCAGGAAGTCGAAGTCGCAGCCCCGGTTCGCCTGGGTTACATGCTCGGCATACATCGACACATAGCCGCGCTCGGGGAGCTTCTTGCGCGGCGTCCAGTCCGCCCGGCGTCGGGCCAGTTCCTCGGCATCCACATCCAGATCGATCCGGCGGCCCTCCACGTCGAGCGTGATCATGTCCCCATCGCGCACCAGGGCCAGTGGCCCGCCGATATGGGCTTCGGGCGCCACATGCAGCACACACGTACCGTAGCTGGTGCCCGACATGCGGGCGTCGGAGATGCGCACCATGTCGCGCACGCCGGCCTCAAGCAGTTTCTTGGGGATCGGCAGTTGTCCCCATTCGGGCATGCCCGGCGCGCCCACCGGCCCGGCATTCTGCAGCACCAGCACAGACTCCGCCGTGACCGGCAGATCGGGGTCGTCGATGCGCGCATCCAGATCGGCGCGGTCGGCGAACACCACCGCGGGGCCGGTGTGTTTGAGCAATGACGGGTCGGCCGCGGACTGCTTGATCACAGCGCCGTCGGGCGCCAGCGTGCCGGTCAGCACGACGGTGCCGCCGTCCGCGCTCAACGCATTGTCGCGGCGGCGAATGACGTCGTCATTATGGAGCGGTGCTTCGGCGTAGGATTCGCCCAGCGGCCGGCCCGAAACGGTCGCCGCGTCGCCGTCCAGCAGATCACCCAGTTCGCGCATCAGTGCGCGCAGCCCGCCCGCATAGTAGAAGTCCTCCATCAGAAATTCGCCCGACGGCCGAATGTTGGCGAGCCAGGGCGTGCGTCTGGACAGCTCGTCAAAGCGCGACAGCGGGATTTCGATATGGGCCCGCCCGGCCATGGCGACCAGATGGATGATCGCGTTGGTCGAGCCGCCGATCGCCATGTCGACCGTGATCGCGTTGTCGAAGGAGGCGGCGGTGAGGATGTCCGCCGGCTTCAAATCTTCCCAGACCATGTCGACGACGCGCCGCCCGGTCGCGGCCGCCATGACGCCGTGGTTGGAGTCCGGTGCGGGGATCGACGACGCGCCCGGCAGGGTCAGGCCGAGTGCCTCGGTGATCGACATCATGGTCGCCGCCGTGCCCATGGTCATGCAGGTGCCCGCCGAGCGCGACGAACCCGCCAGCACCTCGTCCACCACCGAGGCATCCAGGTTACCGGCGCGATACTCGGCGTAATATTTCCAGTGGTCCGTGCCGCTGCCCAGGGTCTCACCGTTCCAGAAGCCGCGCAGCATCGTGCCCGCCGGCATGTAGATCAACGGCACGCCCGCCGAGATCGCGCCCATGATCAACGCAGGGGTGGTCTTGTCGCAGCCGCCCATCAGCACCACGCCATCGATCGGGTAGGAACGGATCAGCTCCTCCGTCTCCATCGCCAGCAGGTTGCGATACAGCATGGTGGTCGGCTTCATCAGGATCTCGCCCAGCGTGATCGCCGGCATCTCGACCGGGAAACCGCCCGCCTGGAGCACCCCGCGCTTGATCTGCTCGGCGCGCTCGGGGAAATGGCCGTGGCAGGTGTTCAGGTCGGACCAGGTGTTGACGATGCCGATGACCGGCTTTCCGTCGAAATCATCCGGGCTAAAGCCGAGCTGGCGCAGGCGCCCGCGATGGCTGAAGGCGCGCATGGTCTCGCCGTCGAGCCAGCGGCGGCTGCGGAGTTGGTCGGGGGAGATGCGGCTACCGGTCATGCTGAGCTCGTGCGGTTGGGACGTGAGGTCGAGACAATCAGGATAGCCACGGGAGCGCCGCTTTGACACGCGAAACCCGCGCCGCTACGTAGGTCAGGCAATCAGCCACCGTCCGGCCCAACCCATCCCCCCGGGGACCATGTCCACAACCGACAGCCCACCACCGCGCAGTGCACTCGCCGGCGCGCGCGCGTTTCGCCATCGCGATTTCCGTTACTTCTGGGCGACCCGCGTGGCGGGCATCCTGGCGACGGAAATGCTGGTCACCACGGTCGGCTGGCAGGTCTATCGCCTGACGTCGAGCGAACTGAATCTAGGCTTGATCGGGTTCGCCCAGTTCGCCCCCTTCGCGCTTCTGTTCCTGGTCTCGGGCGTTGCCGCCGACAGGCTGCCGCGGATGCGGATCATCTTCGCCTGCGTGTCGCTGCAGACCGTCTGCGCCGCGGCGCTGCTGTGGGGCACCTGGACGGGCGGCATCGATTTTGGCGTGATCCTCGCGATCCTCGCGCTGTTCGGCGTGGCGCGCGCATTCCAGGCACCCGCGCAGATGGCGATCGTGCCGAATCTGGTGCCGAAGGACGACCTCGCCAACGCCATCGCCTGGTCGGCGACGGGATTCCAGATGGCGCGGATCATCGGGCCGACCATCTCGGGGCTGCTCATCGCATTTGGCGCCGCGCGCGGGCAGGACGAGCTCTTCGTCTACGTGCTTTCGGTCGTGGTGTTCGTGCTGGCGACAATCCTCGCCGGTATGGTGCGCAAGCCGGTGCAGATCGTCAGCAGCGCGCCGATCACCATCAGCAACATTCTCGGCGGATTCAAATTCATCGCCTCGCGGCAGGTGATCTTCGGCGCCATCGCCCTCGACCTGTTCGCGGTGCTGTTCGGCGGCGCCATCGCCCTGCTACCGGTCTACGCCAAGGACATCCTCAACGTCGGCGCGGACGGCTTCGGACTGCTGCGCTCGGCCTTCACCCTGGGCTCGTTCGTCGGCGCGCTCTACATGACCCAGCACCCGGTGACGCGCCGCGCCGGCGTGAAGCTGCTGGTCGCGGTCGGCACCTTCGGGCTCGGCGTGATGGTCTTCGGCGTGTCGGAAATCTTCTGGCTGTCGGCGGCGGCGCTGATCGTGATGGGTCTCGCGGATTCGGTCAGCGTATTCGTGCGCCAGAATCTGGTGCAGATCATCACGCCGGACGAGATGCGCGGCCGGGTCAGCGCGGTTACGGCCGTGTTCATCGGCGCGTCCAACGAGCTGGGCGAATTCGAGTCCGGCGTCACCGCCCACTGGTGGGGCACGGTCCCCGCCGTCCTGGTCGGCGGTGCGGCAACCGTGACCGTCGCGGTCAGCTTCGCCTGGCTGTTCCCCAAGCTGCGCCAGGTGGACAGCCTGGAGCCCGACGAGCTGATCCGGAAGTACCGCGACGCGCCAACCCGTCGGGGCTAGTCGATCACCGCGATCGCGTTGACCTCGAGGATGCAGCGCGGATCGGTCGCGAGGCGGACGATCTGCACGGTCGTGGTGGCCGGCTTGGCGTCGCCGAAATACTCCGCCCACACCCGGTTGAGATCGTCCTGCTGCTCCATGTCGGTCAGGAACCGGTCGGCGGTGACGATGTCGTCGAAGGTCGCACCCACCGCATCGAGGCCCTTCCTGACATTCTCGAGCACCGCGCGCGCCTGCCCGTCCATGTCGTCCGGCATGTCAGCGAACTCCTCGGGTACATGCGGGTGGCTGTGATAGACAGGCGCCGCCGTGACCCCGGCCAGATAAACCGTGGTGCCGCCGGTCACCTTGATCGCCGGCGCGTAGGGCATCCAGATGTCGGGCGCGTCGGGCCAGTGCAGATGTTCGATCTTCTTCGCCATGCTTTCCTCCCAGAATGTGAGACCGCATCACCGCATCCGTTTTGCGGATGGGGAAGCGGCCGTTAGGCTGCCATGCTACGCAACCACGCACCTGCGTGGATAGCCGTTTCAACGTGACTTTTTTTGGACCCCGCCGATGCTACCCATCGACACGCTCTATCGCGGCCGACAGATCAACCCCGACGGGATCGCGCTGGAAGACGACACGACCCGGCTGACCTATCGGGAACTTGTCAGCCAAGTCGAGGCGCTCGCCGCCGCGCTGCAGGACCGCCTGCCCCACAAGCAGGCCAAGGTGGCAGCCTGCGGCTACAACAATCTGCAGCATGTGATCGCGATCCTCGCCACACATCTCGCCGGGCATATCTGGGTGGCCGTGAATCCGCGCAGCGGCAAGGTTGAGAACAACGCGCTGATGGACCTTGTCGAGCCGGACATGGTCATCGCCGACGATGCGGCGCGCGACGCGTTTGATATCGGCGACACGCCGTTCATCCTCGCCGCACCCGACGGCAAGAGTAATAGTGCCGCCGAAGACAGCGTCGACGGCCTGGTCGAGGCGTTCCGGGGCAAGCGGCCCGCGCGGCCTTTGCTTGATCCGAATACGGACATCCAGGCGATCAAGTTCACCGGCGGCTCGACCGGCCTGCCCAAAGCCGTGATGCAGCCCTACCGGACCGGCATCACGCTGATCGGCAACTTCCTGTCGGTGTTCCGGCTCAATCCCGACGACTGCCAGATCGCGGCCGCGCCCGTGAGCCATGCGGCGTTCATCCTGATGCTGCCGATCTTCGCCGTCGGCGGGCGCAACATCGTGCTGCCGACGCCGGACCCGGACCGCATCCTGCATTCGTTCGAACACCGCGGCGTCAGCACAATCTTCATGCCGCCGACCATGATCTACAAGACGATGGCAGAGCCGAACATCGAGCAGCGCAAATTCCCGAACCTCCGCCACCTTCTCTATTCGGCAGCACCCATGCCGCCCGAGAAGGTGCGCCAGGCCCAGGCGATATTCCCCGGGGCCGTGGAGACGGTCTACGGACAAACCGAAGCCTCCTCACTCTGCACCGCCATGACGTCTGTGGAACTGGAGCATGACGCGAACAATGGCTCGGTCGGCCGCGCCACCCCGCTGATGCGGGTCGAAATCATGGATCCGGACGGCAACATCCTGCCGCCGGGCGAGACCGGCGAGGTCGTGGTCCGCGGCGGCCTGACCATGACCGGCTACTACAAGAACCCGGATGCGACCGCGGCGGCGTTTCGCGACGGCTGGCTGCTCACCGGCGACGGCGGCCTGATCGACGAGCGCGGCTACCTGTTCCTGAAGGACCGGCTGCGCGACGTGATCATCTCGGGCGGCTTCAATGTCTACCCGACGGATGTGGAGGGTGCGCTCGTGCGCCATCCCGATATCTATGAGTGCGTTGTCTTCGGTGCCGCTGACGATCACTGGGGCGAACGGGTCGAGGCGGCGGTCCAGCTGCGTGACGGTGCGACGGCCAGCGCCGACGACATTATCGCCCACGCCAAGGGCCAGCTCGGTTCCGTGAAGGCACCCAAGGCCGTGCATCTGGTCGACGACCTGCCGCGCAGTGCGGTGGGCAAGGTCCTGCGCCGGGAAATCCGCGAACGTTTTTCAAGCCCGTCCGGTTAAACGGGTTTGGCGTCCAGCCACACTCATCGTAGAAAAGCAGCCATGCAAATCACAGACATCCGCGAAACCGCGATCCCCCTGAATTCGAACCTGCGCAATGCGGTGTTCGATTTCAGCCAGATGACCACCTCGATTGTCGCCGTGATCACCGACGTGATCCGCGACGGCAAACCGGTCGTCGGCTATGCCTTCAACTCTACCGGACGCTATGCCTGCGGCGCCCAGATGCGCGCGCGGTTTATCCCGCGGATCATGGACTCGGACCCGGATAGCCTCATCGACGAGGCGCGCAACAACCTCAACCCGGAGGCGATCCTCACGGCCATGATGCAGGGCGAGAAACCGGGCGGGCATTCCGACCGCTCGGTGGGCATCGGCACGATCGAGGTCGCGGTCTGGGATGCGATCGCGAAGATCGAGGAGAAGCCGGCCTATCAATCCATCGCCGACCGCTACAACCCGGGCGGTGAAAAGCCCGACATGTTCGTCTATGTGGGCGGCGGCTGGTACGCGCCGGGCAAGGGCATTCCCGAGCTGCTCGACGAGATGCGCGGCTATCTCGACATGGGCTACACCCAGCTCAAGATGAAGGTGGGCGGCGCGCCGATCTCGGAAGACCTGCAACGGCTGGAAGCCGTACTGGAACTTGTCGGCAACGACGGCTGGAACCTGGCAGTGGACGCCAATTGCGGCCTCACACCCGACGAGGCGCGCGCCTATGCGAAGGCGCTGTCACCCTACAAGCTGCGCTGGTACGAAGAGCCGACCGACCCGCTCGATTTCGCGCTGATGGCCGAGCTCGCGGATCTCTACGAACCGCCGCTGGCGACCGGTGAGAATCTGTTTTCCGCCCAGGACATGCAAAATCTCGTCACCTTTGGCGGCATGCGCCAGAATCATGACGTCCTGCAGATCGACCCGCCGCAAAGCTATGGCGTGGTCGCCGTCGCGCGCACCGTCGAGATGCTGAACGCCCAGGGCTGGGCCGCCGGCAATTCGGTTATGCCCCATGGCGGCAATCAGATGTCGCTGCACATCGCCGCGGGGCTGGGCATGCTGCTGTGCGAATCCTATCCCAACACCTTCGGGATGTTCTCCGGCTTCGCCGACGATGCGGAGATCATCGACGGGTATCTCAAGCTCGACCCGGACCGTCCCGGCATCGGCTTCGAGGCCCAGGCCGACCTCTACAAGGTGATGTCGGAACTTTCCGCAGGCTAAACTCAAACCAAACACGGGGCATCAGACCCCGGTGCAATCTTCAGGGAGTGTAATGTCATGATGTTCGAATATTTCCCCGACAATTATCCGTGGTCGATGGCGGCCGTTATGGCCATCAACGCCGGCGCCGTTTTGTCCGAGGTCGACGAGGCCCTCAAGCCGCTCAAACCGGTGGCCGCCGCGAATGACGATGCGGCAAACGACGCCTGGCACAAGCAGTGGATGATGCTGGGCGAACGCAGCGAGCGCCTCGCCGACGAGGATGACGCGGCCGGGCGCCGGATCAGCGCCAGCGCCAAATATCTGCGCGCGGCCGTGTATTTCATGACCGCCGAGCGCATGTGCAAGTCTGAAGCGCCGATCCGCATCGAGACCTACAACCACATGCTCGAAATCTTCCGCAAAGGCGTCGAGCGCCAGGACGGCCCCGTCGAGTGGGTCGAAGTGCCCTACTCCCATGACGGCAACGACACGAGCTTGCCGGCACTGTTCTATCCCGCCGATGCCAACGCGGTGACCGGGGACGGCCCGCCGCCCTGCATCATCCATTTCGACGGCCTGGATGTGATGAAGGAGTTCCTCTACCTCGCCGGTCTTGCACGTGCGTATGCCGCGCGCGGCATTTCCACGCTGATGATTGATCATCCGGGGGTCGGCGAGGCGCTGCGTCTGCGCAATCTCAAGCTGTTCCCCGAAACCGAAGTACCGGCAGGTGCCGCAGTGGATTACCTCGAGACCCGCGCCGACGTCGATTCGGACCGGATCGGCATGGCGGGCATCAGCCTGGGCGGCTACTACGTGCCGCGCGCCGCCGGCTTCGAGCACCGCCTGAAATGCGCGATCGCATGGGGCGGCATCAACGACTACGGCAAGATCACGCGCGGACGTCTGGACGGGACCGGCACGAAACTATCCGTGTCGCACTGGGAAGAGCACATGAACTGGGTGTTCGGCACCAACTCCGCCGAAGAAATCCTCGAAGTCGTCGACCGGATGAACCTGGACGAAGCCGTTCCCAATATCGAGTGTCCTCTCCTGGTCGTGCATGGCGAGGGAGATCGGCAAATTCCGCTGGAAATGGCGCAGAAGACCATCCGTGACGCGGTGAAGAGCCCGCGGGCCGAGCTCAAGGTATTCACCGCCGAGGACGGGGGTGTCGAGCACTGCCAGGTCGATCACGGCTCCCTTGCCGTCGAATATATGACGGACTGGGCAGCCAATGTGCTGGGCGGCAAGACCGACTAAAACTACTCACATAGTCGCTGACAAGGGTTTGACTCAATCAAACGCTTGATTGAATATCCCTCCTGATCGTCCGGTCAACGGACGGCGGGGAGGAACAGTGACGGCACTTCCAGTGGAAGATGCTGGTGTCGCACCGGAGACACGGGGCGGGGCCACGCGCCAACGGATACTCGACGCCGCCGAGCGGCTGTTTTCCGAGCATGGCATCAATGGGGTCTCCCTGCGCACGATCACCGCAGAGGCCGGCGCCAACTCGGCTGCCGCCAACTATCATTTCGGAACGAAAAAGGGCCTGCTCGACGCCGTGTTTGAGCGCTATGCGACCGGAATGGCCGAGGAGCGCGAGACGCTCCTGGCCGACTGCCACCCCGCACCCGGCCGACCACCGCTTCTGGAACAGATTATCTCGGCGTTCCTCGAGCCCGGCATGCGCGGGCGCCACGGGGGGGCGACCTTTGCCCGATTGCGCGCACGGATGCTCGCCGAGAGCAGCGCGCAGACCCGCGAGCTCTATGCCATCCATTTCAACGATTCGAGCTCGCGCTTCCTCGAAGCGCTCGGCAACGCGCTGCCGGATTTGCCGGCGCATGACCTGCATTGGCGGTTCCACATGCTGCTGGGTGCGATGGTCTACACCCTCGCGAATCCAGGCCGCATTCAAATTCTGACCGAGGATGCATGTGATCCCTCGGATCCCGATCAAGCGTTGGACTATCTGGTCCCGATGCTCGCCCAAATGTTTTGCAGCCCACCGATCGCCCACGCGACGAACCCGGTGGAAATGCTGCGAACTGTCAACTAGCCCAAACGATACGCCAGAAGGAAAAAACGACGATGGCCAATAAAAATAGCGATATGCGCGTTACGCACGAAGTCCTCGCCGAGTACGCCGAGAAGTACAAGAACTGGGGCAAATGGGGTCCCGATGACGAAATCGGTACGCTCAACTACACCACACAGGACGACGTTGTGGGCGCAGCCCAGTTGGTCAAAAAGGGCAAGGTCATGTCCATGGGCCTGAACTATGACCAGTTCGGTCCTCAGGGCGCCAAGACCCCGTATCCCGCCATGGGTCGGTTCAACCCGATCCACATGATGACCCGCACAGGCACGGATGCGTGGGCCGGGACACTCGACAGCCGCGGCATCCGCGGCGCCGACGATCTGGTCATGATGCCGCTCCAGTGCGGCACCCAGTGGGACGGCCTCGGCCATGTCTTCTATTGGGACCACATGTGGAACGGTTACGAATGCCGTGAAGTCACCTCGGCCGGTGCCCAGAAAGCCGGTATCGAGAAGACCAAGGACAAGATGACCGGTCGCGGTGTGTTCCTCGATATTCCCCGTGTCAAAGGCGTCGAATGCCTTGAAGACGGCTATCCGATCACCTGCAAGGATCTCGACGAAGCCTGTGAAGATCAGGGTGTTGAAGTGCGCAAGGGCGATTATGTCGTGCTGCGCACCGGCATGATGGAGCGCTGCCTGAATGATGGCACCTGGGACGGATATGCGGGCGGCGACGCTGCAGGCATGGCGTTCGAGACCCTCGACTGGATCTTCAACAAGGAAATCGCCGGTTACGCATCGGACACCTGGGGCAACGAAGTGCGCCCCTGCGAGACCGACGAGAACATCAACCAGCCCTGGCACTGGATCGCCATTCCGATCCTGGGCCTGACCATGGGCGAAATCTTCTATCTCAAGGACATCGCCGACGATTGTGCGGAAGATAAAGTCTATGAGTTCATGTTTGTCGCCCCCGCCCTGCCGATTACGGGCGCGGTCGGATCGCCGACCAATCCGCTGGCGATTAAATAACGGGACGCAAGAGTAAATATTTCTGTCCCGAGTCTGCCGTGCCGGTAGGATGGTCTGCAACAACGGACCAAAAATACAGGTCACGGATGTTTGTGACGGTTGGCCTTGACCCGTTCTGGGGCCAACCGCAGAGTTAATCCAAGAACGGGGGAGCGCTCAACGTCTCTAGGGAGGATCCAATGCGCAAAACACTATTAGCAACCACCAGCCTGGCAATAGGCATGGTACTGGCGGTCGGAACGGCCGTCGCAGGCCCAGTCGGCGCGAATGTCGAAGAAGCAAAGAAGAACGCACAGGTTGTTCTCGACTGGTTCGACGGCAAGCTCGACAATTACGGCAAGAACGAAGTCTCATATGACGGACCGGTTATCGAGTTCCGCTCGACGAGCCACATTCCGGCGGTGTCGGGTCTGGCCAAACTCCAGATCCAGGGCTTCGACAACCTCGAGCGTATGTCGAACGGCAAGATCAAGGTCTCGACGACCTGGTCCCAGTCGGTCCATGGCGTACGCGAAGGCCGTAAGGCCGTCCGTACCGGACTGTCCGATCAGGCCCCTTGCTTCTCGCTCTACACGGCACGCGACTACAATGTGGTTGGCGGACTGGGACTGCCGTTCCTGTTCAACAACTCGCATGAAGCGGTGGCCACGGCCGAACACCTCTATCCGAAGTATCTGAAGGATGAGTTCGAGCGGTTCAAGGTCAAGATCATGCGCGAGGCCCACACGGGCCCGTATCATCTGTACAACAGCAAGCCCGTTAGGACGCTTGCCGACGTCCAGGGCATGAAGGTTCGTGCCGGTGGCGGCACGCATGCGGCGATCATCGGTGCCTTGGGTGCGACCCAGGTGTCCATGCCGGGTGCATCGGCCTACACGGCCATGCAGCGCGGCACGATCGACGCGATCCACTTCAACGACGCCGCGGCGCTGATTTTCAAGCTCCACGAAGTCGCTGATTTCCGCACTCAGAACGGCTTCAACGTGCTGACGATCGAGTACTGCATGTCCGGTGACTGGTTCGATGACCTGCCGGCTGACCTGCAGGTTGTCGTCAACAATTGGGGCCGTCAGATGGCGATCGCCGAAGCGGCTGGCTTCTACGACTATGGCGGACAGGTCAATGTCTCCAAGATGGAAGCCCAGGGCCTCAAGAGCATCGACATGGGTGCAGCCGAACTCGACAAGTGGAAAGCCGCCGTCGCGGGTGTCGAGGCCGCATTTGTTGCGGACGCCGAGAAGAAGGGCGTTCCGGCCAAGGCCATGATGGCTGACATTCGGGCAGGCGCGGCCAAGTATGCCGGCATGTCTCCGAACGAAGTCATGCTCGACGCGATCAACAATCCCGTCCAGGGCATGTACGACATGAAGTAACGGAGGTCTCGTCCGGCCGGTGCATTTGGCACCGGCCGGACACCTTCTGAAAGGCTCCTGAAAATGGAAAAAATCGAAAAATCTTTCCAGTTCATATCCAGAAATCTCGACAGAATCGGCGGCCTTATCGTGCTGCCCGCGATCTCCATCATCGTGATTGTCGATGTGTTCAAACGCTACGCGTTGAACGACCCGTGGATCTGGAGCCTCGAGTTCAACGAGTGGATGTTATTGCTCGTCTTCGCGTTCGCAATCCCGGAATGCACACGCCAGAACGGCCATGTGCGCATGGAATTGGTGATCTCGAACCTGCCCAAACGCAGCCAGGAGGCGATGGATGTCGTCTATATCCTGTGCGCGATCGTGCTTTTCTATCTCCTCGGCTTTCACGCCTGGGAAGAGTTCCTCTTCGATTATGAATTGGGACGTATCACAGAATTCGTGCGGCTCCCGATCTGGGGCCACCATCTGGCGATCTTCGGGATGTGCGTCATCCTGATTCTCTATTATGTGCTGAGATTGTTCGCCACGATCTTCAATTTCAATGAATTCTCGCGGACCGAGTCCGTCGGCCTGGAGGAGTAGTCGATGAACGCTAAAGCGATCAATTTTCCCGCGTTGGGTGTGCTGGTAGTCATCCTTCTTGCCGCCGCCATATTCAGCGCTACCGGCACTCTCGAGCTGCTCAAGTCACTCGACAAGAGCGCCATCGGCCTGGTTGCCTTCGTGGCGATGATGCTGCTCATCGTGCTTGGCGTACCCATCGGCTTCGCCATGCTGGCGACAGCAGTTGCCGGTTTCTTCATCGTCGGGCGATCGAATTTCGCGGAAACGCAACTCTCGATCACCTTCATCGAGCAGGGCACGAGCTTCGTATTTGTCGCTGTCCCCCTCTATTTCATGATGGGCCAGATCGTCCAGCGAACGAACATCGCCGCCGATTTGTATGAATGCGTCTATCGATGGCTCGGCCGTTTGCCCGGCGGGCTGGCGATCTCGTCGGTCGTCGCCTGCGGCGGTTTTGGTGCCGTGTCGGGCGGCAGCGTCACTGCGGTCGCGACGATGGCACCGATGTGCATCCCCGCGATGCGCCGCTACAACTATGACGATTCCCTCGCGACCGGCAGTGTGAGCGCCGCGGGCACGCTGGGCATACTCATTCCGCCGAGCATCATCATGATCGGCTACGGCATCCTGACCGAGACCTCGATCGGTGCGCTATTCATCGCCGGTATCATTCCCGGCATCCTGATGACGATCGGGTATTCGACAACGATCGCGGTCAAATGCATCATCAATCCCGAGCTGGGCCCGATTGGCGAGAAATACAGCATGGGCGAAAAGGTCCGGTCACTGACCAAGGTGACACCGGTCTTCCTGACATTCATCGTCGTGATCGGTGGCATTTACACGGGCGTCTTCACCCCGACCGAAGCCGCCGGTGTCGGCGTGCTGGCGTTGTTGATCATTTCCATCGTGATGAAGCGTCTGAACATGACGAACTTCAAGGAGTCCCTGCTCAAATCCATGCACACCTCGGCAATGATCTTCGTGATCATCATCGGCGGTCACATGATGGGCAAATTCGTGGTCCTGACCGGCCTGACAACCGGCGTCGTCGACTGGATCACGGCGGCCGAGTTCTCTCCGCTGATGGTCATGCTGATGATCAGTCTGCTGTTCATCGTGCTGGGTATGGTGCTGGACGTCTGGGGGATGTTGATCCTGACCATTCCGTTCACCATGCCGATCATCCTGGACCTGGGCTACAGCCCCGTCTGGTTTGGCGTGTATGCGGTGATCATGGCCGAACTGGCGCTAATCACGCCGCCGGTGGGGATCAATGTCTATGTGATGGCGAAGATGGCGCCCGACGTGCCGTTGACGAAGATATTCAAGGGTGTCGCACCCTTCTTCATCTTCACGCTGTTCCTGGTCCTGGTGATCACCCTGTTCCCCGAGATCGTGCTGTGGCTGCCACGTACGGCAGGCATGGGTGTCTTCTGATCGGGCCAGGCGTTAAACGGCTTTAAGCTTTAGCGAAGCGCACGGCGTTTCGGGTCCGGAGCAACCTCCGGACCTGACGCCGCTTGCGCAGGCGATTGTGCCGGCGGCGTCAGCCGGGGCAACGGTGTCACTGATTGTGACGGCACGGCCGAACCGCGCATATCATCTTCGACCGGCACTTCCCGTCGGCGCCGATCCGGACCCGTGAATGTTTGCGTCCGAACGAAGGGGCGCGGGTTGGCGAGCAGGCTGTTCAGCCGCGCACCCACACCTTTAACCGTGACCGGTTTTGCCAGGAATTCCGTGACGCCGGCATCACGCGCCGACTCGACATGCTGTTTTTCGGAATGCCCCGTAATCATCAGGACCGGAACCCGGGTCGCCGGATGCGTCGGATCATCGCGCAGCATGCGGGTAAATTCGAGGCCGTTTAACGGCTCCATCATCATGTCCGTGATTATTACATCG
Source organism: Rhodospirillaceae bacterium (assembly GCA_018667335.1). GTDB lineage: Bacteria > Pseudomonadota > Alphaproteobacteria > UBA6615 > UBA6615 > UBA8079. The sequence continues at coordinate 135,170 of JABIVD010000052.1, forward strand.
GGAATCAACAGCTTGCTGTCGTTGAGCGCAGCGACACCGTTGTCCGCCTCTCGCACCTGAGAGACAGTCAATGCCTCCAGAATGCTGCGTAGAAGGCGCCGCATATGAGCGTTATCATCAACGATCATCACAGTGAGATCCGACAAATTACTGCCGTACAATTGGTTCACAAGCTTCCCCGGTATTGCGCTTCTGGTATCTGGAGAACAGATGCGCGAAAAATCATCCAACAATCGTTAAACTATGCGTTTGTTTGGTTAACAAATGCTTTCGGATCGGATATCCGCACGACCGTGATCGACCTCGGTCGATGTACCGATTTTCGAACTATTGAGAGAAGGAAACAGACATGAGCGTCAGCGTCGACATCTATCACAACCCCCGATGCAGCAAGTCCCGGGCGACCCTGGAACTCCTGGAATCGCGCGGGATCGAGGTCTCGGTTATCGAGTATCTGAAAGAGCCGCCGGACGACATCGAACTGCGCCAACTGCTCGACCTGCTGGGCATACCTGCGCGTGACCTGCTTCGTAAGAGCGAAGAGCCGTACAAGGATCTCAACCTTGCGGATCCCTCGAAAACTGAAGACGAGATCATCGAGGCGATCCTCAAATTCCCGATCCTGATGGAACGACCGATCGTGGTGACAGCCAGCAAGGCGCGCCTCGGTCGACCGCCGGAAGCCGTGTTGGAGATCCTCTAGCCCTCCGATGACAACCTCGCGTCCGATCTCCTATGCGGCTGGGCCGGGTCACACCCGGTCCTTCCGCGAAACAGCCCAGGCATTTCGCGATGGGCGGGAGACCCCGCGCGACTACCTTGAGAAATTTATCGATCGAATCACGGCCTCGGAGGACGATATCCATGCCTTCGTGACGCTAACGGTCGACGGCGCACGCGCGGCCGCCGACGCCGCCGCCCTGCGCTATCGAGACGGGATACCCGCATCATCGATCGACGGGTTGCCGCTCGGGCTCAAGGACCTCATCCAGACGGCGGGAGTGCCGACCCAGGCCGGGAGTCCGATTTATGAAGGCTGGGTCCCGGAACGCGATGCCCCAGTCACCGCTGCCCTGAAGCGCGCCGGCGCCACGCTGGTCGGCAAGACTGCGACAACCGAATTCGCGTATGGCGCCATTACGCCTGCGCGAAATCCCTACGACCCGGAGCGTACGCCCGGCACTTCATCTAGCGGTTCGGCGGCCGCGGTCGGGGACGGGATGTTACCGGCGGCGATCGGGACACAACTGATGTCTTCGGTCATGCGCCCGGCAAGTTATTGCGCACATGTCGGCGTCAAGCCGACCTATGGCGCGATCCGGCAGGACGCCATCCACCCCTTCTCGCCGTCGGGCGAACATGTCGGCGTGCACGCAAATGCGTTGGAAGACGCCTGGCAAATTTTGCGTGTTCTCGCGGCAGAGGCAGGTCCCGTCCCGGGCTCACACGGCCTCACAGGGCCCGCGGAGCTGCCCACGAAACAAGCGCCCAAGCGGCTGATGCGCATGTACACGCCGGGCTGGGAGCTCGCCAGCGCCAGTGTCCGCGCCGCGTTCGAGGACGCGCTGGCCAAACTTTCGAATTCGGGTGTGGACATCGTCGAGCCCCAAAGCGCTTCGGCTTTGCAGGTGCTTGAGGATGATTTCGCCCGCGCCGACTGGTGCATTGCCGAGGTGGCGGCGTTCGAGATGCGGTGGCCATTCTTCGAATATGAGCGCGAAGGCCACAAGTTCCATGCACGGATCGAACGCCTGCTGGAGCGCGCGCATGCGATCACCCTCGACGACTACAACGCGGCCCTGGCATGGAAGGACGCGTTCCGCGACCGCTACATGGCCAGCGCGCAGATGATCGATGGGGTCATCGGCTTGACGGCGCCTGAAATCGCGCCCGTCGGCCTGGAAAACCTCGGCAATCCGCTGATGTGTTCGCCCGCGTCCTGCATGGGGGCGCCGGCGATCACACTTCCCGCGCTGTCCGCCGACGGCTTTCCCCTCGGGCTGCAACTGATCGGCTTTAACGGACACGACGCGGACCTGTTTGCGCTGGCCAATTGGGTCGATGATGCCCTGGCGCGCTAACCTGGAACCCAAGACTTGAAAGCCTGCGTTGTTGGCGCCGGCGCGATCGGCGGCATCCTGGCGGCGCGCCTGGCGCACGCCGGACATGAAGTCTCGGCGATCGCGCGTGGGGCTCATCTGCAAGCCATCCAGGAACGCGGCCTCACCTTGAAGTGGGCGGGGGAGCAGTTCACGGTCGACATACGCGCCACGTCCGACGCATCCGACATGGAGCCACAGGATTACGTTATCCTGACGGTCAAGGCGCCCGCCCTGCCCGGCATTGCACCATCGCTTATGCCCCTCCTCGGCCCGCAAACAACCATTGTCACGGCGATGAACGGGGTTCCCTGGTGGTTCTGTCATGCGCTCACGGGACCGCTGGCGGGGCGGACGCTGTCATCTACCGACCCCAACGGCCTATTGGGGGAAACCCTGACCCGCGATCGCCTGCTGGGCTGCGTCGTGCATGCCGGGGCCTCGGTCCCGGAACCGGGGGTCGTGGACCACGCGGCGGGTAACCAGTTTATCGTCGGCGACGCCGGCCGGCACCTGTCCGCACCCGCCTCCGTGCTGGCCGAAGCTCTCACCAACGCAGGGCTCAACGGGCGCACCAGCGACGACATCCACGGCGAAATATGGATGAAGTTAATCGGAAATATGGGCATGGGCCCGATCTGCGCACTGACCGGCGCCACCCTGGTCGGGCTGGCGCGAGATGCGGATGTCCGGCCGATCGCGGCAGCGATGATGCAGGAGGCCATGAATGTGGGCAATGCGCTCGGCCTGCCGATGGACATGAGTGTCGAGGCCCGCATCGATCTGGGCGCCGAGCTGGGTGAGTTCAAACCCTCGATCCTGCAAGACCTCGAACGCGACCGGCCGCTCGAGATCGATGCCATGGTCACCGTGGTCTCGGAAATGGGTGAGATCGCGGGTGTGCAAACGCCGACCATAGATACGGTCCTCGCCCTGCTGCGCGGACGCGCGCGCCGCGCCGGCCTGTACTGATCACGCGTATGGCGCTGCGCAAATCCTCGCTCGCGGTCCTGTTCGCGATGATGTTTTCGAGCCAGCTTGCGCTGACGATATTCCTGCCCGCCGTGCCGGATATCGCGCGCGACCTCAACACCAGTCTCGGTCGGACCCAACTCATCATCCCGGCCTATCTGATCGCCTTCGCTTTCATGCAGCTTATCGTCGGACCCTTGTCCGACCGGTTTGGACGGCGACCGGTCATCATGAGCGGCGTCGCGTTGTTCATGCTCGCCAGCCTCGCCTGCGCGTTTGCGACAGACATCTGGCAACTGCTCGGCGGGCGCTTCTTCCAGGCGGCAGGCGCCTGCGCGTCCATCGTCGTGGGGCGGGCGACCGTCCGTGACACGAGCGATGGCAAGGCGGCGGCCCAGGCCATGTCCTATGTGGCGATATCACTTGGGGTCGGACCCGCCGTCGCACCGCTCATCGGTGCCGAACTCGTCGAGGCGTTCAACTGGCGCGCGACCTTCCTCGCCACCGCGGTCGTGAGCGGATTGTCCCTCCTCGTAGCAATCCCGGTTCTGCGTGAAACACTGCCACCGCACGCGCGTGAGAAGATCGACGTCTTACAGCTGATGCGAGGCTACCTGGCGCTGTTCCGGCGGGCCGGTTTCATGGGTTACAGCCTGACCATCTCGTTCCAGAGCGCAATCTTCCAGGTTTTCATGACGGCAGCCCCGATCGTGCTGATCATTCAGCTCGGCGTCACGCCCAAGGTTTTCGGCCTGTATCTGATGGTGATTCCAATCGCCTTCATCACCGGGAGCTTCGTGTCCGGGCGACTTGTGCGATTTTTGCCGGTCGACCTGATCGTCGGTGCGGGATGCACCATGGGGGTCCTTGGCGGTGTTCTGCAGGTGGCGCTGGCTTTGACAGATCACGCAACACCCACGCTGATCGTTGTGGCCATCCTGATTTCGAACTTCGGCACCGGGCTCGTGCTGGCGAATTGTTACGCACAGGCGCTGAACACCGTCCCGCCATCCTTCGCGGGTGCCGCATCGGCGCTGAGCGGGTGCCTGCATATGGGCTGGGCGTTCACCATGTCACTGATCGTGGCAAACCTGCCCCACAGCCTGTCCCTGCAAATGGGGATAGCGCAGACAGCCACGACCGTATTGAGCCTGAGCGTCTTCTTGTTCGTCGTGAGGTCCTATGGACGGCGGGGCGGCTAGCGCCCACACCGCTTTTTCGGATCGATCAGACCGACAGCGTCAAACTTGCGGTGTCAGACCAGCCGCCTCGATGCCCGCCACGGCGCAGGCCTCGTCATTGTCCGAGCTGTCGCCCGTGACCCCGACTGCACCCGCGACATTGCCATCCGCATCGCGGATCAGCACACCACCGGCAACGGGGATCACCCGACCACCGGACGCCGCGGCGATCGCCACGCCGAAATGCTCGCGAGTCAGGAAATCCGTCTCGTTGGCACGTGAAGACCGGCCAATGGCCAGCCCGCCCCAGGCTTTGCCGAATGCGATCTCGAAGCGCATGATTCCGCTTTTGTCTTCGCGTTGCATCGACACAAGGTGACCGCCATCGTCAAGAACCACGATCGTCAGCGGACCAATATCAAGGGCGCGCCCTTTGGCCTGGCCGGCCTCGATGATCTTGTTCGCCTGTTCCAGTGTCACCTTCGCCATGGTCTTGCTCCTCAACGGATTACGGTCAATTTGATCGGCGCAGATTAAACGTCAGTCCTGCCGAAAACCAGTGCGGAGCCAGGTGATATTTGAGATGTAAAAGCATCAGGGCGCTGTCGGGATGGGTATGTATGATATCGACACAGCCGCACTCTGCCGGTTCTACGAGACGATCTCAGGTACAGAGCGCTGAACGCACGCTTCCGGGAGACCCAAGATGGGCGACATTGTTTACCTCGACTACGACGCCGAAACCCTGTTTGCCGAGTACAACAACCGGGGAAAGGTGCCGGACTTCGAGGCGTTCATTGCTGATTTCGAGGCGCGCAGCGACCAGCTCCGGGCCAACGCCAGGAAGGGTCGGGTTGACCTGCCTTATGGCGACGGGCCGCGGGACCGTTTCGATCTGTTTCTGCCCGATGCGCCGAACCCGCCGCTTCATATCTTCATCCATGGCGGCTACTGGCAGTGGAACGACAAGGACACGTATGCGTTCCTGGCAAAACCCTTCCTGGAAGCGGGCATCGCCTTCGCCAACCTCGAATACTCGCTCTGCCCTGAGGTGATACTGGCCGAGCTGGTCGATCAGGTGCGACGCGGTATTGCCCATATCTGGAGGAGTGGCGCCGAGCTGGGCTACGACCGGGACCGGATTCAGGTCAGTGGGCACTCCGCCGGCGGACACCTCACCGGAATGGTCCTTACGACCGATTGGTCGGCATTCGACGGCGGGCTCCCGGCCGATGTCGTGAAAAGCGGAATGCCGATCAGCGGCATCTTTGACCTGGAGCCGATCCGGCATACGCCGATCGGCGATCCGCTCGGCCTCGACGCCGAAAGCGCCGCCGCGCTGAGTCCAATGTTTGCGCTTCCGCGCACCAAGGCACGAACGGTGGTGGCACTCGGTTCTTTCGAAGGGCGCGAATTTCACCGCCAGGCCGAGGCCTTTGCCACGAACTGTCGCAGCCACGGCGCCGACATCCGGATTGCCAGTGTGCACGGCGGCAATCATTTCAGTGTGCTCGAGTCATTGGGCGCGAGCGACGGTCAATTGTTCGGCCTGGCGCGCGAAATGCTGCTCGATTAGGCGCGACACCGCTTGTCGCGACGCGGCGGGCGGGGGCAAAATCCCGATCCTTCCTGATCGCAGAAAACTGGCTCCGGGCGTGGCTCCCACAACCGAAAATTCGATAACATCCCGCGCCGCCCCCTGGCAGCGCGTTTCCGTTGTGGTGGTGACCCACCACAGCCGCGCGGTTATCGAGGGCTGCCTTGCTGGCATAGGCGACGATGCCGAGGTGATCGTCATCGACAATGCCAGCGACGATGGCACACCGGATAAGGCACGCCACCTGTCCCCCGATGCGATCATCGAGGAGAACACGATCGGCGTCGGATACGGGGCGGGCGCAAATCAGGGGCTCGCCAGGGTCACGCGCGAGTTCGCCCTGCTGGCCAACCCCGATTCCAAGGTCGATACCGTCGCGCTGGAGCGCCTGCTCGATGCTGCAGACGTCTATCCGGACGCGGCCCTTCTGGCACCACGTGTGCTCGACGATGGAGGTGCGTATGAGCCGGCGCATGACATCGAGCTGTTCCGACGTCACTTGATGCCCTCTCGTGCGCGCGAAGTGCCACCTGACGGACCGGTTTGTGCTGATTATCTGTCGGGTGCGGTGGTTCTGCTTCGCATGGCATCGTTTCGAGCCATCGGACCGTTCGACGAGGCCATCTTTCTGTATTACGAAGACGATGATTTCTGCATGCGCATAAGAAAGGCGGGGTTCAGCGCCATTCTGGTGCCACATGCGCAGGTCAATCATGGCGGTGGCGGGTCGGTGCGCCCGAGCGCGCATTACCGCTGGGAGAAATACTGGCACATGGCCTGGTCGAGACTTTACCTCGAACAAAAGTATCACGGCCGTGCGGCATGCGCCGCGATCGCCTGGCCGAGCCTGTTGCGTTACGCAGCAAAAACACTCGGGAACGTCCTGACCGCACATCGAGCAAAGGCCTGGCGAGATCTGGCCCGGCTGTTTGGCACAGCGGGGTATATTCTTCGTATACCCGCATCGCGAACCGTCACCCGCGCCAGACCCGAAACTGCAAACACAGAGACACGATGACAAATCCTGATCAAAAGTTCTGGCGCGGCCGACGCGTGCTCGTCACGGGCCACACGGGCTTCAAGGGAGCTTGGCTTTGCGCGTGGCTGGAAATGCTGGGGGCCGACGTCCACGGGTTTGCACTCGCACCAGAAGCCGGCGCAAATCTGTTTCGAGACCTGGGCGCGTGGAAACATCTCACCTCCATGACAGGCGACATTCGTGACCGGGACGCGCTGGAGATCGCCTGCGCCGCCGCCGACCCGGACGTCGTCATACATCTGGCCGCGCAGTCATTGGTCCGGCCGGCCCATCGCGATCCGCTCGGTACATATGCGACCAATGTGCAGGGCACCGGTAATCTCCTCGAGAAGCTCAGCACCTGCGCCGGGCTTCGTGCGATTTTGGTCGTCACCAGCGACAAATGTTACCGCAATGACAACAGTGGCCGGCCGTTTGTCGAGACCGACCCATTGGGCGGAGACGAGCCCTATGGCGCATCGAAGGCGGCCCAGGAAACCATGACCGCAGGTTGGCGCCGGGGCCTCCTCGAGAATCGTGATCGCGCACCCCGGCTCGCGACGGCGCGTGCAGGAAACGTCATCGGCGGCGGCGACTGGTCGGAAGACCGAATCCTGCCCGACCTCTTCCGAGCCATCGGCGCGGGCCAGGCGCTCGACGTCCGCAACCCGGCGGCGACCCGCCCCTGGCAACATGTCCTCGACGTGCTAGCCGGCTATCTGCGCTACGCTGAAGCCCTCGTGCGCGACAAAGACAAAAACCTGCCGAACGCGCTCAATTTCGGCCCCGACATTGAGTCGGCCCAGCCCGTGCGCTGGATTTTGGAGCGGGTGATCGAAACGGCGCGCGCCGAAGGCCTGGACGTCAAAGATTGGCACCATGTACCGGAGAACGGGCCCGTGGAAGCCAAGAACCTCGCACTCGATGCATCCCTCTCAGCCAAAACCCTGGATTGGCGGCCGCGCCTGTCACAGGCGGATGCCGCCGATTGGACTGCGCGATGGCACGCCCAGGCGTTGCAGGGCACAACCCCGCGCGATCTCGTCGAGGCACAGATCACCGCCTATCAGGAGCTGGTCGCAGCATGAGTGTTCAACATGAAACAACCCTGGCATGCCGGTTTTGCGGTGAGGCCCTGCGCACCAGCTTCGCCGACCTGGGTGAGACGCCGTTGGCGAACAGCTATCTGAACGATGCTGATCCCGATACGGCGGACCCGCGCTATCCGCTCCATGCACGCGTGTGTGACAGCTGCTTCCTCGTCCAGGTGGAAGACGCGGTGCCAGCGGAAGAAATATTCTCCGACTACGCCTACTTCTCCTCCTTCTCGACGAGCTGGGTGGCGCATGCCGAGGCCTATACGAGGATGGCGACGGAACGCTTCGATCTGGGCCCATCCAGTTCGGTTGTCGAGGTCGCCAGCAACGACGGCTACCTGCTGCAGCATTTCGTGAAGGCCGGCATCCCCGTCCTCGGGATTGAGCCCGCCGCCAACGTCGCGAAAACAGCGGAAGCGAACGGTGTGCCGACTATGGCCGCGTTTTTCGGCCTCGATCTTGCGACATCACTTCGGAACGAAGGAACCCGGGCAGACCTTCTGCTCGGCAACAATGTGCTGGCCCATGTTCCGGATCTCAATGATTTCGTCGCCGGCCTCGCGCATCTGCTGTCGGAAGACGGCGTACTAACCATGGAATTCCCGCATCTAGCGCGGCTCATCGAAGACGCCCAGTTCGACACGATCTACCACGAGCATTTCTCCTATTTCTCGCTCCTCGTCGTCGAGAACGTCTTCGCCCGCCACGGGCTGCGGCTGTTCGATGTCGAGGAACTGCCGACCCATGGCGGCAGCCTGCGCATCTTCGCGTCACGAAGCGATGGTGAGACACGACAGGAGGGAGACGGACTCGCAAAGGTCCGCCGTGATGAGACGGCAATGGCACTCGACAAGATCGAGAGCTATGCAGGGTTCCAGACCCGCGTGGAGGCCATCCGAGACGGGCTCCTGACTTTTCTTGCAAAGGCCCGGGCTGACGGCAAAACCGTCGCCGCCTATGGTGCCGCCGCCAAGGGCAACACACTGCTGAACTACTGCGGCGTGGACGCTTCCCAGATTGATTTTGTGGCCGATGTCAGCGACCAGAAACAGGGAAAGTTCCTACCGGGCAGCCGCATCCCCATCGTCGCGCCGGAGCGATTGCGCGACACGAAGCCCGACTTTGTGCTGATATTGCCGTGGAACCTGAAGCGCGAGATTACGACCGCCCATGACTACATTGCGGATTGGGGTGGTCAGTTTGTCGTCGCCGTACCGGAGCTGACCTTCCTGTAATGCAGATATCCCCAACAATGATCGACGAGGTTTTCATAATGAGAACCGAGCCTCATGCGGATGCGCGCGGCGATTTCGCGCGCAGCTACTGTAGCGAAGAGTTCCGCGCGGCCGGTATTGACCTCGACATCGTCCAGATCAACATCTCGCGGAACGCGAAACGGGGAACGCTGCGCGGGATGCATTTCCAGGGTGAGCCTGTGCCCGATCCGAAACTGGTGCGCTGCACGCGTGGGCGTATCTTCGATGTCGCCCTCGATCTGCGACCGGATTCGGATACCTTCTGCCATTCGGAATACACGATCCTCTCACCTGAACTTCAGAATGCCATTTTCGTGCCGCCCGGTTGCGCCCACGGCTTCCTGACCCTCGAAGACAATTGTGAGATCGAATACCTGATGGGGGCGCCATATGTGGCCGATCTCGCACACGGGGTGCGATGGGATGACCCGGCCTTCGACATCGACTGGCCGCACGCGCCGGCGCTGATGTCCGACCGCGACGCGTCCTATCCCGATTTCTCGGCAGAGATCTAGGATGGGAGGATCATCGGCTTCATCCAACGCACGGTCGGCTCCGCAGTTTCGATCGGCGCTGGTCACCGGCGCAACCGGGTTCCTGGGGGCGCACCTCACCCGGCGGCTGACAGACGCAGGCGTCGCCGTCACCGCGATTGTGCGACCAACGAGCGATCAGGCGCGCGTCGCGGGACTGCGCGAATGCGCGACCGTCCATCCAACGAGCGGTGCCTACAGCGATCTCATTGCCGGTTTCGAGGCCGCCAGTCCCGATGTCGTGTTCCATCTTGCAGCGCGGTTTGCGAGCACACACGCACCCGGGGATATCGCTGGCCTCATCGAGGACAATGTGACCTTCACGGCACATCTTTGCGAGGCTGCGGTCGCGACGGAATGCCTGGCGCTGGTGGCGGCAGGCACCGCGTGGCAGAACGCCGGGAGCCCATCCGGTGACTCAACGCCAGCACCCAATACGCTGTATGCGTCGAGCAAGCAGGCCGCCGACGACGTCATCGACTATTACAGTCGCCTGTCGGGCCTGAACGCGATCACGCTCAAAATCTATGACAGCTACGGCCCGAACGACCCTCGCCGCAAATTCCTCACGGTCCTCCGGGATGCATCGGCGAACGACGAAACGATCGACGCGACGCCGGGGGACCAGAAACTCCACATGGTGCATGTCGATGATCTGATCGACGGATTTGTACATGCCGGCAATCAATCGGCAACGGGCGAGCTTCGCGGGCGCGCCAGCTATACCCTGCCGTCGAATCAGGCCGTCACCCTGCGCGAGCTCGCCGAGCTGTGGATGTCGGCGAACAACCGTCGCGTCGAGATCAACTGGGGCATCAGGCCCCATCGGGACGGCGAGGTCATGGCGCCGTGGGACGGTGAGCCCCTACCCGGCTGGTCACCGCAAGTCGACCTGAAGGCCGGCCTGAAGGACTGCTAGAACGCCGTTAAGCCGTAGCGTCCGAACCAAAGAGGTCTTGGCGACCTCCAGCGAGGAAGGCCCTCGGCGCATAGCCGAAATCCGCCGACGCCGAGCCATCATCAAACGCAAGATCCTGGTTCATCCGCCGCGCGACATCCGCGCTCAACTCGCTGCCGGGAATCACCGCGCCGGCGAGTGCCAGGATTTGCGGCAACCCGGGAATATTGACGAGCCGCGGCGGCCGCCCCAGAGCCGCGAAAATCAGGGCGATCATGTCCCGGTAGGAAAGTGTCTCCGCACCACCCAGAGCATAGATGCGTCCGTGGGTCTGCGGGACATCCAGCGTGGCGAGCGCGGCCGCCGCCAGGTCATCGGCATGCACGGGTTGGCGTGCCCCCAACGCATTTCCGTAAACCGGATAGAATCCGAACCGACGAATGAACCGGGCGGCAGCTGCGATGGTTTGGTCGCGGCCGGTTCCGTAGATCAACGTGGGCCGCAGGATCGTAAGTGCCATGCCCCCGGCATCGGATCGCTCTCTCAGGCTCTGCTCGGCATCATAGACGCGGTCAACGGTCGCCCTTTCGCTGGCCGTCGACGTATTTGCCTTGCCCAACACCGACGTGGTGCTGAAACAAACAAGGCGTTGCACGCCGTGATCCGCGAGCTGATCAGCAAGTGGGGCCAGATGCCAAATGGGGATTGTCGCGATCGCCTGCTGCGGCACGTCCAAACCGGCCGCAAACCCGAGATCAGCATCGAAGGTGACAGGCTGCAAATTCTCGAGGTCGGGCAGATTTTCGGGTGCGCGCGCCATCGCGATGACCGGCCGGTCGATTGTACGCGCCAGAATATAGGCGCCGATCTGGCCCGTCGCGCCGATCACCAACAGCGGGCTGGGTGCAGCTTCAGACATCACCGATTAGCCGGCGCAGGTAGCGACCATAGTCGTTGTCGCCATAGCTCGCAGCCAGCCGCTCGATCCCGGATGCGTCGACCCATCCATTGCGCAGACCAATATGCTCTGGCACGCCGATGCGCTCCCCGCGCCGCTGCTGTTCAGATGCCACAAACTGGCTGGCTTCGAGCAATCCTTCGGGCGTGCCCATATCAAGCCACGCGTCATCGTCCGAAAGCCTGACAACGGAAAGCCGCTCTCGGGCGAGATAGGCATTGTTGAGGTCCGTGATTTCCAGCTCCCCGCGGGCCGACGGCTTGAGTCCACGCGCCATCGAAACGGCGTCGCCGTCATATATGTAAAGACCCGTGACAGCATAATCGGACGGTGGATTCTCGGGTTTCTCGACGATCCGACGCGGCCTCTCGTCAGCCGCAAACTCCACAACGCCGTACCGACCCGGCTCTTCGACCCGCTTCAGGAATATCGTCGCGCCCGTTGATGTCGTGGCCGCTGTCGCGAGCCTGGCATCAAAATCGCCGCCGCAGAAAATATTGTCACCAAGGGCGAGCGCGAATTGGGCGTCACCGAGAAAATCAGCGCCGATCAAGGGTGCCTCGGCGATGCCGTTGGGGTTCGGCTGGATGGCATAGGAAATATCCATGCCCCATTGGGACCCGTCGGAGAGAAGGCTTCGGAACCTGTCCTCTTCCGTCGGGCGAACAATAATCAAAACCTCCCGCGCACCCGCCTGCATCAGCGCACAAAGGGGATAGAAGATCATCGGTTTGTCATATACGGGAAGCAATTGCTTGCTTGTCGCGCGCGTGATGGGAAACAAGCGTTCGCCGAGGCCGCCTGCCAACAATATGCCCTTCATTGCGCCGCCCGCGCCAAACCCAGGCGCTCACGTTGATATCGTTCCTGCACCTGGGCGCACCAATCGCCATTGGCCAAATACCAACGCACGGTGTCCGCCAGGCCCTCTTCGAAGTCTACTTCAGCCCGCCAGCCGAGATCATGCTCCGCTTTGGAGGGATCGGCAGCATAACGGGCGTCATGTCCCGGTCTGTCATCCACATGCGAGATCAACGCTGCATGTGGTGCTCCATCAGGTCGCGCGCCGTCGAGCGTGGCGCAGAGACGGTCGACAAGTTCTATATTCATCAATGGGTTACATGCGCTCAGCAGATAACTCTCACCAAGCGCGCCCCGAGATGCCACCGCGCGCAACCCGCGCACATGATCATCGACATGCATCCAGTCCCGCACCTGCGTGCCCGACCCATAAATCGGCAGATGATTCCCCTCGGTCCCGTTCAATATCATCAAGGGCACGAGCTTCTCGGGGAACTGGCGCGGTCCGTATGTGTTGCACCCATGGGCGACGAGAACCGGCAATCCGAATGTCATTGACCAGGTTCGGACCAGATAGTCCGCCGACGCCTTGCTCGCAGCATAAGGTGAGTTTGGATTGTAGCGGCTCGTCTCGCGGAACAACAAACCATCCGCTGCGGACCCGAACACTTCATCGCTCGACACCTGCACAAAACGGAACGCCGCACGCGCTGCGTCTTCGAGGCCAGACCAATAGCTGGTCGCGGCTGCCAGCATTGCGTATGTGCCCTCGATATTCGTCTCAAGGGCTTGTCGCGGCGCGTCGATGGACCGGTCGACATGGGTTTCCGCAGCGAGATGAAAGACCACATTCGGTTTGTGGGTCTCGAGCAGAGTCTCTACCGCCTGCTGATCCCGGACATCCGTCTCGGCAAATATGTGGTGCGCAGAACCCATCGCGCCCGCAAGATTCGAGATCGAGCCGGCATATGTCAGCGCATCCACCGTGGCGGTCGGAACCCCATCCGCCACCAGAGAGTCGACCAGGGCAGAACCGATAAAACCCGCCCCTCCGGTCACCATCGCGCGCATATCAGCCATCCCAGCGGAACGGAGATTCAAGGTCAGCCAGGGTCGGCCAGGATTCGTCGCGCGTATTCACGATCGCATCACCCGCTGCTACCGGCCACGCAATCTCCAGCGCCGGATCGCGCCACAACAGACCACTCATTGAATCAGCGTCATACGGTGCCGTCAGTTTGTAGAGAACACGCGTGTCCGGCGTCATGCTGCAATAACCATGCGCAAAGCCCGGCGGAATCCAGAGTTGCTGGCTATCGCTTGCCCGAAGCGTCGCGCCGACATGGTGACCAAAAGTGGGTGAGCCAATGCGCAAATCCACCGCCACGTCATAGATTGTACCCGTCAGGCAGGTGATCAACTTGCCTTGCACAAATGGCGGCGCCTGGAAATGCAGCGCCCGCACCACGCCGGTATCTGCGCTGTAGGTCAGATTGTCCTGCTCAAACGCCAGTGGCAGGCCGGCCTGTTCCAGCACAGCCGGATTCCAGAGCTCGCTGAGCCAGCCGCGTTCATCGACATGGCGGCCCGGATCGACAATCTTGACGCCCGGTATATCGGTGTCGGTAATCTGCATAGGAACGGAGTATCCGGGCGGTCCCGGCGCGTCAAGGAAAGCGCCCGGCAATTTGCATCCATTTCCCTGTTAAGCAGGGAGAGAACAGGGAATTTCGTGAAATTGTGTATTCGGCGGCGCAAAAGCTGAATATTTGGGCTGGAAACCCGCGAACTATGCGCAATATTCCCTAGATTATGGAACAGGGAAAACCGCGGGCACAAACAGGCTCTAGATCAAGGCTATCAGGGGCAACTTCCCGCCCGATCAACCCATTCACATGTTGTCCTGATACAGCGCGCTGCCGCGAACGGATGAATCTCGCCGTAGCGTCATAGCGTTGTGGCGTTTGTCCACGACATTCATGCGCCCTACTACAACTACAACCTAACCAACCATCTTCTTATTGGAGTTGATGTAGTCGCCTATGCGCAATCACTGGGCACACCGATACACCCTGCTTTGGAGGTCTTGAGGGCACCCGTGTTGATCCCAACCATTTTGGGCAAAGAGCGAATTTAATTTTCGATAGCTATCAACACGTCAAGGATGGCATGCGCATCAACGTTCAATACACGCGCGATCCTGAGCAGTTCTATGAGATCCAAACGGCGCTCGGATCTCTCGTATTTCGCTACAAAAGATTGCGGCCGGTCGAGTTCCATCGCCAGCGCTTCCTGGGTCAGGCCGGCTTGTTTGCGCGCAGCTACAAGCGCTTCAACCAAAGCATTGTGCGCTTGTGAGTGAATGGTTTTCTGCACTTCACGCCCTTTGACTTGATTTCGAGCGCCACCAGAGCTAATCCCAATATCGAATAATCCCAAAATGGGATTGAACGGCTATCGGTCGAAGGGAATTAGGATGAAGCTAGAATCATGCCCCGCGTGTAGAAGCAAAATATCTAGAGAAGCTGAAGCATGCCCCAAATGCGCCAAACCGCTCGCAGCCGATTGGCACGAATTCGCCCGCAGAAAGCGCATCCGAATGGATGTGTTCAAGGGTTTACTAGTAGGCATCCCAGTTTCTCTTTTCATCTGGACAGTACGCCACAGCGAACCCGATCCATGCGGAACCAATATCAACGCGTTCTCGCACGCTGAATCGTTTGTCGGGCAACGGTTGCGTAACTCTGCGAGTGCTGAATTTCATTTCAGCAGAGCACAGATTTCCGAGCTTGAATGTGGAATATGGTCGGTGACGAGTTACGTCGATGCCCAAAATGGCTTTGGAGCCACTGTTCGAACACCGTTCCATGTGGTGGTCGAGCGCCAATCCGATAACCGTTGGACCTTAATCTCAATTCAGCTGAATTAGGATTGCCCCACAACTGGTTGAGTGCTAGACTCTAATTTGCATCTAAATGTGGTGCAATCTCATCTAGCAGCACAGTTTTGGCCTAGCGGTCGAAATTCATGAGCAGCTTCAATCATCTCGAACGAGAGATGACGGCTGCTCTTTTTTTCTGTGTGGTGGCCGTTCTCTCTAAAACAGGAGAGGGCACCATGACTGCCAAAACAAGACGCCATCGGACGCGACCCGTTAAAGCGCCGTTCGGTGTGACTGGATGCAAGATCGCCTTGCTCCCGATCAAAAAACTCAAACTGAACCCAAAAAATGCGCGGCGCCACTCTGATGGGCAGGTGGCGCTCATTGCCGCAAATATCGACAAACTCGGATTCAATGTTCCGATCATAGTCGATGAAACTGACACCATTTTGTCAGGGCATGGGCGCCTCGCGGCAGCGCGCCATCTCCGCTTAAAGGTCGTACCGACAATCAAACTTGAGCACTTAGACGAGCACCAAAAACGAGCCTTTGTTATTGCCGAGAACCGACTGCCGCAACTTGCAGAATGGGATGAGGAGGTTCTTTCCCGTGAATTAGACGATCTCCTCAAAATTGAGGACACGCTCAGCTTCGATGTCGAGGTTATCGGATTCGATACTGCGGATATCGATCAACTTCTCCAAGCGGATGGGAATGACACGCGAGCCCCTGAACCCGCCCCACCAGAACCAGGCCTGGACGCCGTTACGCAATCTGGGGACATGTGGTTGCTGGGTGAGCACCGTCTGCTATGCGGCGATGCATGCGATCAAAGCGCGCATGCGAGGCTTTTCGACGGTGCAACCGCGCAACTGGTTTTTACCGACCCTCCCTATAACGTTCAGATAGATCAGAACGTCTCGGGTGGCGGTCGTGTGCGCCACCGGGAATTTGCGATGGCCTCGGGTGAATTGTCCTCAGAGGAATTCAGCACTTTCCTGACCAAATTCTTGCGTTCGACAGCACGTCACTCCACCGATGGTGCCATCCTGTTTGTTTGTATGGATTGGCGACATGCCGACGTGCTTTCCCTGGCCGGGGAGAACGCAGGACTTGAACTCAAAAACATTTGTGTCTGGGTCAAGCCAAACGCGGGCATGGGATCATTTTATCGCTCCCAACATGAATTTGTCCTCGTGTTCAAAAACGGAACCGCAAAGCACATAAACAATTTCGGTCTCGGTGGACGGGGCCGCCATCGCACAAATGTTTGGCGTTATGCCGGCGTGAACTCATGGGGTGCCGATCGCATGCAACAACTTGCCATGCACCCTACGGTGAAACCTGTGGCGATGATCGCGGACGCAATACGCGATTGTTCGCGACGCAACGGGATCATTTTTGATCCCTTTACAGGCAGCGGGTCCACAATTATCGCCGCCGAGCGCACAGGTCGGCTCGCATACGCTCTGGAGATCGACCCGATTTATGTCGATGTCGCTGTTCGGCGTTGGGAGCTCGAAACAGGCAAGCACGCGTACCTAGCAGAAGGCGGCCGTACTTTCGCTGACATCCAGAATGAGCGTATCGGTGACGGAGGTGATCATGCCTAAACCACGTCGACGTTCGCGAAAACGACCCATCCCGCCGGCCTCGAACCGGGGCCAGACACCGATGTTCGCCGGGACGAGCGCGGCGAAGACCGTCAGGGCGCCCAGCGCGGCGCCGAACAGAAGCAGCCAACCGCCGAGGGTCCCGAGCCGGGTTCGCCTGGGCTTGTCACTCATGGTCCCCATCTTCGACCCTCGTATATCCCGTGCCGCTCATAGTGAACCCAGGCACCGAAGATGCCTTGCGCCCCGCCTTCGCCGAAGAATGCGTCCGCGCGCACATCCGGGTTGCGTTCCCAATAGGCGCTCGCCCGAACTTCGGCGGGCCAAAGGTCGTAGTGCTGCCTGATATGGTCCTGCCGCGCCGCGAGCCTGTCCGACATCAGCGGCGAATTCGACAGACCGAAGCCATACACACCGAACGCGACGGCGAAGACCGCAGCAAGTGCATAGACCGAAGTGGACTGTCGAACTTTCTCACTCAACGGGCGAACTCCAGCTCCATCCAGTCGCTCCAGCGCCCTTCGGCATCTGCCCGACGGACGCGGAACCGCGCCTTCCCGTAGGGCACGATCCAGGTCGACCAGTAGGATTCCTCGATTCGGCCAAAATCATACCGCGTTCCCTCGACTTCGATCTCGCCGTCCAGCGTCAGCAGGCCGGTGCCCGCCTCATAGGCAACTATATGCGTTGCCCCCGCGTCGCCCGTCCACGCCAGATAAGCCGTATCGGCGATGTCCGCGTAACGAATTTGCCCGTCCGCGCCCGGATGGACCCAGCGCGGCCCACCGGTCCCGCCCGCGTCGTCGGAATTCCGGACCGTGCGCACGCGCATGCTGGCGACCTCATCTTCGAGATGCCGACGCAACGGGGCGACACGTGGATCGTCACCCGCCAGGGGTGACAGCTCGTCCGGGTCGGCATCGAGATCCCAGGCCTCGACACCGACGATGCGGCCATCGCCGATTTGCACCTGGACCTTCATGTCACCGTCCCGCGCCGCCGCGACGAACTTCGTGACCTCCCCGGGGTCGGGTTCCGAGAAACCGGCGACGGAGGTGATCGCGGTCCATATTCGCTTCGTCGGGGGTAACCAGGCCGGGAAGCCGTCGCGTACTTCCTTCGTATCGCCGCCGCCATTGCCACGAAGACCCGCTAGCTTCGCCAGCATAGGGGCGATCATGTTGTGGTCGGTCGGATGGGTGAACACGGTCCCGCGGGGAATGTCGAGCATGCCCGGCGGCAACCAGACGAACAGCGGCACGCGCACGATCTCTTCGTGAAGATGCGCCGCACGGGTCGTCGAGGCATGGCCCACATTGCCGCGCTCGAGAAGTTCCTCGCCATGGTCTGCGGTGACCACCAGGATCGTGTTCTCGCGCAGGCCCGTGCGATTGAAGAACCGCCAGAACTCGGCGAACCACTCGTCGAAATCGCGCACCCCGCCGATATAGGCGGATTCGACCCAGGGCCGATCGCCATCGCTGAAATCTATCGACCCCTCCGGCACGACCGGCTGGGTCGTGACCGCCGTAACCCGCGCGGCGAGATCCGGATTGCCATCGACGGCCGGCTTGACCAGGTCGTCGCCCGCGCTGAAATGCTGCTGATAGGGCAGATGCGTGCCGAGATAATGGTACCAGAGATAGAAGGGCCGCCGGTCGCGCGCACGGCTGGCGAGCCAGTGCTTCAGCTCGACCCCCGGCTCAAGGGCGAGGCCGAGATTCTTGAACAGATCGATCGTCATGAACGACTGCAGGCCGGCGACAAGCCAGCCGTTGCGCGCGAATTCCTCCGTGATCGTGTCGAGCTCGGCCGGCACCGAATCCCCGCGGGTATGCGCGCCCTGATCGAACGGCGACAGGCCCGACAGGAGCGCGATCACGTTCGGCGCCGTCCAGGCCGAGACCGTGCGATGATTTGTGAACCGCACGCCATGGGGACCGGATTCGAGCAGGAGGTGAGGCAAATTCTCGTGCAGGACCGAATCCTCGCGCCAACTCTCGACCGTCAGCACGATCACATTGAGCGGACGATCGCGCACGAGATCGTGGACCGCCAATATGGCGATCAGCACGAAGCCGAGCGCGGCGACGCTAGGCGAAATCCAGGAGCGCGACATTGATCACCAGCGGATGGACGGCATAGAGCAGACAGACAAACACAAGCGCACGGACCGCCAGGCGATCGCCCCGTAAGGAAAGGCGCTCTCCGGCAACGGCCAGCGCGAGCGCCCCGGCGAGGGCAGGAAGCACGCTCCAGTAGGGGAGAATGTCGGCACGGTAGGCGGTCCCGGCGAGCGCAAACAAGAATACACCCCCGATCGCGAGCACAAATGCCGCGATCACGCCCAGTCGCACCGCCGGCGGGCCAATTTCAAGGAGAAGACCGCGGCAGCCGGGCACCAAAGCCCGAACCAGCGAGATACCCGCGGCGGCACCGCATGCATTCACGAACATATCGCGTAGCCCGAAGGTGCGGCGCGGGTGCAGCCCTTGCAGAAACTCGTCATGGACGCCATAGGCGGCGACCGCAAAAAAGACGAACAGCAGCGTCAGCGCCGTACGTTCGGATGCGCGGATCGAGAAGTGAAGCACGATCGCAAGGATTACATATTGGGGGACATGGATTCGCTTGGCTGGAAAGGCTGGATCGGTTGAGGCCAGCCCGACGACCGCAAAAATCACCGCCGCGGCGATCCATGGCCAGGCAATGGACAGAGTCCCGCGGCGCGCCTTCACACCAACGTAGATAATGACCCCAAGCACCAGGGCAGCGACGGCGATGAACGGCATACCGTCGCGAATGCCCCGGCCGAACGCATATCCGATCTCGCGCCACAGCACGAATGTGTTCACGTAGGCGACGACCAGGACGAGCGCCAAACAGTGAAACAGGAATGTACGCACGTGCAGCCTCGCATTCATTCAACACGGTGTCCGTGTTCACTAGCGGTGTTGCAGAAATTTTTCCACGTGTCCTTGCGGCCTTCCGGCCTTATTGCGCGCGGCGATACAAATTGTTGAACAGCCAGCCCTGGCGATCACCAAACGCCAACAACGACCAGCTTCCGTTATTTTCGAGCAGCACGCCCGAATGAGTTCCGCGCGCGACCTGTGAAACCACCGGACATTTGGTGCTTCCGCAGCGCCGCATATTCGCGACGGTCGCGAGTATGTCAAAGGACGCCTCGAGCGGCCCCGGATAGGCGTCGGGGCGAATCACGGTCTGTGCAGAAACATGCGCAACGTCGGTCACAGCGAAGCCTGCAACATCGACGGCATGCCGCCCGACCAGCGAGATCAGCCGCGCCGGGCTCCCGGGAATGACCGCCCAGGCCGAGAGGTTGTCGTCACCACATGACGGGAGATCGCCGGCGAACAATTGTGCTTCCCAGCCCGATCGCAAGAGGTTCGGATGCACCGCGGCTGCAACATCCGGTCGGTCGAGCGTCACCTGGGTGCGCGCGACGATCCGGTTGCAACGCGCCAGGACAACATCGTTCAACCGCAGCCCCAGGCTCAGGTCGCCGGCCCAGCCCCGCGCCACAAGGATGTCATTGGGTGAAATATCGGACTCCGGAAAACCCGTCGCAACGAGCCGGTCGAGCCTGTCAAAATGCCCGGCCGAGCCATCGATTCCGCGCCACTCCTGGATCGTGAGCTGGGACTCGGACGGAAATGTATCGACGATTACGACCGGGCCCGCAGGCGCGTCGATGTCGAGTTCCGGCCGCTCCAGATTGTCGTCCACTATCGCCGGGACGGCGGGCGGGTCTTCGCGCACAGCGTTTCCAACTTCGATCTGGCTGGAGGCAACCGGCGCGGAAACCGTGTCGTCTCGTTCGGTCGAGAACGCAATGAAAAGGGCCGCCACACTCGCGACCAGTCCAACTACGAATATCCACCGATACACGCCCATCTGTTTCTCGTCGCCCTGGGGTCGAGTAAACGTCTCTGTATTGCCCGCAGGACAATAAGACCGAACGTTGATCTAGCGCGCGGCAGCGGTCGGGGACAAGGGTCTGTTCGCCAACGCACGCACCACGTGCGTATGCAGAAGCTTCAAAGCGCCATAACTTTAGGTTTGGTGCAAGTCGGCGGATGACCTAGCGGTCGTCACGCATCGGCGGCGGCGGTCCCTCGAAACCGCGGAGCCGGTTCGACTGGCCTTCAAGTGGCACCGCGTAGCAATCGGCCGCGCCAATCGTGTCATAGCAATAAACCGGGACAACCGGCAGCGGGGCCTCGTCTTCCAACCAGCCCGCCGAAAGCACCTGATCGAAACTGGGCAAATCTTCGATCCAGGGATTCTGGCACGCGGACAGCAGCAATCCCGCGCCCAGCGCAGCTCCAACCCGCCATCTGTTGCCTTTGAATTCCATCGACCCAACCTCAGTTAGGCTTAAGCCTAGCGCGAGCGGGTTAAGAGAGGATTTACTTGCGTGTGGCCTCAGGCGTTGACGTCGATCACCGTGCGGCCGCGTACGCCACCGGCCAGAATCGACTTTGCCAGATCAGGAACTGCCCCGAGCGGTGCCACGCTTGTCATGGCATCCAGCTTGTCGAGCGGCAGATCCCCGGCAATCCGCTGCCAGATCCGGGCCCGGTTTTCCTGTGGCTGCATCACCGAATCGATGCCCAGAATGTTCACCCCGCGCAACAGGAACGGCAACACCGTTGTCTCCAAAATGTTGCCGCCCGCCAGCCCACAGGCCGCGACCGAACCGCCATATTTCATCTGTGCCAGGACAGTCGCGAGTGTCTTGCCCGCGACCGCATCGACGCATCCCGCCCAGCGTTCGCGCTCGAGCGGCCTGGATTCCGCCTCCGACAAATCAGCACGATCGATCACCTCCGACGCGCCCAGACCCTTGAGATAATCATCAAGCTCCCGGCGCCCCGACGAGGTCACGACCGTGTACCCAAGCTTCGCCAGAATGGCGATCGCGACACTGCCGACGCCGCCCGCGCCGCCGGTGACCAGCACCTCGCCCCGGTCGGGCGTGAGGCCGTGAGCCTCAAGTGCATCGACGCACAGCATGGACGTGAACCCGGCTGTGCCGACGGCCATCGCCTGCTGCGTCGTCAGCCCGTCGGGCAACGGCACCAGCCAGTCGGCCTTTACTCTGGCCTTCTGCGCCAGACCGCCCCAGTGCGCCTCGCCGACACGCCAACCGGTCAGGACCACCTTGTCACCAGGCGCATAGGCCGCGTTATCGGACCGTTCCACGGTCCCGGCAAAATCGATGCCGGGCACATGCGGAAACTCTCGGACCAGACGGCCGACATTGCCGTTTACGACCAGGCCGTCCTTGTAGTTGATGGTCGAATATTCAACCGCAACCGTGACGTCACCTTCGGGCAGGGCATCGACGTCGACATCCGTCACGGACGCTGACACCTTTTCCTCCCCCTGCTCAAGCAGGACGGCCTTGAACGTTTCGCTCATGTCATCGCAATCCTGATTTGACCTGGTTCGACCTGATTCGACCTGATTCGACCTGATTCGACCTGATTCGAGACGAAGCGGGCTAGCGCAGCGGCTCAAGAATCGAGACGTAGCTCGATACGGCCGAGCCGCCCATGTTGAACACGGCGCCCAGCTTCGGACTATCGAGTTGCAGATCACCCGCGGTGCCGGTGAGCTGCATCGATGCGATGGCATGCATCGAAAGCCCGGTCGCACCCAGTGGGTGGCCCTTGGACTTCAGACCGCCAGAGCGATTCACCGGCAGCTTGCCGTCGGCATAGGTCCAACCTTCCTTGATGGCGATCTCGCCCTGCCCCTTCGCGGTCAGGCCCATCGCCTCATAGGACAACAACTCGGCGCTCGTGAAACAGTCATGCACCTCGGCGAAACCAAGATCGTCGATCGAGATACCGGCCTCGGCGAAGGCACGAGAGAAGGCCTCAGCCGGCCCCTCGAAATCAATCACCGTGCGGCGCGACATGGGAAGGTAATCCTGCACATGCTGAGCCGCGCGGAAATAGACCGCCTTGTCCATCTTCAGCGCCGTATCGACATCGGTCAGCACGATGGCCGCCGCGCCGTCGGACACAAGCGAGCAATCGGTACGCTTGAGTGGCCCGGCGACAATCGGATTCTTCTCGGACACGTTCCGGCAGAAGTCATAGCCGAGATCCTTCTGCATCTGCGCATAGGGGTTGTCGCAGCCATTCTTGTGGTTCTTGGCCGCAATCATCGCGAGTGCGTCGGACTTGTCGCCGTACTTCTGAAAGTAGGCATCCGTGATCTGGCCGAAGATCTCCGCGAAACTCGATGCCGATTCCTCACGCAGGTATGACGCCTTGGAGAGAATCCCGCCGAGCACCTCACCGGTGACGTCTGTCATCTTCTCGACCCCGACGCACAGGACAATGCGGCCGCGCTTGGCTGCAATGTGATTGAGGCCCTGATAGATGGCAGCGGATCCGGTCGCGCAGGCATTCTCGACATGGGTCGAGGGCTTGAAGCGCAGATCCTCATGGGCCTGCAACACCAGTGACGCCGGAAACTCCTGATTCACGAAACCACCGCCGAAGGTGCCCAGATAGATCGCATCCACATCCTTCGGCTCGACGCCGGCGTCGCGCATCGCGCCCGTGGCGACGCTGACGATCATGTCCTCGATGTCATCGTCTACGCGCTTGCCAAATTTCAGATGGTCCCAACCAACAATACATGCGGTCATGCGTGTCTCTCCTCTGTCTCAAAGGGCGCCCGTGGGCGCGGCCCGTTTCACATTGGTTCGGCGAAACATTCGCCGGAAACCTTAGGTGCAGTGCACAATCGAACATGAAATATAGGCCCGCAAATGGCAGAAGTCAGCCAAAAGGCGGAGACGGGCTCACCCATTGCGCAACAGATTGAATTGTTTACAAAAAACCAGCGTCTCCTAGCCTGGACGGCTAGGATATCCACCTGCGCAACATCTTTACTGGCCCATCTGTCATGCCTCGGCTTGCCCTCCTGACCACGCTGATTGCGGCCGCTCTGCTGACCGCATGCACTCAAGGTTCCGCCGTCAGGGATCTCGAGGGTCGACGACTGGGTCAGCTGGACTGGCAACCGATCGCCGCGAATGAAGCAAGGCTATCGATCATGGATGATCGGGCGCGGGTTCTGTCACGCGAGAAAGTCGAGCTTCACAGCCGATATATGGAACGATGGTCCCTGGAGGGCGGGCATCTGGTTTATGAAGCCCTGGTGAGTGGCGGCTTCGGGTCGGAAAGCGAAAGCCCGTCCTACCTGCATCGGCTCTACGGCAACGACCCGGCGTTGCAGCAGCAAGGCGTGCGCTTCGACGTTGACGATATTCGCGGGCGCCGAGACCTCACATTTGTCGTGGCGCATTCAAGGCGCGTCACTTGCTTTGTGTTCGTCTCGATCTTCGGTGAAACATCGATCGCGGATAGCCCGGGCAATCAGCTCCTGCGCGGTGGAATTTGTCAGCCGGTCCACGCCGGTGACCCGGCGGGTGACGACCTCGACTTTATCGGGATGCTGGAGAACCTGCGCGTCGACGGCAACGCGGTCTTGCGCGACTGATCAGGCCGCGCGACGCCCGGCCTCGAGCGCGTCGCGAACATTCTCGCTGTCGCGTACACCGAGAATGTGGTGGGCATGCCAGAGCGCATAGAACAGCAAAACCCAGGCGGCAAAACCCGGACGCTTCCCCTTCTTGGCGAAGAGCGCTTCCACCGCGCGTGGGTCGCAAACTTCGAGCACACCGGGCTGATGCGCGACCAGCGGTCCGATCTCCAGCGCGCTGGCCTCCATCCACTCGGCGACAGGTACGCTGAAGCCACGCTTGCGTTCAAACGGACGTGCTTCGGGAAGGACACCATCGAGCCATTTCCGCAGAATCCATTTGCCGAGCCCATCACGCACCTTGAGAGAGTCGGGCATTCGAAACGCGACAGCCGCGACCTCCGGGTCCAGGAACGGCGTTCGCCCCTCAACGCCATGCGACATCAGGCACCGATCAACCTTGATCAAAAGATCATTGGGAAGCCAGTCCGCACAATCTGCCGCCTGTGCGGATTGCAGGCGGCTGAATGTGGCGGTATCGGCAGTTTGCTCGGCAGCAGCGATGCCGTCGCGCCAGCCTGTTAGCGGCTCGCGCAGCACGCCCAAGCCATCAAAGACGCCACGCGCGCGCATGCTTCGGCCGCCGCGCCACCACGGCCGCATGGCGCTGCGGTAACGGCCATAACCGGCAAAGAGTTCATCTCCGCCCTCACCGGTCAGAACCACTTTCAGCCCGGCCGCCTTCACGGCCTCCGCGAGGAAGTATGTCGGCACGATCGCATAGTCGGCCGCCGGGTCATCCATCGCCGCGGCGATCTTCGGAAGATCGCGCCAGAACATATCTGCGTCGATCGCCAGATCGGTCATCTCCGCCCCGGTGATCGCGGCCAGCTCCCGTGCGCGTGCGCGCTCGTCGGGAACGGATGTGCCAACAAATCCCGCAGTGAAAGCCTGCACCGGCTGGCTGTTGAGGTCCGACATGAGGGCAAGAAGCGCGGCGCTGTCGACCCCGCCGGACAAGAACATCCCATAGGGCACGTCGGAACGCTGATGCACTTCGACGCTATTGCGCAATGCCGTGTCGAGAAGCTCCAGCGCTGTTTCTTCGTCCCAGTCCGCCGCACCCTCCGACGGCAGAACGGACCGGCGCCGGCGGGCAACCACGCGGCCATCACGGACCACAACGGATTCCCCCGGAAGCACACGCATGATGGACCCAAACACGGTCTCGGCACCGGTCGAGAACTGAAGCTGGAGCAATTCGGCAAGCGCCGCCGGATTCACACGCGGCGTGACCATCCCGGATTCGATAAGCGCCTGCGGTTCCGAGGCAAACGCAAACCCACGATCCGTCTGGGCGTAGTACAGCGGCTTGATCCCGAATGGGTCGCGCGCCAGCACCAGCTGCCCCTCGATCGGGTCATACAGCGCAATGGCGTACATGCCCCGGAGATGATCAACAAAATCGAGGCCATATTTCCGGTAGAGGTGCAGCGGCGGTTCGCAGTCGGATTGGGTTGAGAATTCCTCACCCTCCATCTGCGCACGCAGCTCGACATAGTTGTAGATTTCGCCATTCGCAACGAGGACAGCGCCGCCGGGTTCATAGAGGGGCTGATTGCCGGTCTCCAGATCGATGATCGCGAGCCGGGTCTGGCCCAGCGCGACATTCCGCGCCGTATAGGCGCCCTCACCGTCCGGCCCCCGGTGCCGCACCGCATCGACCAGGCGCTGCAGAACATCCGCATCCGCGCTTGCACCGTCCGCCCACATGACTCCTGCGATCCCACACATCGTCAGGCAATCCGCTCGAAGAAGTCCTGATACTGCGCGACCACGGCCTTCTCGGTGTAGTTCTCTTCGAAACGGCGGCGGCCTTCCACCGCCAGGCGCGCCGCATTCGCGGGGTCTGCGAGGAGCTCGCGGATCCCGTCGGCAAGCCCGTCCGGGTCATCCACCGGAACCAGTATTCCGGCCACGTTATCACCGATCAGGCTGACAGGGCCCGCCGCCGCCGCGGCCACGACGGGTTTCCCCGCCGCCCAGGCTTCCAGAACGATATTGCCCAACGGCTCATGGCGCGACGAGCAGACGAACATATCGCAGGACTGCATCAGCGCATCGGAATCGTCGCGCCATCCGAGGAATCGCACGCGATCAGTCACGCCAAGTTCGGTTGCGAGTTTCGACAGGCTGGCTGCTTCCGGGCCTTCACCGGCGATCCAAAGCCACGCGTCGGGCAACTTTGCAAGCGCGCGCAAAAGGACATCGAAGGCCTTGTTCTCGTGCAAACGTCCCATCGCCAATAAAAGCGGCGCATCCAGCGGTGTATCGAATCCGATCCGCGATATCGCGGGCCGTGTGGGCGCGTGTACGAAATTCGGCAGATAGACGATCCGGTCCCGGTCAAAGCCCTGCTCGGCAATATGCTCGACAATCTCTTCCGTGTTGCCGATCAGATAGTCGCAGTGCCGGTAATATTTGAGATCATAATATCCACCGAGACGGGCAATCAGTTTGTAGCCATCTGGCCGCTCCGACTTGGGTGTTGCCCAGCTCGCACGGCTCATCCAGCTGAGGACGATATCGGGCTTGTAGCGATCGATCTCACGCTGCAATGCGGGCCGTGTGCGAAAATCCATCCGCCCGCCAAACGGCAACTCCAGCGGCTCAACGCCGCCATCACGGAGTGCGCGCGCGCGAACCGAATCACGTCGGATAATCACCCGCTGGTCGACATCGGCCTTGGCGAACGCAATCGCCAGTCGGACGAAAAACGCCTCTGCGCCGCCCACTTCCGCGCCCGCCATGGCCTGGAGCAGTCGCAAGGTTACTCATCCTCCAGATGGGCTTTGAGATAACTGAGGATCGGATAAAGACTGGCCATCAACGCAATCAAGAACCCGTACTGACCTTCCCGGTAACCGCGCCGCGCCACATAGCATTTCCAGAAGCGCGAGAAGATCCGCCGCAGATTGTGTCTGAAACTGCCGATATCGCCGGATTCGCGCAAATCGCGCGCGCGCGCGCTCGTATACCGATCAAGCCGGTGGATCATGTCCGAGATATTGCGGTCGACATAGTGGACCATCGGTGCCGCCAACCGTCCCGAAGCTCCCTTGAGTTCCAGGGCGGGATGGATGCGCTGACCGCCCCATATTTTGGCCGGGCCGCGCGCAGGGTCATTGGCAAACAGGCGCACAGTTGCACTCACACCCCAGGCCGCGCCCCAACCAAATTCAACCAGCCGGTCTCCGACGTAATTATGAAAGGGGATGAGAAAATGGCCATAGGGCGCGACGGCAATCGTCGATCGGATGTCCTGCGCCAGTGCCGCCGTCACGCGTTCGTCGGCATCGACTTCGAGAATCCAATCACCGGTGCATATCTCGATCCCGCGGTTTCTGCGTGCACCTTCAATCTCCCACGCACCCGCCTCAACCGTGGCGTCATGCGCGCGTGCGATCTGTTCCGAACCATCGTTACATCGATCGAGGACAACAACGATCTCATCGGCAAAGCGCAGCGCGTCCAGGCAATCGGCAAGCTGGGCTTCCTCATTGTGCGCAACGACAAGCGCGGACAAGCGCGGCGTATTTTCCTGAACGGTCATTCTCGATCTTCACCCACGCGGCGCCACAAACTCGCAGACGCCCTGACGACTGTATCGACGGACAGGCTGTCCATCAGCGTTTCCGTCGTGCGGTGATCATAGCCTTTCCCGCCGACAAGCTCTGAGTAGGGTTTTTCAGTCGTGACCCACGTCGCCCTTGATCCCCACGGCCCATACCGCTCCGGCCGACTGGGACCAAACAGCCCCAGGGTCGGAATTCCTGCGGCCGCGGCCATGTGCATCAGGCCCGAATCGTTTCCGACGAACAGCGACGAACGCAGCAAGCAGGCCGATACCGTCGGCAGATCTTGCGTGCCCACGAGATCGATCCGCCGGTCAGCCGGGATGGCGTCGAGCACCGCCGCCGCTGCATCACGCTCATTTTCGGCACCCAGCACCGCAATCGCCGCATCCGGCAGGACGGCGTCCGCCTGTGATCCGGCGATCCCCGTCAAACGCTGGAGTGTTTCGACAAATCGCTCCGCCGGCCAGATTTTGCCCTGCCAGTTCGCCGTCGGCGCAACGGCGATAACCGGCCTCCCCTCCGGCAGCAGGTCAGTGGCGGCGGCATGATGTTTCGCGCCCACCCACAGGCGCGGGATCGGTGGATTTTCGGACAATCCCAGAGTCCGCGAGAACGCAACGACTGCGTGTTCGTCGCGATGGGAACTCGGCGGTGCCACTGCACGGCGCGACGTCAAAACCGTCCACGGAATGACCGAACGCCGCACATCCACAACGAGCGACCAGCGGTGCCCGGCCACCTGGCGCCAGAGCGAACGCCAATGGCCGGCGCGCGGTCTCTTTTGCATGGGGATCAAGCGTTCGAGGCCCGGAAGCTCTTCAAACAACGGCGCGGCCGATGCGCCGCAGGCGACGGTAAATCGCGCGTCGGGATAGTTCCTGTTCAGGAAATTCAGCAGACCGGACGATAGGACGGCGTCGCCAATCCGGTTGGGACCGACATAGAGTATTCGCATGACGTTGAGGCTTATACGCGCGTGCCCAGCTTCGCGCCAATTCTTGCTGAAAAAAGAATGGGCTCGCGCCTTGCCA
>JABIVD010000057.1 GCA_018667335.1 Rhodospirillaceae bacterium
AGCGCCGGAGCTTCATCTCGCGAAATACGCCTTCGCGCTGCATCTTCTTCTTCAGCGCTTTCAGCGCCTGGTCGACATTATTGTCTCTAACTACGACCTGGACGATAGGAATCACCCCCTTCCGCACATCTCGGCCCGAAATCCGCATATTTGCGCGTTTTTCAGTGCCGTCCCCAACGGGGAGGCGCCTTCTAGCACGGGATCGGCGGGAAAGCCAAGGTTGGAGGCGTGCATCTGCCGGAAAATCGCCTTATTTCGGCGTTTCCATGATATCCGGCAGCCCATGTTGGGCATGCCGGTGCGATGGCGGTACCATCGCGCATATCACCGAAGGGGAACAGCAGCGTGACGACCCAGCCGGGAAACAGGAAACCGACGAAGCTGACGAACCTGACGTTTGGGGCGAACCTCACGTTTGGGGTGACGCTCGGCGTTGGGGTGTTGCTGGTCGGCTTGGGCGTGAGCGCGGGTCCCGCCTGGTCGCAGACGCCGGTAGCGACGCCGGCAGCGACGCCGGCCAGTACGCCGGCAACACGCGACGCCGGAACGCTGTCCCATGACTGCACGGACGTGACCATCGACTATGCCGATGAACCCGGGCTGACCCGCGAGGAGCGCATCGCACGCATGGACCGTGCCTTCCAGCGCTCGCTCGGCCGTTTCGAGGAATGCCAGTCCGAGCGCGCCGGGACGGGTGGTGGTTCGGGTGGTGGTTCGGGGGGTGGAACAGGTGGTGACGCCGGCACGGGTGGCGGTGATGGTACTGGCGAATTGTCGGGCACCGAGGCTGCGGGAACGGATGCCGGGGGTTCGGAATCCTCCGGCGCCGAAACCTCCACGGCGGCCAGCGATATCTCCGGCCCGGATGCAGCCGAGAGCGCGCCCGCGCAGGAGGGCAGCTCGACGGCTGCCAGCGATGTGACGGGCGACGCGCCCACCGTGAGCGCATCGACGACTGCCCCCAATCAGAACGGCAAGTGGACGCGGCCGGACGATATCGAGAGCCCCGAAGACAAGGCCGACAGCCCGGCGCGTGATGAACCGGTGCGCGAGGCGGCGCGAACGCAGGGCGGCGGGAAAGTCCCCGAAGATATTCCGCCAGCAGACAATGACAGCGCGCTGGAGGCGCAGATTCGCCAGGCCGCAATCGAGGAAACCGACCCGGAACTGAAAAAGCGGCTCTGGGACGAATATCGCAGGTATAAGGGCCTACCGGTGTCCCAGTAGGGGCTCCGGACGGAGACTGACATGCAAAAGCTTTTTCGCAAGATGGGTGTTTATGCCGTGTGCGCGTGCTTCACGCTCACGGCCTGCGTGACCAATGGGAATGTCGGCTCTGGCGGGGCCGGCGCCAGCGGCCCGAATGTGGGCCCGCAATTGTCGTCGTTGTTCGACCCCGAGGGGCCGGCGAAGGTCGATCCCGCGAAACCGCGCCTGGACGTGGTCGTGCCGGTGTTCGATCCCGGTCTATCGGACGCAGGGCGCAATTATGAAGAAGAGGGCGTGTGGCCGGAACTGCGCCGGGCGGAAGCGAATCGGTTCGCGGTGAAGCTGAAAGAGGCGCTCGAGAAAACAGGCGCGTTTGGTGCCGTGCGCGTGACGCCGGACCGCAACGCCACGGGCGATCTCTATGTCCTGGGGAGCATCGTTGAATCCAATGGCGCGGATGTCGAAATCCAGGTCGAAGTGGTCGATGTCTCGGGCCGGTCCTGGTTCGTCCGCTCCTTCGACCACGAGGTGCCCTCGGGCTTCCACAAGAACATCCGCAATGAGGGGCTGGACCCCTATGACCCGGTGTTCGAGGAGGCGGCAAACCGGGTGGCCCATGAGCTGGATGATTATTCAATCGCCGAGCTCGATAATTTGGGCCGGTTGACCGAGCTCCGGTTCGGATCGAATTTCGCCGAGGACGCCTTTGCCGAGCACCTTGTAACCAAACGGGGCACCGTCGCCCTGCGCAGCTTCCCGAGCGATGCGGACCCGATGCTGGAGCGAACCCGGGCCGTGCGGGTGCGCGATCAGCTTTTCGTCGACGGATTGCAGGACCATTACCGCGCCTTCAGCGCCGAGATGCAGGAGAGCTACCTGATCTGGCAGGAGCAGAGCCTGTTCGAACAGGAAGCGCGGCGCGAGGCGAATGAGAAGGCGATCGGCGAGGCAGCACTGGGTGTGCTGGCGATCGGCCTGGGCGTGCTGGCTGTGATCGCCGGGTCGAATTCGGATTCGACGGCCGGACGGACCGCGGGTGTGACCGGCGGTGTCGTGGCGGGGACGCTCGGCGCTACCCTGCTGTCGAGCAGTTTCCAGACCAGCAAGGAGGCCGAGGTGCATCGCGACGCGCTGGCCGAGTTGGGCGAGTCCATCGACATCGACCTGGCCCCGCGGGTGGTGGCTTTCAAAGAGAAGACCATCGAGTTGACGGGTACGGCGAAGGAGCAATTCGCCCAGTGGCGGGCGTTCCTGCAGCGGGTCTTCGAGGAAGAGCGCACCCCCAACGTTCAGCTCTAGGGCGTACCGCCGCTTATGCTCCAGGAGAAACTCGAACAGGAAAGCCTGGCCGCCCAGCGCCGCCGGATACAGATCGTGGTTGGCATCGCCGCGAGCGTCGCGGTGATCGGACTGACCTATGCGGGGATCGTCCTGCTCCGCCCCTCGGATGTGGCGGACGCACCACTGGCGGCCCAGACGACACCCGAGGCCGTGCCGAAGACGCCGCAGGCCATGCCCGAGATTGTCCGCCCCGCGCCGGTTGTCGCGCCCGATGAGGCGGCAAACGAGGCGGCGCGTGATCAGTTCAAAATCGACCTCGCCGCGTTCCAGACCGCCCTGGAGCCGGCGGTGACCCATGATGATTTCGCGCGTTGGGACGCCGCGGCGCAGCGCCGGATTCTGGACGGCAAGGCGGTGGCGATCTCCCTGTTCTCGGAAGGGTCCTACATGGCAGCCGTCACCGAGCTGGCGGCGGCGCGCACGACGGCCGAGCAGGCGCTGGCGGCACGCGAACAAGCCTTCAATGATGCGTTCGCGGCGGCGGAGGCCGCCTTTGGCGACGACAATTACGACGCGGCGGCGCTGGCGATCGATCGCGCCCTGACGATCCAGCCGATGTCTGACCCAGCGGCGGCTCTGAAGCAGCGGATCGACGCGTTGCCGGCGTTGCTGGCGAAGATCGAAGACGCGGCGGTGGCCCGGGTCGAGAACAATCTGGATGCCGAGCGGGGCCATCTCGAAGCCGCGCTGGCGATCGATCCGGGGCGCAGCGAGCTGGCGCCCCGGCTGGCAGAAGTCCGGCGCCTTTTGCGCGAGGCACGGTTTGCCGGGCATATCGTGGCTGGGTTGAAGCATGTTGAGGCCCGGGCGCTCACATCGGCGCAGGGCGCTCTCGATGCGGCCCGCGGGATCTATCCCGATCGCGCCGAGGTCGACGTGCTGGACGAGAAGATCGCCGGTCTGGAGATCGAACTGCTGATCGAGCGCCTGACCCGGACCGCAAGGGCCGCCGCGCTGGCCGATGACTGGGCCACGGCCGAGCAGACCTATATCCAGCTGCGTCGGCTGGCGCCGGCCGACCGCGACATCACCGGCGCGTTGGCGCGGGCGCAGACGATCAACCAGCTGCACGCGCGCGCGGCACGGCATCTCGCAGCACCCGGGCGGCTGGCCTCCGTGGCCGTGGCGGCGGAAGCCGCCTCGCTCGTGGATGCCGTGGCGCCGATGCGCGACGAGAGCCCCCGCCTTGCAGCGCAGGCCGACGCGCTCGCCGGGCTTATCGCCGCCTATGGGGTGAAGGTGCCGGTGCGCATCGTCTCGGACGGCAAGACCAACATCACCGTGCGCGGGGTCGGGATTGTGGGAAAGATCACCGAGCGGACCATCGAGCTGCGGCCCGGCCAGTACACGATCGAGGGTATCCGCGAGGGGTTCCAGGCCGTGCTGATGCGCGTCGACATCCCGCCGGGGCAGGCCGATCTGGTCCTGGAGATTGTGCCCGATGAACGCATCTGAACCTGAATCGGAACCGGGGTTTGAACGGGGGCTGCGCGCCGCGCGCGCGCGCCAGGCCCGGCTCTACGTGCTCGGGCTGGTGGCGTTGGTGCTCGTGGTCGTTGCGGTTGCGGGGATTCTGATTTCCACCAATGCGACCCGGGTGACGATCCTGCCAGCCGAAGCCGAACCGGAAGGTTCAATCGAATTGACCGAGGGGTTCGGCCTCGCGGTGGGCGATGCGGTCTACACGGTCTCGCGGGCACCTGTGCTGCTGGTACGCGCACCGGGCTTCCGCGACGCCAGGCGCGCGATCCAGCCCGGAGAGAAGGGCCGCCGGATTGCGGTGACGCTTGTGCCGCTGCCCGGCCGGCTGGTGGTGACGACGGCGCCGGCCCTGGTAGACAGCCGCTGGTCGTTTGACGGGCGGCTGGTGAAAGTCGGCGAGCTGCTCGACACGGAGGGCGAGGACGGGGCCCATGAGGTGGCGGTGGATCATCCGTTCTTTGTGCCGGCGACGCGGGATGTCGAACTGAAGCGGGGCGAAGTCACCGAGACCGAGATCGCGCTGGAGCCCGTCGCGGGGCGCCTGACGATCATTTCCGATCCGGCGGGGGCCAAGGTGGAGATTGGCGGCACCGACGC
Organism: Rhodospirillaceae bacterium; assembly: GCA_018667335.1. Taxonomy (GTDB): domain Bacteria; phylum Pseudomonadota; class Alphaproteobacteria; order UBA6615; family UBA6615; genus UBA8079. The sequence goes on from JABIVD010000057.1 coordinate 4,630, forward strand.
TGGTGCCACGCCACTCGACCGGACGCTCGCGGGCGGGGAATACCGGATCACGGTCACCGCACCCGACCGGCAGCCCCTCGAGGACGTCATCCGGATCACCAACGCCCGGCCCGACGTCGCGCGGAACTACAAGCTGCTGCCGTTCGCAGCGACCCTGAATTTCGACGTGTCACCGGCCGGCGGCGAGTTGCTGGTCGACGGCCGGCGGGTCGACCCGGAGAGGTCGGTGGAGATCACCGCGGCGCAGGACCACACGATCGTCTATCTGCGCGACGGGTATCGCGGCGAGACCCGGACGGTGCGGCTGGCGCCCAACGAGACGCGGACGCTCACCCTGGCGCTCCAGCCCGACCTGGGGCTGGTCGAGATCGAGACCGACCCGCCGGCGGAGATTTATGTCGACGGCAAGCTGCGCGGCGAGGGCAACGCGTCCCTGCGTCTGCTGGCCGTGCCCACCCGTATCGAGCTGCGCAAACCCGGTTATCGCAGCATCGCCCGGAACATTCTGCCGTCGGCGACGCGCCCGCTGGTGATCCGCGAGACGCTGATCCCCGAGGCGGTCGCACGGCTGGCCGAGGCGCCGCGGACCTACACCAACAGCGTCGGGATCGAGCTTGTGCTGTTCGAGCCCAACGACGAATTCGTCATGGGGGCGCCGCGCCACGAGATTGGCCAGCGGGCCAACGAGTTCGAGCGCCGCGTGCGCCTGACCCGGCCCTTCTATGCGGCCAAGCATGAGGTGACGAATGCCCAGATGGCGGCGTTCCGCGGCAGCCGGGGGCTGGCGCCGAATGCGCCCGTTTCCGATGTGCGCTGGCAGGACGCCGCCGGGTTCGCCAACTGGCTGAGCGCCGGGGAGGGGCTGGCACCCTTCTATCGCGTGGCGGGCGGCCGGGTGCGAGGAATCGACCCGAAGGCCGACGGATACCGGCTGCTGAGCGAGGCGGAGTGGGAGTGGCTCGCACGCAAGGCCGGGCGCCCGGACCGGAGCATTTTCGGCTGGGGCGACGGGGCGACCATCCCGCGGGGCGCGGGCAACATTGCAGACGAATCTGCCAACGGCGTGGCCCGAAACTTCGTACCCAACTACAATGACGGCCATGCGCGGATCGCGCCCGTCGGCAGCTTCGCGGCCGAGAAATCCGGGCTCTTCGACCTGACGGGCAATGTCAGCGAGTGGGTCCATGACTGGTATTCGCTCGAGCCGCCCGCCAAGGGGTCTGTCGCGGTCGACCCGCTCGGGCCGTCGTTCGGCGATGCCCATGTGATCAAGGGGTCGAGCTGGCGGTCGGGGACGCGCACCACGTTGCGCGCGGCCTATCGGGACGGCCTGTCCAGCGGGCGCGACGACGTCGGATTCAGAGTAGGGAGGTATCTCCATGGTGAAGACACGCCGAAGTAACCCATTCAACGCCGGGCAGCGCGGGGGCCGGGCGCGCGGGGGGCGGCGCCGCCTGCTGGCGCTGGTCATTGCGCTGTCGGCCGGGGTCGGGCTGCTCGGCTTCGCCTACGCGCAATCCGCACCCTCGTTCAGCCTGAACTCGCCGGTCTCCTTCCCGGTCGACATCTAGACGTATCCACAGGGACGAACCCATGCCCGAAGTCGCCAAGAATATCCTCGCCCTGGTCCTCTCGATCATCGTCGTCCACCTGTTCTACGCCGGGTATGTCTGGCCGGAATCGGCACAGCTGCTCGACGCCGCGCGCGCCGCCGGCAAAAGCGCGCCGCGCAACATCGTGGTGATCCTCAAGGACTGGGAGCAGGAGATCGCCATCATCCTGATGTTCTGGGGTCTCTACCTGATCTTCGAAAAGAGCATCGCGATCCTGCGCGAACGCTACCTGTTCAATGTCGATCTGCTGGAGGGAAGTGACGGCGGCGACATGACCGCGACCCTGGCGACCCTGGAGGGGCTGCCGGAGAAGATCCGCCGCGCGCCGCTGGTCCGGACCCTGATGGCGAGCCTGCGGCGGTTCCTGATCACCGGCGACGTGCACAACACGTCGGAGACGATCGAGGCGAGCGTCGACGCCATGGCGCAGAAGCAGGAGGCCGAAAACTCCCTGATCCGCTACCTGATCTGGGCCATTCCCGCGATCGGCTTCATCGGCACGGTGCGCGGCATCGGCGAGGCCCTGTCCCAGGCCGACCAGGCCCTGGCCGGCGATATCGCCGGGATGACCGAGAGCCTCGGCGTCGCATTCAACTCCACCTTCGTGGCGCTGCTGATCTCGATTGTCCTCATGTTCCTGCTGCACCAGCTCCAGCGCCTGCAGGACGGGATGCTCGTGGACACCCAGGAATATTGCGAATCCTTCCTGCTGAACCGGATCAGCGCTGTGGGCATGGCGGACGCGAACAAGGCAGGCGAAAGCTGAGACGGCGCCGCTCACCCCCGGGGTTCAACCTCGCCTTCCTGGACATCATGTCCTGCGGGCTGGGCGCGATCATCCTTGTGTTGATGCTGGTGAAGCTCGACAGCGAGAATGTCTCGGCGGAGAGCAACCGGTTGCGCGAGGACCTCGTGCGCCTGGAGGCGACGGAGACCGACCTGAGCGCCCGGATCACCGCGCTGCTGCGCGACAAGGCGGTCAGCGCCGAGGAGGTCGAGGCGCGCGCGGCCGAACTGGCCCGGCTGCAGGCCGCACTCGCACGCGAGCGGCAGCAGATCGCGGCGAGCCAGAGTGCGGCCCGCGCGCTGGAGGAGACGATCACATCCATCGAAATCCCGGAAAAACCCGACGTCGTCGAGACCCAGCCGACCGGCAGCGAGACCTACATCGTCGGGTTGCGGGTCGAGGGCGCACGGATCGGGGTGCTGGTCGATTCCAGCGCGTCGATGACCGATGAGGTGTTGATCGACATCATCCGCCGCAAGAACATGGCGGTCGCCGACAAGCAGGCCGGGCCGAAATGGCAGCGCACGCGCCGGGTCGTGGCCTGGTTCCTGGCGCGGGTGCCGGAACGCTCGGACGTGCGCGTGGTCGCGTTTAACGACCAGGCGCGGCCGCTGGGCGGCGTGGTCAGCGGCACGGACGCCGCGGGGCTGGGCCGGGTTCTCGGCGATCTCGACAGCGTGGTTCCGACCGGGCCGACCAACCTGGCGGCGGGCCTGTCCGCGCTGGCGGCATTCCGGCCGACAGATCTCTATGTGATCACCGACGGCCTGCCGACGGCGGGCAATGCCGGGTACCGCAGCCTCAACCCCTTCTCGGACTGCAGCGCGCTGTGGGGTGGTGCCACGTCGATCTCGGGGGCATGCCGGGTCCGATTGCTGCAGCACACGATCAACAATGCGGGGATGGGGAACGCTCGGGTCAATGTCGTGCTGTTGCCGATCGAGGGCGATCCCCAGGCGCCCCATGAATTCTGGAAGTGGACGGCGGCGACGGATGGCATCCTGATCAGCCCGGCGTCCAGTTGGCCATGAGGATCGGGCCATGAGGCGGAAGCGCGCAGAGTTCGAAATCTTCAACCTGTCGTTCCTCGACGTGATCTCGTGCGGGTTCGGCGCGGTCGTGCTGCTGGTGCTGATCTCGCCCTTCGGGGTCTCGGATGAGGCCGGGGGCACCGACGAGACGAGCACCCTGTTGCAGCGCCTGATCGGCACCGAGGCGCGCATCGAGCAACTGGAGGCGGCACTCGGGCGCGAGGCCGAGACCCTGGCCCAGACCCGCGCCCGGCTGGAGGCCGAGGGCACGGCGGTCAGCACGGCCGAACGCGATCTCAGATCGGCGAGTGACACGGCGGCGGAACTGGCCCGGAACGTCGAGGGGCTGCAGACGGTCGAGAGCGCATTGCGCAACCAGGCCCGCGCCGGGGTCTCTGCGCCCGAAAATGCACCGCGCGACGCCGAGGTCGGCGGCATTCCGGTCGACAGCGAGTTCGTGGTCTTCGTCGTCGATACGTCGGGGAGCATGCAGTCGATCTGGGAGCGGGTCACCCGCGAGGTCGAAAACATCATTCGCATCCACCCGCAGATCAAGGGCTTCCAGGTTCTGAACGACAACGGAACCCATCTGATTGGTGGCTACCGCGGGCGCTGGATCCCCGACACGAAGGGCGCGCGTGACCGGGCGATCCGCCTGTTCCGCAGCTGGAAGAGCGCGTCGAATTCGAGCCCGGTCGAGGGGCTGGAGGTGGCGCTCAAGCGCTATGTGAAGCCCAACGAAAAGGTCTCGATCTATATCTTCGGGGACGACTACACCGGGTCTTCCTATGACCCGGTGATCGCGACCCTGTCGCGGCTCAACAAGAACCGGATCACCGGCGAGCCCAAGGCGCGGGTCCACGCGATCGGGTTCATATCGCTGCAGACCGAGGGGCGGTTCGAGACCCTGATGCGCGAGGTGACGCGGCAGAACAACGGCACGTTTGTCGCCCTGCCGCGGTGATGGCCCCTCCAGGTCGGGCGGCGCCGGCCAACCCGGCCAGGTTCGCCCAGTTCCTAGACGAGATTGATGCGCGCCTTCATGTGCGGATGGAAGGCACAATGATAGGTGCGTGAGAGCGCCTCGCTGACCTCGACGACCTGGCTCTGCCCCTTCTTGAGGGTGCCGGTGTCGAACCCGTCATCGTCGGCGGTGGCCGTGTGCGGCGCGAGGTCGAAGTTGGTCCAGCGGATCATGTCGCCGGTGCGGACATCGAGGCGGGCGGGCACAAACTTGAACCGGCGTATCGCGATGTCGTGTGTGACACCCTTTTCCGCGAGTGCGCCCACCGGCCGGATGACCGCTGCGACGGCGCTTGCCATCGCAGCGGTGACGAAATTTCGTCTGTTCAGCATCGGCTCTACTTCAGCGCCTTGACCATGTTGCCGGCATGGCCTTCGTGCACCTTGAAGATCTCCAGCCCCTGCTCGAAGAGCGCCTTCACCTCGGCGTTGTCGATGTTCGGGAGGAACGTGTTCTCGACCAGTCCGTTGACCGCCTGGTGGTAGGCCAGCTCGTTGGCCGCATATGCCCGATCGAATTCGACACCGCGAAGGGCGGAGAGATCGTCGATGATCTTTTCGGCGTTGGCATTGAGCGTCCGGCTCAGGAAATTGTCCTGGGCCTGGGCATCCAGCTTCGCCAACAGGTCCAGCGCCGCCGTGTTCACAGCCGTATGGTCGCGGATCATGGTCTCGGCGAAGGTCCGGACCTCCGGTGAGCTGGTGAGCGCGAGAGCCAGGTGGGCGTAGCGGATATCGATATTGTCCGCCGTGTAGGCGACATGGGCGATTTCCAGATCGTTGAGTGTGGCGGCGTCCTGGGCGACGGCATGTGTGCCGGTCAGCATTGAGACAGCGAGGAACGCGATTGCGAGAGGTTTCATATTGGTTCTCCGGGTTGATTGGAGACCGTAATATGATCGCGCTAGTCCGAACATATAATGCCTGATAGTTCACAAAAGATGACAGATCGTTCAGATAACTGGACGAATGCGTGTATTGTCTGGATACTGCGCGGATGCTTGATGTTCTCAGTGATGTGCTTTCGCGCCTGGCGATCCGGGGCACCCTCTATTTCCGAACCTCGTTCACGTCACCCTGGGGGGTGGAAGTGCCGCCGTTCGAGAATGTCGCGCGGTTTCACTATGCGGCCCGCGGTGAATGTCTCGTGCGGGTTGCGGGCGCACCGGACGTTGTGTCGCTGGCCCAGGGGGACCTCGTGATCATTCCCCATGGTGCGGGCCATAGCCTGTATTGCGCCGCGACCGAGGATGACGCGATCCTGCATCTCGATCGCGTCATAGAAGAGTCGGGCTATGACGGGGACGGCGTACTCGTTTATGGCGGCGATTCTTCGGACGACCGGCCGACCCAGCTCATCTGCGGCCACATCTCGTTTGCGTCCGATGCGCGGCACGCGATCTTCGAGCGGCTCCCGCCCTATATCCACATCCGAAACTACGGCGAATCCTCGGCCTCATGGATGGAGGCGACGCTGCGGGCCATCGGTGAAGAGGCGGGACAAGACCGGATGGGGGCCGACCTCATCGCCCTGAAGATGTCGGAGGTGATCTTCGCGCAGGCGCTCCGGACGTTTATCGAAAGCCAGGCGGCCGAGCGGGTCGGCCTCTCGGGTTTCGCCGATCCGCATATTGGCCGCGCGCTGACGGCCTTTCACAAACAGCCCGCCGTCGCCTGGACAGTGGAGAGCCTGGCGCGGGAGGCGGGCTTGTCCCGCACCGGCTTTGCACAGCGCTTCGCGCAAAAGATGGGGGTCACGCCGATGCAGTATCTGACGAGCTGGCGGGTGCAACTGGCACGCGAGGCGTTGGCCGAAGGCCAGGTCAGCACGGTCGAAGCCGCCGAACTGGCAGGCTATGTGTCCGAGGCCGCCTTCGCCCGGGTTTTCAAGAAGGATGTGGGAGTAACACCGGCGGCCTACCGGGCCTCACGGGCTTGACCTTAAGGCGCGGGTGAGACCCCGCCTATCGCCGCGTCGCCCGGGGGTCGAGGGCGTCCTGCAGCCCGTCGCCCAGGAAGTTGAACGCCATCACGGTGACGAAGATGACCACGCCCGGCCAGACGGCCAGCGCGGGCGCGCGGGTGGCCAGCTCCTGGGCGTTGGTCAGCATGTTGCCCCAGCTCGGGATGGGCGGCTGGATGCCGAGCCCCAGGAAACTCAGCACCGATTCCAGCAGAATCACCGTGCCGATCGAAAGCGTGGTCGCGACGATGATGGGCGAGACGATGTTCGGCAGGATGTGGCGCAGCATGATTGTGGCCGGCCGCGCGCCCATGGCCTCGGCCGCGCGGACAAACTCGCGCGTTCGAACAGACAAGGTGCCCGCCCGCACAAGGCGGGCGACCGTGGTCCAGCCGACCAGCGCGATGATGAAGATGATCCGGTAGAGGCTCGCCAATTCCGAATTGGCGATGTCCGGGGGCACGCCCACTTTGGCCAGATCTACCGCCGCCAGGATGATCAGCAGCGGCAGCAGGGGCAGGGCGATGAATCCATCGGTGCTGCGCATCAGGAGCGTGTCCAGGCGTCCGCCGTAGTAGCCGGCGAGCAGTCCGACCGCCGTGCCGATCGTGGCTGCGCCCAGCGCCGCCACCAGACCCACCAGCAAGGAGATGCGTCCGCCATAGAGCAGGCGCACCAGCACGTCGCGCCCGGCCTCGTCGGTGCCGAGCCAGTGGCTGCCATCAGGGGCGGCGTACTGGTTGAACAGATCGACCCGGGTGGCATCGACGCCGAGGACCGCCTCGAAGGCCGGTGCGAGCAGGGCGGCCAGCGCGATCAGGACCAGCGCGGCGGCGCTCAGCATCGCCGGGCGATTGCGCCGGAACCGCTGCCAGAACATTGAACGCCCGGCGGATGTCCCGCCCTGGGTGTCGGCGGCCATCGTCATGCCGCCTCGTTTGTTAGGTCGGCGGCCATCGTCATGCCGCCTCCAGCGCCCGGAAGCTGATGCGGGGGTCGAGGGCGGCGTAGGCGATGTCGGCCAGGAAGTTGCCGATCAGCACAACGAGGGTCGCCAGCAGCAGCCCGACAAGCGCCAGGTTGAAGTCGTTGCCGAGAATGGAATCGTAGATCAGCTTTCCCATGCCGAGATAGCCGAACATTGTTTCGGTGATCAGCGCGCCCGAGAAGAGCGTTCCGAAGTCGAGCGCGATGATCGTGGTCAGCGGCAGCATCGCGTTGCGCAGCCCGTGGCCGAACACGGTCCGCCGGGGCCCGAGGCCCTTGGCGCGCGCGGTGCGGATGTAATCCTGGCGCAGCACCTCGATCATGGCGGCGCGGGCGAACCGGGTGTAGCCGGCCAGGCTGGCGATGGTCAGGGTGACAACCGGCAGGACCAGAAACTCCAGCCGTGCGAAGAAGCCGGCGTCGGCCGCCCCCATGCCGCCGGCCGGCAGCCAGCCGAGTGCTACGGCGAAGATCATGATGAACAGAAGTGCCAGCCAGAAGGGCGGCACCGAGATGCCCGCGAAGCAGAACAGGTTGATCGCCCCGTCGAGCTTCGATTGGGGGCGGGTCGCGGCGATCACGCCCAGGGGGATGGCGACGAGGATGGCGACGATCGAGCTCAGCCCGAGCAGAATCACGGTGTTGCCCAGCCGGGGCAGCAGGATCTCCAGGACGGGGCGGTTGTAGGTGCGCGAGAAACCCAGATCGCCGGTGAACACGCCGCCCAGCCAGTTGGCGTAGCGTTCCCACAGGGGCAGATCGAGCCCGTGCAGGCGTTTGAGGCGCTCGCCGTCCGCCGGGGTGAGATCGGGGTTCGACGCGATCATGATGTCGATGGGGTCGCCGGGCATCAGCCCGATCAGCATGAAGACGACGAACGACATGACCGCCAGCACGACGGCCATGCCGAACAGACGCCGGATCAGGAAGGCTAACAAGGACCCATCATGGGTTTGTGCGGGGTCGCGACATGGATGCCCGGATCAAGTCCGGGCATGACGCATGGTGGTGATTGCCGGCTCACTGCGCCGTCCAGTTCTCGATCCAGAGCGTACTCGGATACTGATGGCCGGTCGGTGTCACGCCGTTGAGCCATTGGGGCATGACGAACGCGTTGGCGCGGAAATACAGCGGCAGCACGGGCAGTTCGTCTGCATAGGTCTGCTGGATCGTCGTCCAGTGGCGTTTCTGTGCCTCGGCCCCGCATTCCACCTCGACCCGATCGATCGCCTCGTCCATCACGGGGTTGGCGAACCCGGGGTAGTTCTGGCCCGACCAGCCATTGTCGGCGGTCGGGATCATGGAGGAGTGCATGGTCGTGCGCGGGATGTTCTCAGGTGTCGAGAACCAGGCGAACATGGCCATCGCGGAGAATTCGCGCTGGCGGATGGTCTGGCCGAAGAGCACCCGGGCGGGCTGATTGCGGATGCGCAGGTCGACGCCGACCTCGCGCAGGTTCGACTGGATGACCTGTTCGACCAGCTCGCGCACCCGGTTGCCGGCGGTGGTCATGATCTCGATGCGCAGCGGCTCACCGGCCGCGTTGTGGCGGATGCCCTTGCGGATATCGGTCCAGCCCGCCGCGTCGAGCATGGTGCGGGCCGCGTCCGGGTCGAACGCATATTTGCGAACATCGTCAGTGTGCACGGCGTCGAGCGGGTGCACGAAGGTGTCGGCGACCGGTTGTTTGCCCTCGAACAGGCGCTCGCTGATCGCGCGGCGATCGATGGCGTGCAGGAGCGCGCGGCGGACCCGCCTGTCTTCGAGAAGGGGATTGTCGAGCCGCAGATCCACATGTTCGTAGAACAGGCCGGGCTTGAAGACCACGTTGAAGCGGTCGCCATGGCGCTTCTCGAACGCGATCGCCTGATCCAGAGAAATGCCGTCCTCGCCGGCGATGTAGTCGATCTCGCCCGACAGCAAATTCGCTTCCAGTGCCGCCGTGTTCTCGATCGTGCGCACGGTGATGCGCTTGAACGCCGGTTTCTTGCCCCACCATGTGGGGTTGGGCTCGAGGGTGATTGTGGCGCCGGGCTCGACCCGGGCGATGCGGTAGGGCCCGAAATAGAGCCCGGCCCGGGTCGGGTCTGTGTCGTAGGCATTGCGGGTGCGGTAGGCGGCGGGATCGCGCGCCGCTGCGGCCTCCAGATGGGCCGGGACGAGCTCGAAATCGTTGATCGCCTCGGCGTTGCAGGTGCGCTTGTTCCAGAAGATGGTGAAGCGTTGCGCATCGTGCGCCACGATCTTCTCCATCCGCCGGTAGAGTTCCTGGTTGTTGATACCTGCGGTCTCGTCGCGCCCGATCGCCCAGGTGAACTTCACGTCTTCGGTGGAGACCGGCGTCCCGTCGCCCCAGGTCGCACCGGCGCGGATCGTGTAATCGACCTCCAGCCCGGGTTCGCCTTCGGGTGTGGTCCAGTCACGGATGGTGCCGGCCGCGCGCGAGGGCAGGGTCTCGCACAGCATGCAGATGAGTTTCCAGTCCGCGTCGTAGACGGTGAAGGGCCGCCGGGTCATGCCGTTGATCAGCGACAGGACCACATGGCTGGCGAGGTTCGGGTGGAAGCCCTGGGGGAACTGGCTGACGCCGATGACCAGCTCGTCGCGTTTGCTGTCCTGTGTCAGGGCGGGGGTCGAGGCGAGAGCAGTCGCGATGACGGCGGCGGCGAGGACGGTATGAAATTTCAAGGGACCACTCCGCTCCGGCAAACCATAATCAGGTGCCCATTCTAGGCGATCTGGCCGGCGAACGGACAATCAACATTCCGCGTTGGCGCGGGGGGGGTGTTGGAGATGCCCGGGTCAAGCCCGGGCATGACGGTTTTGTGGTTGGCATGCGCGGGCGGGTCTGCGACCCGCCCGCCGTTCACGCCATGGGTTTCCAGCCGTCGGGGTCGTGCAGATAGTCCTCGACGCTGTCGAGCTGTTCGCTCGAGAAGGAACCCTGTTCGCGCGCGGCATCGAGGACATCCCACCAGGTCGCCAGCGCGTGGAGCCCGACGCCGAGCTCGTCCATCGTCGTCTGGCTCTCGGGGAAGATCCCGTAATGAAAGACCACGTAGGTGTGTTCCACCTTCGCGTCCGCGGCGCGTAGCGCCTCGATGAAACGGACCTTGCTGCCGCCATCCGTGGTTAAATCCTCGACCAGCAGCACGCGGGCGCCGTCATCGAGTGCGCCCTCGATCTGCGCCATCCGGCCAAACCCCTTGGGTTCCTTGCGGACGTAGACCATGGGTTTGCCCAGTGCCACGGCGATGAAGGCGGCGTAGGGAATCCCTGCCGTCTCTCCGCCGGCGACGGCGTCAATATTGTCCCGGCCGATATCGCGGTCGATCAGCGCGACGGCATGGGCGGTCATCGCCTCACGCGCCTCGGGGAAGGCGATGACGCGGCGGCAATCGATGTAACTGGGGCTGACCCGCCCGGAGGTGAAGGTGTAGGGGTCTTCGGGCCTGAAATTCACCGCGCCGATATCGAGCAGGTAATGCGCCGTGTTGCGCGCGGCCGCGGCTGCGGCTTCGCTGCCATGCACCATATTGTCCGGTCGTGCCATGGATTTTCCCCGTTCCGTGTCAGTCGTTGAAGTTTGTTCCCGCGCGAAAGAAATTAGCGGGTTGGACTGAGTCGCGCGCCGGTTTCACCCGGGGTTGCCTGTGGGAAACCGGCAACACATCTCGTGGCGATTCCCAGTGACGGTCACTAGTGACGATATCGGGACGGGCTGTCGGCGGTGATGTCGATGGCGAAGGGGTCTGCCTCGGACGGTGCTGTTTCCGTCGCCGTTTCAGTCGCCGATTCAGTCTGCGCCTCGCCGAGCGGCTCATTCCAGTCGAGCGCCCATTCGGAGCGACCCAGGACCGTCAGGATGCCTTGCGTGAACTGGATGATCTGATCCTTGTTGAGCGGCACGTTCAGGGTCGTGGCGGCGTCGGAAATTTGCAGCACATGGGTGCCCTTTGGTTTCTCGACGATGCGCAGGCGAGTCACGAGATGGGTGTCGGGTTGCGGTGTCGGGTCCTGTGCGGATGCGCTGCCATCTGCCGCCGTTCCTGACGGCCTGTCGCCTGACAGAGGGGCACCATTGGGCGTCGGTCCGCCGCTGGCTTGTGCCGTTCCATCGGGTGTACCGGCCTGATCCTGGCCCGGGGATGGTGCCGGGGGGTCGAACGGCATTGTCGGCGTCAGGCCCGCGAATGTTTCGTCGCCCATGATGGCCCGCAGGCCCGGCACCAGGCGTTTAACGATCCGTCGGGTCAGCCCGAAAACCCGCTCATGCGCGTCCTCGCCCGTGACGATGATGAGCACGCGGTCCTGGACGGGCGAGTAGCGGATTTGAAACTTTTGAGGGTTCATTATGTCGCGATCATTCAGCGTGTCATAATCGCAGTACCGGATGCGCAAGTCGAGGCGTTGCCAATTTGGCGCCGTATTTTGAAGCCGTGCGGCGCGCGCTGAACATGCTGGTTGTCTGCGGGAGACGGGCCCGGATATGTGCCGAAACATAATGTCGATCATTCTTGGGGGTCTTTTGCTGCTGACAAGCAGCCTGGGGATCGCCGATGAATCCCGGCGCAGCTGGGACGCGACGATTTCCGCGCGCACCCTGAATGTGCGCTCCGGCCCGGGCGAGGGACATCCGATCGTGAGCAAACTAAAGCGTGGCGACGGGGTCCGCGCCTTCGATGAGGACGGCCGCTGGGTGCATATTCGCGAATTCGATGATACGGGTGCCGAGGGCTGGGTACACCGATCATTCGTGCGCCTGCCGAAGGAATTCATGGCGCCCGCCTTCGGGGAGGCGGAGAACGCCTTCCTCGAATGGGCGTCGGAACGCGGTGACCTGTCCGAAGTCTCGGTCGAGGCCGATGACCGGATCTCGATTGTGCTCGGGGATGGCGTCGCGGCGGAACGGGCCGATGCGATTGCGCGCGAGGTCGCGTGTGCCTGGCGTGAGCTGCTCGACCCGAAGGTCGATGTGACCGCCACCGTTTGGCCAGAGAGCGGCCCCGACGCCGGCTGGCTGACACAGATGCGCTGTCCCTAGGTATCGATGCGGCCCGGGCGGTCGGGCATGATGCGCCCGGTCTGGATCGTCACGATCTCGTCGGCGACCCGTTCGGCGAAACCCGCATTCTGCTCGGCCACCAGGATCGCCGCACCCTCCTCTGCCAGCTGACGCAGGCTACCCGCGACGTCGTCGATAATCTGCGGTGCGAGCCCGAGGGTGGGCTCGTCCAGAAGATAGACATCGGGTTCGGCCATCAGGGCGCGGCCGATGGCCAGCATCTGCTGCTGGCCGCCCGACAATTGCCAGGCGCGATCCTGGATCCGCGGCCGTAGTTGCGGGAACAGGTCGAGTGCCCGGTCGAGGCGTTGCCGGCGCAGGCGGGCACCCGACGGGCCCGCCACCAGCAGATTCTCGCCGACCGTCAGGCCCGGAAAGACGCGCCGCCCCTCGGGCACATAGGCGATGCCGGCGTGGATGCGGGCCTCGATGGGAAGCCGGGAGAGGTTTCGCGTCCCCAGGCTGATGTCGCCTTCGGACGCCGCGAGCCCGACGATGGCGCGGAGCAGGCTCGACTTGCCGGCTCCGTTCATGCCGACCAGGCAGGTGATCGCGCCGGGTGCTGCGCGCAGCGCGGCATCCGCGACCGCGACCACGCCGCCATGGCGGACCGTCAGACCCTCGATCTGCAGGGCGTTTATATGCTGGGAGGGGCTCATGCGCTCACCCCTGATGTCGATGTGGGCATCACCAGCCCGAAGTAGGCGGCCTGGACGGCGTCATTGGCAAGAACGTCGTCGCGCGGGCCGTCGGCGATCAACCGGCCGGCATCGAGGCAGGCCAGGCGCGTGGCCAGCGGCTGCAGGAATTCCAGATTATGGTCGATTACCAGGATGGCGAGGCCGCTGCCGGCGAGGGTCCGGAGTATCTGCGCGATCTCGGCCTGTTCCTCCGGGGCGAGGCCAGCTGCCGGCTCGTCGAGCACCAGGAGATGGGGGCCGCCGGCCAGGGCCCGGGCGATCTCGACCCGCCGCCGTAACCCGTGGGGCAGGGTGCCGCAACGCGTGTCGGCGATGTCCGAAAGATCGCAGGTGGCGATGGCTTCGGCGGCGGTGGCAGCGCCGCGCACATTGGCGGTGTCGCCGGCGTTCGCGGCGGCCGTCTCCACGGCCTCGCGGACCGTCAGTCCGTCGGGCAGCTGGGGGGTCTGGAAGGTGCGCGCGACCCCGTGGCGGGCGATGGCCGTCGGCGTGGCCCGCGCGAGATCGAGGCCGGCGGACCGGATGTTGCCCGTATCCGCCCGGGCGATGCCGGTGATGATGTTGGCCAGCGTGGTTTTGCCCGCACCGTTGGGGCCGATCAGCCCGACGATTTCGCCCGCGCCGAGCGCCAGGTCGACGCCGTCGAGTGCCTGGACCCCGCCATAGCGCCTGGACATGTTCGAGGCTTCCAGGACCGGGCGCCCTGACGCGACGGGCGGTGCGTACTCGGTGCTGCCCGGCTGGGCCGGTGTGCTAATGGGCGTATGCGTCGATCCGGAAAATTTGAAGAAGGACGCCAGCCCGTCGGGCGCGAACACCACCATGGCCAGCAGCAGGACGCCGACCGCGACGAGATAATACTCGTCGAGGCCGCGGAACCATTCGGGCAGATGGGTGAGCAGCAGTGCGCCGATGACGGCGCCGAGAATGCCGAAACGGCCGCCGACGACGGTCATGGTCAGGCAGGTGATCATGACCCCGAAACCCAGCGTCTCGGGCGAGACCACCCGGTTGGTGTGGACGAAGAGCGCACCCGCCGCGCCGCCGAACGCCGCGCTCAACAGGAAGGCCCGCAGGCGCAGCAGGCCGGGATCGATGCCGAAGGCCGGCACGGCGAGCGGCGTGTCGCGCATCACCGTGAAGGCCGCCACGCGTGCGGGGCGGAGTTGCCAGCGGGCGATCAGCATGGCCACGACGGCGAGCCCCCAGACGAACAGGAGGAGCGGCAATCCACGGGTGGCCTGCCAGTCGCCGATAGAGATGGGCGGGACGCCGGGCAGGCCGTTGGCGCCGCCGGTGACTGCCTCCCAGTTCACCGCGATCAGCAGCAGGAGCTGGCTCAGGGCCAGGGTGGCGAGCGCGAAATAGTGCGACGCCAGACGCAGGACGGGCACCGCGACGATCAGCGCCAGCATGCTCGCCCCGGCGACCGACAGCGGGAATGTCAGCACGAAGCCGGTGCCGAACTTGCTGGCAAGAATGCCCGTCACATAGGCGCCGACCCCGAAGAACGCCCCCTGGGCGAGGCTCAGCGCGCCGGCATGCCCGAAGATGAACTGATAGCCGAGCACCATGATCACGTAGATGCCCGACAGGGTCAGGATGCGCTGGTCATAGGACGACGCGAAGAACAGGGCGTAGATAACCAACGCGCCGGCGCCGGCAACAAGCGGCCATCTGTGCCGGGTCAGGGTTGAAGGGTTCATGCGCGCAACCGCTGGGGTTCGCCGAAGATGCCGTCGGGCCGGACCAGCAGCACCAGCAGGACGGCCACGTAGAGCAGGCCCTCGGCCAGTGGCTGGGAGGAGATCGAGGCCACGCCGACCTCGAAGAAGGCGATGAGCATGGCCCCGATGGTGGCGCCGCGCAGGCTGCCCCAGCCGCCGATAACGACGGCGATATAGGCCTTCAGGATCAGGCCCGCGCCGTCCGACGGGGTGACGAAGAACTGATGGGCGAGCAGGAGGCCGGCCGCACCCGCGAAGGCGGTGCCCAGCGCGAACGCCAGCAGGGTGATCCGGGTCAGCCGGATGCCGAGCGCGCGGGCCATCTCCGGGTCCTGGGCGCAGGCGCGGAACTGGCGGCCGAGCTGGGTACGCTGCAGGACGAAGGCGAGCGCGCCGATCAGCACCACCGCCGTCGCGATGATCGCGAGGGACTGACGGCTGGCCGTGACGCCGAGGAACTCGATCGTGCCGGTGCCCAGGAGTGCGGGGGCGGCGCGCGGGGCGGCACCGAAGGCCGCGTTGAGGCCGTTGGTCACGATGATGCCGAACGCGATGGTGGTGACGAAGACAGAGACCGGCGGGCGGTTTCGGATCGGCAGATAGGCGAGCGCGGCGATCGCCAGTCCGAGCAGGGCTGTGAGCAGCAGCACGCCGGGCAAGAGGACGATGCCGGGAATGGCGTTGCCCGCCGGCAGCAGCATGGCCAGCGCGCCCGTAAGCGCGACGGCGGCGAACCCGCCGGCGACGACGCTCTCGCCATGGGCGAAGTTCACGGCCGTCGTTGCGTTGAGGACGAGGACGAAGCCGATGGCGACGAGCGCATAGGCCGCGCCGAGCGCCACCGCGTTCAGGGCGAGCTGCGCGCCGAGCATCAGCGGGACGTGTTCATGATCTAGAGGATGCCGGTGAGGTTTTCGTATCGCTTGACGATGACGGGCACCCGGCTATCACCGCTGTAGCAGAGGATCACCGCGGAATGGGCCATGTTGCCCTTGCCGTCCGAGGCGTAGGTCATGGCCAGCCCCCGATAGCGCCGGGACGCCAGATAGGCGCGGATGTCGGCGGCGGACTTCGCCCCGGCGCGCACGGCGGCGAGCAGCATCTGCACCCCGTCATACTGGCCGAGTGCGAAGGCATCCGGCTCCCGGTCGAAGGCGGTGCGGTAGGCGTCGGCGAAGGCGCGGGTGGCCGGGTCGGATTCCGATATGGGCGAGGCGCCGGACTCCGCGCACACGCCGGCCAGCTCCGACGGCGCAAGCAGCGCGGCCGTTTCGGGCTGGTGCATGGCTGACCCGGCGATGATCGGGATGTCGAGGCCCATGGCACGCGCCTGGCGCACGACCAGCGCCGTCGGGCCGGAATGGAGATGGAGCAGCAGCGCGTCGGCGCCCGACTCCCGGACCTTGCTGAGCACGGGCAGCATGTCCTTGACCGAGACATCGAGGCCTTCCGCGAAGACCGCCGGGCGGCCCAGCGCCGTCAGGTTGCGGTCCAGCTCCGCGCGTCCGCTCTGGCCGTAGGCGGTGGTCTGGAAGATCACGGCGGGGCGTTTGACGCCCAGTTCCTCGACGGCGTAGCGGGCGTGGGCGGCCTTGACGACCACGTCGCCGGGAAAGAAGCGAAACACGTTCGCGCTGCCCAGCTCGGTGATCCGGGCGGTGCCCGATACGGTGACCATCGGGACGTTGAATTCATCGGCCAGGGGTATCAGGGCGAGCATCTGGGTGCCGAGCATCGGCGCCACGACGGCGATCACGTCGTCGCGTGCGCGCCCGGACGTGAGTGCGCGTTCGAATGCGTTGACCGCGATCTCGGGCGAGGTGGCGGTGTCGTTCACGTCGAAGTCGACCCCCGATCCGCGCAGGGCCAGTTCGGCACCGTTGCGCTGGCTCGTGCCCTCGAGCGCGAGGAAACCGGTGATCGGCACCAGGACCGGGATGCGGAGCGGTTCGGCCGCCGCCGCTGTCAGTGTGGCGAGAAGCGCGGTGGCGACGATGAAAACGCGCGGCAGAGCAGACATGTCTCGTCTCCGAAACTGTGGTCCGGGATCGGCGGCGGGTGAGTAGGTGTGACGGTGTCGCTGTGACAGACGACCTGTGACAGACGACCCGTGACAACTCCCTCCGCCGGCATAATCCGGATCAGGTTTGTGGGTGTTCTCTCAGCCCCGGTTTTGGCGGGGCACCCCAGCGTCACGAACTGCCCGAACGATGGGTTGCGCGCCGGGCTGAGTCAAGGAGACATGTCCGGGATGGCCGCTCAGTTGGCGTGGCCGCCCATCAGGTAGCGGGTGCCGTCATACAGGTTGAAGTAGTCACCGAGCATCGGATGGTCGATCTGCGCGGGCTCGGGATCGGCGATCAGGTTCCGCTCGGCCACATAGGTCGTCTCGGCGGAATCGTGGACGAGCACGTGATACCAGGGCGCGTCCTTGGGCGGGCGCGACTTGGCCACCTCGTCATACCATTCCTCGCTGCCTGCAAAGGTCGCGTCCACATCGTACACCGCGCCGCGATAGCCGAAGAGCTGATGCTGGATGATCTGGCCGACGTGGAAGCGGGCGGAGGATTCGCTCACGCGCTTTTCCCTTCGGTGGTGGGCTCGGCAGGCGGGGCGGGGCGGCGCTGGGCGTCCCGGTCCACATAGGCATAGACCGCCTCGGCACTGGCGACCAGGTTGTCATGCTCGTCGCGCACTTCACCGGATGCGAAGTAGATGCGCCGGCCTGCGCGGATGATCTTTGCCGAGCAGATCAATGTGTTGCCCTTCGCGCGGCCGACAAAGTTGACGTTCAGCGACACCGTGACATTGCCCCGGCGTTTCTCCGGATCGGGCTCGAAGACCCCGCAGAACCCGGTCGCCGCATCGATCAGCGACGCGGTGACGCCGCCATGGACGCCGCCCTGGCGATTTTTGTGACGATCCTCGATATCGACGGCGATCTGCGCGAACCCCTCGCGCCAGTCGATCAGCCGAAAACCGAGGAACCCGTTCAGGCCTTCGGTCAGGTCGTGTGCTTCAAAGTCTGCCATGTCTGAAAATCTCTGGATGGAACGCGGCGGGGTGTCGCCGTCAAGTCAGGATGCTGATATGCCCGATCGGCGCAGGCGGGGCAATTCCCGTACGCGTGCGACCCGGTTACACTGGATGCCAGATTGTGGAGAGACATATGAACGAGACCGTGAATATCGCCAACGGCGGGCGCCGGCTGCGGCCCGCGATCGACGACCTCGAAGGCTCGCTGATCCGCCAGGTCGCCGAGACGAATATCGGCCGCGATGATGTGATCCCGCTCTGGTTCGGCGAGCCCGACCTGCCGACGCCCGATTATATCAAGCAGGCGCTGGTGCAGGCGCTCGCCGATGATCATGTCTTCTATGCCCAGAATCGCGGCATCCCGCCCCTGCGCGAGACGATCGCGGCCTATTCCAGCAACCTGATCGGGCGTGAGATCGGCGTCGACCGGATCACCGCGTCGGTGTCCGGGATGGCGGCGATCATGCTGACGTCGGAGGTGCTGGTCGACAATGGCGACAATGTCGTGGTGGTGGGGCCGGTCTGGCCGAACTGCAAGGGCACCGTGTTCATCATGGGCGGCGAGGCGCGCACCGCACCCCTGCGCGCCGATGAGACAGGGCAATGGCATCTCGACCTCGATGACATCCGCTCGCGGTGCGACGAACGCACCCGCGCGGTGTTCGTCAACTCGCCGGGCAACCCGACCGGCTGGATCATGGAGCAGGACCAGCAGCGTGAGCTGCTCGAATTCACCCGGGAACGCGGCATCTATCTGATCTCCGACGAGGTCTATATCCGGCTGATCTACGATCGGCCGCGCGCGCCGTCCTTCCTGGATATCGCCGAGCCCGAAGACCGGGTGATCGTGATCAACAGCTTCTCGAAGACCTGGTCGATGACCGGCTGGCGGCTCGGATGGCTGACTCACCCGGCCGATCTTGGCCCGGATTTCTCCAAGCTCAACGAGTTCAACATCGCCTCGCCGACGACCTTCGTGCAGCACGCCGGTGTCGTGGCCATGCGCGACGGCGAGCCGTTCGTGACCGAGATGGTCGAGCGATATCGCCGCAACCGGGACCTGGTGTTCCAGCGGCTGGGCGCCATGCCGCGCGTGACCCTGTCCCGTCCGGAAGGCGCGTTCTATGCCTTCCTCGCCGTCGACGGGATGACGGACAGCGTCGAATACGCGCGCCAGCTGATCGCCGAGACCGGTGTCGGCCTGGCACCGGGCCGCGCCTTCGGCGAAGAGGGCGAGGGCTGGCTGCGCCTGTGCTTCGCAGCCGAGGGCGACACATTGTCGGCGGCGATGGACCGGCTGGAGCCGGCCTTTTCCTGAGACAGCTTGCGGGAGCGACGGACATGAAGGTGGTCATTACAGGCGGGACGGGGATGCTCGGCCGCCGGCTGGCGTTGCGAATTCTGGCCCAGCCGGAACTGACCGGCCCGGACGGCACGCCCGAGACGGTCGACAAGCTGGTGCTGTTCGACGCCTTCGAGCCGGTGGAGCCACCGCCCGACGATCCGCGGGTCGAGATCGTCACCGGGGATATTTGTGATCCCGCGACGGTCGATGCGCTGATCGATGGCGCGACGGATTCGGTGTTTCATTTTGCGGCCGTCGTCAGCGGCGGGGCCGAGGCGGATTTCGATCTGGGCTACGCGGTCAATCTCGACGGCGGGCGCAACGTGCTCGAGGCGAGCCGCCGCACCGGGCGTTGCCCGAAGATTATTTTCACCAGCTCGCTCGCGGTCTATGGCGGTGAGCGTTCGGTCGACGACACCACCGCGCTGACTCCGCAGACCTCTTATGGCACCCAAAAGGCGATTGGCGAGCTGCTGGTCAACGACTACACCCGCAAGGGCTTCGTCGACGGCCGCACGCTTCGCTTGCCGACGATCGTGGTCCGGCCGGGGAAACCCAACAAGGCGGCCTCGGGCTTCGCCAGCTCGATCATTCGCGAGCCCCTGCAGGGCGACGATGTCGAGAACCCGGTCAGCCGGGACACGCGGATGCTGATCCTGTCACCGCCGCGCGCGGTGCAGGCCTTCATCGACATTCACAACGCGGATGGTGCTGTGCTGGGTCCCAACCGGGCGTTGATGATGAACGGGCTGTCACCGACTATCGAGGAGATGCTCGATGCGTTGCGCGCGATCGCCGGAGACGCGGTCGCCGACCGGGTTCGCGATGCGCCCGACACGCTGGTTCAGACGATCGTCGATGGCTGGGCCTGGTACGCCGACGGGGAACGCGCCCGCGCGCTCGACATGACAGCGGACGCATCGGTCACCGAAATCATAGAAAGTTTCATCGCCGGCGAACTGGGCGGCAAGATCGCTGAGTGAATTCGTTCCCTGATCAGGCGTCGAATTCGAGCAACGCCGTGATCGGCACATCCAGGTGCTCGCGCCCACCGAGGCCGTTGAGCTCGATAATGAACGCTGCGGCGCGGACGTCCGCCTCCGCCTCTCGCAGCAGGTGCAAGGCGCCACCCGCGGTGCCGCCCGTCGCCAGCAAATCGTCGATGATCACGACCTTCTGGCCGGGCGCAATGGCGTCGACCTGCATTTCGATCGTGTCGGAGCCATATTCGAGTTCGTAGGTATATGAGGTCGTCTCGCCGGGCAGCTTTCCCTGTTTGCGGAGCATGGTGAAGCCGCATCCCAGTTGCAGGGCCAACGGCGCGCCGACCAGGAACCCCCGGCTCTCGACGCCGGCGATGATATCGGGCTCATGCTGGCGGATGGCGACCGCGAGCAGATCGAGCGTATGGCGCCAGGCCTGCGGATGCGCCAGCAGGGTCGAGATGTCGTAGAACAGAATTCCGGGCTTCGGGAAATCCGGGATCGTTCGGATGTGGTCGGCAATGTCCATATAACTTCGTCCTGCGGGTGGAAAATCGGGCCGGATGCTAGCCCTCGCGGTGTTTCGAAACAATCGGCAGGCATGAAAATACACAGGGAAGGCCTGCATTTGCCCTTGTCGAATGATTGAATCAGTTGTTTCATAGGGCTCGTGCAGCGAACCAACTGTTGCAGAAACAATAAGAACGATTCCAGCGGGAACCCGACGCCATGGATGCAGAGCGCGATCAAACGCCCAGGAGCGAGAAGATTCTGACGGATCTTCAGGACGTGTATCCGAGGCTCAGCCCGCAATTGCGCCGCGCCGCGCATTATCTGATCGACCGGCCCGACGAGATTGCATTCACATCGATGCGCCAGCTTGCCGAACGCGCAAATGTGCAGCCCGCGACCATGGTGAGGCTGGCTCAGGCGCTCGGCTTTGACGGGTATGAGTCCCTGCGCGAGCCCTTTCGCGATGCCTTGCGGCGACAGCCGGCGGGGTTCGGGCAGCGCGCGCGCAAACTTCTGGCGCGGACCAGTCGCCGCCGGAAGGGCCGGGCGCTGGCCCAGCTGGCGAACGAGATGGTCGCGTCCGATCGCGACAACCTGTCCCTGAGCCTCGAGGCGATCGGGTCGGACGAACTGGCGGAAGCCGCCGGCGTCCTCGCCGGGGCGCGGCGTATCTACGTGGTCGGCCAGCGCAGCCTGTTCCCGGCCGCCTTCTATGTGCATTACGCCTGTTCGATGTTCCGTGAGGAGATGATCCTGATGGACGGCAACGGTGGCACCTTCGCCGATCGTCTGCGCGGCATGACGGATGCGGACGCGATGCTGGTGTTCTCGTTCGAGCCCTATTCGCGCGGCGCCGTTGAAGCTACTGAATTCGCTGCCACCCGCGGCGCGGCGATCGTCGCCGTGACCGACAGCCTGGTATCACCGCTTTCGTCACTGACCAAGCACATGCTGCTTGTCGGAACCGATACGCCGGCGCTGTTCAAATCCGTGGTGCCGGTACTCAGCATTGCCCAGGTGCTGGTGGCGCAGATCCTGGCCCAGGGCGGACAGGCGGCCTTGAGTAGTGTCGCCGAAAGCGAACAACAGCTCGAGACCTTCGGCGCTTATTGGACCGAGGCCGACAGGGTGCGTGTGCCGGACGATGCTGGCGACGCTGGTGACGATTCGCCAGGTGTCCGCGAAGATGCGGCGTCATTCGACCACAAGACGGAACAGCGCGGCTCGTGACATGAGTGAGCCCGCGACAAAGATGCGCGCCCAGTCTGTGCGGCCGGCAGCGCACACGCGCGTGCTGCACCGCCATTCCCACAGCGATCTACCCGTCGCCGCGGCCGGTGACGGCCCCTACGTCATCGACACGACGGGCAAGCGCTATCTGGATGCGTCGGGCGGCGCGGCTGTGTCCTGCCTCGGGCACAGTGATCAGGACGTGATCGCTGCTGTGCAGGCGCAGATCGGGCGGATGCCCTTCGCGCATAGCGCCTTTTTTACCAATGAACCGATGGAGCAGCTTGCGGACCTGATGATTGCGGGCGCGCCTGAGGGGCTGGAGCGCGTCTATTTTACGTCCGGCGGGTCCGAGGCCGTGGAGGCGGCGCTGAAGATGGCGCGGCAGTATTTTATCGAGATCGGACAGCCTGAACGCACGGTCTTCATTGCGCGGCGCCAGTCCTATCATGGCAACACGCTGGGTGCGCTGTCGGTCGGCGGCAACGAATGGCGTCGTGCGCCTTTCCGCGAAATCATGGCCGAGACCCGGCATGTCGACCCTTGTTATGCCTATCGCGGGCAAAAGGACGGCGAGTACGATGACGCGTATGCGACGCGTCTCGCAGTCGAACTCGAAGCGGAGATCAACGCCGCGGGCCCGGAGCGGGTGATCGCCTTCGTCGCCGAGACCGTGGTCGGTGCGACGAGCGGCGGCGTGGAACCGGTGCCGGGCTACTTCCGGAAAATCCGCGAGGTCTGTGATCGCCACGGCGTGTTGTTGATCCTCGACGAGATCATGTGCGGTCTTGGCCGCACGGGATCGCTCTACGCTTTCGAGCAGGACGGAATTGTGCCCGACATGGTGACCGTGGCGAAGGGGCTGGCTGCGGGCTATCAGCCGATCGGCGCGGTGCTGCTTTCGGAGGAAATTTTCGATGCCTTCTATGACGGCTCGGGTTTCTTCCAGCACGGCCACACCTTCATGGGGCATGCGACGGCCTGTGCCGCGGCATATGTGGTGCAGGAAAAATTGCAGGATCCCGAGATGATGACCCGCGTCCGGGCGCTCGGTGGCATGCTGGACACGCGGTTGAACGAACGGTTCGGCAACCACCCGCATGTCGGGGATATCCGTGGTCGGGTGATGTTCAGGGGGCTCGAATTGGTGGCCGACCGGTCCACGAAGGTGCCGTTCGATCCGGCGCTGAAGCTCCACGCGCGGGTCAAGGCGGAAGCCATGAGCCGTGGCCTGATGTGCTACCCGGCGGGCGGCACGATCGACGGCACCCGGGGCGATCATGTGCTTCTGGCGCCACCATTCGTGGTTGGCGCGGCCGAAATCGATTTGATTGTTGAACGTTTGGGAGAGGCGATCGATGCCGCAGTCTCAGGCGCAGGCTAGGAAATCCGGCCTATGTGTCGTCCAAAAGTATGAGTTTTCGCGAATCCGAAGCTTGGAATTGTGACAGCCTGAGCATGTGACGATAGAGTCACCGCAAGAAAACATAAGCTGGCGACATGCTCGGAGCCGGTGAAATAAGAAACGTTTCAAGATAACGGGAAGAGGAGAGAAACCGTGATTAACTATCGTAAATCCATTTTGCCGGTCGCTGCTGCGGCCGTCGTCGCCATGGGCGGCATGTCGCTACACGCGACCGAGGCCAGTGCTCAGCAGCGCGACATCCTGATCGGCGGCGGTTCCGTCACCGGCGTTTACTATCAGGTGGCGTTGCAGACCTGCCAGATCATGAACAAGCATTCCGGCGGCAAGTACAACTGCGTCGGGCGCCCGGCGCTCGGTTCGGTGTTCAACGTCAATGCCGTGAACCGTGGTCTCCTCGACTTCGGCGTGGCCCAGTCCGATCGTAACTGGCAGGCCGCGAACGGCAAGGCCGACTGGGACGGCAAGCCCGTTGGCAAGCTGCGCAGTGTCTTCTCGGCACATCCGGAAGCCGTTCTTCTGGTGACCCGCACGGACACCGGCATCAAGTCGGTTGGTGACCTCAAGGGCAAGACCGTGAACATCGGCAATCCGGGTTCGGGCCAGCGCGGCAACTCGATGGATCTGCTGCCGCTCTACGGCATCGATCCGGCGAAGGACATCAAGGCCGAAGGCCTGCAGCAGGGTGAGGCGTCCCGCGCCCTGGTCGATCGGAAGATCGACGCGTTCGTCTACACGGTCGGCATGCCGAGCGCGGCAATCGAAGAGCCCGCGAACTCGACCAGTATCGACATCCTCGATATCAATTCGGATGCGATCAAGAAGTTCATCTCCGACAAGCCCTATTACGTCCTGGCCAAGTATCCGGCCGGTATCGTGAAGGGTGTGGACGCGTTCGAGACCTACGCCGTGAAGGCGACGGTCGTGACGAGCTCCGATGTCGAAGATCAGGTGGTCTACGACTACGTAAAGACCGTGTTCGAGAATCTCGAAGAGCTTAAGGGTACTCATGCGGCCTTCCGGATTCTGAAGCCGGAAGACATGCTCGGTGGCCTGTCGGCCCCGCTGCACCCGGGTGCGATCAAGTACTACAAGGAAAAGGGCCTGATGTAGGTCAGTCCTGTAGCGGGCGGCATCTCCGGGTGCCGCCCGCTATTTCTTTGTTTTAGTTCGAGTTTCTGGGGGAAATTGGGATGAGTTCGCAGGACAATACCGCCGACGGAGCCGCTGAGGCCGAAGAGCGGGATTTCATCGCGGAGGTCGAGAGTGGACCGCGCAGCCCGACGAGCAAAATCGCCGTCGGCGTCATCACTTTACTCTGTGTGATCTGGTCGCTGTTCCAGCTCTGGATCGCCGAGAACCCCATCAACTCGCAGCTCGCCCGATCCTGGCATCTGGGTTTCGCGCTGGCCCTCGTATTCCTGGCGTTCCCCGCCTACGACTATCGCAACCCGCCGCTCTGGGCGCGGACCGTGCACCGTATCCTGCCGTTCATGCGACCGAAGCGTTCGAACCGGGAGTTCATTCCCGTCCTCGACATCGTGCTGGCGCTCATCGCCGCCGGATCGTCGCTGTTCATCGTGGTCTTCCAGAAGGAAATCCAGCTGCTCGGCGGTATCGGCAATACCCGCGAAGTGATTATGGGCTCGATCCTGATCATCATGCTGCTGGAGGCGGCGCGCCGGTCGCTCGGCGTGGCGCTCAGCACCATCTGTATCGTCTTCATCGTCTACGCGTTCGTGGGCAGCGAGCCGTGGGTTCCCGACCTGCTGCGCTATCGCGGCACGACCTTCGAATTCTTCGTCTCCGAGATGTATCTGACCGACACCAGCATCTTCGGTGTGCCGCTCGGCGTCTCGACCAGCTTCGTCTTCCTGTTCGTGCTGTTCGGTGCGTTGCTCGACCGGGCCGGCGCGGGAAAATACTTCATCGATGTCGCCTTTTCGGGCCTCGGCCACAAGATCGGCGGACCGGCGAAGGCCGCCGTCGTCGCATCCGGCCTGTCGGGCCTGGTCTCGGGCTCGTCGATCGCCAACGTGGTGACCACCGGTACCTTCACCATTCCCCTGATGAAGAAGGTCGGCCTGCCGGCCTACAAGGCGGGCGCCGTCGAGGTTGCGGCGTCGACCAACGGGCAGCTGATGCCGCCGATCATGGGTGCGGCCGCCTTCATCATGGCCGACATCATCGGCATTCCGTATCTCGATGTCGTGCGCGCGGCGCTGTTTCCGGCGATCATCTCCTATCTCGCGCTGTTCTATGTGGTGCATCTGGAGGCTTTGAAGCTCGGCCTTAAGCCGCTCTCGAAGAGCGAATTGCCGCCGATGCTCAAGACCCTCGTCAACGGCAGCCATTACCTGATCCCGCTCGGGGTATTGATCTATTTCCTGGTGATTCAGAAACGCTCACCGATCTTCTCGGCCCTCACGGCCATCGAGGCGCTGGCCGTTCTGATGGTCATCCAGCGTCCGATCATCGCCTACCTGGCGCTCGGTGCGCACAAGAAGGCCGGTAGCCTGGATCCCGCCACAAAGATCGGGGCGATCCTTGGTGCCGCGTTCCTCGACGGCCTGAGAGATATCTGGGAAGGCCTCGTGGGCGGCGCACGCTCCATGATGAGCGTCGGTGTCGCCACGGCGGCGGCCGGCATCATCGTCGGCGTGGTCAGCACGACGGGCCTGACCGGCCGGTTCGTGAACCTGATCGGCACCATTTCGGGCGGCAATGTCTCCGTGATGCTCGTCCTGACGGCGATCACCAGCATGATCCTGGGTATGGGGTTGCCGACCACGGCGAACTACATCCTGATGGCGACCCTGACCGCGCCGGTCATCGTTGAGCTTGGTGGTGACGCCGGGCTGATCTTCCCGTTGATCGCGGCCCATCTGTTCGTGTTCTACTTCGGCATCCTGGCCGACGACACGCCGCCGGTCGGGCTGGCGGCCTATGCTGCAGCTGCCATCGCCAAGTCGGACCCGATCAAGACGGGCATCCAGGGCTTCACCTACGATATGCGGACGGCCATCCTGCCTTTCGTCTTCCTGTTCAACACCGAGTTGCTGATGATCTCGGGCCTCGCGCCGAATGGCGACATCATCTGGATCGACAACATCTTCAGCCTTGTCTGGGTGTTCGGGGTCGCGTTGGTCGCGATGTTTGCCTTCGCAGGGTTCATGCAGGGCTATTTCGCCGACAAATGTAACTGGGTCGAACGCATAATCCTGCTGGCACTCGCGATCGGGATGTTCCGCCCGGCGCTCATCACCGACGAGATCGGCGTGCAACGCGAGATCGTCCAGGGCATCGGCGTGGCAGTTTGGATCCTGATGTATCTCTATCAGAAACGCCGTTTGAAGGGCCGGGGCGAAGGCGCCGCGACCGCTGCGGCATAAGGGGGCAGCATGTATAAGCATATCCTACTGCCGGTCGATCTCGAGGCCGCTGCCTCTTCGGCGCAGGCCATCGAGGCCGCTGTGGCCCAGGCCCAGACGTCGGGTGCGACCCTGCACGTGATGACGGTGGTGCCGGATTACGGCATGAGCGTTGTCGGCTCGTTCTTCCCCGACGATTTCGCGGAGAAGGCGCTCACCGAAACCGCGAAGCAGCTGGCTGCCTATGTGGCTGCCAATGTGCCGGCCGGCGTCACGGTGCAGCAGATCGTCGCCCATGGCCGGATTTATGACGAAATCATCAAGGCGGCGGACAGCACCGGTGCCGATCTGATCGTGATTTCGGCCCATCGGCCGGACGTCAGCGATTACCTCCTCGGCTCCAACGCCGCGCGGGTCGCCCGCCACGCGAAGAAGTCGGTGTTGATCATCCGCTAGCGCGGCGATGCCGGAAAACGGTTCCTTCGACTATGTGATTGTCGGCGCGGGCAGTGCGGGCTGCGTGCTGGCCAACCGCCTGACCGAGGACGGGCGCCACCGCGTCCTGCTGCTGGAGGCGGGCGGGCGCGACACCAATCCGTGGCTTCACATCCCGCTCGGCTACGGCAAGGTCTTCGACGATCCCAAGGTGAACTGGTGTTACGCGACGGAGCCGGACCCGACCTGCGGCAACCGGCGGATCGTGCAGCCGCGCGGCAAGGTGCTGGGCGGCTCCAGCTCGATCAACGGGATGGTCTATATCCGCGGGAACGCCGCCGACTATGATCACTGGCGCCAGCTCGGCAACACGGGCTGGAGCTATGACGACGTGCTGCCGTATTTCCGGAAACTGGAGGATAACCCGCGTGGCGCGGACGAATTCCACGGCACGGGTGGGCCTCAGGTGGTGTCCGAGCAGCGCGACTTCCATCCCCTGGGGCGTGCGCATCTCGAGGCGGCGGTCCAGGCGGGCTATCCGCTCAATCCCGACTTCAACGGCGCGCAGCAGGAAGGCTTCGGACGCTATCAGGTGACCCAGCGGACCGGGCGGCGCTGGTCGACCGCGCGCGGCTATCTGCGCCCGGCGCGCAAGCGCGCGAACCTGACGGTCGAGACGGGTGCGTTTGCCAACCGGGTGCTGTTCGAGGGGCGGCGTGCCGTGGGGGTCGAGTATCAGGTCGGCGACGAGACACGAATTGTCCGGCCGAATGCGGAAGTCATCCTGGCACTCGGGGCGTTCAACTCGCCGCAGCTGCTGCAGCTCTCCGGGGTCGGCCCCGCCGCATTGCTGCGCGAACACGGCATCGATGTGGTGGCCGACATGCCCGGGGTCGGCGCGGGCATGCAGGACCATTACCTCATCCGCATGGTCTACCGGTGCAAGCAGCCGGTCACACTCAACGATGTGATGCAGAGCCGGGTGCGCTCGGTCGGGACCCTGCTGCGTTACGCCCTGTTTCGCCGCGGCATGATGGCGATGGCCGCGGTGCCGACCGGCGGGTTCTTTCGCAGTGATCCGAGCCGCGACACGCCGGATCTGCAGCATCACATCGTGCTGTACTCAAACGGCGGCGCCACGGGCAAACATGGTTCGACACTGCACGAATTCTCCGGGCTGTCGGCGACGATCATCATGCTGCGCCCCGAGAGCCGCGGGGCCGTCGAGATCGGGTCGGCCGATCCGCGGGATGCACCGCTGATCAAGAGCCGGTATCTCTCGGCCGAGAATGACAGCCGCGCCCTGATGCGCGGCGTGCGCGCGGTGCAGGAGATCATGCGACAGCCGGCCCTGGAGCCCTTCGTCGGCGAGGCGATCGAGCCCGGCGCCGACGTGGTGACCGACGACGACGTGATCGCCTATCTGCGCAACTTCGGGAACACGGGCTTTCACCCGACGAGCACGTGTCGCATGGGGGTGGACGAGACCGCCGTGGTCGACCCGCGTCTGCGCGTGCATGGCATCGACGGGCTGCGGGTGGTGGATGCCTCGATCATGCCGGCGGTGCCCAGCGGCAACACGAACGCGCCGACGATCATGCTCGCGGAGAAGGCGTCCGACATGATCCTGGAGGATGCGCGGGGCGCCTAATCTCTTAGGCGTCATGGCCGGGCTCGACCCGGTTGTCTCTTGTGTGCAATTGGGGTTTGGCGACGGAGATGCCCGGATCAAGTCCGGGCATGACGGTGCTGCGGGATTGTAGGTGGTGCCGCGGTCCAGGCTTGTGGCGGGTGTTGCCGCGAAACCTCGTTTCCAGTGTTTGCAAAGCCGCACCGGGCGTTGTATGAAATCCGCCGTCGGGAAGTAGCTCAGCCTGGTAGAGCACTACGTTCGGGACGTAGGGGCCGGAGGTTCGAATCCTCTCTTCCCGACCAATTTTCTACAATTCCAACTCCACAGATTGTCAGTCCCGCCATTCCGGCGCGGCGACGGGCGTCCAGCAGCTTTTCGCAGGTTAACGCGCTGTCTACGGCGGCGTCAGGAAGCCGTACTACGATAAAAAGTTAAGCTATGCAGACACTCTGTCCTGCTTGTTCCACATCCTTGGTTGATATTGATCCCAAGATTCTACACCCACCTGAATTCAATGTGAATCGGTCATTCAGTGGCACAAATTTGGTACAAGGATTGTCGGCTCTGTGGGTGTTGTCGTTGGATGCCCAGCCATCTCTGGATGGGACGACAAACCGCTGAGGTGGGGGGACAAAATTGACTGTCATTAACCGATTTATAAATAGGGCCGGTCATTTTTAAGTCAGTGTAACAATTATCATTCTGCGAAAAAGGTATCCGCCACCAAAAGCACCTTCTCCACTGATCAAAAATCGGCGACCCCGCCAAAAAATCACAGCCCACACCAAAATATATAGATATATGCCAGCTGGCTTACTCAGCCAGATTTGAGGGCGTGTTCATCATTGCCCATTAGTTGGCATTCTTAACGACAATTGAAACCCGAAGCATCTGCCTTGGCGACGCAGCTAATCGGAGGCTTTG
>JABIVD010000048.1 GCA_018667335.1 Rhodospirillaceae bacterium
AGCGCCGGAGCTTCATCTCGCGAAATACGCCTTCGCGCTGCATCTTCTTCTTCAGCGCTTTCAGCGCCTGGTCGACATTATTGTCTCTAACTACGACCTGGACGATAGGAATCACCCCCTTCCGCACATCTCGGCCCGAAACCCGCATATTCGCGCGATTTTCAGTGCCGTCCCCAACGGGGAGGCGCCTTCTAGCACGGGATTGCCGGAAAAGCCAAGTTTGTGGGGCCTCATTCGCCGGAAAATCGCCTTAATTCGGCGTTTTCATGGTATCCGGCAGCCCGCGTTGGGCATGCCGGTGCGATGGCGGTACCATCGCGAGGTGAGCATTTGGTTGGGAGTATCGGCATGACGAAGCTGCCGAAGTCCGGAAAGACGATGAACATGGTGGCCCTAGCGGGCTTGCTGGCGTTCGTCTTTACCCTGAACGCGGGCCCGGCCCGGGCGCAATCCGACGGCCAGGCCACGCGTGATGTGGGCACGCTTTCCCATGATTGCACCGAGGTGACCGTCGACTATGCCGACGACGCCAACCTGACCCGCGAGGAACGGATTGCGCGCATGGACCGCGCCTTCCAACGCTCGCTCAGCCGTTTCGAGGAGTGCCAGAGCCAACGTGCCGGCACGGGCGGTGCCGCCGGCACGGGCGGTGGCGGCGGAACCGGTGCGGGTGGCGGTACCGGGGACGGTGAACTGTCCGGCACGGAAGGTTCCGGGACGGCCGGATCTGAATCAGACGGGGCGGAGACCTCTACGGCGGCGAGCGATATCTCCGGTCCGGATGCGCCGGTGGACGCGCCGTCATCGACCGGCACGTCAACCGCCACCAGCGACGTGACGGGTGAAGAGCCGGCAGTCACCGCGTCAACCACGCCTGCATCGACCACGCCCAATCCGAACGGCAAGTGGACGCGTCCGGACGATGTGGAGAGTGCGCAAGCGCCCGAAGACAGCCAAGCCAGTGATGAACCAGCGCGCGAGGCCACGCGTACACAGGGTAACGGGAAGGTCCCCGAGGATATCCCGCCGGCGGACAATGACAGCGCGCTGGAAGCGCAGATACGCCAGGCGGCGATCGAGGAAACCGATCCGGAACTTAAAAAGCGGCTCTGGGACGAGTATCGCAGGTATAAGGGCCTGCCCGTGGCGAAGTAGGCGGGCGGACGGAGACAGACATGCAAAAGCTTTTCCGCAAGATGGGTGTTTATGCCGTGTGTGCGTGCTTCACGCTCACGGCCTGCGTGACCAACGGCAACGTCGGCTCGGGCGGCTCGGGCGGCGCGTCCGGTGCGAGCGGCCCGAATGTGGGCCCGCAACTGTCGTCGTTGTTCGACCCCGAAGGGAAGGCCGTGGTCGACCCCGCGAAGCCACGCCTGGACGTGGTCGTGCCGGTGTTCGATCCGGGGCTGTCGGAGGCCGGGCGCAACTACGAGGAAGAGGGCGTGTGGCCGGAGCTTCGTCGGGCCGAGGCGAACCGGTTCGCGCTGAAACTCAAAGAGGCGCTCGAAAAGACGGGCGCGTTCGGTGCGGTACGGGTGACACCGGACAGCAGCGCCACGGGCGATCTGTATGTGCTGGGAACAATCGTCGAATCCAACGGCGAGGATGTGGAGATCAAGGTCGAGGTGGTCGATGTCTCGGGCCGCACCTGGTTTGTCCGGTTCTTCGACCACGAGGTACCCGCAGGGTTTCACAAGAATACCCGCAATGACGGGTTGGACCCCTATGACCCCGTCTTCGAGGAAGCCGCCAACCGGGTTGCCCATGAACTGGACGATTACTCGATCGCCGAGCTGAACAATCTGGGCCGGTTGACCGAACTGCGGTTCGGTTCGAATTTCGCAGAGGATGCGTTTGCACAGCATCTGGAGACCAAGCGGAACACCGTTGCCTTGCGAAGTTTCCCAAGCGATGCGGACCCCATGCTGGAGCGCACCCGGGCCGTGCGGGTGCGCGATCAGCTGTTCGTGGACGGATTGCAGGACCATTACCGCGCCTTCAGTGCCGAGATGCAGGACAGCTATCTGATTTGGCAGGAGCAAAGCCTGTTCGAAATCCAGGCCCGGCGTGATGCCAATGAAGAGGCGATCGGCGAGGCGGCGCTCGGTGTGCTGGCCATCGGTCTGGGCGTGCTGGCGATCATCGCCGGGGCAAATTCCGATTTCGCCGCCGGTCAGACGGCGGGTGTGACGGGCGGGGTCGTCGCCGGGACGCTCGGCGCGACCCTGCTGTCGAGCAGCTTCCAGACCAGCAAGGAGGCCAAGGTGCATCGCGAGGCGCTGGCCGAGCTGGGCGAATCCATCGACATCGACCTTGCCCCGCGGGTGGTGGCGTTCAACGAGAAGACCGTCGAGCTGACCGGTACGGCGAAGGAACAGTTCGCCCAGTGGCGGGCCTTCCTGCAAAAGGTTTTCGAGGAAGAGCGAACCCCGAACGTTAAGCTCTAGGTTACACTGGCGCCCATGCTCCAGGAGAAACTCGAACAGGAAAGCCGGGCCGCCCAGCGCCGCTGGATGCAGCTTGTGATCGGCGTCGCCGTGAGCATTGCGGTGATCGGTCTCGCCTATGGCGGGCTCGTCCTGCTTCGGCCGGGAGATCCGGCGGACGTGACGAATGCGCCGCGCGAGACGCCCGCAGAAACGGTAACCAGTGCGCCCCAGGCGGCCCCGGAAATAACTGTCGACGACGCGGCGAACGAGGCCGCGCGGGAGCAGTTCAAGACCGATCTGGCCGCGTTCCAGTCGGATATAGAGCCGGCGGTGACCCACGCGGATTTTGCGCGCTGGGATGCCACTGCGCAGCGCCAAATTCTGGATGGCAAGGCGACGGCGATCGCCCGTTTCTCCGAGGCTTCCTATGTGGCGGCCGTGGACGATCTTGCGGCGGCGCGCGCGGCGGCCGAGAAGGCCCTGGCGGCACGCGCGCAAGCGTTCAACGATGCGTTTGCGGCGGCGGAAGCGGCCCATGACGACGACAGTTACGACGCCGCGGCTTTGGCGATCGACCGGGCGTTGAACATTCGGCCAGACTCCGCACCCGCCGCGGCCCTGAAGCTACGGATCGACGCGCTGCCTGCGCTGCTGGCGAAGATCGAGGACGCGGCGGTCGCCCGGGTCGAGAATAATCTGGATGCCGAGCGCGCGCATCTCGAGGCGGCGCTGGCGATCGATCCAAACCGCGATGCGCTGGCGGCGCGTTTGAATGAAGTGCGGCGTCTGCTGCGCGAGGCGCGGTTTGCCGGTCATATCGTGGCCGGCCTGACGGATGTTGATGCCCGCAGATTGGCGTCGGCGCAACGCAACCTCGACGACGCGCGCGCGATCTATCCCGACCGCGCCGAGGTGGACGTGCTGGACGAGAAGATCGCGGGCCTCGAGCTGGCGCTCCTGATCGAGCGCCTGACCGCGACGGCGCGGGCGGCCGCGCAGGGCGATGACTGGGCCACGGCGGAGCAGTCCTATATCCAGGTGCGCCGGTTGGCGCCCGCCAACCGCGATATCACCGACGGGCTGGCGCTGGCGCAGATGATCAACGCGTTGCACGCACGCGCCGCACGCCACCTGGCCGCCCCCGCGCGGCTGGCCTCCGAGGCGGTCGCCGCCGATGCCGGTTCGGTCGTGGATGCGGTCGGGCCCCTGCGTGGCGACAGCCCCCGGCTTGCCGCGCAGGCCGATGTGCTCGCGGATCTGGTCGCGGCCTATGGGGTGAAAGTGCCGGTGCGGATTGTCTCCGACGGGAAGACCGATATCACCGTGCGCGGGGTCGGCATCGTGGGAAAAATCACCGAGCGGACCATCGAGCTGCGGCCCGGGCAGTATACCTTCGAGGGAATCCGCGAGGGGTTCCAGGCGGTGCTGGTGCGCGTCGATATTCCGCCGGGACAGGCAGATATGGTCCTGGAGATTGTGCCCGATGAACGAATCTGAACACGGTTTTGAACGGGGGCTGCGTGCCGCGCGCGCGCGCCAGGCCCGGCTCTACCTGTTCGGGCTGGTGGCGCTGGTCGTTATCGTGGTTGCCGTGGCGGGCGTGCTCGTCTCCACCAATGCGACGCGGGTGACGATCCAGCCCGCCGAGGCCGAGATGGCGGGCAGTATCGAACTTGCCGAAGGTTTCGGGCTGGTGGTGGGTGACGCGGTCTACACGGTTTCGCGGCGGCCGGTCCTGCGGGTGCAATCGCCGGGTTTCCGGGAGGCCATGCGGGCGATCCAGCCCGGCGAGAAAGGCCGCCGGATCGCGGTGACCCTGGTGCCGCTGCCGGGCCGGGTGCTGGCGACGACATCCCCCGCACTGGACGAGAGCCGCTGGTCGTTCGACGGTCGGCTGGTGACGGTCGGGGCTGCGCTCGATACCGAGGGCGAGGACGGCCCCCATGAGGTGGCCGTGAACCATCCGTTCCACGCGCCGGCGACGCGCGCGGTGGAGCTTGCGCGCGGCGAGACGACCGAAATCGAAATCGCGCTGGCGCCGATCGCGGGCCGCCTGACGATATTGTCGGACCCGGTCGGTGCGACGGTCGAAGTTGATGGCGCACGCGCCGGCGCCACACCGCTGGATCGCTCCCTCAAGGGTGGTGAATACCGGATCACGGTGACGGCGCCCGACCGCCAGCCCCTCGAGGATGTCATCCGGATCACGAATGCGAAGCCGGAGGTGGCGCGGAACTACAAGCTGCTGCCGTTCGCCGCGACGTTGAAGTTTCAGGTAATGCCCGCCGGGGGTGAGCTGCTGGTCGATGGCCGCCGGGTGAGCCCCGCCGACCCGCTGACAATCACTGCCGCGGCGGACCATACGGTGGTCTACTTGCGTAATGGGTACCAGGGCGAAACGCGTACCGTCCGCCTCGGTGCGAACGAGACGCGGACGGTCGAGCTGGTGCTCAAACCGGAACTGGGGCTGGTGGAGTTCGAAACCAGCCCGGCCGCGCAGATATATGTGAACGGCGCGCTGCGGGGCGAGGGCAACGCCGCGCTGCGCCTGCTGGCGGTGCCAACGAAGATCGAGCTGCGCAAGCCGGGCTACCGGAGTGTCGCCCGCACGATTGTCCCCTCCGCCGCGAACCCGCTGGTGATCCGCGAGACGCTGATCCTCGAGGCCGTTGCGCGGCTGGCCGAGGCGCCGCGCGCCTATACCAACAGCGCGGGGATCGAACTCGTGCTGTTCGAGCCCGCCGATACCTACACCATGGGCGCACCGCGCCACGAGATCGGCCAGCGGGCCAACGAATTCGAACGACAAGTCCGCCTGACCCGGCCGTTCTATGCGGCCAGGCACGAGACGACCAACGGTCAGATGGCGATGTTCCGGGGCAGCCGGGGCCTGGCGCCGAACGAACCCGTGAGCGACGTGCGCTGGCAAGACGCTGCGGCCTTCGCCAACTGGCTGAGCGCCAAGGAAGGGCTCAAGCCTTTCTATGACATGACAGGTGGAAGGCTGCGCGGGTTCGACCCGACGGCGGACGGCTATCGGCTGCTGAGCGAGGCCGAATGGGAATGGCTGGCGCGCAAGGCCGGGCGGCCGGCGCGGAGCATTTTCCCCTGGGGTGATACGGCGACGATTCCGCGTGGCGCGGGCAACATCGCGGACGAATCCGCCAACGGCGTGGCCCGGAATTTCGTTCCCAACTACAATGACGGGCATGCGCGGATCGCGCCGGTGGGCCGCTTCGCGGCAGAGAAATCCGGGCTTTTCGACCTGACGGGAAATGTCAGCGAATGGGTCCATGACTGGTATTTACTCGAGCCGCCCGCGAAGGGTTCGGTCGTGACCGACCCGCTCGGGCCGTCCTTCGGCGACTCCCATGTCGTCAAGGGATCGAGCTGGCGGTCGGGAACGCGCACCAATTTGCGCGCCGCCTACCGGGACGGCCTGTCCACCGGGCGGGACGATGTCGGATTCAGAATCGGGAGGTACCTCCATGGCGAAACCACAGCGCAGTAAGACACATACGGGGCGTCTCCGACGCCGCCTGACGGTGGCGGTGGTTGCCGTGGCAGCCGGGATCGGGCTGCTCGGCTTCGCCTACGCCCAGTCCTCGACCTCACTCAGCCTGAACTCGCCGGTCTCGTTTCCGGTCGATATCTAGACGTAGCTACAGGGATCAAACCATGCCCGAAGTCGCCAAGAATATCCTCGCGCTGGTCGTCTCGATCATCGTCGTCCACCTGTTCTACGCCGGCTATGTCTGGCCGGAATCAGCCGCGTTGATCGAGGCATCGCGCGCCGCGGGCCAGAGCGCGCCGCGCAATATTGTGGTGATCCTCAAGGACTGGGAGCAGGAGATCGCGATCATCCTGATGTTCTGGGGGCTCTACCTGATCTTCGAGAAGTCCATCGCGATCATGCGCGAGCGTTACCTGTTCAACGTCGATCTTCTGGACGGGAACGGGACGACAGAAGAGGGCGACATGGCCGCGACCCTCAAGACGCTCGAAGACCTGCCGGAGAAGATCCGTCGCGCGCCGCTGGTCCGCACGCTCATGGCCAGCCTACGGCGATTTTTAATCACGCAAGACGTGCACAACACCTCGGAGACGATCGAGGCGAGCGTCGACGCCATGGCGCAGAAGCAGGAGGCCGAGAATTCCCTGATCCGGTATCTGATCTGGGCCATCCCGGCGATTGGGTTCATCGGCACGGTGCGCGGGATCGGCGAGGCGCTGTCCCAGGCCGACCAGGCGCTGGCCGGCGATATCGCGGGCATGACCGAGAGCCTCGGCGTGGCGTTCAACTCCACCTTCGTGGCGCTGCTGATCAGCATCGTCCTGATGTTCCTGCTGCACCAGCTGCAGCGCCTGCAGGACGGGATGCTCGTGGACACGCAGGAATATTGCGAATCCTTCCTGCTCAACCGGATCAGCGCGGCGGGCCTGAGCAAGGCTGATCAGAATACAGGCGGCGAAAGCTGAGACGGCGCCGCTCACCCCCGGGGTTCAACCTCGCCTTCCTGGACATCATGTCCTGCGGGCTGGGGGCGATCATCCTTGTGCTGATGCTGGTGAAGCTCGACGCCGACAATGTGTCGGCCGAGAGCGACCGGCTGCGCGAGGATCTGGCGCGCCTGGAGGCAACGGAGACCGACCTGGCCTCACGGATTACAGCCCTGCTGCGCGACAAGGCGGTCAGCGCCGAGGAAGTCGCCGCCCGCGCCGCGGAGCTGGCCCGGCTCGAGGCGGAACTGGCGCGCGAGCGGGACCGGATCGCCGCCAGCCAGAACGCGGCTCGTGCCCTGGAAGAGACGATCACCTCTATCGAAATTCCCGAAAAGCCGGACGTCGTGGAGACCCAGCCGACCGGCAGCGAGAATTACATCGTCGGGCTGCGGGTCGAGGGTGCGCGGATCGGCGTGCTGGTGGATTCCAGCGCGTCGATGACCGACGAGGTGCTGATCGACGTGATCCGGCGCAAGAACATGGCCGACGCCGCCAAGCAGGCCGGGCCTAAATGGCTGCGTACGAAGCGCGTGGTGAACTGGTTTCTGGCCCGGGTGCCGGCGCGGTCCGATGTGCGGGTCTTCGCATTCAGCGACCAGGCGCTGCCGTTGGGTAATGCCGTCAACGGCAGCGATGCCGCCGGGCTCGGCCGGGTGCTTGGCGATCTCGACGCCGTGGTCCCGACCGGGCCGACAAACCTGGCGGCGGGGCTGGCAGCACTTGCGGCGTTCCGGCCGACGGATGTTTACCTGATCACCGACGGCCTGCCGACGGCGGGTACGGGCGGGTATCGCAGCCTCAATCCGTTCTCGGACTGTAGCGCGTTGTGGGGCGGCGCCACCTCCATCTCCGGCGCGTGTCGCGTCCGGCTGCTGCGCCACACCATCAATAATGCCGGTATCGGCAATGCGCGGGTCAATGTGGTGCTGCTGCCGATCGAGGGCGACCCCCAGGCGTCGCATGAATTCTGGAAGTGGACGGCGGCGACGGACGGCATCCTGATCAGCCCCGCCACGAGTTGGCCATGAGGAGCTGGTCATGAGGCGGAAACGCGCGGAGTTTGAAATCTTCAACCTGTCGTTTCTCGACGTGATCTCGTGCGGGTTCGGCGCGGTGGTGCTGCTGGTGCTGGTCTCGCCCTTCGGCGTGTCCGATGAGGTCGGTGGCAAGGACGAGACGAGCACGTTGCTGCAGCGCCTGATCGGTACCGAGGCACGGATTGAGCAGCTTCAGGCGGCGCTGGGACGCGAGAGCGAGACCCTGGCCGAGACCCGCGCGCGGCTGGAATCTGAAGGTGTGGCGGTCGGCACGGCCGAACAGGCGCTACAATCCGCCAGCAACGCAGCGGCGGAAGCGGCGCGCAACGTCGAAGGGCTGAAGACCGTAGAGAGCGCGTTGCGCAACCAGGCCCGCGCCGGAGTGTCAGCACCCGAGGCCGCACCGCGCGACGCTGAGGTCGGCGGCATCCCCGTGGACAGCGAGTTCGTGGTCTTCGTCGTCGACACGTCGGGCAGCATGCAGTCGATCTGGGAGCGGGTAACGCGCGAGGTCGAGAACATCATCCGCATCCACCCGCAGATCAAAGGCTTCCAGGTGCTGAACGACAACGGCACTCACCTGATTGGCGGCTATAGCGGGCGCTGGATCCCCGACACGCGCGGTGCGCGAGACCGGGCGATCAGGCTGTTCCGCAGCTGGAAAAGTGCGTCGAATTCGAGCCCGGTCGAGGGTCTGGAAGTGGCGCTCAAACGCTATGTGAAGCCGAACGAGAAGGTCTCGATCTATATCTTCGGAGATGACTACACCGGGTCATCATACGACCCGGTGATCGCCACCCTGTCTCGGCTCAACCGGAACAGGATCAACGGCGAACCCAAGGCGCGGGTGCACGCGATCGGGTTCCTGTCCTTGCAGACCGAGGGTCGCTTCGAGACCCTGATGCGCGAGGTGACGCGCCAGAACAACGGCACGTTTGTGGCACTACCGCCTTGATTGAGCACTCTAGACGAGATCGATTCGTCCCTTCATGTGCGGATGAAACGCACAGTGATATGTGCGCGAGAGTGCCGCGGTGACTTCGATAGTCTGGCTTTGTCCCTTCTTGAGCGTGCCGGTGTTGAAGCCGTCATTGTCTTCGGTTGCCGTGTGAGGGGCGAGGTCGAAGTTGGTCCAGCGGATCATGTCACCCGGGCGCGCTTCCAGCACAGCGGGTTCGAATTTGAACCTGCGTATCGCGATGTCGTGCGTGACGCCTTTGTCCGCGAGCGCCGCCAACGGCCGGCTGACCGCTGCGACGGCGCTTGCCATCGCAGCGGTGACGAAGTTTCGTCGGTTCAGCATCGGCTCTACTTCAGCGCCTGGACCATGTTGCCGGCATGGCCTTCATGCACCTTGAAGATTTCCAGCCCCTGTTCGAACAGCGCCTTCACCTCGGCGTTGTCGATGTTCGGGATGAAGGTGTTCTCGACCAGTTCGTTGACCGCCTTGTGGTAGGCCAGCTCATTGGCCGCATAGGCCCGATCGAATTCGGCACCGCGAAGGGCGGAGAGATCGTCGATGATCTTTTCGGCGTTGGCGTTGAGCGTCTGGCTCAGGAAGTTGTCCTGGGCCTGGGCGTTCAGCTTTGCCAACAGGTCCAGCGCCGCTGTGTTCACGGCCGTATGATCGCGGATCATGGTCTCGGCGAAGGTCCGGACCTCCGGTGAGCTGGTGAGCGCGAGGGCCAGATGCGCGTAGCGGATATCGATATTGTCGGCCGTGTAGGCCACATGGGCGATCTGAAGATCGTTCAGTTCGGCGGCATCCTGGGCCACGGCATGTGTGCCGGTCAGCATGGATAGCGCGAGGATCGCGACGGCTAGATGTTTCATTTTGGGTCTCCTGGTTTGAGTAGAAACCGCAATATGGTTGCCGAATGTAGAACAATGAATATCAGATAATCCAGAAAACATGATCGATCGTTCAGAACACTGGACGAATGCGTATACCTCCCGGATAATGCCCGGATGCTCGATGTTCTCAGTGATGTGCTCTCCCGTCTGGCGATCAAGGGCACGCTCTATTTTCGAACCTCCTTCACCTCGCCCTGGGGCGTGGAGGTGCCGCCGTTCGAGAATGTCGCGCGTTTCCATTATGCGGCCCGCGGTGAATGCCTCGTGCGGGTTGCCGGGTCACCGGACATCGTGTCGCTGGCGCAGGGGGATCTCGTGATCATCCCCCATGGTGCAGGCCATAGTTTGTTCTGCGCCGCAACCGAGGACGACGCGATCCTGCATCTCGACCGGGTCATTGAAGAGTCGGGCTACGACGGGGACGGCGTTCTCGTTTACGGCGGCGATTCGTCGGATGATCGGCCGACCCAGCTTATCTGCGGGCACATATCGTTTGCGTCTGACGCCCGGCACGCGATCTTTGAGCGGCTTCCGCCCTATATCCACATTCGAAACTACGGCGAATCCTCGGCGTCCTGGATGGAGGCGACGCTGCGGGCCATCGGTGAAGAGGCTGGGCAGGACCGGATGGGCGGAGATCTGATCGCGCTGAAGATGTCGGAAGTGATTTTTGCGCAAGCGCTCCGGACGTTTATCGAAAGCCAGGCGGCCGAGACTGCCGGCCTGTCGGGCTTCGCCGATCCGCATATTGCACGCGCGCTGACCGCTTTTCACAAACAGCCCGCCGCCGCCTGGACAGTCGAGAGCCTGGCGCGAGAGGCGGGCCTGTCCCGCACCGGTTTTGCGCAACGGTTCGCGCAGAAGATGGGTGTCACCCCGCTGCAATATCTGACGAGTTGGCGGGTGCAACTGGCGCGCGAGGCGTTGGCCGGGGGGGATGTCAGCACGCTCGAAGCCGCTGAACTCGCGGGCTATGGGTCCGAGGCTTCATTCGCGCGGGTTTTCAAAAAGGATGTCGGCATGACGCCGGCGGCATACCGAACTTCGCAGGCCTGACGTCGGCACGCGCGTGAAGCCGCCGCCTGGCGCCGGGTGGGCTATCTTCTGGTCGCGCGCGGGTCGAGCGCGTCCTGCAGCCCGTCGCCGAGGAAGTTGAACGCCATCACTGTCACGAAGATGACCGCGCCGGGCCACACGGCGAGCGCGGGTGCGCGGGTCGCCAGCTCCTGGGCGTTGGTCAGCATGTTTCCCCAGCTGGGGATGGGTGGCTGTATGCCGAGCCCCAGAAAACTCAACACCGATTCCAGCAAGATCACGACGCCGATGGAAAGTGTGGTGGCGACGATGATGGGCGAGACGATATTGGGCAGGATGTGGCGCAGCATGATCGTGGTGGGTCGGGCGCCCATGGCCTCGGCGGCGCGCACGAATTCGCGGGTGCGCACGGACAGCGTCCCCGCGCGCACAAGCCGCGCGACCGTGGTCCAGCCGACCAGCGCGATGATGAAGACGATCCGATAGAGGCTCGCCATTTCGGAATTGGCGATGTCGGCGGGCACACCGACCTTGGCCAGATCGACCGCCGCCAGGATGATGAGTAGCGGCAAGAGCGGCAGCGCGATGACCCCGTCGGTGCTGCGCATCAGGAGCGTGTCCAGACGACCGCCGTAATAGCCGGCGAGCAACCCGACCGCCGTGCCGATGGTCGCCGCGCCGAGCGCGGCCACGAGCCCCACCAGCAGCGAGATGCGCCCGCCATACAGAAGGCGCACGAGCACGTCGCGCCCGGCCTCGTCGGTGCCGAGCCAATGGGTGGCGTCGGGTGAAGCGTACTGGTTGAACAAATCGACCCGCGTGGCATCGACCCCGAGCATGGCCTCGAAGGCGGGCGCGAGGAGGGCGGCGAGCGCGATCAGGGCCAGCACGGCTGCGCTGAGCATGGCCGGCCGGTTGCGCCGGAAGCGCTGCCAGAAGCGCTGTGTGTCCGCGCCTGATAATGTGTCGGCGACGATGCTCATGCCGCCTCCGTATTGTTTTTGTCGGCGGTCATTGTCATGCCGCCTCCAGTGCCCGGAAGCTGATGCGCGGGTCCAGCGCGGCATAAGCGATGTCGGCGAGGAAGTTGCCGATCAGGACGACCAAGGTCGCCAGCAGCAGGCCGACCAGCGCCAGGTTGAAGTCGTTGCCCAGTATGGAATCGTAGATCAGCTTGCCCATGCCCAGATAGCCGAACATGGTTTCGGTGATGAGGGCTCCCGAAAATAACGTCCCGAAATCCAGCGCGATGATGGTGGTCAGCGGCAGCATCGCGTTGCGCAGCCCGTGGCCAAACAACGTCCGCCGGGGGCCGAGGCCCTTGGCCCGCGCGGTGCGGATGTAATCCTGGCGCAGGACCTCGATCATCGCGGCGCGGGCGAAGCGGGTGTAGCCCGCCAGGCTGGCGATGGTGAGTGTGGCGACCGGCAGCACCAGAAATTTCAGCCCTGCGAAGAACCCGGCGTCGGTGGCCCCCATGCCGCCCGCCGGCAACCAGCCCAGCCCGACGGCGAAGATCATGATGAACAGCAGCGCCAGCCAGAAGGGCGGCACCGAGATGCCCGCGAAGCAGAACAGGTTGATCGCCGAGTCGAGCTTCGACTGCGGGCGCGTCGCCGCGATTACCCCCAGGGGTATGGCGACGACGATGGCGACAATGGAGCTGAGGCCCAGCAGGATCACGGTGTTGCCCAGGCGGGGCAGCAGAATATCCATCACCGGGCGGTTGTAGGTGCGCGAGAAACCGAGATCGCCGGTGAATACCCCGCCCAGCCAGTTGGCGTAGCGTTCCCACAGGGGCAGATCGAGCCCGTGCAGGCGCTTGAGGCGCTCGCCGTCAGCCGGGGTGAGGTCCGGGTTCGACGCGATCATGATGTCGATCGGGTCGCCGGGCATCAGTCCGATCAGCATGAAGACGATGAACGACATGACCGCCAGCACGACG
The DNA here is from genome assembly GCA_018667335.1 of Rhodospirillaceae bacterium. Lineage (GTDB taxonomy): Bacteria > Pseudomonadota > Alphaproteobacteria > UBA6615 > UBA6615 > UBA8079. The sequence goes on from JABIVD010000048.1 coordinate 12,804, forward strand.
GCCATGCCGAGCAGGCGCCGGGTCAGGAAGGCTAACAAAGCCCCGTCATGGCCGGGTTTGACCCGGCCATCCACGTTTCTGGATTATGTTCCACGGCGATGGAGATGCCCGGATCAAGTCCGGGCATGACGAAATTTTGAAAAAAGGGACTCACTTCGCCGTCCAGTTCTCGACCCACAGGGTGCTCGGATACTGGTGGCCGGTCGGCGTGACGCCGGAGAGCCAATCGGGCATGACGAACGCATTGGCGCGGAAATACAGCGGCAGCACGGGCAGCTGTTCGGCATAGTTCTGCTGGATCGTGGTCCAGTGACGGGTCTGCGCCTCGGCCCCGCACTCCACCTCGACCCGGTCGATGGCCTCGTCCATCACCGGGTTGGCGAACCCGGTGTAGTTCTGGCCCGACCAGCCGTTCTCGGCCGTGGGGATCATCGAGGAATGCATGGTCGTGCGCGGGATGTTCTCCGGCGTCGAGAACCAGGCGAACATGGCCATACCGGGAAATTCCCGCTGGCGGATGGTCTGGCCGAACAGCACCCGGGCGGGCTGGTTGCGGATACGCAAATCGACGCCGACCTCGCGCAGGTTCGACTGGATCACCTGCTCGACCAGCTCGCGAACCCGGTTGCCGGCGGTGGTCATGATTTCAATACGGAGTGGTTCCCCGGCCGCGTTGTGCCGGATGCCCTTGCGGATGTCGGTCCAGCCCGCTGCATCCAGAAGTGTCCGCGCGGTATCGGGGTCGAACGGGTATTTGCGGACGTCGTCGGTGTGCACGGCGTCCAGCGGGTGCACGAAGGTGTCGGCGACCGGTTGCTTGCCCTCGAACAGGCGTTCACTGATCGCGGTACGGTCGATGGCGTGCAGCAGCGCGCGGCGGACATCCAGGTTTTCGAGGATCGGGTTGTCGAGCCGCAGATCCACATGCTCATAGAACAGCCCGGGCTTGAAGACCACGTTGAAGCGGTCGCCATGGCGCTTTTCGAACGCAATTGCCTGATCCAGCGAGATGCCGTCTTCGCCGGCGATATAGTCGATCTCACCCGACAGCAGATTCGCTTCCAGTGCCGCGGTGTTCTCGATGGTGCGCACAGTGATGCGCTTGAAGGCGGGTTTCTTGCCCCACCAGGTGGGGTTGGGTTCCAGTGTGATCGTGGCGCCGGGTTCGACACTTGCGATGCGGTAGGGCCCGAAATACAGCCCCGCCCGGGTCGGGTCCGTGTCATAGGCGTTGCGCGTGCGGTAGGCGGCAGGCTCGCTGGCCGCCTCGGCCTCAAGATGGGCCGGGACGAGTTCGAAATCGTTGATCGCCTCGGCGTTGCAGGTGCGTTTGTTCCAGAAAATGGTGAAGCGCGAATCGTCATGGGCGACGATCTTCTCCATCCGCCGATAGAGTTCCTGGTTGTTGATGCCGGCGGTCTCGTCGCGCCCGATCGCCCAGGTGAACGCCACATCCCTGGTGGTGATCGGCACGCCGTCGCCCCATGTGGCGCCCGGGCGGATCGTGTAATCGACCTCCAGCCCGTCTTCGCCGTCCGGCGTTGTCCAGTCGCGAATGGTGCCCGCCGCGCGCGATGGAAGCGTCTCGCACAGCATGCAGATGAGTTTCCAGTCCGCGTCGTAGACGGTGAAGGGCCGCCGGGTCATGCCGTTGATCAGCGACAAGACCACATGGCTGGCCAGATTGGGATGGAATCCCTGGGGGAACTGGCTGACGCCGATGACCAGCTCGTCGCGTGCTTTTTCCTGCGCGAGAGCCGGGGTGGCGCCGAGGGCGGTGGCCAGTACGGCGGCGGCGATGAAGGTCTTGAGCTTTAACATGTGCACGATTGTAGGCCATGTCGCCCGTCGCGGAAATTGCGTCGGGGCTTGATGTCCGTCACGAAATCATGACCGCGAAAGCGCGGGCGGGTTTGAAACCCGGCCCTACGGAAATTGCCGAACGGGTACGGGAACGGGTTTGGAACCCGTCCCTATGGAAATCATCGAACGGATGTAGGGGCGGGTCTGTGACCCGCCCGTCGGTCACGCCATGGGTTTCCAGCCGTCGGGATCGTGCAGATAGGCCTCGACGCTGTCGAGCTGTTCGGTCGAGAAGGCGCCCTGTTCGCGCGCGGCGTCGAGGACATCCCACCATGTCGCCAGGGCATGAAGCCCGACGCCGAGATTATCCATCGTCGTCTGGCTTTCAGGGAAAATCCCGTAATGGAAGACCACATAGGTGTGCTCGACCTTCGCATCCGCGGCGCGCAGCGCCTCGACGAAGCGCACCTTGCTGCCGCCGTCGGTGGTCAGGTCTTCCACCAGAAGCACACGGGCGCCGTCATCGAGCGCGCCCTCGATCTGTGCCATCCGGCCGAACCCCTTGGGTTCCTTGCGGACATAGACCATGGGCTTGCCCAGCGCCACGGCGATAAACGCCGCGTAGGGAATGCCCGCCGTCTCGCCGCCGGCGACGGCATCGATATTGTCCCGGCCGATATCCCGGTCGATCAGGTCGACGGCATGCGCGGTCATCGCCTCGCGTGCCTCGGGGAAGGCGATGACGCGGCGGCAATCGATGTAGCTGGGGCTGACCCGCCCGGAGGTGAAGGTGTAGGGGTCTTCGGGCCTGAAATTTACAGCGCCGATATCGAGCAGATAATGCGCCGTGTCGCGCGCCGCCGCCGCTGCGGCGTCGCTGCCATGCACCATGTTGTCTGGTCGTGCCATGGTTCTTCCCTGTTCGGTTCAAGGTCTGGGCGTGGAACCCACAGGTGGGAAATTACCGGGTCCGGCTGAGTCGCGCGCGCGTGTCAGGCGGGATTTCCTGTGGGAAACCCGGTGACGTCAGTTGGTGCCGGTCGCTAGTGCCGATATCGCGACGGGCTGTCGGCCGTGATGTCGATGGCGCTATCGGAAGTCTCGGTCAGTGTGGTTTCGGTTGGCGGCTCGATGGGTTCTTCGTCCCAGTCGAGCGCCCATTCGGAGCGCTCCAGCACGGTCAGGATGCCCTGGGTAAACTGGATGATCTGATCGCCGTTGAGCGGAACGTTCAGGGTCGTGGCCGTGTCTGAAATCTGCAGTACATGGGCGCCCTCCGACTTTGCGACGATGCGCAGGCGGGTCACGAGATGGATATCGGGCTGCGGCGGTGGCGGCGTGGGCTCCGCCTTTGCCGAAGCAGCATCGCCACGCTCTTCTGTTGCGCTCGCCTCGCCGCCCGTCGCGCCGCCTGCTGCGGACGCGCCCGGCCCGGATGTTTGTGCGATGTCGCCGGCCGCTGGTTTCGGCGTCGGGGGATCGAACGGCATGTCCGGTGTCAGGCTTGCGAATGCTTCATCGCCCATGATGCCGCGAAGCCCCGGCACCAGCCGCTTGACGATCCGCCGCGTGAGCCCGAAAACCCGCTCCTGCGCATCCTCGCTCGTGACGATGATGAGCACCCGGTCCTGGACCGGTGAGTAGCGAATTTGAAACTTTTGAGCGTGCATTATGTGCCGACCGTTGGGCGTGCCATAATCGCAGCACCGGTCGCGCAAGTCGAGACGATGGAAGTTTGGCGCCAAGCGGCGCGACGGGGTTTGCAAGACGCACGATGTGCGCATGTGCTGAACAGGCTGGCGGTCTGCAGGAGACGAGTCCGGTTATGTGCCGAAACACAATTTCGATCTTTGTCGGGGTCCTTTTGCTGCTCACGAGCAGTTTGGGGGTCGCCGATGAATCCCGGCGCAGCTGGGACGCCACGATCTCGGCGCGCACCCTGAACGTGCGCTCCGGCCCGGGCGAGGGTCATCCGATCGTCGGCAAGCTGAAGCGCGGCGACGGCGCACGCGCCTTCGATGAGGATGGCCGCTGGATCCATATTCGCGCGTTCGACGATACGGGTGCCACGGGCTGGGTACACCGGTCGTTCGTGCGATTGCCGAAGGATTTTATGGCACCCGCCTTCGGGGAGGCGGAGAACGACTTCCTCGAATGGGCGTCCGAGCGCGGTGACTTGTCGGAAGTCTCGGTCGAGGCCGATGACCGGATTTCGATTATGCTGGATGCCGGTGTCGCCGTGGAACGGGCCGACGCGATTGCCCGCGAAGTGGCCTGTGCGTGGCGTGACCTGCTCGATCCGAAGATCGCGGTGACGGCCACCGTGTGGCCGGATACGGGTACCGGTGCGGGCTGGCTGATCCAGACGCGCTGTCCCTAGGGATTTGATATCCGGCCGGTACGGATCAGGATCGTCTCGTCGGCGATCCGTTCCGCGAACCCCGCATTCTGCTCCGCGACCAGGATCGCCGCGCCCGACGCCGATAGCTGGCGCAGGCTGGCGGCGACGTCGTCGATGATCTGCGGCGCGAGACCGAGCGTGGGCTCATCCAGGAGATAGACATCGGGTCGGGCCATCAGGGCGCGGCCGATGGCCAGCATCTGCTGCTGGCCGCCCGAGAGCTGCCAGGCGCGGTCGTGAATCCGCGGTTTGAGGTGCGGGAACAGGTCGAGGGCATCGTCGAGCCGTTGCCGGCGCGCCCGCGCGTTGGATGGACCCGAGACCAGCAGGTTCTCGCCCACCGTCAGGCCCGGGAAGACGCGCCGCCCTTCCGGTACGTAGGCGAGGCCGGCCCGAATGCGGGCCTCGGTGGACATCCGCGAGATATCTTGCGCACCCAGGCTGATGTTGCCCTCGGAAGATGCCAGCCCGACGACGGCTCGGAGAAGGCTGGATTTGCCTGCCCCGTTCACGCCGACCAGACAGGTGATCGCGCCGGGTGCGGCGATAAGTGATGCGTCCGTGACGGCCACCACCGCGCCGTGACGGACCGTCAGCTTGTCGATCTGCAGGGCCGCGCTCATTGCTGCACCAGCCCGAAATAGGCGTTCTGGACGGTGTCGTCCGCGAGCACCTCGTCGAGGGGTCCGTCGGCGATCAGGCGGCCCGCGTCGAGGCAGGCCAGACGCGTGGCCAGCGGCCGCAGGAATTCGATGTTGTGGTCGATCACCAGGACGGCAAGGCCGCTGGCGGCGAGCGTCCGCAGGATTTCGGCGATTTCGGCCTGTTCGGGGGGGGCGAGCCCGGCGGCGGGTTCATCGAGCACCAGAATATGGGGCGCGCCCGCCAGTGCGCGGGCGATCTCGACCCGCCGTCGCAGCCCATGGGGCAGCGTGCCGCAACGCGCGTCGGCGATGCGGGTGAGGCCGCATGTGGCGATGGCGGTGGTCGCGCGCGCGCTGATGCTGGATGCCTTATTCGCCGTGTTGCCGATGTTCGCAGCGGCAGTCGCCACGGCCTCGTGAACGGTTAGCCCGTCGGGCAGCTGGGGTGTCTGGAAGGTGCGCGCGATGCCCCGGCGTGCGATGGCCGTGGGGGTGGCCGTGGTGAGATCGAAACCGGCAGATCCGATGGAGCCCGAATCCGCCCGGGCGATGCCGGTGATGATGTTGGCCAGCGTGGTCTTGCCCGCGCCGTTGGGGCCGATCAGCCCGACGATTTCGCCCGCATTGATGGACAGGTCCACGCGATCCAGTGCCTGGATTCCGCCATAGCGTTTGGACAGGTTTGAGATTTCCAGCACCCGCACGCCCGTTTTGACCGATGTTGCGTTTTCTTCGATGCCGGTTGCTGCATGTCCGGGCGGGCTCGCGGGAATACGTCGTTGTTTGAAGAAGGACGCCAGCCCGTCGGGTGCGAACACGACCATGGCGAGCAGCAGGACGCCGACCGCGACGAGATAATATTCGTCGAGACCGCGGAACCATTCCGGCAGATGGGTCAGCAGGAGCGCGCCGATGACCGCGCCGAGGATGCCGAACCGCCCGCCGACCACGGTCATGGTCAGGCAGGTGATCATGATTCCGAAACCGAGCGTCTCGGGCGAGACCACCCGGTTGGTATGCACGAAGAGCGCGCCCGCCGCCCCGCCGAAGGCCGCGCTTAACACGAAGGCGCGCAGGCGCAGCAGGCCGGGATCGATCCCGAAGGCCGGCACGGCCAACGGCGCGTCGCGCATCACCGTGAACACCGCCACGCGCAGCGGGTTGAGCTGCCAGCGGGCAACGAGCATGGCCGCAACCGCAATTCCCCAGACGAACAGGAGGAGTGACGTTCCACGCGTGGCCTGCCAGTCACCGATGGTGATCGGCGGGACGCCGGGCAGGCCGTTGGCGCCGCCGGTGACCGATACCCAGTTCACCGCGATCAGAAGTAGAAGCTGGCTGAGGGCGAGGGTGGCCAGCGCGAAGTAATGCGAGGCGAGGCGCAGGACCGGCACGGCGACGATCAGCGCCAGCATGCTTGCCCCGGCGATGGAGAGCGGGAAGGTGAGCAGGAACCCGGTGCCGTACTGGCTGGCGAGGATGCCGGTCACATAGGCGCCGACCCCGAAGAAAGCACCCTGGGCGAGGCTGAGAGCCCCGGCGTGGCCGAAGATGAACTGATAGCCGAGCACCATGATCACGTAGATGCCCGCGAGAGTCAGGATGCGTTGATCATATGAAGATGCGAAGAACAGCGCGTAGAGCGCCAGCGCGGCCACCGCGACGATGGTCAGCCGGTTTCGCCGGGTCAGGGATGAAAGAACCGCGCTCATGCGCGCAACCGCTGGGGCTCGCCGAAGATGCCGTCGGGCCGGACCAGAAGCACCAGAAGCACGGCCACATAGAGCAGGCCCTCGGCCAGCGGCTGGGAGGAGACCGACGCCACGCCGACCTCGAAGAAGGCGATCAGCATGGCCCCCAGCGCCGCACCACGCAGGCTGCCCCAGCCACCGATGACGACCGCGATATAGGCCTTGAGGATCAGGCCGGCACCGTCTGACGGGGTGACGAAGAACTGGTGGGCCAGAAGCAACCCGGCCGCCCCGGCAAACGCGGTGCCGAGTGCGAAGGCGAGCAGGGTGATCCGGGTCAGGCGAATACCAAGTGCTCGGGCCATCTCCGGGTCTTGCGCGCAGGCGCGGAACTGGCGGCCGAGCTGGGTACGCTGCAGGACGAAGGCGAGCGCGCCGATCAGCAACGCCGCCGTGGCGATGATCGCCAGCGACTGGCGGCTGGCGGTCACGCCCAGGAACTCAATTGTGCCCGTGCCGAGAAGCGCTGGCGCCGTGCGCGGGGCGGCACCGAAGGCCGCGTTCAGGCCGTTGGTCACGATGATGCCGAAGGCGATGGTGGTGACAAAGACCGAGACCGGTGGGCGATTGCGGATCGGCAGATAGGCGAGCGCGGCGATGGCGAGCCCGAGGAGCGCGGTCAGCACCAGCACGCCGGGCAGCAGAATAATTCCGGGGATGGCGCTGCCCGCAGGGACCAGCATGGCCAGGGCGACAGCGGCGAAACCGCCGGCGACGACGCTCTCGCCATGGGCGAAGTTCACGGCCGTGGTCGCGTTGAGGACGAGGACGAAGCCGATGGCGACGAGCGCATAGGCCGCACCAAGTGCCACGGCATTCAGGGCGAGCTGCGCGCCGAGCATCAGCGGAGTGTCTTCATGGACTAGAGAACGCCTGTGAGATTCTCGTAGCGCTTGACAATGGCCGGCACCCGGCTGTCGCCGGCGTAGCAGAGGATCACGGCTGAATGGGCCATGTTGCCCTTGCCGTCCGAGGCGTAGGTCATGGCGAGGCCCTGATAACGTTGGGTGGACAGGTATTCACGAACGTCGGCTGAGGATTTCGCTCCGCTGCGGATCGCGGCGAGGAGCATCCGCACCCCGTCATACTGACCCAGCGCGAAGGCGTCCGGTTCCCGGTCGAAGGCGGCGCGATAGGCGTCGGCGAAGGCAAGCATGTCGGGATTGGTTTCCGAAATGGGTGACGCACCGGATTCCGCGCAAACACCCGCCAGCTCCGACGGTTCGAGCAATGCGGCCGTTTCGGGCTGGTGCATGGCCGAGCCGGCGATGATCGGGATGTTGAGGCCCATCGCGCGGGCCTGGCGCACGACCAGCGCGGTCGGTCCGGAATGCAGATGCAGCAGCAGCGCATCCGCGCCCGAGTCCCTGACCTTGCTTAGCACCGGCAGCATGTCCTTGACCGACACATCGAGGCCTTCGGCGATCACCGCCGGGTGGCCGAGCGCGGTGAGGTTGCGGTCCAGCTCGGCGCGCCCGCTCTGGCCGTAGGCGGTGGTCTGGAAAATCACCGCCGGGCGCTTGGCACCCAGTTCCTCGACGGCGTAGCGGGCGTGGGCAGCCTTGACCACGACGTCGCCGGGAAAGAAGCGAAAGACGTTCGGGCTGCCCAGCTCGGTGATGCGGGCCGTGCCCGATACGGTCACCATGGGCACCGCGAATTCATCGGCCAGGGGGACGAGCGCCAGCATCTGGGTGCCGAGCATCGGGGCGACGACGGCGACCACGTCCTCGCGATTGCGGCCCGACGTGAGGGCGCGCTCGAACGCGTTGACGGCGATCTCCGGCGAGGTGGCGGTGTCGTCGACATCGAAATCGACCCCCGATCCGCGCAGCGCGAGTTCCGCACCGTTTTTCTGGCTGGTGCCCTCGAGCGCCAGGAAACCGGTGATCGGCACCAGCACGGGAATGCGCAGCGGCTCGGCCTGCGCGCCCGTTGCGAGGGCGCACAAGAACGCGGCGGCTGTGATGACGCGCGGCATGGCAGACATGTCTCGTCTCCGAAGCGTTGGTCCGGGGTCGGGGGCGGGTGGAGTGTCTGCGACAGACGACCCGTGACAACTCCCTCCGCCGGCATAATCCGGATCAGGTTTGTGGGTTTCTTCTCAGCCCCGATTTTGGTGGGGCACCCCAGCGTCACGAACTGCCCAGACGATGGGTCCGGGGCCGCGGCAAGTCAAGCGCGTCAGTTCGTCGGCGCGCCCGTCAGGTAGCGGGTGCCGTCATATAGAGAGAAGTAATCGCCGAGCATCGGGTGGTCGATCTGGGCCGGGTCGGGGGCGGCGATCAGGTTGCGTTCGGCGACATAGGTCGTGTGGGACGCGTCGTGGACGAGCACGTGATACCAGGGCGCGTCCTTGGGTGGACGCGACTTGGCCATCTCGTCATACCATTGCTCGCTGCCGTCGAAGACCGGGTCGACATCGAACACCACGCCACGATAACCGAAGAGCTGGTGCTCGATGATCTGGCCGACATGGAAACGCGCGGAGGATTCGCTCATTGCTTGTGCCCCTACGACCCGGGCTTGTCGGTGGGCCGTCGCTGGGCGTCCCGATCCACATAGGCGTAGACCGCCTCGGCGCTGGCGACCAGATTGTCATGCTCGTCACGCACCTCGCCCGACGCGAAATAAATGCGCCGGCCGGCGCGAATGATCTTCGCGGTGCAGATCAGCGTATCGCCCTTGGCCCGGCCCACGAAGTTGACGTTGAGGGACACGGTGACATTGCCCCGGCGTTTTTCGGGGTCGGTCTCGTAGACGCCGCAGAAGCCCGTCGCCGCATCGATCAGCGACGCGGTGACGCCGCCATGAATGCCGCCCTGGCGGTTCCGGTGGCGATCCTCGATATCGACGGAGATCCGGGCAAATCCTTCTTGCCAGTCGATCAGCCGGAAGCCGAGGAACCCGTTCAGGCCCTCGGTGAGGTCACGCGCTTCAAAGTCTGTCATGTTCGAAAGTCTCTGGGGGTCATAGGTATGCGGGGGTGCTGATATGCCCGATCGGCGCATCCGGGGCAATTCCCGTACGCGCCCGGGCCGGTTACACTGGTGGCGATGACGGGGAGAAAGAAAGTGAACGAAACCGTAAATATCGCCAACGGGGGTCGCCGGCTGCGTCCCGCGGTCGACGAACTCGAAGGCTCGCTGATCCGCAAGGTCGCCGAGACGAACATCGGCCGCGATGATGTGATCCCGCTCTGGTTCGGCGAACCGGACCTGCCGACGCCGGATTATATCAAGCAGGCGCTGGTCCAGGCGGTCACGGACGATCATGTCTTCTACGCACAGAATCGGGGCATCCCGCCGCTGCGCGAGACGATTGCCGCCTATTCGAGCCACCTGATCGGGCGCGACATCGATGTCGACCGGATCACCGCGTCGGTCTCCGGCATGGCGGCGATCATGCTGACGTCGGAGGTGCTGGTCGACAATGGAGACAATGTCGTGGTGGTTGGGCCGGTCTGGCCGAACTGCAAGGGCACCGTGTTCATCATGGGGGGCGAGGCGCGCACGGCGCCGCTGCATGCCGACGAAACCGGCCAGTGGCATCTCGATCTGGACGACATCCGCAGCCGGTGCGATGAGCGCACGCGCGCGGTATTCGTCAACTCGCCGGGCAACCCCACCGGCTGGATCATGGAGCAGGACCAGCAGCGCGAGCTGCTGGCGTTCACACGAGAGCGCGGCATCTACCTGATTTCCGACGAGGTCTATATCCGGCTGATCTATGACCGGCCCCGCGCGCCGTCGTTCCTGGATATCGCCGAACCCGAGGACCGGGTGATCGTCATCAACAGTTTCTCGAAGACCTGGTCAATGACCGGCTGGCGGCTCGGTTGGCTGACCCATCCGGCCGATCTCGGGCCGGACTTCTCCAAGCTCAACGAGTTCAATATCGCCTCGCCGACGACCTTTGTGCAGCATGCCGGCGTCGTCGCCATGCGCGACGGCGAGCCGTTCGTCACGGAAATGGTCGAGCGGTATCGCCGGAACCGGGACCTCGTGTTCCAGCGGCTCGGCGCCATGCCGCGGGTGACGCTGTCGCGCCCGGAGGGGGCCTTCTACGCGTTCTTCTCCGTCGATGGCATGACCGATAGCGTCGAGTATGCGCGCAAGCTGATCGCCGAGACCGGCGTGGGCCTGGCGCCGGGGCGCGCCTTCGGCGAAGAGGGCGAGGGCTGGTTGCGCCTTTGTTTCGCGGCCGAAGCCGATACGCTGTCGGCGGCGATGGACCGGCTCGAGCCGGCATTCTCCTGAACGGAGACGTCTGTGGATCGAGGGATGACGAAATGAAGGTGGTCATTACAGGTGGGACCGGGATGCTGGGCCGCCGGTTGGCGCTGCGGATCCTGGCGAGGCCCGAGCTGGCCGGCCCGGATGGTACACCCGAAGCGGTAGACGAGCTGGTGCTGTTCGACGCGTTCGAGCCGGTCGAGCCGCCGCCCGACGACCCGCGGGTCGAGGTCGTTACCGGAGACATCTGCGACCCCGCGACGGTCGAGGGCCTGATCGACGGGGCGACGGATGCGGTGTTTCATTTTGCCGCCGTGGTCAGCGGTGGCGCCGAGGCGGATTTTGACCTGGGCTATGCGGTCAATCTCGATGGCGGGCGGAACGTACTCGAGGCGAGCCGGCACACGGGGCGCTGCCCCAAGATCGTGTTTACCAGCTCGCTGGCGGTCTATGGCGGCGAACGCTCTGTCGATGATTCCACCGCGCTGACGCCGCAGACCTCCTACGGCACCCAGAAGGCGATCGGCGAGCTGCTGGTCAACGACTACACCCGCAAGGGTTTCGTGGACGGCCGCACTTTGCGCCTACCGACCATCGTGGTCCGGCCCGGCAAGCCCAACGCGGCGGCGTCGGGCTTCGCCAGTTCGATCCTGCGCGAGCCGTTGCAGGGCGACGACGTGAGCAACCCCGTCAGCCGGGATACCCGCATGCTGATCCTGTCGCCGAAGCGCGCGGTGCAGGCCTTCATCGATGTCCACAACGCGGATGGCGCGACGCTCGGCCCCAATCGGTCGGTGATGATGAATGGGCTGTCGCCGTCCATAGAAGAGATGCTCGATACGCTGCGCGCGATCGGCGGGGACGTGGTCGCGGATCGGGTTCGTGATGAGCCCGACGCGCTGGTGCAGTCGATTGTCGATGCCTGGGCCTGGTATGCGGATGGCGCACGGGCGGCCGCGTTGGGCATGGAACCCGACGCGTCGGTTTCGGAAATCATCGAGAATTTCATCGCCGATGAACTCGACGGCAAGATCGTGCGCTGACAGCTCGGGCCGGCTAGGCGTCGAAATCGAGCAGGGTTGTGATCGGGACGTCGAGATGATCGCGCCCGCCCAGGCCGTTGAGTTCGATGATGAACGCCGCCGCACGGACATCTGCGTCCGCCTGTCGCAAAAGATGCAGCGCGCCGCCCGCGGTGCCGCCCGTCGCCAGCAGATCATCGATGATCACGACCTTCTGGCCCGGGGAGATGGCATCGACCTGCATTTCGACCGTGTCGGAACCGTATTCCAGGTCATAGGTATACGACGTCGTCTCGCCGGGCAGCTTGCCCTGCTTGCGCAGCATGATGAAGCCGCAACCCAGTTGCAGGGCCAGCGGCGCGCCGATCAGGAATCCCCGGCTCTCTATGCCGGCGATCACATCGGGTTCGTGCTGGCGGATGGCGACCGCGAGCAGATCGACCGTGTGGCGCCAGGCCTGCGGGTGCGCGAGCAGGGTCGAGATGTCGTAGAACAGAATTCCCGGTTTCGGGAAGTCGGGGATCGTTCGAATGTGCTCGGCAATGTTCATGTTCGTCCGTTCTGCGTGGCGGGCTTGCACCGCGATCGATGTGCTGGAAAATCGGGCCGGATGCTACCCGGTGCGGTGCATCGAGACAATTGACCGGCGGGAAATTACACATGCCAACCGTGCTTTTGCACTTGTCGAAATCATGAAACGGTTGTTTCATAGTGTCCAAAGAACGACACAACTGTTGCAAAGACCAACAGAACAAATGAACTAGGGACCCGACGCCATGGCTGCAGACCGCGACCAGATGCCCAAGAGTGAGCAAATTCTGGCTGATCTTCAGGACGTGTATCCGAGGCTCAGCCCGCAGTTGCGCCGGGCCGCGCACTACCTGATCGATCGGCCGGATGAAATCGCATTCACCTCCATACGCCAACTGGCGGACCGTGCCGACGTGCAGCCGGCGACCATGGTGCGCCTGGCACAGGCGCTCGGGTTTGACGGTTATGAGGCCCTGCGTGAGCCCTTTCGCGATGCTTTGCGTAGCCAACCGGCGGGATTCGGACAACGCGCGCGCAAGCTCCTGGCGCGGACCAGCCGGCGCCGGAAAGGCCGGGCGCTCGCCCAGCTGGCCAATGAAATGGTGGCGGCGGATCGCGACAACCTGTCCCTGAGCCTCGAGGCCATCGGCTCGGACGAACTGGCTGATGCGGCCAATGTTCTTGCCAATGCTCGCCGTATATATGTCGTCGGGCAACGAAGCCTTTTCCCGGCTGCATTCTATGTGCACTACGCCTGCTCCATGTTCCGTGAGGACATGATCCTGATGGATGGCAATGGCGGCACCTTCGCGGATCGCCTCCGCGGTATTTCATCCGAGGATGCGATGCTGGTGTTCTCGTTCGAGCCCTATTCGCGCGGCGCGGTCGAGGCGGCCGAGTTCGCGGCCGCACGCGGGGCGGCCATCGTTGCCGTGACCGACAGTCTCGTCTCGCCGCTATCGTCGCTAACCCGGCATATGCTGCTGGTTGGCACGGACACGCCGGCGCTGTTCAAGTCGGTCGTCCCGGTGCTCAGCATCGCGCAGGTGCTGGTCGCGCAAATTCTGGCTCAGGGCGGTCAGTCGGCGCTCACCAGCGTCGCCGAAAGCGAACATCAACTCGAAACATTCGGCGCCTACTGGACGGAGGCCGACAGGGTCACCGTGCCGGATGTGGATGACGGCGATACGCCGGGTGTTCGCGAGGATGCGGCATCCTTCGATCATGCAAAGGATCGGCGCGGGTCCTGATATGGGCAAGCCCGTAACATCGGCGCGTGCGCCCGACGCGCGCCCGGCCCCGCATACGCGGGTACTGCATCGACATTCCCACAGCCATTTACCTGTCGCGGCATCCGGCGACGGGCCCTATGTCATCGACACGACCGGCAAACGCTATCTCGATGCCTCGGGTGGTGCTGCGGTCTCGTGCCTCGGGCACAGTGATCGCGATGTGATCGCGGCGGTGCAGGCGCAGATCGGCGAAATGCCGTTCGCCCATAGCGCCTTTTTCACGAATAAACCCATGGAGCAACTCGCGAATTTGATGGTCGCCGGCGCGCCGGCGGGGCTGGACCGGGTCTATTTCACGTCCGGCGGGTCCGAGGCCGTCGAGGCGGCGCTGAAGATGGCGCGGCAGTATTTCATCGAGATCGGGCAGCCGGAGCGGACGGTCTTCATCGCGCGGCGTCAGTCCTATCATGGCAACACGCTGGGGGCGCTGTCGGTCGGCGGCAACGAATGGCGGCGTGCGCCGTTCCGCGAGATCATGGCCGAAACCCGCCATGTGGACCCCTGTTTTGCCTATCGCGGTCAGTCGGATGGTGAGTCCGATGAGGCCTACGCGACGCGGCTTGCCGACGAACTCGAAATGGAGATCCAGGCTGCCGGACCGGGGCGCGTAATAGCCTTCGTCGCAGAGACCGTGGTCGGGGCGACCAGCGGCGGTGTGGAGCCGGTCGCGGGCTATTTCAGGAAAATCCGCGAGGTCTGCGATCGCCACGGCGTGCTGCTGATCCTCGACGAGATCATGTGCGGCCTCGGGCGCACGGGCTCGCTCTATGCTTTTGAGCAGGACGGCATCGTGCCCGACATGGCGACCGTGGCGAAGGGACTGGCGGCAGGCTATCAGCCGATTGGCGCGGTGCTGCTGTCCGAGGAAATCTTCGACGCCTTTTATGACGGCTCGGGTTTCTTCCAGCACGGCCACACCTTCATGGGGCATGCGACGGCCTGTGCCGCAGCACTGGTGGTG
>JABIVD010000033.1 GCA_018667335.1 Rhodospirillaceae bacterium
AGCCAGCGTGTGTGGATATAGTCCTCGATCACCACCTGCAGGCCGAGCTGGCCGTGATGGAATGTGGCGACGATCAGGAGGATGAGCAGCACCGAATTGATCGGGCTGCGGATGAATTCTAGGGCCGCCGCGTGGTCGGCGCCGGTCACGATTATCATGGAAACGACAAACCAAATAACCAGCGGGATCAGGGCGAGTGCCGTCAGCCGCTGTATCCACCATTGGTCAGTGCCGCTTTTGGCCGATCCGAGTCCGCGTGCGCGGCTCAGGGGGGAGCGCATGTTCATCTCTAGAAGCCTCCGAAGCTGGCGTAACCGGCGACCCAGCTGATGACGGTCAGCACGACCGCCGCAACGACGACCAGCCAGCCGGATGCAAAGGCGGTGCTCAACTCGAACCCCTTGCCTGCGTCCCAGACCAGATGCCGGATGCCGTTGCAGAGGTGATAGTAGAGCGCGAAGCTCCAGGCGAGCAGCAGGATCCGTCCGACGATCGAGCCAATGAAGTTCTGCACAGCGTCGAATTCTGTCGGGCCCGCTGCGGCGGCGATCAGCCACCAGACCAGGAGCAACGTGCCAACGGCCAAGCCGATGCCCGTGATGCGGTGAAGGATCGACAGCACCGAAGTGAACTGCGGGCGATAAACCTGAAGGTGCGGCGATAGCGGTCTGTTGTCGGTCGCCATGTGGTCCCCTGACTTTGCTGCGAGGCCGGAACCTAGGAAATGGTTCCGGTGATTTTTCCGCACGCCGCACGCCGTCGAAGTGTGGTTCGCGACGGAGGCGTGCGCACGAATTTCTGTGGAGCAGATTTAGACCTCCGCCCCCCATTTCGTCAATGACACTGCCCCGCGCAACAGCTTGGATTACGGGGCACAGTCACCAGATCGGCGACAGCATGTGGAAAACCTGTGGAGGAGTTGTGGTCTACACGTTGAGTTTTGCACAGGAAACTGGATGCCGGCACTGATTGGACATTGCCGCCTTGGGGGTGGCGGTCGAACATGTCTGGGCACGCATTGGCGTGTCGACGGGTTTTTGTCGCGTCCGATCAAGCGCTCTGCGGTTGGTTCGGGCAGGTTCGGGGCGGTCGCCAAGGGGGCGGCCCGGATCGGCGAAAATCGAACCGGGGCCACCGGGGTTGCCGCAAGGCGATGCCAGGCCAAGGGGGAAGTCGGCGGATGGACACGATCCTTCGGGATCAATCGCCTCGGTGGATGTCCGTTCAAGTGCACGGTCCGGAACGTGGGCAACCGCGCGCCGGGTCCCGGGCACGGCCGGGTGACCAGACGGTTTTGAACTTCCTCGGAAGAACATGACCAGAGGCCGGCCGGTAGGGAAGGTGCCGTTGCACGATCCAGTGGTCTTTCCGGTAGCGCTATCCCTTCGGGGCGCGCGCTCCGCCCTGATGCCAGCTTCGGCGGGTGACGGACGAAGGAAGGCTTGCAGCGTTTCGTTATCCAGGCTCTCGCCGGCCAGGAATTCGAAACGACGGCCGGGAGAAAACCGGGGTTCTTAGGAGCCGTGGGGACCAACCGGGTGGGTTCGTGGAAAGGTCGCCGACTTTAGGCTTCGATCCCTTCGGGGCGGCATCGAACGTGTCAAAGCGGACGACGCCGGAAAAGCGAAGCGCGCTGGACGACGTATCGGCCAGGGGTGCGTCCCACGCGCGGAGCGATGAGAGGCCGAGAGCCGATGTGGGTATTGGATCGAATCCGGTGGGGCGCAAGCCTTGCGGGTGGAGGTTCGAAGGATCTGAAGTTCAGGGGGCAACTCCAGGATCTGGGATCCGAAGAAGGCGTCAGGCGTTACGGGCTCCGCGTCCATGCACCTGGCGCCTTCTTCATTTCCGCTGCCTGCTTGTGCGGCTACCGGGAAAGATGATCTGCTTTTGTAGTCCGGGCATGAAAAGAGCCCGGCGCTTTCGCACCGGGCTCTTTCTCAGGCGTTTGAAGCCGGGCTCCGCATCCAGGCAGATCAATAAATCACAGGTATCAACGCCGTTTCGCGTCGGTCAAACGAATTCTTGTGCCGGGGCCGAGACGGGCGCAAAACCGATACCCAGCGATGCATGTTCTTACGATCCAGTCTCAGGTGGTGTTTGGCCATGTTGGCAATTCGGCCACGACATTTCCGCTTCAGAGCCTCGGCCACGAGGTCTGGGCAGTTCCTACGGCGATTCTTTCCAACCATGCCGGCTATGCCGATTTCGGCGGTCAGGTCACGCCGCAGGAAACGCTCGCGGACCTGCTCCGCGGTCTCGAACGGCGTGGCGCGTTTTCGGATTGCGATCTGATCGTGAGTGGATATCTCGGCAGCGCCGCCCTTGCGGCCGTGGTCACGGACACCGTCGACCGTGTCCGGGCGGCGAATCCGGACATGATGTATTGCTGCGATCCGGTGATGGGTGATGACGGGCCGGGATTGTATGTGGACCCGGCACTGCCGGAGTATTTCATTACGGCGGCGCTGCCGGCCGCCGATATCGCGACGCCCAACCTGTTCGAGCTTGAGGTGCTGTGTGGGCTCGAAGCCGGAGTGTTGAAGGCCGCGTCGGTTGGCGACATTTTGGTGGCGGGCCGTAAACTTCTGGCGCATATGCGATCGGGCGCCAGTGTAATGGTCACCAGCGCGGACCATCGTGATCTTGATCCCACGCGTATGGCGGTGCTCTCATTCAACGACTCGGAGGCTTGGTGTGTGGAAACTCCCCGGCTTGATTTTCCGTCGGAACCACATGGCGCGGGCGATTTGATGAGTAGTGTGTTCGCGGCGGCGGTGACCGGGCATCGCGGGCTTGCCCGGGCGCTGGAGGATAGTGTGGCCACCGTTTTTGCCATTCTTACCGAGACCCGGCGGCGGGGCGACGACGAGCTTGCACTGGTTGCGGCGCGCGATGTGACCATCTCGCCAGAGCAACATTTTTCGGCGCGATCGATCGGTTGACGCCACCCGGTTTTTTACCGCGCCCTTAATCTGCTAAGAACGGGCAGGGGATGGCACGCCGCCCGGCGACGCATATCGGGGAACAGGAACTCAGTATTTTGGCCGTAACCGATTTCATTCTTATCCAAGGCTTCGTGTTCGGCTTCTTCCTGGCGCTGCCGGTGGGGCCGGTCGGCGTGTTGTGTGTCCAGCGCACATTGTCGCAAGGCCGCATGCATGGCCTCATTTCGGGCCTTGGTGCGGCATTTGGTGACGCGCTTTACGGCGCGGTCGCGGCGTTCGGCATCTCCGCGGTCGAGGACTGGATTACCGGGCACCAGGGGGCGTTGCGCCTGGTCGGGGGTGTGGTGCTGTTATTGCTCGCGCTGCGCACCGTAGCCGCAATGGTTCGTGCGCATCCGGTCACAGATGGGTCAGATGAAAAAATTCAGCGGCGGATCGAGACGCACAGTCTCGTGAAAGATTTCCTGTCCACCTTCATGCTGGCGATCACCAACCCCATCACCTTCATCGCCTTTGCTGGCCTGCTGGCAACACTCGGGTTTACCGAGGCGGGACGCTCCATCGGCAATGCCTCGATCCTGGTCGCCGGCGTCTTCGCCGGTTCGGCGCTCTGGTGGATCGCGCTCTCGACGACCGCGAACCTTTTTCGCCCGATCGTCGACGGATCGTATCAGCTTTGGATGGATCGCATCGTCGCGTCCGTGCTGGCAGGGTTCGGGATCTACGCTCTGGTAACGTCGTTCTTCTATTAAAACCGTGACATGCGTCACGCTTCCGGGTCGGTCTCGATCATGGACGGACGTTGGGCGAATTCCGCAAACCATGCCGTAAGGTTCGGCCGGTCGGCACGCCAGTCGACGTCGGCAAATCTGAAGTCGCGATACGCAAGCGCACACGCCACCGCGACCTGCCCAATGGTGACGGGCCCGCTTAGGTCGGCTGCTTCTGCCTCGAGTTGATCCAGCGCCATGTTGACCGAGAGTTCCTGGCGGTCGATGAGCTTGGTCGAAACCGCATCGCCTTCATGGAACATGCCTTCCATTCGCTCCACCACAGATGCGTCAAGGATGCCGTCTGCGGCTGCGATCTGGCGCAGCGCCGTCCAGCGGTCAGGACCGGCAACGGGATAAATTTTCGTCGTGCCCTGTGAATCGAGATACTCGCAGACCAGGTTCGACTGGTAGAGGGGCGGGCCGTCGTCGCGCACCAGCGCCGGTACCTTGCCGACCGGGTTCACGTCCCGGTACCCGTCCGGGTCTTCCCAAGGGACAATCCCTTCGATTTCGAGTTTGTCGCTGAGCCCGGTCTCGATTGCGGTGACCCGGGCCTTGCGGGCATACGGAGAGGCGGCGGAATGGATAAGCTTCATGTCTTCCTCGCTGGGCCGGCATTGGGAATGCCGATCGTCTGGCAGTGCATTTCTGTCTGGGCGACAGGATACACACGGGCGCGTGCGAACAGAATTGCGTTCGAAACAGGGCTGCCGTCGCGTGCCATCCGCCTGTGTTAACGTCGCGATCATGATTCTCGATGCCGTTGATTTGCGCGATTTCTATGCGTCCAGCCTGGGGTCCATTGCCCGGCGCATGATCCGTCGGCAGATGCGCGCGCTCTGGCCTGATCTGCGCGGCATGCGGATGCTGGGGTTCGGCTATGCCACTCCGTACCTGACCCCATTCGTGGAGGAGGCGGAGCGTGTGGCGGCGGTGATGCCGACGCGCATGGGTGTCCTGGCCTGGCCGGAGCGGATCACCGAGGAACGCAATCTTGCCCTGGTGGCGCATGAAGATGAGATTCCGTTATCCGACCTGTCGGTGGATCGGATCCTGGTGGTGCACGGCTTGGAGTACAGCGAAAACGCCCATCTGTTGCTGCGCGAGATGTGGCGTGTCCTCACCGACGGCGGTCGCCTGATGGTGGCTGTTCCGAACCGCCGGTCGATTTGGGCGCGTACCGATCACACGCCATTCGGGCACGGGCATCCGTTCTCGACAGAACAGCTCAACAAGGCCTTGCGGCAATCGATGTTCACGCCGGTTCGCGATGCGCGCGCGCTGTTCTTCCCGCCGTCCCGTCGCCGGTTTTGGCTCTCGGCGGCGCCGGCATGGGAGCGCATGGGCCTGCGCTGGCTCAATCCAGTCGGCGGGGTCACCATTGTCGAAGCGACCAAACAGATCTATGGCGGTACCCTTGCGGGCGAGAAAATTCGCCGTCGTTTCTATGTGGCATTGCCGGCTGGCGGGGCGGCGATGTCGCCTGCCAAGGCGACAGAAGATGCGGCTAGTTCCGACCGATCAGAAAGATAGCCTGCTCCGTCAAAAGGTTCGTCCAGTGGCCGATCTCACTACGGGATTGCGCATGACCACGCCGATCAATCGTGACGATCTGCTGCGCCGTGAGGTCTAGCTCGGCCAGAAGGTCCATGAAGTCGGTAAGAGTGAAGAACCGGATATTCGGTGACTCATACCAGGCGTTGGGCAGATTGTCCGAGATCGGGCTGCGACCGCGGAACAGCAGATCGGACCGCACCCGCCAATAGCCGAAATTCGGGAAGCTGACGACGGCGCAACGGCCGATGCGCAGCAACTCTTGCAACACACCCTTCACATCGAAGATCGCCGGCAATGTCTGTGACAGAAGGGCGAAATCGAACGCGTCGTCGGGATAATTGTGCAAATCGGTTTCGGCGTCGCCCTGCACAACGGCCAGCCCGCGCGCGACGCAGGTGTTCACACCCTCCTGGCTGAGTTCGATGCCACGCCCGTCCACATGGCGTTCCCGAACGAGCAGGTCCAGCAGCACGCCATCACCGCAACCGACATCGATAAGACGGCTGCCGGGTGTCACCATGTCGGCGATCAGTTTCTGGTCGACGCGAATGCGGGCCGTCCCTGTTGTTTCCTGCCTGTTCATGCGCTGGCCTCGATGGACGTGCGCGCATACTGGTCTGCCGCGCCGCTCAGGAAGCCGGACAGGATCCGGAAAAATTCCGGCTCTTCAAGCAGGAACGCGTCATGTCCGGAATCGGTCTCGATTTCGACAAAACTGACCGCCGCGGCGACGGCGTTCAGTGCATGGACGATCTGTCGTGATTCCGCGGTTGGGAACAGCCAGTCGGACGTAAAGCTGACGAGACAGAATCGAACCGGTGAGCCTTCGAATGCAGTTGGCAGAAGTCCATCATGTTCCGCGGCGAGGTCGAAATAATCCATCGCGCGAGTGATGTAGAGATAGGAATTTGCGTCGAACCGCTCGACGAAAGAGCGGCCCTGGTGGCGCAGATAGCTTTCAATCTGAAAGTCTGCGTCAAAGCCGAACGTGATCTCCTGCCGATCCTGCAGGTTGCGTCCGAACTTCCGATGCAATGCCGAATCCGAAAGATAGGTGATGTGCGCGGCCATACGTGCGACCGCGAGCCCGCGTTCCGGGTCCACATCCTGATCGTAGTATGCCCCGCCGCACCAGTTCGGGTCCGCCATGATTGCCTGGCGGCCGACCTCGTGGAACGCGATGTTCTGGGCTGAATGACGCGCGGCGCCAGCTATCGGAATCGCGCAGAACACCATCTCGGGATAGCGGGACGCCCATTCCAGTGCCTGCATCGCACCCATGGATCCGCCGATCACGGCGAACAGTTTGGTGATCCCCAGATGTTCGATGACGCGCTTTTGAGCGGCAACCATGTCGGTGATGGTGATGCCGGGGAATTTCAGCCCGAACGGCTCGCCGGTTCGCGGGTCGATATCCTTTGGGCCGGCCGTTCCCATGCACCCGCCGAGAACATTGATGCAGATGACGAAATACTGGTCGGTGTCGATTGTGCGGCCGGCGCCGACAATGGTTCCCCACCAACCATCCTTGCCGGTCACCGGGTGAGTTTCCGCGACATATTGATCGCCGGTCAGGGCATGACAGACGAGTATAGCGTTCGACCTGTCGTCGTTGAGGGAGCCGTAGGTCTGATAGGCGACAGTAAACGGCCCCAGCATCTGGCCCGACGCGAGCAGCAAGGGGTCAGCCTCGCCGAGGACGAGTTGGTGGCCCGGCAGGTCCGTGACCGTCGGTTCGACCGCGATTGCCTCGCCGGAGCTCTGGGCACCGTCTGGTTCCTGTTTTGTCATCGCCTGGGCATGGTTTGAAGCCGGTGTTGCGGGGCGAAACGCGACCACAACGGGGGCATAGCTATGTGGGGCCGTGGAGGGGTGTCAACGTTTTCTTTGCCAAATTCCCGGGGGAGCGATACATATTTGGCCGCTAATTTCCCGGATGAGTAAGCCCATGAGCCCCGCGCCAGACGACCTGGCGGCGTTGCGCCGCGAGATCGATTCGATCGATGAACAGCTGCATGATCTGTTGATGCGGCGTGGCGAAGTCGTATCCGAAATCGGCCGCCGGAAGGCGGTCGATGGCCAGGTGACATTTCGCCCGGCACGTGAGGCCCAGTTGCTGCACCGGCTCCTGGCCCGTCACCGCGGTGATCTGTCCCACACCTCCGTCGTTCGGCTCTGGCGCGAGATCATTGCCGCGTCGATCCGTATCCAGGGTCAGTTGACGGTCGGCTATTGCCCAATCGAGGGGCACGGGTCCGCGCTGCGTCTCGCGAATGGGCATTTCGGCTTGGATACCCCGACGCAGCGGTTTGAATCCGCGTCCCATGTCGTCTCCGCGGTCCATCGCGGCGAGGTGTCGGTCGGTCTCGTGCCGCTCCCCGAGGCCGCGGATGCGCCGGGCTGGTGGGGTGACATTCGCGATGCATCGGATGTGTATGTGGTCGCGCGCCTGCCCTGGTTTGACGACGCGGCCGCCACTTCCGGCGGTGCGTCCGTTGGCGCGTTGGTCTTGGCCCGCGGGGTGCCCGAGGAATCGGGCGACGACCGGAGCCTGCTGATGTTTACCTGCCCCATGCCGGTCAGCCGCGCGCGGGTGGGTGAGGTTTGTTCCGACACCGGCCTCGCGGTCGCCGCCCAGGCCGTGACCGACGATCTCCATGCAGACGATGCGCGTATACATATCGTCGAGTTGGACGGCTTTATCGACGCCGACGATGATCGTATCCAAGCCGTCGCCGTGACGCTGGAGGCCTCGAATGTCCGTTTGCTGGGCGCGTTCGCCCGGCCTTATGCGCCTGCCGGCGCGACAGGAGATAAGTAGGTGGCACCGCCAAAAGCCAAACCCGGTGTGCTCCAGATCACCCCCTATGCCGGCAGCGAGGTCGGATCGGGTGGTGCAGACCGTATTGTCATCAGCTCGAACGAAAGCGCGTTCGGGCCGTCCTGGCGCGCCATGGAGGCCTATTCGGCATCCAGTGAGGAGATGCACCGCTATCCCGAGATCGATGCGCGCAGTCTGCGCCTGGCGCTTGCCGAACATCATGGGCTCGAGGTCGAGCGGATCATCTGTGGCTGCGGTTCCGATCAGCTCATCGACCTGCTGGCGCTGGCCTATGCCGGACCGGGTGACGAGGCGATCTACAGCGAGCATGGATTCACCATGTACCCGATCGCCACGCGCGGAGTCGGCGCGACGCCGGTGGCGGCGCCCGAGACCAACCTGACGGCCGATGTGGATGCAATCCTCGAGCGTGTGAACGAACGCACGAAGATCGTGTTTCTCGCCAACCCGAACAATCCAACGGGCAGCTATCTGGGCGATGATGCGTTGCGGCGCCTGCATGCGGGCCTGCCGGAGGATGTCCTGCTGGTTCTCGATGCGGCCTATGCCGAGTATGTCGTTGCGCCGGACTATGATCCCGGTATCGCGCTGGTGCGCGAGGCGTCGAACGTGGTCATGACGCGGACCTTCTCAAAGATTTATGCGCTCGCGAGCCTGCGCGTCGGCTGGGCCTATGGACCTGCCGAGATCATCGAGATTCTCGACCGGGTGCGGCCGCCCTTCAATGTCTCCACGCCGGCGATCGCGGCGGGCATCGCCGCGCTCGATGACACCGAGCACACGGCTCGATCGCGTGACCTGAACGCCGAGCTGTTGCCCTGGTTCACGTCCGAGGTCGAGGGGATGGGGCTGACCGTCAATCCGTCCGTAGGCAATTTCGTGATCATCCATTTCGACCCCGATGGCGACCGGAACGCCGAGGCGGCCTACCGCTTCCTGTTCGAGCGCGGGATCGTGACCCGCCGTGTCGCCGGCTACGGCCTGCCTGACTGGGTGCGCATGTCGATCGGCACGCGCAAAGAAATGCAGAGCGTGCTGGACGCGCTGCGCGCGTTTGTTGAGGGCGCATGAGCGACACGCAGATATTCGACCGTGTCGCGATCATCGGAATCGGCTTGATCGGGTCGTCCGTCGCGCTCGCACTCCGCGCAAACGGATTGGCGGGGCATGTGGCATGCCATGACGCCGATGCCGACGTGCGCGCGCGCGCCGACGCACTCGACATTGTCGACAGTATGCATGCCGACATCGCGGGTGCCGTGGACGGTGCGGATCTGGTCGTGGTCGCCACGCCGGTTGGCGCGTGCGGGGCGGTCGCAGAGGCGATGGGCGCGCATCTGAAGCCGGGCGCGATCGTTACCGATGTGGGATCGGTCAAGGGATCGGTCATCACGGCGATGACACCGCATATTCCCGAGGGAGTCCATCTGGTGCCTGGGCATCCGGTCGCGGGCACCGAGCATTCCGGGCCGGAATCCGGTTTTGCCGACCTGTTCCAGAACCGCTTTTCGATTTTGACTCCGCCGCCGGGCGCGAATGCGGATGCTGTCGCGACGCTTTCGCGGCTCTGGCAGGGGATGGGTTCCGATGTGGAAGTGATGGATGCCGAGCATCATGATCGGGTGCTCGCGATCACCAGCCATCTGCCCCATCTGATCGCCTACACGATCGTCGGAACTGCTGCGGATCTCGAGACCGAACTCGAAGCGCAGCCACGCGACGACGAGGTGGTGACCACCCGCGAGGTGATTAAATACTCCGCGGGCGGGTTCCGCGACTTCACCCGGATCGCGGCGTCGGACCCGGTGATGTGGCGCGACGTGTTCCTGCTGAACAAGGATGCGGTGCTCGAGATGGTCGGGCGCTTCACCGAGGACATGACGGCGCTTCAGAGCGCGATCCACGACGACGACGGCGACGCGCTGTTCGAGTTATTTTCGCGCACGCGGGATATCCGCCGCGGCGTCATCGAGGCGCGTCAGGCCGGGCGGTTCCAGTACACCGAGAACGGCAAGCAGTCAGACGACGACGGTGAAGAGGGTGACGCCTGATCTAGTTCCAGGCGATGACCGGAAGCCGCAGCACTGGGATAGGTCCGATCGACAGCTGCCGGTTCTGGATCGAGACCGGCACCCGGGCCTGCGGCGGCCCGCCATTGGCCGGCGCGCGGGTCAGCACCGCCAGCGCAATCCGCGCAATTGCAGCCTGTTGGCGGCGCATCTGCCCGCTTTTCTCCAGCAGATCGATAAGACGGTCGAGGCCGGCGATTTGTGCCGTGAAGGCACCGACCGGCTGAAGCGCATCGTCCACGGCCAGCGTCCCGTCGCCGGCGATCCGCAGCGGTCCCCAGACCAGCGTGAAGTCCGCAAGTTCTAGCGTGCCGCCGGCATCGCGCCAGCGGGCCAGGCCGCCGGGCGACAGGTCGGTGGGGTCGAGGGTGCCGCGGACCGACAGCTGGCCGGCCAGCTGATCGAGCTTGCGGCCGAGGGTCTCGGCGAGGTTTGCGTCGAGGTTGGCGGCGACCAAAGACACCCCGGACAGAGAAAATATCAGAGTTTGTCCGTCCGATACCGGGTGAATCCCGTCAGAATTCGCCGGATCTCCAACCCTATTTCCTGCCTGCGACCAGTCAAATGCTGCGCGGTCGAGAGTCGTGGCCAATTGGCCGTCGACCGCGATGTCGAGCCGGGTGGCCAGCCCACGCAACCCGAGGACCTGCCCCTTGCCATCGAAATTAATGCGGCCGCCGAGTTTCTCGCTGCTCGCGACCATCCGGCGTTCCGCGCCGTTGCTACGCAAGTTGAAGTCATGGGTACCCGGGGCGCGAAATGAGACCGTTCGCCCGCCATCGGTGAAGAAGCCGAGGATCGCGTCTGCACCGGCCCAGGCGACATCCCCGTCTGGTCCCGACCAGGTGCCATGGGGTTGCGCGATATGGGTGTTCAGCCGGGTCGGATAGCCATCGACCCGCACCGATTCCCATGACATCGAGACCGGATTGTCGGCATTCCTGTCGGTGAAGTCCTGGAGGCCGGTCTGGATTTCGCGGGCGAACCAGAACCAGCCGAGGGTCCAGACGGCCACGAGCAGGGCTACAATGCCGACGGGAATCAAATACTTTCGCTGGATCATATGCAGCCAGTTGCCTAAGAAGCTTGCCGATCAACCTAATCTGGGTTCGCGGCGCCGTCGAGACGTGCAACGCGATATCACCCCGCTCGCCTCCAACGGAACCGACCGTGCCGCCATGCCGATGCTGAAGGAACAGCCCGATCTCAGTCACCTGACGGATCAGTATGAGCTGACGGAAGACGAACTGGACTGGACGCTGCGAGCAGTCATGGAAACCCATCCGCCGGGCGAGGACATTTGGATCTTCGGGTATGGCTCGCTGATGTGGCGGCCGGACTTTCCCTTCGTGGACCGCAAGCCCGCGCGGGTGCATGGCTTCCACCGTTCGTTCTGTGTCTACTCCCACGTCTATCGCGGAACCCGCGAGCGGCCGGGCCTGGTGCTGGGTCTCGACAATGGCGGCAGTTGCAGCGGCGTGGCCTACCGAGTGGCGGCCGCAGAAGCGTCGGGAGCCGTCGAATATCTGATCCGCCGCGAAATGGTGACCCGGGTCTATATGCCCCGTTGGGTCACGGCCCGGATCGGCGGCAAAACTGTGCGGGCGCACACCTACACGGCGGCCCATAACCACGTTCAGTATGCCGGGCGTTTGTCGGAGGACGAGGCGTTGCGGCTGATCCTGCAAGGCCATGGCCGAAGCGGGCCCAATACCGAGTATTTGAGCAACACCGTGAGCCATCTCGACGAGCTCGGAATAGCCGACACTCCCCTGCGCCGCCTCCACAAGCGGGCATCCCACCACGCGCCTGCCGAGCCGGTATAAATCGCAATTGCTAATATCTGAATTATTGCAATCGGTTCCGTCGTGCGCGGGGTGCCAGGCGATGGTTTATCCACAGAACCTTAGTGTCGGTCTCTTTGATGTACTCGGAGCACCGCCGCGGGTCGCGATTCAACATTCCATGGGCTCCGCGAAGCGAAAAACGCGGTATTTATCCAGCTTTGGCATTTGGCTGAAAGGGAAAGTGAGCGTGCTATTGCGGCAGGAGTGAAAGACAACTGAAATATAGAGAGAATAATCGCGCAACCCGGCTCGCAGCTTCTCTCGGCTTTTGATTTTTACTCGGCGCCTATTACCAGTTCGCTTGGCATCCCGATGTGTCGTGGATCTTCCACAACTTTATCCACAGGCTAGTAAGTGTGCGAAGCACCGGTTGCAGAGGCAGTTTCCTGATGCAACCGGTCGCACGCTGTTTCGATTGCCGTTTCAAGTGTTTGAACGAAGTCGCGCCGGGGGAGCCCGGCTGGCAGCGGCGGCAGAAACTCGATGGTAATGACCCCCGGGCGGAGTCCGAGCATGCGGTGTGGCCAGAAAACCCCGGAATTCACGGCAACCGGAACGACGGGTACATCCAGCGCCCCGTGCAGGGCCGCGATGCCGGCGTGATAGGTCTGTCTGCTCCCCGGTGCGACCCGGGTCCCCTCGGGATAGATGACGATGGAGCGCCCGTCTGCGAGCGCCTCACGCGCCGCCTTTACCATGTCGCGCAGGGTGGACATGCCGCCGGACCGGTTGATGGCGATCTGGCCGGTGCGGAGCAGATACCAGCCGAAGATGGGAATCCAGGTCAACTCGCGTTTGAGCACGATGGCCGGGTCACGGATGATCAGATTGATCGCCAGCGTTTCCCAGGCCGATTGATGTTTGATCGCGAACAGCGCCGGGCCCGCCGGGATATTTTCGCGGCCAACCACACGGTGGGACAGTCCGACGGTGATGCGCAACAGCCAGAGAGTGACCCGTACCCAGAATCGGCTATAGGCCCGCAGCGGCTCGGGTGGCCCGAGCAGCAGAGGCAACACCAGCAGGCCGGCCAGAGTTGTCCATCCGTAGAACAGAATCAGAAAAAGAGTTGTTCGCATTCCGTCTAACGTCGATCCAGCATTCGGGTCACGAACACCCGCGCGCGGGCGGCCAAGTACTTGTTGTATTCCCCGACGAGCAGGAACGCGGTGCCTGGCCAGAGCCACCAGCGGGTCAGGCGCACATTCTCCGATTTGACCGAATCGGGCAAGACTTTCACGTCCGGTAGGCGGGCGTGGAACTCAAGCAGACTTCGCGGCATGTGAAAGTCGGCGGTTACCAGACGCAGGCTGGTAACGCCGTTCGCAGCCACCCAGCCGGCGGTCTCGATCGCGTTTTCCCTTGTGTTGCGGGCCGCCCGGCCCAAGGTGACGCAGCATTCCAGGGTGGCGGATTTGAGCTTCTGCGGCGCAATGAGGTCGCGGGCGGAAACATTGGCACCGACGCCTGAGATCAGCATCGACCGCGCCGTCGACCGCGCCAGCAATTCGGTGCCCCGTTCAACCCGGCCGCGCCCGCCGGTCAGGACGACAATCGCGTCCGTCGGGGTGCTGCTTCGCACGGCATCATCGCCGTCTGTGGTCACCACCGGGATGCGTTCGACGAACAGGAAAAGACCAATGACCCAGGCGAGGGTCAGCAGCCCCACCGGGACAAAAATTCTCCGCCACCTGCGTTTTCGCTGTCTGGCCATTACGGCAAGCGCGCGAGCGCGCGCAGAACGGTTAGTCGCGCGGTCAGCATTGCGATGGCCACCGCGCCAGCCGGAACGATCATCAGGGCAAGCCATTCGGTGATCGTCAGGGTAACGGGGGGCAGGAACGCCGCATCAATGCCCTGGCCGACCCACGCGAAAACGAGGAGAACAAGAGCTGCCGCGGCAGCACCCGCGATCCCGCCGCGCAGGGTGAGCATCATGGCCTGAAACTGGAACTGGCCGGCGATATAGGTGTCATGTGCACCCATCTGATGCAGCAGCTCGATGATGGCGGCGTGTACCGCCAATCCACTGCGCGTTGTGAAGATCACCGCAACAATGGCGGCTGCGGCGATCAGACCGAGGATGACGAAGGCGAGTATTTCGACGGTCCGTCCCAGATTGATCAGCGCGGAAAGCCAGGCCCTGTGGTCGTCCACGGTTGTGCCCGGAACCGATTGGGACAGGCGGGTCGCAAGCAGGTTTGCATCGATGCGGGCGTCGGCGGCCAGTTCGACGTCGATCAGCGCCGGTATGGGAAGCCCCGAATCCACGACTTCCTCGCCGAGCCAGGGAATGAGTAGGGCACGGGCCTCGCTGGCAGGGACGGGCCGAACCCCCGTAATTCCAGGTGTGGCGCCAAGCAAGGTGACCAGTGTCCCGGTGGCCGCGTCGCCGGCGACGTCATGGGGGACCTGAACCGTCATCCGTCCGGTCAACGTGCTGTTCCAACTGTCGATGGTGTCGGAGACCACCAGTGCTCCGGCGAACATCAGCGCGCCCAGAAACACCATCAGCGCCACGATCCACGGCAGAAACCGGGTGGATTGGTCACGCTCAAACGGCAGATCGGTTCGCCGCCGCAGCATCATGTGGACCCCGCAGCCGGTGATCCGGCATGACGGACTACAAGTTCGCCATCGTCGAGTTGCAGCACCGGATGTCCGAATTCTTCGACCAGCGCATGGTTATGGGTGGCGATAACGATTGTCGTGCCGGCCTTGTTGAGTTCCTCGAACAGATGCATGAGGCGGACTGCGATATGGTCGTCAACATTTCCGGTCGGCTCATCGGCCAGCAGCAAGCGGGGGCGATTGATCACGGCACGCGCGATGGCAATACGTTGCTGCTGTCCGCCGGAAAGGGTCGAAGGGCGTGCGTCCAGGCGTTCACCCAGCCCGACCCAGCTCAGCAATTCGCGCACATGGGTGTCGATTTCGGCGTGGCGCCCGCCGTTGACGCGCAGCGGCAACGCCACGTTTTCAACGGCAGTCATATGATCGATCAACCTGAAGTCCTGAAATACGACACCAATGCGCCGGCGCAGTGCGGGCATTTCATCCCGTGGCGTCACCGATATGTCCTTGTCGAACAAATGGACCAGACCCCGTGTCGGGCGCAATGCCAGATACATCAGCTTCAGCAGGGTCGTTTTGCCGGCGCCGCTGGACCCGGTCAGGAAATGAAACGAGCCGGGCGCGAGGGAGAAGCTGACATCGCGCAGAATCTCCGGCCCGATGCCGTAGCGCATTCCGACATTTTCGAAGCGCAACACGAAAAGGCGCCTCCGGTTGGGACGGGGGGACCGGGAAATTCAAGAATTTCGACTCGGCCCTGTTCACGGATTACGTTGGCATGATGCCACACGGGGGTAAAGGCGTGGCGGCGCCAACGGATAGGTGCTGCCCATATTGACGGACTCGGTATAAATTCCGATTCGCGATCCGCGCGCGTGAATGGTTTATACTTGGTCTTCATGCTCGATTTACCTGTGACGGCGATAACCGAACGATGATCCTGAGTTGCCCCGACTGCCACACGCGGTTTGCGATCGACGCGGCGCATCTTGCGCCCGACGGTCGGCGTGTGAAGTGCGGCAAGTGCGCCCATGTCTGGTACGAATCGATGCCGGAACCGGGCGAAGATGCACCGATTCCCATTGAAGTGACGCCCTATGATCCGGAAGAGGATTCGGGTGGTTCCCGCCGCAATCTGCCGGCCCTCAACCGGCCGCGGTCCGCTGGTCGGGCGGCGCGCATGGCCTGGATGGTGTCAGCGGCGTTGCTGGTCGCGATTCTCGTGGTTCTTTGGTTTGGCCGGGGACCGATTGCGCTCGCCGTGCCGCAGGCCGAGTCGCTTTACGCCAGTATCGGTATTGATGCGTTTCCGCCGCCGGGCGAAGGGCTAGAGGTTGAGTTCAACGTTTCGGCCGAAGACGGCAAGCTTGCGCTGAAAGGGGAGGTGATCAACATTTCCAATGGCGCGCGCGACATTCCCGAGCTTTATGTTCTGGTCTCGGACGCCGACAAGAACATGCTGAAATTCTGGTCGTTCACGATCGACACGCTGCGTCTCGGCCCCGGTGAACGGGCTTCGTTTACCTCCCAAACCGAGGAAGTTCCGGCGCAGGCGGCGAACGTTAGTGTTTTGTTTACCAATCCCAGCGAAAATCGTTAACACAAAGATCGTCACTCCCTCCGCCATCGCGGAGTCTGCCCTGGTGAACGACGATCCGGTGCCCTGTTTGTGGCGAAGACAGGCAGGGATGGGGGTCGGCATAGCGCGCAACAAGCTGCGTGCAAGGTTTGGGGGTGGAGAAGATATGGCAAGAGTTCTGATAGCGGAAGATGACGGCGCGGTGCGCGAGTTTGTACGCCGCGCGCTGGTCCATGGCGGGCACGAGGTGGCGACGGCCAATGATGGTCTCGATGCGCTCGATGTGCTGGGTGTGGACGAGAATTTCGATCTGCTGATCACCGATATCGTGATGCCGGGATTGGACGGAATTGCCCTGGCGTTGAAGGTTGCCAAGGAGCACCCGAAAACAGCGATTTTGATGATGACGGGCTATGCGGCGGAACGACAGCGGGCGCACAATCTCGAGGAACTGATCCACGAGGTGATTGCAAAGCCGTTCAGCCTGAAACAGATCTGCGATGCGGCGGAAGATGCAATGTCCCAGCGGGGACGGCGCGTGCATTAATTGGTTGGCTTTGCCCGCAACTGGCCGCCGGTCCGCTCTTCCTTTCACTCGAGCCGGTCGGGCTCTGATTTCCTAGAAACGGCGTAACAGCCGCTCGAGATAGTTCCGCTCAAGCGTCGGACGGGTCTGATCGAGGGCACGGTTGCGGAGTTCGTCGAGGATTTCGAGCGCGCGCCGCGCCTGTTCCCCATCGCCGATGCCTTGCTGTGCGCTGTCTGCGCCGAAGGGCTGGTCCTGATTTTCAGTGGGTAGCCGGCGGCCGAGTGGGTCGAATCCTTCCTGGCCGGGCTGCGCGAGACCCTGTTGCTGACCGGGGCCCTGCCCTTGTCCTGGCTGGCGAAGCATCTGCAGCGCCATACTCTGAGCACCCTGCTGCAGCTCCGCCAGGGCGCGGGCCTGGTCGCCCAGGGCGCCCGGCAGGTCGCCGCCTTCGAGCGCGCCCTCTGCGTCACCCATGGCGTCCTCCGCGTTGCCGAGATTTTCCGGAATTTGATCCGTCATCTCGCCGAGCTGCCGCATGAGTTCGCCAAGTTGGCGGCGAATTTCGTTCTGCTCCTCGCGCAGGCGTTGCATGTCTTCCTCGGACAGCCGTTGGCGACGCTGGTTTCGCTGGAAGACATCATCCTGGAGTTCCTGCTGTCGGCGTACGACGTCCTGCAGTTCGCGAAGCATTTCCTGCGCCGGAGAATTCGATTGCTGCTGGAGCTGGTTCGGCGCGTCGCGCAGGGCCTGGAGCATCTGCTGCATGCGTTCGAGAAGTTGCTCGACACTCTCGGTGTCGCCGAGGCGGGCCATCTGTTCCAGCTGCTCGAGCAGGCTTTCGATGGCTTCACGATCGATGATGTCGAGGTCCTCGCCGGCCTCGGGCAGCAGGGAAAGGTCCATCCCCTCCAGGGCCTGAGACAGGTTCTGCGCGAGCGCCTCGAGATACCGATCGAGCGCATCCCGCAGCTCCGCCAACAGTTCCTGAATTTCCTCGTCGCTGGCGCCGTTCTCGATCGCCTGTTGCAGTTCCTCCTGGAGTTCGGCGAGTTCACGTTGGGTGAGCGACAGGGCGCCGTCTTCGAGCCGCAGCGCCGTGTCCCAAAGCTGAGACAGTATGGGTGTCGGGTCGTTAGCGGTCCGCGCGTGGACCAGTCGCGATCGTGCAGACATCAAGGACAGGAAGACCACGACATCATTGTCGAAGCGCTGGGGGAAGCTGCCGATATTGTGGAGTGAACGAGCCACCTCGCGGCGGCTGGCGGGTGAAAGTGCGAGCACCCGACGTTGCTCGATGATTTCGCGCGCCACCGGGTGGTTGAAGGCTCGCTCCGGCAGAAGCACCGCGAGCCGGTCCGTCTGTCCGGTTTGTCCGCGACCGTCGGTCGCGGTGAGGCGTATATCGACCTCCAGGCCCGCCCACGGATGCTCGGTCAGATCATGAATACTGACGGCGCTGCCTGCGCGTGGATCGGGCCGGGGCAGGGGCAGTTCTATGGCAACGGGGGCGACATGCTGTGCCGACTGGTCGGCCGTCACGCCGGGCCAGGTGACCTCCGCCGAGACTGCGACAATCCCATGATCATCCTTGCCGTCGTAGCTGAGTTGAAGCGTGTTGCTGCTGGTGCCCTGAGGCGATTCGACGAAACTGATCTCCGGTGCGGTGTCCGGCAGCACGTTGATCTGCCATTCGCCGATCGTGCGTCGCGACGCGTTGACGCGTGTCTCATGCGGACCGACCGTGTCGAGCATCGCCTCGATCCGCCAGCTGTTCTGCGAAACTGATTCGAGGTCCCGGCTTTCGTCATCAATGTGCAAGCTGGGCGCTCGGCGGGCATGGCTGACCTGTGCCAGAAGTGTGCTGCCGACGGGAACCTCGATATCGGAATTCCTGTTCGCGTCGCCGATGGTCGTCGATTTCGGATCGGCGCTGGCGAGCAGGCGCGGCGGCAGGTTCGTGTATTCGGGTGGCGTAATCCATAGTTCGAGGCTGGCGGATTGCGTGTTTGCCAGCCCTCGCAGATCCGGCGTGAATGCGCCTGTCACGCGGCTGGACGCGTCACCGCCAGCCGTGAACAATCCAACAACGAGCAACACACCGAGCCCGATCCTCAAAGCATAGGGATCGCGGCGCGCCATATTTGGACGGGGCCAGCGCAGGCGGATGTTGCGTGCAGCGGCCGCCGCCTGCGCCATGTGCTGGCGCCAGAGCTTGTCGGTTTCCGGGTCGACGACCCCGAACGCCGGCCGGTCTTCAATGACCGTCAGCGGACGGTGGGGAAGATCGGAATCGGTCTCCAGACGGCGGGTTGCCTCAGCCCCGGTGGGCGGCTTTATGCGGCGGATACCATTCCACAGCCTGGTGGCGAAGAAGAGAACGAAGACGACGAGGACCAGTCCATGCAGCCAGCCCGGCAATATCAAGAGTCCGCCCGCGAGTGCGATTGCGATGAACAGGCCCGCGATCCCCAAAGCCGGCCAAAGTGCAGGCAGGGCCCGTTCCCAGAACATCGCAGACCATGCCACGGCGCGTCGGAGGCCGAGGCGAGCCGGCGCGATGCCGGAATTCGAGTGCTGCTGGTCGTTCGGGTCGCTCATTTCGGCCCCTGATGCGGCCGTCAACCGTGACGGCGTGTTACTCGCTCTGCCAGTCCGCTAGTGATTCCTGCGCCAGCATTGTGGCGATATCCTGGCGCACCCGCACGACGCTGTAGGAGTCTCCGCGAACGAGGACCTCGGCGATCAACGGGCGACTATTGTAGCCCGATGCCATCACGGCGCCATAGGCGCCCGCGTCGCGGATCACGACAAGTTCACCCGCCGTAAGCGCCGGCAGATCGCGCTGGGTGGCAAAGGTATCGCCGGTCTCGCAGACCGGCCCGACAATGTCGTAGCTGTGCGTGTGGTCATCCGTGCCGGGTTCGCGCACCGGCAGGATTTCGTGATGGGCGTCATACATGGCCGGCCGTACGAGGTCGTTCATGGCTGCATCGACGATGGCGAAGCTGCGGGTCTCGGCATCCTTGATGTAGATGATTTCCGTCAGCAGCACGCCTGCGGGCCCGGCCAGATAGCGGCCCGGTTCGAACACGAGGATGCAGCCGAGGTCTCCGACGGTGTCGGCGACGATGGCGGCATAGTCGCGCGGGTCGGGCGGAGATTGGTGCCCGTATTCAATCCCCAGGCCGCCGCCGAGATCGAGTTTGGTGATCTCGTGACCGTCTGCCCGCAAGTCATGTACCAGTGCGGCGACGCGGATGAAGGCCGCGCGGAAGGGTGACAAATCCGTCAGCTGGCTGCCGATATGCACGGCGACTGCGTTCGGCGTGATTCCCGACAGCGCCGCCGCATGCGCATAGACCTCGCGCGCGCGGTCGATCTCGATGCCAAACTTGTCATGGTGACGTCCGGTGGAAATCTTGTGATGGGTGTCGGCATCCACGTCCGGGTTCACGCGCACCGCCACGTTGACGGTCGCGGAAGATTCAGCCGCAACCTCGGACAGGCGGTCCAGCTCGGGAATCGATTCGACGTTGAACTGGCCGATGCCCGCCGCGATGGCCTGGCGCATCTCATCTGCCGTCTTGCCCACACCCGAGAACACGATCTCGGCGGGATCAACACCCGCGGCCAGCGCGCGCGTCAGTTCGCCGCCCGATACCACGTCGGCGCCAGCGCCGCATGCCGCCAGCGCCCGCACCACGGCCAGGTTCGAGTTGGCCTTCATGGCGTAACAGACACGCGCGTCGAGGCCCGCATCCGCCAGCGCGCCCGCGAAGCGTCGGTAAGCGTCGGTCAGCGCCGTCTCGGAATAGACATAGACCGGCGTTCCCACGGCCGCGGCGATGCGCGACAGGGGGACGCCTTCGGCGTGAAGTTCGCCGTTCTGATATGCGAAGTGGCTCATGATGACGTCTCGGTCCGACCGTTGGTCAGCGGGTCGGATAGGTGCGCGGATAGGTGATTTCTTCGCCTTCGGGCGGTTCCGGCGGGCCCTTCTTGCCACACGCCGTCAGCGCGAGGGCCAGGGCCAGGGCGACCAAAACCTGCTTCGACGTGCGGTTGACCAGCCGGCGCATCTCAATCGCCTCCTTCGGTGGCTGCATCCATGGCGAGGAACCGCGCGCGTGCGTCGGCAACTGCCGCGCGGACATTGTCGGGCGCGGTGCCGCCGAAGCTCGTCCGGCTGGCGACCGAAGCCTCGACCGTCAGCACGTCGAATACGTCGGCACTGATCCGTGCGTCCACACCTTGCATGTCCTCAAGCGATAGCTCGGCCAGTGTCACGCCCTTTTCGTCGGCGAGCGCCACGACGGTGCCCGTGATCGCATGGGCATCGCGGAAGGGCACGTCGGCGGCCCGGACCAGCCAGTCGGCCAGGTCGGTGGCCGTGGAATGGCCCTTGCCCGCGGCGGCACGCATGTTCTCAGGCTGGGCCTGCATGTCGGCGACCATGCCGGCGATGGCTGCGAGCGCCAGCGACAGGGAGTCCGCCGCATCGAAGACCGGCTCCTTGTCTTCCTGCATGTCCTTGGAATAGGCGAGCGGCAGCCCCTTCATGACGGTCAGGAGACCGATCAGCGCACCATAGACGCGCCCGGTCTTGGCCCGGGACAGCTCCGCGGCATCGGGGTTGCGCTTCTGGGGCATCATCGAGCTGCCCGTCGTGTAGGCATCACTCAGTGCGATGAACCGGAACCCGTCGCTGCACCAGATCACCAGCTCTTCGGCGAAACGCGACACATGGGTGGTGCAGATGGCGGCTGCCGACAGGAACTCGAGCGCGAAATCCCGGTCGGACACGGCGTCGAGGGAGTTGGCCATGGGCCGATCGAAG
Source organism: Rhodospirillaceae bacterium (assembly GCA_018667335.1). Lineage (GTDB taxonomy): Bacteria > Pseudomonadota > Alphaproteobacteria > UBA6615 > UBA6615 > UBA8079. The sequence goes on from JABIVD010000033.1 coordinate 21,556, forward strand.
CCGAGCTCCGACGCAGTTGCGGCGCGGTCGATGGGAAAGGACGTGCCCGCCAGCGCGCCGGCGCCCAGCGGAGACTCGTTCAGCCGCGCGCGGGCATCCGCGAGCCGGCTCCGGTCGCGCCCGAACATCTCGACATAGGCCAGCAGATGATGGCCGAAGGTGACCGGTTGGGCTGTCTGCAGATGGGTGAATCCGGGCATGACGGTGGCGGCATGGGCATCCGCCTTGTCGAGCAGAGCGGCCTGCAGTCCCTGCAGCTGGCCATCGATTGCGTCAATCTCGTCGCGGACCCAGAGCCGGAAGTCGGTCGCGACCTGATCGTTTCGCGATCGCGCCGTGTGCAGCCGTCCGGCCGCATCTCCCACGAGCTCGCGCAGCCGTGACTCGATGTTCATATGGATGTCTTCGAGCGCCACGGAGAACTCGAACGTCCCCGCCGCGATGTCTCGCGAAATCGTGTCTAGACCCTCGTTAATCGCCTGCCCATCTTCTGCAGATAGGATGCCTTGTTCGACAAGCATCCGGGCATGCGCGCGCGACCCGGCAATATCCTGGGCGAAAAAGCGCTGGTCAAAGCCGATGGACGCATTGATGCGTTCCATGACCTCCGACGGTCCGGAGGTGAATCGGCCACCCCATTGCGCATTG
>JABIVD010000034.1 GCA_018667335.1 Rhodospirillaceae bacterium
CATCACGATGGTTGTGAATTTGATTGCACCGATTGCGATGGATGACGGTCTTCGCTTCGCCATTCGCGAAGGTGGCCGCACCGTCGGCGCCGGCGTCGTCACCTCCATCATCGAATAGGCCGGCGCGAGGCTTGCGACGGTGCATTCGGTGGATAGGAGTGTAGCTCAATTGGTAGAGCACCGGTCTCCAAAACCGGGGGCTGTAGGTTCGAGTCCTACCACTCCTGCCAGCCGGAATGTCCGGCCAGCGAATGTGTCGGGTGCGAAATAGTAACGCGATGAAAGCGGAACGAATGGCAAGACCATCGGTTGGCGAGTTTGTACGCCAGGTACGACAAGAGGTGAGCAAGGTCACATGGCCGACGCGCACCGAAACAATTCAGTCGACCCTGATGGTCGTTGTCATGGTCACGTTTGCGGCTTTGTTTTTTTTCCTCGTCGACGTTGTGTTGGCGGAACTCGTTCAATTGGCCTTGTCGGTCGGGGGTTGATGATTTGATGGGCATGCAGTGGTTTGTCATTCACGCCTATTCCGGCTTTGAAGCCAAGGTCGCGGAATCGATCAAGGAACAAGCCGTGACCAAGGGCATGGATGACATGTTCGAGGATGTGCTGGTGCCGACCGAGGAAGTGGTCGAGATGCGCCGCGGTGCGAAGGTGAATTCGGAACGGAAGTTCTTCCCGGGATATGTGCTCGTTCGTATGGACATGAACGAGCAGAGCTATCACCTGGTGAAGAACACGCCGAAGGTGACGGGCTTTCTGGGTGCGGGCAACAAGCCGGCGCCGATCAGTCAGGCCGAAGCCGACCGGATCCTGCATCAGGTCAAGGAAGGCGTCGAGCGGCCGAAGCCGTCCGTGACCTTCGATATTGGTGAGGAAGTGCGGGTCAATGACGGCCCGTTCCAGTCTTTCAACGGCGTGGTCGAGGATGTCGACGAAGAGCGCGCCCGGGTGAAAGTCTCAGTCTCTATTTTTGGCCGGTCAACACCGGTCGAGTTGGAATACGGTCAGGTCGAGAAACTTTAACCTGGACGTTTGTTGGCCACCGCAAGGTGGTGCGCGGGAGGTTGGCTCCATAAGCCCTTGGGGCGCCGTACCGCGAAACCTCGAAAGGACATGAGGTCTAAGTCATGGCGAAGAAAATTGACGGTTACGTCAAACTCGAAATCCCGGCCGGACAGGCCAACCCGTCGCCGCCCGTTGGTCCGGCGCTCGGTCAGGCTGGCCTGAACATCATGGAGTTCTGCAAGGCGTTTAATGCGCTGACGCAGAATGGTGAGCAGGGCGTGCCGACCCCGGTGGTCATTACGGTCTACCAGGACAAGTCGTTCACCTTCGTGACCAAGACGCCGCCCGCCAGCTACTTCCTGAAGAAGGCGGCGCGCGTGCAAAAGGGTAGCGGGACCACAGGGCGCGACCTTGTGGGCCGTGTCACGGACGCGCAGTGCCGCGAGATCGCGGAAGCGAAGATGGTTGATTTGAACGCCAATGACATCGAGGCGGCGGCGCAGATGATCAAAGGCACGGCCCGCTCGATGGGCCTAGAGGTGGTGGGGTAACGATGGCGAAACCTGGAAAGCGTATGCGCAGTGCCCGCGAGAAGGTCGATCCTGATATCAAGGTTTCGATCGGTGAGGCTGTGCGGCTGGTGAAGGAAAACGCCACCGCGAAATTCGACGAGACGATCGAGATTTCGCTGAACCTGAATGTCGATCCACGCCACGCCGATCAGAATGTGCGCGGCGTCGTGTCGCTGCCCAATGGCACCGGCAAGGACGTGCGCATCGCCGTGTTTGCCAAGGACGACAAGGCCGAGGAGGCGCTCGCCGCCGGTGCGGATATCGTCGGTGCCGAAGATCTGGCGGAGAAGGTGCAGAATGGCGAGATCAATTTCGATCGCGTGATTGCGACCCCGGACATGATGCCCGTCGTCGGCCGGCTCGGTAAGGTGCTCGGCCCGCGCGGCCTGATGCCGAACCCGAAGCTCGGGTCGGTGACAAATGATGTGACCGCCGCGGTGACGAATGCCAAGTCCGGCGAAGTGCAGTTCCGGGTCGAGAAGACCGGGATCGTGCATGCCGGCATCGGCAAGGCGAGCTTTAGTGAAGACCAGATTCGCCAGAATCTGGATGCCTTCCTGAACGCCATCCTCCGGGTAAAACCGAGCGGCGTGAAGGGCTCGTATGTGAATAGAGTGGCGCTTACCTCGACCATGGGTCCGGGTGTGCGTTTCGATGTGGCGGACATTGGAAGTTCGACACAAGAAGCGGCCGAATAGGTCGTCAGTAAGATTTCCGCGGCCGGTGTCAACCGGGGCGGGAGGACTGTCCGAGACTGCAGGCGTCCAAAGGGTCAAAACCCGGCGGGCTTAAGTGCCGGAAACGGTGGCCCTGCATAGACGGGAGATGGCGAACGGGCATGTGGCCGTTCGTATCGCTCCTGGGACAGGTTAGGAGCGGTTTCGGTCTGTGTTGGACCGGAGCCAAATTGCAACGGTGCGGTTTGTCGATTTGTTCGGCCCGCGCCAAGTTTGCGGAGACGGTAAGTGGACCGAGCTAGAAAAGAAGAGCTGGTGACCGAACTCAGCCAGTCTTTTGCGGAGGCCGCGCTCGTCGTGGTGACGCAACAGACCGGACTTACGGTGTCGGAGAGTACAGAACTCCGATCCCGTATGCGTGAGGCCGGTGCCGGTTACAAAGTGACCAAGAACAGGCTCGCGAAACTCGCCCTGGCGGGAACGACTTATGAGCAGATCAGTGATCTGTTCTCGGGTCCGACCGCAATTGCGTATTCCGCCGACCCAGTGGCGGCGGCACGTGTGGCAGTTAGTTATGCGAAGGAAAACGACAAACTGATCGTTGTCGGGGGCGCCATGGGCGACACCCTGCTCGATGAGAATGCCGTCAAGGCATTGGCGTCGCTTCCCTCGCTCGACGAGCTGCGCAGCAAGCTGGTGGGCTTGTTGAACGCGCCTGCGACCAAGGTCGCCGGTGTGCTTCAGGCACCTGCCGGACAACTTGCACGCGTCTTTGGCGCATACGCAAATCAGGACGAGGCAGCGTAGGCCGGGTCCGATATCTCGAATATCGAAAAGTCTCTCAAAAGTCTCAGGAGTAAATGAAAATGGCAGATATTGAAAAAATCGCAGAAGATCTAAGCGCTCTCACCGTTCTCGAGGCCGCCGAATTGTCGACGTTGCTCGAAGAAAAATGGGGCGTCAGCGCCGCCGCACCAGTCGCGATGGCTGCAGCCCCGGCCGGCGATGCCGGTGCTGCCGCTGAGGAGCAGACGGAGTTCGACGTCATCCTCGCGACTGTTGGCGACAAGAAGATCAACGTGATCAAAGAGGTCCGGACGATTACCGGTCTGGGCCTGAAGGAAGCCAAGGACCTCGTCGAGGGTGCACCGAAGCCTGTGAAGGAAGGTGTGTCCAAGGATGAGGCCAATGAGCTGAAGGGCAAGCTGGAAGAAGCGGGCGCGACCGTCGAGGTCAAGTAGCTCGCCAGCAACGGGATCGGCGGCGGCCGGGAAGCAATTCCCGCCGCCGCCGGCATCCTCGGATCGCCGAAGACCACAGGGATTGATGGTCGGCGGCGATCCGACGATGCCGGAAGGGGGAAACTCCGGACCGGTCAATCGAATTGGAATGGCCCGATTGGTCGCGGGCATAAGCTCGCGACAACGAAGAGAGGCAATTAATGGCGCAGTCGTTCACCGGTCGCAAACGTATCCGTAAAAACTTTGGACGGATTCTCGAAGTGGCGCCCATGCCGAACCTCATTGAGGTTCAGATGAGTTCCTATGAGCAATTCCTGAAAAGCACCACGCTCGAAGGAGAGCGTGCGGATGTGGGGCTGACGGAAGTATTCAAATCCGTATTCCCGATCCGTGATTTTGCGGAAAAGGCCCAGCTTGAGTTCGTCGATTACGAACTCGAGGAACCGAAGTACGACGTCGAGGAATGCCAGCAACGCGGCATGACCTTCGCAGCTCCTCTGAAGGTTACGTTGCGCCTCGTGGTCTGGGATGTTGACGAGGATACGGGCTCGCGCTCGATCCGCGACATCAAGGAGCAGGACGTCTACATGGGCGACATGCCCCTGATGACGGTCAAGGGCACTTTTGTGATCAACGGCACCGAGCGGGTGATCGTCTCGCAGATGCATCGTTCGCCTGGTGTCTTCTTCGACCATGACAAGGGCAAATCTCATTCGTCCGGCAAATTCCTGTTTGCCGCGCGCGTGATTCCCTATCGTGGTTCCTGGCTCGACTTCGAATTCGATGCCAAGGACATCGTGCATGTCCGGATCGATCGCCGCCGCAAGCTGCCGGTGACGACATTCCTGATGGCGCTCGACAGTGCCGATACGGCCAAGCTCCGCGCCGAGCGCGCCGAGGAAGGGCGCGATCTCGAGCCGTTCGAGGCCGTCGGCATGTCACACGAGGAGATCCTCGACACCTTCTACGACAAGACGAGCTTCAGCCTGACCAAGAATGGCTGGCAGACGCCGCTTGATGCCGAGCGCATGGGCGGGGTCAAGCTGACACATGATCTGGTAGATGCGAAGACGGGCAAGGTGGTCGCCGAAGCGGAAGCCAAGTACACGCCGCGCGTCGCACGCCAGGTCGAGGAAGCGGGCGTTAAGGACATCCTCGTGAGCGCGGACGAGCTGCTCGGCCAGTATTTCGGGGAAGACATCATCAACGAAGAGACGGGTGAAGTGCTCGTCGAAGCCGGCGATGAGATCACGGAAGAGGTCCTTGAATCCTTCGTGGAACTCAAGATCAAGGCCTTCACGGCACTGGCGATCGATCATGTGACCGTCGGACCGTATATCCGCAACACGCTCGCCGCCGACAAAAACCGTTCGCGCGAAGATGCGCTGATCGATATTTACCGGGTCATGCGCCCGGGTGAGCCGCCGACCTATGAGACGGCGGAGAACCTGTTCAAGAGCCTGTTCTTCGACAACGAGCGCTATGACCTCTCGGCGGTCGGTCGTGTGAAGATGAACGCGCGTCTGGAGCTCGATTGCCCCGACACGATGCGTGTCCTGCGCAAGGACGACGTCCTGCATATCATCAAGCTGATGGTCGGCATGAAAGACGGCCGGGGCGATATCGACGATATTGATCATCTCGGCAATCGCCGGGTTCGTTCGGTCGGCGAGCTGATGGAAAATCAGTATCGTATTGGCCTGCTGCGCATGGAGCGGGCGATCCGCGAGCGCATGTCGACGGTCGAAATCGACAGTGTCATGCCGCACGACCTGATCAACGCAAAGCCGGCTGCCGCCGCGGTGCGCGAGTTCTTTGGCTCGTCGCAGTTGAGTCAGTTCATGGATCAGACCAATCCGCTGTCGGAAATCACCCATAAGCGCCGTCTGTCGGCGCTCGGACCGGGCGGTCTGACCCGCGAACGCGCTGGTTTCGAAGTGCGCGATGTGCATCCGACCCATTACGGCCGGATCTGCCCGATCGAGACGCCGGAAGGCCCGAATATCGGCCTGATCAATTCGCTCGCGACCTATGCGCGTGTGAACAAGTACGGCTTCATCGAGACGCCTTATCGCGAAGTGAAAGACGAAAAGGTCACCGATCAGGTTGTCTATCTGTCGGCGATGGAAGAGGGCCGCTACACGATTGCTCAGGCAAACTCCACGATCGACAAGAACAGCAAGCTGTCCGATGAGCTTGTCAGTTGCCGCCAGGGCAATGACTACCTCATGGCGTTGCCGGGCGATGTCGACTACATGGACGTGTCGCCCAAGCAACTCGTGTCTGTCGCCTCGGCGCTGATACCGTTCCTCGAGAACGATGATGCGAACCGTGCGTTGATGGGTTCGAACATGATGCGCCAGGCGGTGCCGCTGATTCAGACCGAAGCACCGCTGGTTGGCACCGGTATGGAAGAGACGGTGGCGCGCGATTCGGGTGTGGCGATTGTCGCACGCCGGTCAGGCATCATCGATCAGGTCGATGCGACGCGGATCGTTATCCGGGCAACGGGCGACATTGGCGGTGGCGACACGGGTGTCGACATCTACAATCTCCTCAAGTTCCAGCGCTCCAACCAGAACACATCGATCACCCAGCGTCCGCTGGTGAAGGTCGGCGATCTGGTCGAGAAGGGGGACATCGTCGCTGACGGTCCGTCCACCGATCTCGGCGAGCTTGCGCTGGGTAAGAACGTGCTCTGCGCGTTCATGCCGTGGAATGGCTACAACTTCGAAGATTCGATTTTGATCTCCGAGCGCATCGTGCGCGATGACGTGTTTACCTCGATCCATATCGAGGAATTCGAGATCATGGCCCGCGATACCAAGCTGGGTCAGGAAGAGATCACGCGCGACATTCCGAATGTCGGCGAAGAGGCTCTGAAGAATCTCGATGAGGCCGGCATCGTCTACATCGGTGCGGAGGTGAACGCGAGCGACATTCTCGTCGGCAAGGTGACGCCGAAGGGTGAATCGCCGATGACCCCGGAAGAGAAGTTGTTGCGCGCAATCTTCGGCGAAAAGGCCGCGGATGTTCGCGATACCTCGCTGAAGGTGCCGCCGGGAGTGACCGGTACGGTCGTCGAGGTTCGGGTCTTCTCGCGCCGCGGCGTCGACAAGGACGAACGTGCTCTGTCAATCGAGCGCGCCGAAATCGAGCATCTGGCGAAGGATCGTGACGATGAGAAAGCGATCCTTGAGCGCAGCTTCTACAGCCGCCTGAAAGAGCTTTTGCTCAATCAGACCGCGGTGAAGGGGCCGAAGGGCATCGAGGGCGAAGTCAAGGTGACGGACAAGGTCCTGAGTGACTTTACGCCGGGTCAGTGGCGTCAGCTCGTTATCAAGAACGACGCCCGGATGTCCGAAATCGAGGCGATCCAGAACAGCTTCGACGAGGCGGTCCAGGCACTTGAGGCGCGGTTCGAGAACAAGGTCGACAAACTTCAACGCGGCGACGAATTGATGCCGGGCGTTATGAAGCTGGTCAAAGTCTTCGTCGCGGTGAAGCGCAAGCTGCAGCCGGGTGATAAGATGGCCGGCCGTCATGGCAACAAGGGTGTGATCTCGCGCATCATGCCGATGGAAGATATGCCCTATCTGGACGACGGGACCCCGGTCGACATCGTCTTGAACCCGCTGGGTGTGCCGTCGCGCATGAATGTCGGGCAGATTCTCGAAACCCATATGGGTTGGGCGACGCGCGGTATCGGACGCCAGATTGGCGCCATCATGAGTTCGCTTGATGAAGCCGGGAAGTCTGCCGCACTGCGCAAGAAGTTGGCCGAAATATATGGCAAGGAGACATCGGATGAGGACATCGATCCAATGTCCGACGACGCTGTCACCGAGCTGGCCGGCAATCTGCGCAACGGTATGCCGATCGCAACACCGGTGTTCGATGGTGCGACCGAGGTGGAGATCAACGAGCATCTCGTGATGGCCGGGCTCGACGTTTCGGGTCAGGTGAAACTTGTCGACGGTCGAACGGGTGAAACCTTCGAGCGTTCGGTCACGGTGGGCTACATCTACATGTTGAAGCTCCACCATCTGGTCGATGACAAGATTCACGCACGTTCGATCGGTCCGTACAGCCTGGTGACCCAGCAGCCGTTGGGTGGCAAGGCGCAGTTCGGCGGTCAGCGCTTCGGCGAAATGGAGGTCTGGGCGCTCGAAGCGTACGGCGCCGCCTATACGCTGCAGGAAATGCTGACGGTCAAGTCGGACGACAAGGCCGGACGCACAAAGGTCTATGAATCCATTGTGCGC
>JABIVD010000059.1 GCA_018667335.1 Rhodospirillaceae bacterium
ATCAGCCCGTCGCAACGACGGGCCGATCCAAAAGACAGGCGGGCCGAGGAGCCCGAATGAACGCGCGTTAGCCCAAATTCATCTGGTAGCTGTGCGGCACCCAGACATAACCGTCGCCATGGCGATCCATGTAGCCGACCGACGGGAACGGCATGTGGAAGCCGATCGCCAGCATCTCGTTGTCCGCGACTGTCGCCAGAATGCGCTTGCGTGATTCCACGGCCTTTACAGGATCATCGTCCATCCCGAAATGCCATTCCGGGTTCGCTGTGGAAACTGCGAAGTGCGCCACGGTGTCGGACATGATCATGAGCTGCTGGCCGTTGCTCTCGATCTGATAGGCCATGTGCCCGGCCGAGTGCCCATAGGCATCGACGGCGGTCACACCGCTGACGATATCGTCGCCAGGCTTCACATAGCGTGCCTGATCCTCGAACGGCAGGCAGACATTGTTGAACATCTCCAGGGTCGGCGGACGATGGGCAGGGATATTCTCGCCCTTCTTCCAGAACGCGAACTCGTCCTCGCCGAACACAACCTCTGCATTGGGGAAGGTCGGGTTGCCGCCGGCAGTCAGGTTGCCGATATGGTCGGGATGGCAGTGGGTGACCACCACATAGTCGACATCGTTGAGGTCGTATCCCGCATCCGCGAGGCGTCCATTATATTTGCCGGCACCGGGGTTCTTGTCGCCGAAGCCCGGATCGAATGCGATCAGCTTGTCGCCGGTGTCCACCAGGGTCGGTATGAACTGATGCTCCATCTGCGGAAACGGCAGCTTGTGCGCCTTCGCGATGGCTTCAACTTCCGCAGCCGTCCCGTTCGTCGCGGTGACAGGGTGCATGTCATCCCGGGTGATGAAACCCTCCAGGATATTGGTAATCGTAAAATCACCGAGCTTGAACTGATAGACGGTCGGACGCGTCATACTTGGCTTATTGGCAACCACTTTCGATCCTCCTCTGAAATCAGGAACAGGCTGTATAGCACCCCCAAACAAGCGACTGAAGCACAGGTGTCGGGATCAGGTTTCTCAAACGAAACACGTTCATTGCCGGCGGCTCGGCCGGGAAGCCAAGCGCAGGCATCTTGATGGTACGCTTCCGGAATTATTCGTTTTCCGGTTGCGCCCCGTCAGCCGTCTTGAAGCTGACGAACCGTGTGCCCTCTTCCAGTGCGAACTGTTCATGTTCCTGGTCGCTGGTCATGATTGCAACTTCGCCGGGGCCGATGTCACGGGTCTCATCATCGATGCGCATCCGCAACTTGCCCGACAGCACCATCATGATCTGCTCGCTCTTGTGCTTGTGCGGTTTGGCGCCGGTGTCCTTCGGCTCGGTGTAGTAACCGAGTTCGAGTTCATTTCCGCGAACCGTGGGACCGTGTGCGGTTGAATGACCAGGCGATATGACTGCGCCTTCCATTTCGTTCAGATTGTAAAAAGGCATTGCTGCTCCTTTGGGTTGAACGGTGTATCGGTGTCGACGTGACGACCGTGTCATCCTAGAAGAGGCAACCGACACCCCCAAACCCTGATTCGGCGTTACCTGGTGTAGCCCGTTGACAGTTCAGCGCCCGCGGGTCGAACCTAGGAGAGAATGGAGGACGGGGATGACGGCTCAAGCCACGATCGAAGTCAAAGAGCTCACATCGGCGCTCGGCGCGGAAATCCGAGGTCTTGATCTGTCCGCGCCGCTGTCCGACACGGACACGACGGCGATCCGGCAGGCCTGGCTCGATCATCAGGTCCTGGTATTTCGCGACCAGCATCTAACGGATGCGCAACTCACCGATTTCAGCCGCCATTTCGGCGATCTGGACAGCGTGCCCGGGTGGGAGCCGTTTTCGCCCGCGGGACATCCGAATGTGCTGATCATCTCGAACGTCCAGAAGGACGGTGCCACCATCGGCGTTCTTGGTGACGGCGAGGCATCCTGGCACACGGACATGTCCTATCTCGACCAGCCACCCCCGGGCAGCCTGCTGTACAGCCTCGAGGTGCCCGAGACCGGCGGCGACACCTGTTTCATGAGCATGTATGCCGCGCTCGATGCCCTCCCGCCGGACCTGCGCAGGGCGATCGAGGGCAGACTCCTGAACCATGATTCCAGCCACGACAGCGCGGGCAATCTGCGCTCAAACCATACAGCTTTCGAGGATGTCAGCACCGCGCCAGGCGCGCGGCATCCGATCATCCGCATCCATCCGGAAACCGGGCGGCCGGCCTTGTTTTTGGGACGGCGCCTGCATGCGTGGGTCGTCGGTGAGACTGTCGAGGCCAGCGATACACTGCTCGACCAGGTCTGGGAGCATTGCACCCGCGAGGAATTCACCTACCGCCATCGATGGCAGGCCGGCGATCTGCTGATGTGGGACAATCGCTGCACGATGCACAGGCGCGATCCGTTCGACGCGCAGGCGCGGCGGATCATGCATCGCACCCAGCTCAAGGGCGACGCAGCCGTGGAAGCCGCCACGCTGGCATAATAGCGTCTCGACGAACCTAGATTTTGCGGCGCTTGTCCGGATGCAGGCTCTTGCCGAGGATATGCTCGCCTTGACCGATCACGTGCATGCTGGACCCAACGATGAAGGGGTCAGGCTGGCCGACGATCTCGTGATTCTTGTTCGGATAATTCAGAGACGACAGAAAATGGCTCATGCAGTTCAGGCGCGCGCGCTTCTTGTCGTCGGACTTGATGATCGTCCACGGCGCATCCGCCGTGTCGGTGTAGAAGAACATCGCCTCCTTCGCCTCGGTGTAGTCATCCCATTTGTCCAGTGATTGCCGATCGATTGGCGACAGCTTCCACTGCTTCAGCGGATCTTTCTCGCGCGACTTGAAACGGCGCAACTGCTCGACCCGAGTGACAGAAAACCAGTATTTGTGGAGCAGAATTCCGCTTCGTGTGAGCATGCGCTCGAGATCGGGGGTCTGCCGCATGAACTCCAGATACTCATTCGGCGTGCAAAATCCCATCACACGATCCACGCCTGCACGATTGTACCAGGAGCGGTCGAACAACACGATTTCACCGGCACTGGGCAGATGTTCGATGTAGCGTTGAAAGAACCATTGCGAACGCTCACGATCGGTCGGCTTGTTCAACGCCACGACCCGCGCGGCACGCGGATTGAGGTGCTCCATGAACCGCTTGATCGTGCCGCCCTTACCGGCGGCGTCGCGTCCTTCGAACAGGACGACTATTCTCTGGCCGCTTTCCTTGACCCAGTCCTGAACCTTGAGAAGCTCGACCTGCAACTGGGCCTTCTTCTTCTCATACGCCTGCACCTTCATCTTCTTCCGGTAGGGATACTCGCCCGTCTCAAACAGGCGGCGCGCCTCGTCGCGGTCAAGATTCCTGGCCGTCAGATTACGCACGGTCGATGCCGGGTGCGGTTCCTGACTTCGGCCGTCCTTGGAGGCGCCCGCTGTCGGCGCATCAGCGACCGGCTTCAGGTCACCTGCTTGCTTTTTCGGTTTCTCCACCACGACCGGCTCGGAGGCCGACCCGGACCCGTGAAGTTTCTTTGATTCTGTCTGTTCCACCAGTTTCTCCCGGCGCCTGATTGCCACACGAATTTTCAACCTAGCAATTCGGTCGAATACTCACGTGATCCAGATCAATCCGGGCGGCACATATTGGACAAGAAAACGGAACGCCGGGAGCAGGAAAATGAAACGCCGCTGGGCCTGCTTAGCTGCCGAGCCCGGCAACCTTGGCCGCTTCGAGGGCCGCCCGAATATCATCGGGCAGCGGCTTGGAAGTCGCGGTCCCCGGGTCGAAATGCACCGTCACGACCTCTGCGGTCGCCACACACACACCGTCCTGAAACACCCCCTGCCCCAGCCCGTAGGATGAGCCGCCGACGCGGGTCACGACGGTGCCGATCTCCACGTCACCGGGATAGTGGGCCGGCGCCCGGTAACTCACCGAAAACTTCACCACCGCAAAGCCGGTCAGTTTGTCGCCATCCGTGCTGGACAGACGTTGCTGGCGAAAGTTTACCCGGCCGTCTTCGAAGAACTGGTTTATCGCACCATTGTTGACGTGCAGGTTCGGGTCGAGATCCCCATAGCGAACCGTATCGGCCGTCCAGACCGCGAAGACATCCCGGTCCGTCAGATCGGTTTCATCCGTCATGCCCTGGCACCCCGCCGGAGCAGCGCGATGTAGATCAGGGCCGTCGCGAACATGATCAGGCTGTATGTCGCCGCAGGAACGACGGCGAGACCGCCGCCGAAGAGCAGAGTTGAGACCGCGATCGCCAGCGTGCCGTTTTGCAGGCCGCATTCCATGGATATTGCGATCCGCTGCTTGACGCCCGAGGCAAATATGCGCGCGATCACGTAGGCCAACACCATCATCACGACGTTCAGCACCAGCGTGATCAGACCCGCCTGCGCGAAATATTCAACGATATTGGCCCGCTCCTGGAAGATCGCGCCGGCCAGCACCAGGACGAACAGCACCGCTGAGACCTGACGCGCGATCGGCTCGATCTTGATCGCCGCACCTTCTGCGAAACGGCGCACGACGAGACCCAGGACAACCGGTACCGTCACGATGACAAATACGCTGATCGCCGTTTTGGTCACGGACACATCGCCGGCTTCGCCGCCGACCAGTTGCCCATAGGCGAACACGACGACGATCGGGATCGTCACCACGCTGAGCAGACTGATCACCGCAGTCAGCGAGATCGAGAGCGCCACGTCGCCGCGCGCAAACGCCGTAAGGATGTTTGAGGTCACCCCACCAGGGGCTGCAGCAATAATCATCACGCCAAGGGCCAACTCGGGCGGCAGTGACCAGACACTCACAAGGGCAAAGGCCACAAGCGGCAGCAGGATGATCTGGGAGAGCGCACCGATTATAAAATCACGGGGCCGGGTCGCAACGCGCGCAAAGTCGTCGAGGGTCAGTCCGAGCCCCAGCGCGAACATAATGAATGCCAGCGCAAGCGGCAGAACGACATCTGTAACAACGCCCATGATTCCCCCCATTCATCGACAAAACCTGCGGCCCAGTTACTGCCGCGGACAGTGATTTGGCAAGCAAAGGGCCTGACGGGCGAATAGGTGAATTCGTGCCATAATATTCACGAATCGAGTGCCGGAGCCCCCATGAACACGCCAGATACCGCCGCCTTGAAGGGCCTCAAAGTCGTTGAATGCGCGACCGTGATCGCCGCACCCCTGTGCGGGCGCCTGTTGGCGGATTTCGGTGCCGACGTGATCCATGTCGAGCCACCCCGTAAGGGCGACCCACTTCGCAAGTTCGGGTTCACCAAGGACGGGATCAATCCGTGGTGGAAGCACTACGCCCGCAACAAGCGCTTCGTGACCCTCAACATCTCCAAGCCCGCCGGTCGCGATGTCCTGATCCGCATGCTGGCCGACGCCGATATCTTCATCGAGAATTTCCGCCCCGGCCGGCTCGAGGAATGGGGCATCCACTATGAGGATTTGGCGAAGGTGAACCCCCGCCTGATCATGGTGCGGGTCAGCGGCTTCGGTCAGACGGGACCCTATTCGAGCCAACCCGGATTCGGCACCCTGATGGAGGCCATGAGCGGTTTCGCGGACATGACCGGCTTCCCCGACGGCCCGCCGATCCTGCCCACATTCGCCCTGGCAGACAGTTTCGCCGGCTTCTATGCCGCCACCGCCGCGATGTTCGCCGTGTACAACCGCGATGTCATCGGGACGGGATTGGGCCAGGTGGTCGATGTCAGCATCCTGGAGAGCGTGTTCTCGATGCTCGGGCCGAATGCGTTGGTGCACCAGTTGACGGGGGAAGTTCCCGCCCGCACGGGCAATCGCAACACCACGTCGGCTCCCCGCAACGTCTATCGCACAAAAGATGACCGCTGGATCGCCATCGCCGCCTCCACCCAATCCACGGCGGAGCGGCTGTTCGAGACGATGGGACAGCCCGAACTCATCGAGGATCCGCGCTTTGCCGACAACACGTTGCGCGTCGCCAACGCCGATGAACTCGACCCCCTTGTCGGCGCGTGGATCGCGGAGCAGACGCTGGAAGACGTCAGCGCGCTTCTCTACGCCAACGAGGTGCCCGCCGGCCCCATCAACAACATCGCCGACCTGAAGGACGACCCCCACGCGATCGCCCGCGAGATGGTTGTCGCAGCACCGGACGGCGACGGCGAACCGCTGGAAATGGAAGGTATCTTCCCGAAATTGAGCCGCACCCCGGGTGAGGTGCGCCACGCCGGCCGGGACATCGGGAGCGATAACGCCGAAATCTTCGGCGCACTCGGCCTGTCGGCTGACGATATCGCCACCCTCGAACAAGACGACATCATCTAGAGATCGCAACGGATAGCAACGGACCACGCCATGACCAATCCCCTGATCACCCTCTACACACCGGGCACCAAGCCCGACCTCATGCGCAAGGCTGCCCGGTATGCCCCGGACGCGATCATCATCGATCTCGAGGACACGGTCCCCGTTCAGTTGAAGGCGCAGGTCCGGGCCGAGGTCGGCGAATTAATCCCGACCCTCGATGTCGAAGTCCTTGTCCGGGTGAACAGCGAACCGGAGAATATCGAGGCTGATCTCGAGGCCGTGGTCTCGGCCGACCTGCGCGCGGTCGTCTATCCCATGGCCGAGGACGTGCCGACCGTCGAACATGTCGACGCGATCATCACCAGACTGGAGCGCGAGCGCAGCCTCGAACCGGATTCGATCAAGCTGATCCTGTTGATCGAGACGGCATTGGGCGTCGTGCGCTGTTTCGATTGCGCAAGCGCCGCCGCGCGGATCGAGAGCGTCGCCTTCGGCAGCGCCGAGGACGCCGACCTGCAGCGTGACATGAAATGCGCATGGTCAGTCGAAGGCACCGAGATGCTCTACGCGCGCTCCAAGGTCCTGCTTGATTCCCGGGCTGCGGGCCTACCCTATGTGTTGGATGGCGCCTTCAGTGACATCGGCAATGACGAGGCGCTGTTCGCCGACTGCCGCCTGTCGAAGCGCCTCGGCTATGAGGGGCGGACGCTGATCCATCCCAACCAGATCGAGACCGCGCGCAGGGCCTACGCCCCGAGCGAGAAGGAAGTCGCCTACTACACCAAGGTCGTCGAGGCCTTCGAGGAGGCCGAGGCGAAAGGCATCGCAGCCATCAAGGTCGAGGGCAAGCTGATCGACTACGCCATGTACAAGATGGCGAAGGCCTTCATTCAGGCTTGAGCTCGGGCACCCGCTGCAGGAACGGCTCGATGATCACCGTCTCGAAGACACCGCCCAGCGTATAGGGGTCATTCGCGTGGAAGGCTTCGGCCGCCGCGCGATCGGGCACATCGAGCACCAGCACATTGCCGGTCACCAGTTTGATGCCCTCTTCGCCGTAGACGAAATTGTCGATGTCCGTTCCGTCTTCGACCAGTCCGCCCCCAAACGTAATCGACGGCATGAACGCCTTTTGATAATCGGCATGGGCCGCCAGCAATTCAGCCCGCCTGTCGCCCATGCCCGGCTTGTCCCGGCGTGCAATCGCAAACAGCATCATCCGTCCCCCTACGCCGCTGCGATGGTGTTACTGAGCTTGCCGATCCCCGATATTTCGACCTCGATGAGATCACCCGGCTTCATGAATACGGGCGGCTTGCGACCGGCACCCACGCCCGACGGAGATCCAGTGGTGATGACGTCGCCCGGGCTGAAGCGGTAGAATTTCGAGAAGTAGCTGATCAGCTGCGGCAGATTGAAGATCAGATCGTCGGTGTTCGTCGACTGCATGACCTCGCCGTTGAGGGTGGTCGTTAGCTGCAGATCGTGGGGATCGGAGATTTCGTCCTTGGTCACGATCACCGGACCAAGTGGGCAGAAGGTCGGCAGCTGCTTGCCCAGCAGGTTCCGGTCCCAGGTGCCGACAACGTCCATGGGTTCTGTGGCCGCAAACCAGGCACCGACCCAATCGCGTGCAGATACGTCGTTCGCGATGGTGTAGCCGGCGACATAGTCCATCGCCTCGGCTTCCTCGATGTTGTGACAGGACTTGCCGAAAACCAGTGTGAGTTCGCCTTCATAGTCGATCATATCCGGGCATTGGGCCGGGGCGATGATCGGTTTGCGATGTCCGTTTAGCGCCGGATGGGTCATCAGGAATGCCGGCGGGTTTTTCGGTGTCGGAATGTTCTCCATCTCGTCCAGATGGGCACGGTAATTCATGCCAACCGACAGAATGATCGAAGGATCGGGAACCACCGGCAGGAACGACGCATCGTCCCAGGCCTGGAGCACCCCGGAACTGCGCAACGCGGCCTGTTCGTCGGGCGACATCCCCGCGACAGCGTCGAGACAAGATTGCACGGCGGCCAGCGCGGCAGCACCGCCCGCGAGCAGCTTGCGCATCTCCGCCGGGACGGCTGTGGCGGCCGCAAGCGTGCCGCGCAGTGCGACCAGGTCGAGCAATTCGTTGTCAGCCGTAACGACGGCGACATGTGCATGATCGGTATCGCGCTCTATCGTTGCCAGTTTCATGACAGTTCCCCCAATGTTCTGCTTGTGTGCCGTGAATTTTCTTCACGGCATTCGCGATCTACACTACGTTTCATTCGGGTGGATTTCCACATGCCGTGGCCTGCGCCACCCTGATCAAGGGAGACACGCAATGTCAGCGACCGAAATGGACCTCACAGAAGGCCCGCTCGATATAAAATTTTCTTCTCACGCGACGATCGACACACTCGATTCCGAGAACAGCCGCAAATTCTATGAGGAGTTCCTGGGCTTCGAGGTCGTTCGCACCAGCCCGATCTCCCTGTTGCTGCGCCTCGGCGGCAGTCACACGATCGCCTGCGTCGAGGTGAAGGGCAAAGAGCCGATGGGCATGCTCAACCACAACGGCCTCGACGTCCCGACCAAGGCCGATGTCGATGCGGCGCATGCCAGGGCGGAAGCCCAGCAGGAAAAATGGGGCATCAAGAAGATCACGCGCCCCCTCGACCAGCACGGCACCTATTGCTTCTTCATGCTGGATGCCGACGAGAACTGGTGGGAGGTCCTGACCAATCCCGAAGGCGGATATTCCTGGATTTTCGAACGCGGCGACCAGGAAGGCCGTGGCCATCTCGACAAGGACTTCGAGCGCCCCGAGGGAACGGGCTAAGCGTCACCCCAGAAATTCGGCATCGCCCAAAAAGAAGAAACCCGGCCGCTTTGGCCGGGTTTCGTAATTCTGGATTAGTCGAATTGCATCCGTTTCAGGATGCCGGCCCCATAGTCCGGGTCGGCCTCCATAAAGTGGCCGATTTGGCGCAGAACAATCTCCTTCGGGACACCCTGCATAGCGCCTGCGATTGTATCCATCAGCAATTCGCGCTGATCTTCCGTCATCAGGCGGAACAGGTCGCCGGCCTGGCTGTAATCATCGTTCCCGTCGCGATGATTGTACCGATCCGCATCTCCTGAGATTGCCATTGGCGGTTCCTTGTACCGCGGATCGTCTGACGGGCCACCCGCGGTGTTGGGCTCATAATTGACCGACCCGCCACCATTGCCATCGAACCGCATCGGGCCGTCGCGATGGTAATTGTGGACCGGACAGCGCGGTTGATTGACCGGCAGGCTTTCATGGTTCGCGCCGAGACGGTATCGCTGGGCATCGGCGTAGGAGAAAATCCTGAACTGCAGCATCTTGTCCGGGCTATGGCTGATCCCGGGGACCACATTCGCCGGCGAAAAGGCCACCTGTTCGGTCTCGGCAAAGTAATTCGCCGGGTTTCGATTGAGTTCCAGGACGCCGACCTCGATCAACGGATAGTCGGCATGCGGCCAGACCTTGGTCAGGTCGAACGGATCATAGTCGAGCGTGTCCGCGTCACTCTCCGGCATGATCTGGACACAGAATCGCCATTTCGGATGGTCACCGGCCTCGATCGCCGAGAACAGATCGCGCTGATGACTTTCGCGATCCTCGCCGACAATCCGTGTGGACTCCGCTTCGCTCATGCAGTCGATCCCCTGCATCGTCTTGAAGTGGAACTTTACCCAGAAACGCTCGTCCGCATCGTTGATGAAGCTATAGGTGTGCGACCCGTAGCCGTTCATGTGGCGATAGGACCGTGGCAATCCCCGCTCGGACATGAGGATCGTGATCTGGTGCAGACTTTCGGGCGATTGCGACCAGAAATCCCACATCGCGGTCGGATTGCGGAGATTACTTTTCGGATCCCGCTTCTGGGTATGGATGAAATCGGGAAACTTGTACGGGTCACGCACGAAGAAGACCGGGGTGTTGTTCCCAACCACGTCCCAGTTTCCTTCCTCGGTATAGACCTTCAGGGCGAAACCGCGCACGTCGCGTTCGGCGTCGGCGGCCCCCTTCTCGCCGGCAACGGTCGAGAAACGCAGGAAACACTCGCTGATCGCCCCGAACTGGAGGCACTTTGCCTTCGTGTAGGCGCTGATATCCTTCGTGATCTTCAAAGCCCCGTAGGCGCCTGATCCCTTGGCATGGACGACGCGCTCAGGAATTCGCTCCCGATTGAAATGCGCGTGCTTGTCAAAAAGCTGCCAATCCTGAACCAGCAGTGGCCCCCGCGGGCCGGCCGTGAGGCTGTTCTGATTATCGCCGACGGGAATACCGGCGGATGTGGTCAACGTTGGCGGCTTGGGCGATGACATGACTATTCTTCCTCGGTCTGAGTTTCTGTTGCGCGACGGACAAGCACATTGCTGGTCCGCACGCCCATCAGAATGACGAGGCGCACGTGTTTAAGGAAATTGATTGTTTAGATAGCAGTGATAGATAATATCTATCGTTATTCGACCCTGGTCACGGATGTGGGCAAATTCTCCCGCAGCAACCCGGCGAGCCGTTCCAGGTCCGGTTTTTTAGCGTAAGTCTTGCGCCAGACAAGCCCCATCCGACGCGACGCGTCATGCGCCAGAGCGCGCACGGTAAACGCTTCCTCGTCACGCGCGCCCAGTGCCAGGACAGGCAGAAGCGTGATTCCCATGCCCGCCGCCACCATCTGCCGGATGGTTTCGAGACTGGTCGCACGAAAATCGGTCCCGTCTTCGACGGCAGCACCGCGCGCGAAACCGCACACATCGAGGGCCTGATCGCGCAGACAGTGCCCATCCGTCAGCAACAGGAGATCTGATCTCTGCAGATCATGCAGATTGATCTCGGACGCGGAGGCCAACGGATGCCCGTTCGGGCAGGCCAGGCGAAAGGGTTCATCGAACAGGGCCATCGATTCGAGATCGTCATCGGCGGCCGGCAGCGCTATCAGCGCGGCATCAATCCGGTGTTGCCGCAAGGCATCCGTCAGATTGTCCGTAAGGTCTTCGTGCACGATCAGCTGCAGGTTCGGATATGCGGCCTGCAACGGCGGCAAAAACCATGGCAGAAGATAGGGACTGAGGCTCGGAATGATGCCCAGCCTCAAGGGGCCGGTCAGCGGGTCCATATCCTCGCGTGCCAGGGTCACTATCGCGTCCGCGGAGGCCAGCATCTGCCGCGCTCGCTCGACAATCTCCGCGCCGAGAGGCGTGACCTTCAGGGCCTTGTTCGTCCGCTCAAACAGAGTCGCGCCGAGGGAGTCTTCGAGCTTTTTAAGCTGGGTGCTCAACGTCGGCTGGCTCACATGGCACGCCTCGGCGGCGCGCCCGAAATGGGCATGGTCCGCAAGTGCCACAAGATACTGGAGTTCGCGTAGTGTCATTGTCAGCACGATAGATAACATCTATCGCTGGTGTACAGGCCATAAATATCTGGCCTGCCAATGTCCCGCCTCCAGAACGTCGAATGGCCGGGTCTAACCCTTCAGAAGATCGAACATTGTGTCGCCGAAACGTGCGCGCGCATCGTCATACAAAGGCGCGACGATCGCGCGGAACGCAGCCCGCTCCGCATCGGTCAGCTCAACGGTCTCGCAGCCCTCGTCGACGAGCGCCTGCTGGGAGATATCCTCTTCCGCAACCGCCAACTCGCGCTGATAGGCCGTTGCTGCCTGCACCGCGTCCCTGACAGCGGTACGGAACTCTTCCGGCCAGCCATCGACAGTCTCGCGATGCCCGTAGACGCCGCGTGAAAGATAGAAATGGCCGCTGAGCGTGTGATGCGGGTGATATTTGTGCACGCCGTAGGTCACGGTGTTGGCGAGCGGGTTCTCCTGGGCATCCAGCGTGCCATTCACAACCTGCTCGATCGCTTCCGTGAGGTCCATCCGCAGCGGCTCGGCCCCCAGGAGCTCGAACGTGCGCACGTGCATGTCGCTGGGCAGCATGCGGATCTTCATGTCCTTGAGATCGCCCGGCAGGTGGATCGGCCGCAGCTTGTTCGAGATATGCCGGAAGCCGTTCTCGAAATAGCCGAGCATGCGGAAGTTGTAACCGGCCTCGATGCGTTCATCGAGATAACGCCCGAGCGGGCCGTCGAACGCCGTACGGGCTTCGTTCAGATCCGCAAACAGGAATGGCAGATCGACGAATTCGAGCTCGGGCACCCGCTCGGTCAGATAGCTCGTCGACTGATAGGACATCGTCAGGATGCCGCATTCGGTCAGCCACATGATCTCATCGGCCCGGTAGCCGAAATCCATGATGTTCCAGATATATTTGACATCGACGCCGTCGCCGAACTGCTCTTCGAGGCGGTCGCCGATGAACTTCAGCGCCCGGCTGTGGGTGGTGGTCGGCGGGCCATAGCCACCCATGCGAATCTGAATCGGATCAGCCACGATAATCTCCTGATAGGCAAAACACACGATGCGCGCCAATCTAGAGCAAAGCAGCGACGCGAACACCCGCAGATGCGGTGGAAAACTGATCGCCTGACGATCAACTGGGGAACACATGAAGCTCTACATGACGACCATGTCAGGAAACTCGTTCAAGGTACGGGTTCTGGCATCCATCCTCGATATTCCGATCGAAGAGGTCCATATCGACTGGGACAATCGCGAACACAAGTCGCCCGCGTTCCTCGACCGCAACCCGCGCGGGCAGGTCCCGGTCATGGACATCGAAGGCCGGACGTTCTGGGATTCGACCGCACATCTGGTTTATCTAGCCCGCACCCACGGCGGCGAGGACTGGCTGCCCAGCGACCCGCTGGACATGGCCGAGGTCATGCAGTGGATGTCCTTCGCACAGGATGAAGTGCAGTTCGGCCTGATGTGGGCGCGCGGCGTCACGATCTATGGACGCCGCCCCGAAAGCTTCCAGGGCTATCTCGACGACAGCCACACGGCGCTTGAGCTCCTGACCTGGCAGTTACGAAAGACCGGCGACTGGTTGGCTCTAGGACGCCCGACCCTGGCCGAGATCGCCTGCTACCCCTATGTGAAGCGCGCGCCCGAGGGCGATGTTCCCCTCGAGCCATGGCCGGAGGTGCGCGAATGGCTCGCGCGCTGCGAGGCCATCCCCGGCTGGTTTCCGCTCGACGCGTAGCCGAAAACGGCGCTAGGCACGCACCACGGTTGCGGTTTCGCGCGGGCGTCGATGTGTCCGCCAGCCCACGAGGGCGACGGCCAGGGCCACGGCCGGCACATGGATCAACGGATCGACCAGCAACACGCCCAACGCCAACGCGGCGCGTAGTGCTCGTTCCGGTGCGCCCAGCCGCTGGAACTCATGGCCCGAGAACGCGGTCGCGATCAGCCAGATGGCAAGCGGCAGCCGGGCGATGATCCAGATGAACTCACCCCACTGGAAATCAACCACGAGAATCAAAGACGGGTAGTAGATCCAGACATACGGAATGATGAAGCCGATGAACGCCACGCGCATGGCTTGGAATCCGGTCGTGAGCGGATTCGCGCCGGCGATGGGCGCGGCTGTGTAGGCCGCGATCGCCACGGGCGGCGTGACATTCGACAGGATCGCGAACAGCAGCACGAACATGTGTGCCGACAACACGGCCACGCCCAGTTCCGCCACCGCGGGCGCCAGGAAAATCGCGACCAGAAAATATGCCGGCAATGTGGGCAGCCCCATGCCCAGGATCAGCGACGAAATCATCGCCAGCCCGAGCGCCAGGAAGAGGGACCCGTCACCCAGATTGGCAATCACGGTCGCGAACCGGAAGCCGACCCCCGTCGTGTTGACGACACTCATGAAGATGCCGATGGCGCCGACGATCACCAGAATGGTCGCCGATGCCTTGCCACCAGAGACCAGCGCCCGGCCGACAGCGCGCGCGAAATCGGTCGTCGTCTCCACCGGCTTGCGATAGAGCTCGCGCTCGAGGATCAGGCCCACCGGGATCGCGACAAGAATACCGACGAACCCGGCCATCGCGGCGGATCGCCCCGAGACGAGAATGACAACGATCACAATCAAAGGCCCGAAGAAGCGCAGGGACTGCAGCCAGTCTGCCCGGTTCAGGACCGGGCGGTCCGCCTCCGGCAAGGCCCCGATCCCGAGCCGCGCCGCCTCTGTGTAAACGGCCGCAAACAGGCTGATGTAATAGAACAGCGCCGGGAATATCGCCGCGACCGCAACCGTCAGATACGGCACGCCGGCGAGGTCCGCGAGGATGAACGCGACCGCACCCATCACCGGCGGGGTGAACTGACCGCCCGACGACGCCGAGGCTTCTACGCCACCCGCGAAGGAGGCCTTAAACCCCTGCTTCTTGATCAGCGGGATGGTGAACACGCCGGTCGAGGCAACGTTCGCCACCGGGCTGCCGTTGATGGTGCCGAACATGGCGCTGGCCAGGATCGCGGCATGAGCCGGGCCGCCGCGCAAGCGCGCCGTGGCCGCCGTCGCCATCTTCATAAGGATCGCACCACCACCGGTGGCTTCAAGCACTGTACCGAAGATCAGGAACACGAGCACGATGCGACTGACCACATCGAGCGGCAGGTTGAAGATGCCTTCGCCTGAGTTCAACCAGATCAGCTCAAGCGTTTCTTCCAACGGGAACCCGGAATGGCGCAACAGGCTCGGCAAATCGGCGCCGAACAGCATGTACATGACCGACAATACAACGATCACCGGCAAGATCAGTCCGAAGCGCCGTCGTGTCATCTCGACAGCCACCAGTCCGGCGAATACCGCCAGCCAGCGGTCGTAATCGGTGAAGAAGATGATCGAATCCGACATCTCCTCGGCAACCGCGAGAAACCGGATCATCGCCAGCGTAAAGGCGATCACGAGAGCCGCATCGACTAGCCACAACAGCGCTCGCACGAGCCCGGGTGCTGTCGCATGCCGGCGGGCGAGCGGATCCATCAGGAAGACAATGCCGGCGCCGGCAGCAAAGAAGGAACTGCGCTGGAGATTCTCTTCCAGCAGCGCAATTCCGGCGACATACATGGCGTAGAAGCACAGCGCGAACGCGGCAACGCGCACGACGGAATCCATGCCGTTAATTATCAAACGCTCAATAGCGGTCAGATTGCCCATGCGATGCCCCCAATATGCCGACGGCCGGAACTGTTCCGGCCGCCAAATGCATATTTACGTGGGTTGTGTCCGCGCTACTGCGGCACCCGCTTGCCACCGACAAAGGCGTCGGGGATGGTGAGCCCCTTTTCCTTGTAGTAGCGCGGCGCACCGGGATGGATGCCGTTGGGAATCGGGAACAGCGCCTCGTCGAGCGTGACCGCAGCACTCATCCAGGGCGCCAACGCATGGGCTTCCTCGATGTTCTCCCAGAATGCCTTGGTCATGGCGTAGACCACATCGGCATCCATATCCGCACGAACCGCCAGCGCAACCTTCGGATCCACCAGTTTGACGGACGTGGTGTTCATCTGGTTCGAGCCATAGGCATCGGGCGCGAGATCGGTCAACGAATTCATCGGGTTGGCGAGAATCCGCTTGGTGCCCGGATCGGCCATCATCTGGGCTTCATCGACGCCGATCACACGGATCTTCGAGGTCAGCGCGATCTGCTGGATGCGCGGATCCGGCGTTATGCCGGGCAGCATCATGACGTCATATTTGCGGTCCTGGAACGCCTGGATCGCCGGGCCCCAGTTGAGTTTGACCAGCTCGAAGTCCTTGCCCGGCACATAGCCGGTCTGGCCCTTCACGGTGATCAGGTTCTGCTGGGTTGCCGTGCCGCCCGGAGGTCCGAGGAACACCTTCTTGCCCTTGAAGTCGGCGAAGCTCTGGATCGGTGACTCGTCGAACACGATGTAGTGCCGCGCGCCGATCGGATGCGCGAACACGATCGACAGCTTCTTGGCCGGATCGTCGCCTTCCTTGAGGTTCTTGAACGGGCCCTTGTGGGCGCCCATCAGCTGGATCGAGATCATCGAGGTGAGCGAGAAATCCATATCGCCCGCCGCGACCTGCAGCATGTGTCGGGTCGCCGGACCGGACGCCGAGAGTTGCACTTCGGCGTTCGGGACATGCCGGTTCACGGCATTCGCCCAGGCCGTGTGAATGATATTCACCGACGTACCGGGCGGGAACGTGCCCATCTTGTAGAATGTTTTCTCCTGAGCGTCGGCGATGCCCGTGGCCGCCACAATGGCGATCCCGGCAACAGCAAAGCTCCTGAACAGCATCTTCAGCATTTCGGTCTTCTCCCAGTTCGACGCCGCGGTTTGCGCGGGCGATTGATGCGGGTTCGTCTTGCGATCTTCTTGTCGTTGTCCGCTGCGAAGGCGCGGAATGCTCTCGAAAAACCCGATGGTTCACGTTCGCCCTGCGAACACCGGAACTCCAAGGGTTTATCCGGCGATTTCCATAGGCGAAATCGTTGCCGGCACGCGATCGGCGATTCAACGAACCGCCACGAAGCGTTACACTCCCGCCAACCCGCGCGATCCCTTCGTGGACGCGGATGTGATCGATCGGATTGTCATGAAAAAAACGGCCCTTCTCGCAATCGCCTTCCTGATCCTCGCCGGTGCGTTAGGTGGCTTCGGCTACTACCACTATGTGATGAAGCCCGCGCAGGAGAAGAAGGCGTTGTTCGAGCGTCCCCGCCCACCCGCGACGGTCTCGGCCATCGCCGCAGAGGGCGCGTCATGGCGCAGCACAATTCCGGCCATCGGCACCGTGAAGGCATTCCAGGGCGTCGATGTCGCCGCGGAGGCCGCAGGCACGGTCGAGAGTATTTCCTTTACGTCAGGCGCCGATGTCGAGCGGGGCGCCATCCTCGTCATACTCAACCTGACCACGGAAACGGCGGAACTCAAGGCGGCACAAGCGCAGCTCAAGGATTCAGAGCGAAAACTCGCGCGCCAGCGCACGCTCAAGAGCCGCGGCGTCGCGTCGGGGCAGAATCTGGACGACGCCATCGCCACACGCGACAGCGACAGGGCCGAGGTCGAGCGGATCAACGCGCTGATCGCCGAGAAGCGCATCATCGCCCCGTTCAGCGGCCAGCTGGGCATTCGCCAGGTCGATATCGGACAATATGTGACCGCGGGCGAGGTCCTGGTCAGTCTGCAGCAGCTCGACCCGGTCTATGTGGACTTCCCGATCCCCGAACAGCGCCTGGAGAGTATCGCGATCGACGACGATGTGGACGTCGTCGTCGACGCATTCGCCGGCAAGACCTTCACCGGCAAGATCACGTCGATTGATGTGCAGATCGACCAGTCGACCCGCAACATCCTGGTGCGGGCGCGTTTCGCCAACCCCGACAAGCAGCTTCTGCCCGGCATGTTCGCGAATGTGAAGGTCATCGAAGCGGCGGCCCAGAACGTGGTCACAGTCGCGCGGACCGCCGTCACGATCAGCCTCCTCGGCGACAGCGTATTCGTCGCCAAGCCCGACACCGCAAAGCCCGCCGCAGCTAAGCCCGACGTCGCGAAGGCACCCAGCGAACCCTTGTTCACCCTCGAACAGCGCCGGGTCACCGTCGGCGAGCAACGGGACGGCAAGCTCGCCATCACGAGCGGCCTGAAGGCCGGCGAGATGGTCGTCGTGGCGGGACAGAACAAGATATTCAACGGCCAGAAGGTACACCTCGCCAAAACCCCGGCACTGCAGGCGACCACGCCGCGGCCACGGCCGTAGGGCAGACCCCGATGCGCTTCACCGACATCTTCGTCAAACGGCCGGTCCTATCGACCGTCGTGAGCCTGCTGATCCTGCTGGTCGGCCTCCAGGCGCTGCAAAAGCTGCAGATCCGCCAATACCCCGAGCTCTCCAACACGACCATTTCGGTCACCACGGCCTACCCCGGCGCCAACGCCGACGTGATCAAGGGGTTCATCACCACCCAGATCGAGCAGGCGGTGGCGAGCGCGGAAGGCATCGACACGCTGGAATCGAGCTCGCGCCAGGACGTTTCCACCGTCACCTTGAACCTGAACCTCAACGCCAATGCAGACCGCGCAGTCTCCGACGTTCTGTCCAAGGTGAACCAGGTGCAGGGCGTGTTGCCGACGGAAGCGAGCGACCCGGTCGTCGTCAAGCAGTCGGGCGACTCCACCGCATTATTCTATCTCGCTTTCGAATCCCGGGTGATGTCCTCACCCCAGATCACCGACTATCTGACCCGGGTGATCCAGCCCAAAATCCAGACCATCGACGGTGTGGCCAATGCCCAGATTCTCGGCGGCCAGAAATTCTCGATGCGGGTCTGGCTCGATCCCGTGCGCATGGCCGCGCTCGGCATCACGCCGATCGATGTGGCCAGTGCCCTGCAATCCAACAACTTCACGTCGGCCGCCGGCGAGGTCAAAGGCGACTTTGTGCAGATCAGCGTCAATGCCGAGACATCGCTGGACTCCCCCGAAGAATTCCAGCGTCTGGTGATCGCGGCGCGTGGCGAAACTGTCCGTCGTCATATAAATTGGAACAATCTGCGGCCTGATCTAAAGGAGGATCTGGCTCATCTGGTTCAAGATATTAGGCGGCGTGTTTGCGGTATTGCAATCGCCGTGTCTCCATCGTTTTGAGTTTGATCCTTTCG
>JABIVD010000060.1 GCA_018667335.1 Rhodospirillaceae bacterium
GACGGCCTCGTCCACATCTCCGAGCTCAAGAACGAGCGCGTGGGTCAGGTGACCGACGTGATCAACGAGGGCGACGAGGTGAAGGTCAAGGTCATCGGCATGGATGACCGCGGCAAGGTCAAGCTGTCGATGCGGGTTGTTGATCAGGAGACCGGCAAGGAACTCGAGGACACGCGCCCGCCGCGTGAGCCCCGCAGTGACGGTGATGGAGACGGGGACGATCGTCCGCGCCCGCGCCGCCGCCCGCGTCGCGATGCCGCCGAGTAATTCGGCCAAAAGCGAATACAAGAACGGCCCCGGAATTTCCGGGGCCGTTTTTTGTTGGGTATTGCTCGGACGCGGCGCCCGATGAAGTGCGGGTGGCGCTACTCGGCTGCCTCGCGCACATCCAGCGCCGCGAGGATACGCGGCGGCGAGAGCGGCAGGTCGTTGAACCGGATGCCGGTGGCGTTGTGGACCGCATTGCGCACGGCCGCCAGGCCGGGTACCAGCGGCACCTCGCCGACCCCGCGCACACCCTGGGGATGCTTGGGGTTCGGGATCTCGATGATGTGGGTGTCGAGCATCGGCAGGTCCGAGGCGACAGGCATGCGGTAATCCAGGAAGCCCGGATTATCGACCTTGCCGTCCTTGTCGTAGAGATACTCCTCGTTGAGCGCCCAGCCGATGGCCTGGGCCGCGCCGCCCTGCATCTGGCCCTCGACATAGGCCGGATGCACCGCCCGGCCCACGTCCTGGAGCACGGTGTAGCGGATCACCCGGGCGATCCCCAATTCGGGATCGACCTCCACATCACAAATGTGCGTGCCGAAGCCGCCTTCTGCGCCCGTGGTGTTGACCTGGGCACCGGCACCAATAGGACCGCCGGTCTCGTTGGCGCGTGCTGCCAGTTCGGCGAGGGTCAGCGGATCGAACTTGCCCGCATTGGCACCCGCCGGGCGCGCCGCGCCGTCTTCCCATTCCACCGCGTCCGGGTCGATGTCCCAGATCTTGGCGGCCAGCTCGCACAGTGTGCGAATGACCTTGCCGGTCGATTCGGTGACCACCATGGACGACGCGAACAACACACGGCTGCCGCCGGTCAGGTTCGAGAAGCCGATGGTCGCCGTGTCGCCGATCAGGACCGAGATCCGCTTGTAGTCGATGCCGAGCAGTTCGGCACAGATGTTGGCGATGCCGGCGCGCGAGCCGCCGATATCGGGATGGCCCGTGGTGACCACCACGTTGCCGTCCTCGGTGATGTTCACCTGGGCGGAGGACTCGCCGCCGGCGTTGAACCAGAATCCGCTGGCCACGCCGCGTCCCTGATTGGGTCCGAGCGGGGCGTTGTAATGTTCATGCGCCTTCGCCGATTCCAGGGATTCGACATAGCCCATGACCGGATAGACCGGGCCGTGGACGGCCTCGGTGCCTTCCTTTGCGGCGTTCTTGAGCCGCAGGTCGAGCGGGTCCATGCCGATCTCCTCGGCCAGCTCGTCGAGCACGCATTCGACGCCGAAGGCGCCGATCGGCGCGCCCGGTGCGCGGTACGCCGCGACCTTGGAGCGGTTGCAGACCACGTCGTAGCCGAATGTGCGGCCGTTGGGGATGTCGTAGGGCGCGAGGGCGCAGCCGACAGCGCCACGAACCGGTGCGCCCGGAAGCCCGCCGGCCTGCAGCCAGTAGATGCCCTCCATCGCCGTGATCGTGCCGTCTTTCTTGACGCCGATCTTGATCGTGCTCTTCGAGCCCGAGGTCGGGCCGCTGGCCCGCATGACTTCCTCGCGGGTCATGGTCATCTTCACGGGCCGGCCGGACTTCTTCGACAGAATGGTCGCGAGCGGCTCGAGATAGACGATCGTCTTGCCGCCGAAGCCGCCGCCGATCTCGGCGGGGATCGCGCGGATGTTGCTCTGGGACAGGCCGGTGAGCAGCCCCGTCATGGCGCGGACCATGAACTGGCCCTGGCTCGACGACCAGATGGTTGTCTGGTTGTCGGCCGCGACGCTGACCAGGCAGGCATGGGGCTCGATATAGCCCTGATGCACCGGCCGGGTCGTGAAGTCGCGTTCGATGACGACGTCGGCCTCGGCGAAGCCGGCCTCGACGTCGCCCTTGGTGTGTTCGATGGTCGCCGCGATGTTCGAGGGCTTGCCTTCGAACTCGATGAAGTCATGCAAAATGGGCGCGTCGGGTGCGAGCGCATCGTCGATCTCGATCGCGTGGGGCAACACCTCGTAATCGACCTCGATCAGCTTGCAGGCCTCGGCCGCGATGGCTTCCGTCATGGCTGCGACGGCGGCCACCGGGTGTCCGTGGAACAGGGCCTTCTCGCGGGCCATCACGTTGCGGCACATCCAGCGCATGTCCTGGATGCCGAGTGGCACGGGCGTGTCGAGCGGAAAGTCCACGATGTCGGCGGCGGTCATCACGGCCTTCACGCCGGGCAGCGCTTCTGCCTTGGAGGTGTCGATACCCTTGATGACGGCATGTGCATGCGGGCTGCGGAGCACCTTGCCCCAGATCATGCCCGGCATGCTCGAATCGGCCGCGAAGGCCGCGCGCCCGGTCACCTTGTCGGCGCCGTCGGGCCGGACCGTGTTTTTGCCGATCCAGTTATTGTTGGAACCACTCATTGTGCTGCCTCCCGCATGTCGGCAGCGGTGTCGAGCACCGCGCGGACAATCTTGTCATACCCCGTACACCGGCACAGGTTGCCGGCGAGCCAGAACCGGACTTCGGTTTCGCTCGGGTTCGGATTCTCATCGAGCAGCGCCTTGGCCGCGACCAGCATGCCCGGGGTGCAGATCCCGCATTGCAGTGCGGCTTCCTCGAGGAACTTCTGCTGCAGAGGATGCAGGGTCTCGCCCTCGGCCATCCCCTCGATGGTGGTGATCTCCTTACCCTCGGCCTCGGCGGCCAGCATCAGGCAGGAACAGACGAGCGTGCCGTCGAGCGTGATCGAGCATGCGCCGCAATCACCCGAGCCGCAGCCCTCTTTGGCCCCGGTCAGGCTGAGCCGGTTGCGCAGCACATCGAGCATCGTCTCGCCGGGCGCGCAGAGGAATTCCTCGGGCTCGCCGTTGATGGTGGTGGAAATGTGAAGTTTAGCCATGGTTCAGGCGCTCCCTTATGTTCGGAAGGTGCGTTCGGCGGCGATGCCAACCGTGCGCTTCAACAGTACCCCGGCGACCCGGGTGCGATATGCGATCGTGCCGCGTTTGTCGTCGATCGGATTACAGGCTGCACTGCATGCCGCAGCCGCGGCCTCGAGCGCGTTGTCCTCGAGTTTGGTTCCGATCAGCGCCTTGGCGGCGTCCTCGACGAGCAACACCGTCGGTGCGACGGCGCCCAGTCCGACCCGTACGGCGGTGCAAACCCCGCCTTCGAGGGTCAGATTGACGCCGACACCGACGACGGCGATGTCCATCTCCGTGCGAGGGATCATCCGCAGATAGGCATCGCCCTGGCCGACCGCGCGCGGCGGAAAGGCGAAGCTGACTGCGATCTCGCCCGGCGCGAGGCTGGTCCGGCCCGGGCCTGTGGGCACGTCTTCGACCGCAATCTCGCGGCGACCGTCGGGGCCCTGCACCGTGAGAACGGCGCCGGCGGCCACGAGGGCCGGCACGCTGTCGGCGGCCGGTGAGCCGTTGCAAAGATTTCCGCCGAGCGATGCGCGGCCCTGAATCTGGGTCGAGCCGATGAGGTTCAGGCCCTCCAGAACGCCGGGCCAGGCATTGGCGAAGCCCGAATGTTTCTCGAGTGCCGCGCCGGATACGGCGGCGCCCACGACGAAGCCACCATCGGCGGTCTCCTCGATGCCCGTTACGTCGGCGATGTTCTTGATGTCGACAATCAGCCCGGGCGCGATCATGCCCGCCTGCATCTGGACCAGAAGGTCTGTGCCGCCGGCCAGGATACGGCCCGCGCCATCGGCACCGGCGTAGGCGCTGATCGCTTCATCGAGCGAGGTCGGCGCCAGATATTGGATATCTGTCATGTGTGAATTCCGAAGTGGTTTCTCTTTCCCCCCTGCGGCCTTATCCGCTCTGAGAGGCAGAATTCGGGGGACCGCAGTTAGGGCAAGGCTACACGGCTCAGGCGTTTTGGAACAGCCCGAGAATGCCAAAATCTGATACTCAATTCTGTCCACAGCCGGCGATATGGGTGCGCGTCTGAAT
This sequence comes from Rhodospirillaceae bacterium, assembly GCA_018667335.1. Taxonomy (GTDB): domain Bacteria; phylum Pseudomonadota; class Alphaproteobacteria; order UBA6615; family UBA6615; genus UBA8079. The sequence goes on from JABIVD010000060.1 coordinate 4,161, forward strand.
CGCTGTTGCAGTCGCGACGTGCGCATCGTTATAAGGGCGCAAGAATCAGCCAACACTGCGAAAGCATAGTGTTCCGATTTTCGAAAAGCGTCCAACAGGTTGCCGCACTACCCTTCGCCCGACGCGATGCGGGGTTCGAGGTGATGCTTGTGACTTCGAGCAAGGGGGATCGCTGGGGTCTGCCGAAGGGCTGGCCGAAACGCCACGAACCATTTGCCGCGGCTGCGATGCGTGAAGCCGTTGAAGAAGCCGGCGTGATTGGGACGGTTTACCCCCCGCCGTTGGGGGAATTCACCTACCGGAAGACGATGCGCAAGGGCTATGTCGTGCGCAGTCACGTGTTCGTCTTCGCACTGCAGGTGCTCGAAACCCTGGACATGTGGAGAGAAGACAAGAGGCGCTCCCGCAAATGGGTCCCGCTTGGCGATGCCGCCGGCATCGTCGGGGACCGGGATGTGGCGCGGCTTCTCACCGAAATCGCCGCTGGCGACACACTGCACACTGTACTCGCTGAATTGGATGCCGCGCGCGCAGCTGCGCCGGATATTCAGCCGAATTCATGCTGACCCGAAAGGACGGCCGATGAGCCTGACAAAGAAGTCCCTCGACAAGGATCTGGAAAAGATCGTCCACGTCGAGGCCGCGACACGGACGATGGGCGGCACCTTGGGGGCCCATGGCATCGCCGTCGTGTTCCTCGGCCTGTCCGCGCTGCTGGCCGCGGCGCTGGTGGGGGTGACCTCCGACACGGCCATCGTCGTCGTCGCCGCCATCCTCGGCGGTTATATGGCGCTGAATATCGGCGCCAACGACGTGGCCAACAATGTGGGCCCGGCCGTGGGTTCGCGAGCGCTCACCCTGGTTGGGGCGCTGGTGATCGCCGCCGTCTTCGAGAGTGCGGGCGCGCTGCTCGCCGGCGGTGACGTCGTCAGCACTATCTCCAAGGGGATCATCGACCCCTCGCTCGTGGATGACGCCAGCGTATTCGTTTTGGCGATGATGGCGGCGCTCATCGCTGCGGCGCTTTGGGTCAACCTTGCCACCCTCGTCGGGGCGCCCGTGTCCACGACCCATGCGGTCGTCGGCGGGGTCATGGGGGCGGGCATCGCCGCCGTCGGCTTCCAGCTCGTCAACTGGGGCACGATGGGCGCGATCGCCGCGAGCTGGGTCATCTCGCCGCTGCTGGGCGGGCTCATCGCCGCGGCGTTTCTCGCCTTCATCAAGGTCAATCTGATCTATCAGGCAGACAAGATCGCGGCGGCGCGGCGCTGGGTGCCGTTGCTGGTGGCGATCATGGCCGGCGCGTTCGCCTGGTATCTCGCTATCAAGGGGTTCAAACGGATATGGCGACCCGACACGGAGATGGTCGCGATCATCGCCTTGGGTACCTTCGCCGCCGTATGGGCGATCATGCGTCCGTTGATCCGCCGCCAGTCCGAGGGCATGGAGAACCGCAACCAGTCGCTCCGGGTGCTGTTCCGGATTCCGCTGATCTGCTCGGCGGCGCTGCTCTCATTCGCGCACGGGGCCAACGACGTGGCGAACGCGATTGGCCCGCTGGCCGCGATCCTGAGCACGGTCCAGTCGGGCGATATCGCCAGCAAGGTGGAGGTGCCGATCTGGATCATGACCATCGGCGCGTTTGGCATCAGCCTCGGCCTGTTCCTGTACGGGCCCAAGTTGATCCGCATGGTTGGCGACCAGATCACCAAGATGAACCCGATGCGCGCCTATTGCGTGGCATTGGCGGCAGCGATCACCGTGATCATCGCGTCCTGGCTCGGCCTGCCGGTCAGCTCGACGCATATCGCCGTCGGCGCCGTCTTCGGGGTCGGGTTCTTCCGCGAGTACTACACCAAGCGCAGCAAGAAGCGGCGCGAGATGGTGACGCGCGCCGGTAACGCCAACGCAGAAGCAGAGGATGAACCCTTGCCGCCCGAGGTGGTGCGGCACCGCAAGCTGGTGCGGCGCTCGCACTTCCTGACCATCATCGCCGCATGGGTGATCACCGTGCCGGCTACGGCGATCATGTCGGCACTGGTCTTCTTCGGGCTGTCGCTGGTGGTGTAGGCGACACAGCTGCGTTGAAACGAAAACGGCCCCGGAATCCCGGGGCCGTTTTTCATTGTTCTGTGTGGCGTGTGTTACGCGCCGTCTGGCGCCGCGGGGTCGGGCATGCCGATCGTGTTGAAGCCGCAATCCACATAGTGGATTTCGCCGGTGACCGCCTTCGACAGGTCCGACAGCAGGTAAAGCCCCGCGCCGCCCACATCGTCGAGCACCACGTTGCGCCGCAGTGGCGCGGTCTCGCGGCTGTAGTTGTAGACTTGTCGGGCCGAGCCTACTGCGGAGCCCGCGAGCGTGCGCATGGGGCCGGCCGAGATCGCGTTGACCCGCACCCCGTCGGGGCCGAGGTCGGAGGCGAGATAGCGTACTGACGCCTCGAGCGCCGCCTTGGCGACCCCCATGACATTGTAGTTGGGCATGACGGCCTGGGCACCGTGATAGGTGAGCGTCAGGATCGATCCCTGTTCGTTCATCATCGCCGCGGCACGCTGCGCCACCGCCGTGAACGAGTAGCAGGAGATATTCATTGTCTGCAGGAAGTTTTCCTGGCTCGTGTTCACGTAACGCCCCTTGAGCTCTTCCTTGTCGGAGTAGGCGATGGCGTGGACCACGAAATCGATATTGTCCCAGGTGTCGGAGATCGCGTTGAACGCCTGGTCGAGGCTCGCCGTATCCGACGCGTCGCACTGAACCATCGCGGCGGCATCGACCGATTCCGCGAGGGGTCCGACCCGCCGCGCGAAGGCATCCGACTGATAGGTGAAGGCCAGGTCCGCGCCCTGGGCGGCCAGCGCGCGGGCGATCCCCCAGGCGATCGAGTGATCGTTGGCGACGCCCATGATCAGGCCGCGTTTGCCGGCCATCAGGCTTCCGGTCGCGGGTTGTCCGTCCATGCTTTCGGCCTGTTTCAGGGTTGCGGGACTGGGTTCGGACGTTGGTGCGTGTGCGTCGGCCATCGGATCACCCGTCGTGGCGCTGGAAGGCGAGGGTGGCGTTGGTGCCGCCGAAGCCGAAGCTGTTCGACATCACGCAGTTGAGGCCGGCGTTGTCGATCCGCGCGGTGACGATGGCCGCGTCGCCGGCGTCGGGATCGAGATCCTCGATGTTGGCCGAGGCGGCGATGAAGTCATGTTGCATCATCAGCAGCGAATAGATCGCCTCATGGGCGCCGGTGGCGCCCTGGGAGTGGCCGGTGAGGGATTTCGTCGAGGCGACATGCGGGCGTTGCGCGCCGAACACCTCGTTGATGGCCCCCAGCTCGATGATGTCGCCGACCGGGGTCGAGGTGCCGTGGGCGTTGATATAGTCGACGGTCTGGTTGCCCAGCCCGGCTGTGGCCATACGCATGCAGCGCACGGCACCCTCGCCCGAGGGTGCGACCATGTCGACGCCGTCCGAGGTGGCGCCGTAGCCGACGAGCTCGCCGTAAATCTTGGCGCCGCGCGCCTTGGCCCGTTCCATTTCCTCGAGCACGACCACACCGGCTCCGCCGGCGATCACGAACCCGTCGCGGTTGACGTCATACGGTCGTGAGGCGCGCTCGGGGGTGTCGTTGTACTTGGACGACAGCGCGCCCATGGCGTCGAACAGCACGGTAAGCGACCAGTGGAGCTCCTCGGCGCCGCCGGCGAACACCACGTCCTGTTTGCCCATCTGAATGAGCTCGCTGCCGTTGCCGATGCAGTGGGCGCTGGTCGAGCAGGCGGAGCTGATGGAGTAGCTGAGGCCGCGCATCTTGAATGCGGTGGACATGTTGGCCGACAGGGTCGAGCACATGGCCTTCGGCACCGCATACGGCCCGACGCGTTTCGGGCTCTTCTCGCGCGCGGTGTCGGCCGCCTCGACCAAGGCCGATGTGGACGGCCCGCCCGAACCCATGACCAGGCCGGTGCGCTCGTCATGGATGTCGGCTTCGGTCAGCCCGGAGTCGGCGATCGCCTCGGACATGGCGATGTAGTTGTAGGCCGCGCCGTCGCCCATGAAGCGGCGCAGCTTGCGGTCGATGTGGTTGTCAAAATCCACGTTCGGCGCGCCATGCACATGGGAGCGGAAGCCCATCTCGGCATAGACGTCTGAATGGACGATGCCCGAGCGGCCGGCCTTGAGGCTGTCGGTCACTTCGGCCGAATTGGCGCCGATCGGCGAGACGATACCCAGCCCGGTGACGGCGACCCGCCGCAAACCACTGGGGGGCAATCCGTTGTTGCTCATGCGTTTAATCCTTGCTCGGCGGGAACAGACCAACCTTCAGCCCGGCCGTGGTGTAGACCGTTTCGCCGTCGAGTTCCGCCAGGCCGTCGGCGATGGCCAGTGCCACACCGCGCTTGATGACCTTTTTGACGTCGATCTGATAGCGCAGCAGCTTGCTTTCCGGCTTCACTTCCCCGGCGAATTTGACCTCGCCGACGCCGAGCGCGCGGCCCGGTCCCGGCAGGCCCTGCCAGCCGAGGAAGAAGCCGAGCAACTGCCAGAGCGCATCGAGGCCCAGGCAGCCGGGCATAATGGGATCGCCCTCGAAATGGCAGCCGTAGAACCAGAGGTCCGGCTTGATATCCAGTTCGGCGACGATCAGCCCCTTGCCGTGTTCACCGCCATCGATGGAAATCTCGGTGATCCGGTCGAACATCAGCATGGGCGGCAGGGGCAATTGCGCATTGCCCGGCCCGAACAGCTTGCCGTGTCCGCATTGGATGAGGTCTTCGTAGGAGAAACTGGATTTCTGGGTGAAATCGTTCATGCCCGAATCGCTTCTTAAGCTCTGAAAGGGAAATTTTGCTCGTTCTAACAGGTGTTCCCGGGACTGTCCGCAATTAGGGGACAAAACCGCAGAGATTTTGTAGTGATTTAACAGAGCCTGACACCGTTGGGTGCGCCGGTAAAGGTCTACGTATCAGTGTGTTCACGGAGTATTCTTGAATAAAGTTCCATCTAATATAATGGCTTATGAGCTTGTTTCGAGAGATTCCTCTTTACATGCCACGCGAAAGACCCATATTGGAACCATGAGTGACGCAGGTGACAATATCCGCGAACGGCCCTATGCCGATGCGCTGCGCCGGCTGAAGGAAGCGGGCCTGCGCCCGACCCGGCAGCGGCTCGCGCTGGGCAAGCTGTTGTTCGACGCCGGCGATCGCCATGTGACGGCAGAGCAGGTCCATGGCGAGGTGGGCGCGCAGGGCATCAAGGTGTCCCTGGCGACGATCTACAACACGCTCAATCAGTTCACCGAGTCCGGTTTGCTGCGCGAGGTTGTGGTGGCGCCGGGGCGTTCATATTTTGATACGAACGTGTCCGATCACCATCATTTCTTCTATGAGGATGACGGGGCGCTGCAGGATATTCCCGGCGACCAGATTGCGCTTGCGACGATGCCGGAAGCGCCGGCCGACGCCGAGGTGGCACGGGTGGATGTGATCGTCCGATTGCGCCGCGCAAACGATAGTCGTTCTTAATACATTTCCTGTTCTCAGTAAGATAAAAAATAGTTTGGAATAGTTCCAAACTATTGACACGTGCTGCCATCGTTGCCATATTGGCGGGGTAGGCAATTCCCGGGATGGCGGTTACGCGTTGAACGGTCGGCCCGCACTGGAAAACCACCCGGATGAACGGGCGGATGGACAAACCAATTTCAAGGAGGCGTGTGATGGCGCTCAAAGGTTCCAAGACCGAAGACAATCTGAAGGAAGCGTTCGCGGGCGAAAGCCAGGCGAACCGTCGTTATCTCTATTTCGCCCAGAAGGCCGACGTCGAGGGTTACAACGATGTCGCCGCGGTGTTCCGTTCGACCGCCGAGGGCGAGACCGGCCATGCCCATGGCCATCTCGAATTCCTCGAGGAAACTGGCGATCCGGCCACGGGCCAGCCAATCGGCCCGACCTCGGACAACCTCAAGGCCGCGGTTGCCGGTGAGACTCACGAGTACACCGACATGTATCCCGGCATGGCGCGCACGGCGCGTGAAGAGGGTCATGACGAGATCGCCGACTGGTTCGAGACGCTTGCCAAGGCTGAAAAGAGCCATGCGGGCCGATTCCAGAAGGCGCTCGACGAGCTCGACTGATTATATCCGGGGTCGCTTGCGCCCGACCTCTGTCGTCCTGGGCGGCCCCGGCTTTCATGTTTTTTGAGTGGTTTTGATTTCCAGCTGCGCGAATATGGCGCGTGGTTTGCGGGGAAATTGCGCCCCGGCACAGGCGGAGACACGGAACAATGACCGACGAGAGCGGCAGCATGGATGAAGGTGCGGCCCCGCGCGAGGGCAGCCTCGCCGCGCCGACCCGCCACCCGTTGGGTTGGGAGGAGATGGACTTCTTCGACGAGGCGAAGCTCGACGAGGAACTGCGTCGGGTTTTCGACATCTGTCATGGCTGTCGCCGTTGCTTCAATCTCTGCGATTCATTTCCCCGCCTGTTCGACCTGATCGACGAATCCGATTCGGGCGAGCTCGACAGCGTGGACAGCGCCGGTTTTAAGCCGGTCGTGGATGCCTGCACGCTCTGCGACATGTGTTTCATGACCAAATGTCCCTATGTGCCGCCCCATGAATTCAACCTCGACTTCCCCCATCTGATGCTGCGCTACCGTGCGGTCGAGGCGAAGAAGGGCGGTGTCGGCTGGAACGAAAAGCAGCTGATCCAGACCGACAGGAACGGCCGGCTCGCCGGCAAGATGGCGGGGATGGCCAACTGGGGCTCGGATCGCGGCAACAAGCTGACGCGGCCGCTGATCGAGAAGATCGCCGGGGTTCACCGCGACGCCGATCTGCCGAAATATGTGCCGGCGTCGAAAACATTCGTGCGCCAGGCCGAGAATGCGCCGCCCGAAATCAACATGTCGGCGCCGGCCCACGGGCGCGAGGCGGTGCTCTATGCCACCTGCTTCGTGAACTACAACAAGCCTGACACGGGCGTGCTGGCCCAGCGGATCCTCGCGCGAAACGGGGTTGCGACCACGGCGTTGCACCCGAGTTGCTGCGGCATGCCGCAGCTCGAGCAGGGGCAGCTCGACGAGGTGTCGGCCATGGCGAAGACCGTGGCGGCGGCATTCCGGCCGCATGTGGATGCGGGCCGGGACATCATTGCGCTGACGCCGTCTTGTGCCCTGATGATGAAATTCGAATGGCCGCTGATTCTGCCCGACGACGATGATGTGAAGGCGCTGTCGGCGGCGACCCGGGATATCACCGAGTATATCGTCGACATCGCCAAGAATGAGGGGCTGGTCGACGGTCTGTCGGCGCTGCCCGAGCCGGTGGCACTGCATATGGCCTGTCATGCGCGGGCCCAGAATATGGGCCAGAAAGCCGCTGAAATGCTTCGGTTGATCCCGGAGGCCGATCTCAAGGTGATCGAGCGCTGCTCGGGCCATGGCGGATCCTGGGGCATCATGAAGGAAAATTTTGATACCGCGATCAAGGTTGGCCGGCCGGTTGTGCGCCAGGCCAAGGAGAGCCGGTATATTGTGTCCGAATGTCCGCTGGCAGCCGACCACATCCTGCAGGGCATCGAGAAACAACTCGATGCGGGCGAGACCGCGCCGGCCCGCAGCTATCACCCCGTCGAGCTATTCGCGCTCGCCTATGGGCTTGCGCCCGAACTCAGTTCCTAGACCCGGAGACGAACGATGTCCGCGACCGCACCATATGCGATCACCCGCGACGACCTCATCGACATGGAAGAGTATGGCCGGACCCGAAAAGACCGGCGTGCGACGCTCGTAGCTCGCAAGAAGAACCGGCGCGTCGAACTGGGACCCTACGCCACAGCATATTTCGAGTGCTACGCGACGATGTGGCATCAGGTTCATGAGATGCTGTTCATCGAGCGCGGTGGCGAGGCGCAGATCGACGATGAGCTGTCTGCCTACAACCCGCTGATACCGAACGGCCGCGAACTCGTCGCCACGGTGATGTTCGAGATCGACGATGAAGTCCGTCGCAAGATGGTCCTGTCCAAACTCGGCGGAGTCGAGGAAACGGCCTTCCTGAAATTTGCCGGCGAGACGATCGCGGGGGTGCCCGAAGCCGATGTGGATCGCACCAACGCCGACGGCAAGGCCAGCTCGGTGCAGTTCATCCACTTCCCGTTCTCCGATGCGCAGGTCGCCGCGTTCCGGACGTCAGGCGGTGATGTCACCCTCGGCTTCACCCATCCCGACTATGCCCATATGACCATCCTCACAGAGGATGTGCACGCCGAACTGTCAGGTGACTTCAGGGCCTGAGTATCTATTGGGTCGTTGTCCGGTGGCTCAGCGTTTGACGGCTTCGCCATCGTAAATCCCCCAGAGCGCGGACCGGGCAATCCATCCATCGACGCCGTGGCTATCGATCGCGATGCGGCACCAGGTCGCCTCGCAACCGTTGAGGGCGACGATCACCCCGTCCTCCAGGAAGGCTGCCACAGGCGCGTCGGTGTCCGGCGCCTGCAGGACCCGCACACGTGCGGCGGTCACCGTGGCCGTCCGCTTGCCCGACAGCATTGATTTGTGGACCCAGCCCACGGTGCCGTCCTGGACCTTGATCTGGCGCCAGTTCTCGAACTCGCCGACAATCTCGGCCGGCAGTTTGCGTCGTTGCAGCACCCAGTCGATCGGATAACGCGCACCTGGACCGGTGCGCAGATTGGCTTCTCTGGCGCGGATGCTCACCCAGCGCGGGATCGGCAGCCCGGATGGGTTTTCGGCCTTGGCGGGCGGGCTCGTCTCTTGCTGGGCCGCCGCAGGTCCGGACGCGATCGTGACAGACGCCATGATCACGAACATGCCAAGCAGGGTGCAAAGAGACCGAAACAACATGCCTAGCCATCTATCCGAGGGGGCCGCGGCGGTCAAGCGCGGGAAAATCAAGGGCGTGCTTGCGCACGCCCTTGCGTACCGGGGGGCTTCCGCGATAATCGGGGCCGGGAGAGATGGTGCCGGAGCATGAACGGGAAACCGGGATCGGCGGGGCGCCTGTTAAGGGGGGACATGTCGGACAACAAACCCATTGTCATCGTCACGCGTCGGCTTCCGGAGGTCACGGGAGCGCGGATGAAGGAACTGTTCGACACGCGCCTGAACGATGCCGACACGCCGATGAGCGAGGCCGCTCTGGTGGAGGCCATGCAGGAAGCCGACGTTCTCGTGCCGACCGTGACCGACCATATCAGCGCCCGGCTGATCGGCGAGGCCGGCGCGCAGCTAAAACTGATCGCCAATTATGGCAACGGTGTCGACAATATCGACCTGCCCGCCGCCCGCGAGCGGGGCATCACGGTCACCAACACGCCGGGTGTCCTGACCGAGGACACGGCCGACATGACCATGGCGCTGATCCTTGCGGTGCCGCGTCGGATGTATGAGGGCGCGCAGCTGATTCACTCGGGTAACTGGCAGGGCTGGGCCCCGACCCTCCTGCCGGGCAGCCGGATCTGGGGCAAGCGCCTGGGGATCATCGGTATGGGTCGGATCGGGACCGCGCTGGCGCGGCGCGCCAAGGGCTTCGGCCTCAAGATCCATTACCACAACCGCCGCCCGGCCCATCCCGACATCGTCGATGAACTCGACGCCACCTACTGGGAATCCCTCGACCAGATGCTGGCGCGGGTCGATATCGTTTCGGTTAACTGCCCGCGTACACCCGCGTCCTACCACCTCTTGTCGCGCCGCCGCCTGGCACTGCTTCAGCCCCACGCGTTTATCGTCAACACGTCGCGCGGCGAGGTGATCGACGAGCGCGCGCTGGGCGACATGATCGAAGCGGGCCAGATCGCCGGGGCCGGCCTCGACGTGTTCGAGCATGAGCCGGCCGTCGACCCGCGGCTGATGGCGGCTGACAATGTGCTGCTGCTGCCCCATCTCGGCTCCGCCACCCTCGAGGGGCGCCAGGAGATGGGCGATAAGGTTGTGATCAATATCCGCACGTTCGTGGATGGCCACACGCCGCCCGACCGGGTGCTGGAGACGATGTTCTAGCGTCGTCTTAGCCCTGCGGGGTGCCGCACAGTTTGCAGTCCGGGTTGTGGGGCACGTTGATCGTGTGAAACCCGGTGTTCAGAGCGTCATAGATCAGCATACGGCCGGCGAGGCTCTCGCCGAGCCCGAGCAGCTCCTTGAGCACTTCGGTCGTCTGCAGCGACCCCATCACCCCCGCGAGCGCGCCGAGAATTCCGGCCTCCTCGCAGCGTGGCACCAGGTCGGCAGGCGGCGCCTCGGGGAAAATGCAGCGGTAGCAGGCGGTGGGCGCGTCGTCGTTGCGTCGGAAGGTGAAGAGCTGGCCCTCGAAGCGCAGCATCGCCGCGGCGACCAACGGGATTCCCGCCTGATAGCAGCGTTCGTTCAGAAGATATCGCGTCTCGAAATTGTCCGACCCGTCGGCGACGAGATCGTAGTCGGCAAGGATGTCGCCGGCATTCCGGGCGTCGAGGCGAACATCATGGGTGACGACATTGATGCCCGGGTTGAGTGCGGCCAGCGTGTCCTTGGCGGATTCGGTCTTCTGCCGGCCCACGGACCCGGTCGCGTGGACGATCTGGCGCTGGAGATTGGTGAGATCGACCTCGTCGTCATCGACGATGCCCAGGGTGCCCACGCCCGCGGCGGCGAGGTACATGAGCAAGGGCGCGCCCAGCCCGCCCGCGCCGACGACCAGCACGCGGGATTCGAGCAGTTTCTCCTGCCCCTCCTCACCGACCTCGTCGAGGATCAGGTGGCGGGCGTAGCGATGAAACTGCTCGTCGTTTAATTCCATGGGGTGAGTTCCATGAACGACCCCCTAGAGCCCCTCAAAGAGCGCCGTGGAAAGATATCGCTCGGCGAAGGACGGCAGGATCACGACCATCAGCTTGCCTGCCATCTCGTCGCGTGAGCCCACCTCAATTGCGGCCGCCAGCGCAGCACCGGAGGAAATACCCACCGGGATGCCCTCGATCCGGGCCAGCTTGCGCGCGGTGACGAAGGCGGTCTCGTTGGCGATCGGCAGCACCTCGTCGTAGATCTTCACATTCAGGATGTCCGGCACGAAGCCGGTGCCGATCCCCTGAAGCATATGGGGCCCGGCCGGGCCACCCGACAGGACGGCGCTGTCCTCGGGCTCTACGGCGACGACGTGCAGGTTTGGATTGCGCTCTTTCAGCACCTCGGCAGTGCCGGTGATCGTGCCGCCGGTGCCCACGCCAGCCACGAACACGTCGACCGCGCCCCCGGTGTCCTTCCAGATTTCCTCCGCCGTGGTCTGGCGATGGACCTCGGGGTTCGCCGGGTTCTGGAACTGCTGGAGCATGATCGCGTTGTCGGTCGTATCGACGATCTCCTGGGCGCGTGCGATCGCGCCGGGCATGCGCTCGGCGGCCGGGGTGAGGACCAGCTCCGCGCCGAGCAAGGCCAGCATCTTGCGCCGCTCCTGGGACATGGAATCCGGCATCACCAGGATGCAGCGATAGCCGCGCGCGGCGCACACAAAGGCCAGCGCGATGCCTGTGTTTCCCGAGGTCGGTTCCACAATCACCGAGCCCGGCCCGATCTTGCCCTCGGCCTCGGCGGCGGAGATCATCGCGTTGCCGATCCGGTCCTTGACCGAGGCGAGCGGGTTGAAGAATTCCAGCTTCGCAACCAGGTCGGCCTTGCAGCCTTCGGCTACGGCGAGGCGCGGGATACGAACCAGCGGCGTGGCCCCGATTGTATCGACGACCGAGTCATAGATGCGGCCACGAAACTCGGCCTGGGGCGGGTGGTTTTGTTCGGCTGAGGACATGCGGTGGGATTCCGTAAAATTCTGGGGTTGGGTCCAGGGCTAGATCGTGTAGTCCAGACGCTCCGGCTCTTCACTCTCGACGCCGGCGTCGCGGGCGCGGTTGCAGAGGTCCTGGATCGTAATCTTCTGGAGTTGTTCCATGCAATCGTCGGCCATCTCGCGCCACAGGGGCCGCACGACCTCGGTGCCGAGGGGGGAGCCGTCGGCGGCGTCGGTGGGATCGTCGCGCGCTTCCATCTCGAAGATGACCCGGACGATATCGGCGAGCGTGATGCGACGGCGCTCACGGGCCAGACGGTAGCCGCCGCGCGGACCGCGCACGCCGGTCAGGACACCAGCCCGTACGAGATTCTGCAGCACCTGCTCCAGATAGCGCCGCGGAATGTCCTGGCGGCGCGTGATCTCACGGCTTTGTACCGGGGCCGGCCCGGCGTGGTACGCGATGTCGAGTACGGCCTCGATTGCGAACAGGGTTTTTCGCGACAAACGGAACATGATCTAGCTCTTTTGGGTTTTGCTTTTGTCGGCCGTGCCGGTCGAGCCGAAACCCCCGGCGCCGCGTGCGGTGTCGGACAGATTGTCGGTTTCCAGCCAGGTGGCCTGGGTCACGGGGGCGATCACCATCTGGGCGACCCGCATGCCCCGGTCCACGGTGAAGGGCTCGGCGCCGTGATTGATCACGATGACCCCGACTTCGCCGCGATAATCCGCATCGATGGTTCCCGGCGTGTTCACGAGCGAAATGCCGTTGCGCAGCGCCAGGCCAGAACGTGGCCGCACCTGGGCCTCGTAGCCGGACGGGAGCGCGATCGCCAGGCCGGTCGGGATCAGCGCGCGTTCACCGGGTGCCAGCACCACATCGTCCGTGACCGCCGCGCGCAAATCCATGCCGGCGGCATCGGCCGTTTCATAGGAGGGCAGCTCCAGGTCCGCCCCATGGGGCAAACGGGTGACCGCAACTTCAACCGGTCGGTTCATTCACTTGCCTCCAAATTCGCTGCAATGCGGTCGGCCAGGCGGTTGGCGACGTCCGCCTTGGACATGCGCGGCCAGTCTTCATCCCCGTCTGCGCTGACCAGATGGATCGTGTTGTCTTCGCCACCAAAGGTGCCGGTCTCGGGCGACACGTCATTGGCGAGAATCCAGTCGCAGCCCTTGCGATCGCGCTTGGTGCGGGCATGTTCGACCACCTGTTCGGTCTCCGCGGCAAAGCCGATGACCAGACGTGGCCGGGTATTTGTCGCTGCGGCGAGGGTCGCGAGGATGTCGGGGTTCTCTGCCATCTCCAGGCTCGGCGGCCCGGCGCCGTTCTTCTTGAGCTTTTCGTTCGCTTCCCGGGCGACCCGCCAGTCGGCGACGGCGGCGGCGCACACGGCCACGTCGGCGGGCAGGGCGGCCTCACAGGCGGCGAGCATGTCGCGTGCGCTCTCGACCCGGACAACGGTCACACCGGGCGGGTCGGGCAGATTTGTCGGCCCGGAGACCAGTGTTGTGGTGGCGCCCCTGCTTGCCAGCGCCGCGGCGATCGCGTGGCCCTGGCGGCCGGAGGAGCGATTTGCGATGTAGCGGACGGGGTCGATCGGTTCATGGGTGGGGCCGCTGGTGACGAGCGCTCGCCGGCCCGAAAGCGGAGCGCTAGACTGAAAAAAATCCGATACCGCGGCGGCGATGTCATCCGGTTCAGACAGGCGCCCGAGGCCATACTCACCACAAGCCATATCGCCTTCTTCGGGGCCGACCACATGGACGCCGCGCTGCCGCAGGGTCTCGAGATTGGCCTGGGTGGCGGCATGTTCCCACATCCGGACATTCATCGCCGGCGCGACCATGACGTCCTTGTCGGTCGCAAGCAGCACGGTGGAGGCCAGATCGTCGGCCTGTCCGTGGGTCATCTTGGCGAGGATGTCGGCGGTCGCAGGGGCCACGACCAGCAGGTCCGCATCTCGGGAGAGCTGGATATGCCCCATCTCCGCTTCGTCGGTCAGGGAGAAGAGCTCGGTATAGACCTTGTCCTCGCTCAGCGCCGCCAGAGACAGCGGTGTGACGAACTGTGACCCGCCGCGGGTCAGGACGCAGCGCACAGCGGCGCCGCGTTCGCGCAGGCGTCGGACGAGTTCGAGACTCTTATAGGCGGCAATGCCACCGCTGACGATCAGCAGGATCCGTTTGCCATGCAACATCGGGATAATCTCCACATACAGCCCTTGCTAAGGGGACAAGGGCACAAACTACGAGAAACATATGTAGATAGATAGGGTTTTCCCCGTTCGCGGCAATGGCGGCGTTGGGGCGCTGGTCAGCCCAGGATTTCTGCGAGAATCAAGCCCGTGAGCACCGCCAGCGCCACCCAGACAGGCCATTGGGGCGCCCCGGTGCGTCCGAGGTCGAGCCGGACTTCGCCGTCGGCGATGCGTGTGGCCGCCTGCTCGATCGCCTCGACGGCCTTGGGCAGCCGCGTGGCGGCATGGATAACGTCGGCGGTTATCTCGGCGAGCCGCGCCTCGGGGCCGCGATGCTCGCGCATCCATTCCTCGACCAGCGGCAGCGCCAGGTGCCACATATTCAGCTCCGGCGCGAGACGGCGGCCGACCCCTTCGGCGAGCAGCATGGTCTTCTGCAGCAGCAGGAGTTCCGGCTGGGCCTCCATGTCGAAACGCTCGGAGACCTGAAACAGCTGCGCCAGCAACCGGGCGATGGAGATCTCACTGGGGGGGCGATCGAAAATCGGCTCGCCGATCGCCCGGAGCGCCTGGTGAAACACCATGCGGTCTGTACCGGCAGGGACGTAATTCGCCTGGAAATGCACATCCGCGACGCGCTCGTAGTCGCCGGTGACAAAGCCGAGCAGCATGTCCGCCAGGAAATAACGCGTGCGCCGGTCGATCCGTCCCATGATCCCGAAATCGACGACGCACAAGGCTCCGTCGGCGCGCACAAATGCGTTTCCGGGGTGCATGTCGGCGTGGAAGAACCCATCTCGAAAGACCTGCAGGAAAAAGGATTCCGATGCCTTGCGCACGATTGCCTCAAGATCATGGCCCGCCGCGACAAGTTCATCGAGATCATGCACCGGGATTCCGGAAATCCACTCGGTGGTCAGGACGCGGCGCCCGGTCCGCTCCCAATCGATTGTCGGGACGACATACATCGGGTCGTCTTCGAAGTTGCCATGCAGTTCCGATGCGGCCGCGCCTTCCATGCGCAGATCCATCTCCCAGCGCAGGCTTTCGGCGAAGGTCTCGACCGCAACCACCGGCCGCAGGCGCCGCAACCTCGGCTGGGTGGTCTCGGCGACGTCGGCGATCCAGCGGAACAGGTCCAGGTCGCGCTCCACAGCGCGTTCGATGCCCGGCCGCAGGACCTTGACCGCGACATCACGCGTTTCCGGCTCGGTGGGCGCATCGTTCGTCTCGTGCGCCCCGTTGGCCTCGTCCGGCGTCTTGGTCACTCGAATCCGGGCGAAATGAACCTGGGCGATTGACGCCGCCGCCACGGGCGTGTCGTCGAAATGCACGAACATATCCTCGATCGGGCGTTCGAGTTCGGCCTCGATGGCGGCGCGCGCCTCGGCGCTCGAGAATGGCGGGAGCCGGTCCTGCAGGCTCGACAGGTCGTTCGCGATGCTTTCGCCCACCAGGTCGGGGCGGGTGCTCAGCATCTGGCCGAACTTGATGAAACTGGGCCCGAGATCCTGGAGCGCGCGGGCGAGGCGCTCACCGGGGCGCAGATCGCGGGTCCCGGGGGCGGTGCGGAACCCGGACAGGACGCGTGCGGCGAAGACCAGGCCGCCGGTGGCCGGTAGCCAGTCAGCGGGGAACAGCGCGTCATGGCGCGCCAGCGTGCGCGCGATCCCGATCAGCCGGAAGATGTTTCGCAGGGCCCTCAGCATGGCGGTATCATCGCGGCTCAGATCCGGCGCGCGGTGTGGATGGCGGCAATGCCGCCCGACAGGTTGCGGACCCGCACGGATTCAAGCCCTGCCGCGCCGATCATGTCGCGATAGGTGTTCTGGTCCGGGAACTGCCGGATGCTTTCGGCCAGATATCGGTATGCGGCTTCGTCGCGGGCGACCCGCTTTCCGAGCCACGGCAAGACAGAAAACGAGTAGCGATCGTAGATCTCGTCGAGCACGGGCAGCACGACCTGGCTGAATTCGAGGCAGAGGAATTGGCCGCCGGGGCGCAGGACGCGGCGCGCCTCGGCCAGGGCGGCGGGGATGTCTGTCACGTTGCGCATGCCGAAGGCGATCGTATAGGCGTCGTAGCTCGAATCCGGCGCCGGAAGCGCCTCGGCATCCCCACAGACCCAGCGAACACCGTCATCGCGCTCGAGAATCCCGCGGTCGATCGCACGGTCCCGGCCGACCGTGAGCATGTCGGCATTGATGTCGCAGATCGTGATCCGCGTGCCGGGTCGCGCCTTCTCGCGGATGCGAAACGCGATATCGCCGGTGCCGCCCGCCACATCAAGGACCTGTAAATTCGGACGCTGGGCGACCATGCCGACGAAAACCGACTTCCAGAATCGGTGAACCCCCAGGCTCATCAGGTCGTTCATCAGGTCGTAGCTGCCGGCGACGGAAGAGAAGACATCGCGCACACGCGCGGTCTTCTCCGAGACGGGGACGTCCTCGAAGCCAAAGTGCGTGGTGTCGTGCGACGATTTCTGGCCAGGTTCGCGCATAGCCGGGGGAACATATAGGTCGAGGGCGTCGGGCGGCAAAAGAAAAGCCGCCCACTCACTTTGTGCATGATAAGACAGGCGCGTCTGAGATCCGCCGCCGGATGCCGATATGCCCGAATTGCCCGAAGTCGAGACCGTCGTTCGTGGCCTGCGCCCCGCGCTGGAAGGCAAGCGCCTCACCCGGGTTGAACTGCGCCGCCCCGACCTGCGATTTCCGTTTCCAGAAGGATTTGCCGAGCGCCTGCGTGGGCGCACCGTGACCGAGGTCGTGCGGCGCGCGAAATATATACTCATCCGCCTCGACAGCGGCGAGACATGGCTTGCCCATCTGGGCATGTCGGGGCGCTTTACGGTGACACCCGGCCGGTCGGAGGGCGCCACGGCAAGCGCCGGTCAGGCCGGGCACAATTCCGGCTGGGCGCTGGCGGAGAAGCACGATCATGTCCTCGTCGAAGCCGAGGATGGCGGGCGGATCATCTACAACGATACGCGCCGGTTCGGGTTCATGGACCTGATCGCGCCGGGTGGTGAGGCGGACAGCCCGCATCTGCGAGCGCTCGGTCCGGAGCCCCTGTCGGCGGATTTCACGCCCGAATATCTGGCGGGCGCGCTGCGCGGCAAGCGCACACCGATCAAGGCGGCGCTGCTCGATCAGCGGGTCGTCGCCGGAATCGGCAATATCTATGCCTGCGAGGCCCTGTGGCGGGCCGGTATCAGTCCCCGACGCAGCGCCCATACAATTGCGGGCGGCCGCGCGGAACGGCTCGTTGGTGCGGTTTGCGACGTTCTGACAGAGGCGATCGAAGCCGGCGGATCTTCGCTGCGGGACTATGTCCAGACAGACGGAGAACTCGGCTATTTCCAGCATCGCTGGGCCGTCTATGACCAGGCGGGCGAGACCTGTGCCAAATGCGTCGAGGCCGGCATCGAGGATTGCCGGATCAGCCGGATTGTCCAGTCCGGCCGGTCCACTTTCTATTGCTCTCGGCAGCAACGGTGAGCTAAGAGCGGCGTTATGTTGCTTTGCACAAAAATGCTCCCGCGGGTTGCGGTGATGCTGTTGGCGCTGTTGTTGGCCGCGCCTGCGGTCCCGGCGGCCCCGGCGGCGGCGCAGGGGCCGGCCTATCTCGCGGATGTCGATGATCTGCCGCTGGCGCCGGGCCTGGTCGAGGATACGGATGCACGGGTTGCGTTTGACAAACCTGAGGGCCGGATCGTCCAGGCCATGGCGAGCGGGCGTGCAGACCCGGCCGGCGTGCGTGTCTTCTATGCCGAGACCCTGCCGGGTCTGGGTTGGCGGCGTGCCGCCGAAGGCACCTGGACGCGCGGCACCGAGACACTACGCATGATTGTGGACACCAGGGACGGCAGGGTTGTCGTCCGTTTCGCCATCGCACCCAGCGCGCCATAAGCGCGCATCATAAGAGTGCGCCGGGCGGAAAACGCCGAATTCGAACTCAAATCAAACGTCAGATCGAGGAGGCCCATCATGGCCTATGAAAATATTGAAGTAGAAACCCAAGGCCATGTCGGCGTCGTCCGGCTGAACCGGCCCAAGGCTCTGAATGCCCTGTGCGATGCGCTGGTCGCGGAACTGGGGCAGGCGCTCGATGCGTTCGAGGCGGACGAGAACATCGGCAGCATCGTGCTCACGGGGTCTGAGAAGGCCTTTGCCGCAGGCGCCGACATCAAGGAGATGGCGGAAAAATCCTATATGGATGCCTATCTCGCAGACTTCATCACGGTTGGCTGGGAGCGGGTGACCACCTGCCGCAAGCCGGTCGTTGCGGCGGTAGCCGGTTATGCTCTGGGCGGCGGCTGCGAACTGGCGATGATGTGTGATTTCATCATCGCGGCGGACAACGCGAAATTCGGTCAGCCCGAGATCACCATTGGCACCATACCCGGCGCCGGCGGTACCCAGCGCCTGACGCGCTTTGTGGGTAAATCAAAGGCGATGGAAATGGTTCTGACCGGCCGCATGATGGATGCCGAGGAGGCCGAGCGTGCGGGGCTTGTCAGCCGGGTGGTGCCGCTGGAATCGCTGATGGATGAGGCGATGCAGGCCGCGAACACGATCAGTGGCCTGTCGCGGCCGGTCGTGATGATGGCCAAAGAGGCGGTCAACCGGGCCTATGAGAGCACTTTGTCCGAAGGTGTGCGTTTCGAGCGGCGCCTGTTCCACTCGACCTTTGCGACCGAGGATCAGAAGGAAGGCATGGCGGCGTTTGCCGAAAAGCGCCAACCCAACTTCAAAAATAAGTAGGAGCCGGGGAGTGGGCCGCGTCTGGCGCGGCCAAATTCCTTCATATTTCAGTCCGTTGCGACCTTGACGGGCCCCCGGGCCGGGTCTATACACCGCGCCCGAACACTCAATCGATTTCGAGAAGCAATATGGCCAATCATCATTCGGCAAAAGTGCGCATTCGGCGCAACGACCGTCGCACCCTGATCAACGGAAACCGGATCGGGCGCATCCGTACCCATGTGAAGCAGGTCGAGGCGGCGATCGCCGCAGGCGACAAGCCGGGGGCCGTGGCCGCGTTGCGCGCTGCGCAGCCGGAAATGCAACGCGGGGCGCAAAAAGGTGTGATGCACGCCAACACGGTATCGCGAAAGCTGTCGCGCTTGTCGGCACGCATAAAGGCCTTGGCGTAACCAACCAGCCTGTCAGCATTTTTACCGACCGCGCCCTTGTGGCGCGGTTTTTATTTGCGCGTATGGTGACTGTCCGATGCGCGAAATTTTCGTGTTTTTTTATCGATTCGACCTTTTGACCAGTTGCTAGTCCTGACCTCTCACGCTATGTTCTGCCTTGCCTTGCGGGACCGAGGATGCAGTAAAAATAAATACTCGGTCAGTGGATTATCGGATAAATACAGAAGAGGATTTCGAGAGACTAGGTTGGAGTAAATACAACTAAGTCTCTGGAGGGGAAGCTGCGTCTGGGAGCAGTAAAAAGCCGGTTCTAATAAATAAATATAAGTAAAACTGGTCTTTTGTGTGCGGGTGGACGCATTTGTCTTCACCGCGAATTCTTTCTCGATCCTACTCGTCATTCTGGCGCTTCTATCCGGTTCGTTCGCTGTTCTCGTGTGGCGCGGGGGTGGACGGGTGCGTGTTCTTGGGGTGTTTCGCCCATGACAATGACTGGTCCGTCACGTTGCTGCGGACGGTGTGTGTCGACACCGTCGCGGGGCAATGATTTGAGTGCCGAGTGACCTGTCCTGGCGGAGGGTGCGCGGCGATTTTTGGGTGGTCGAGTTCACGGAGATTATCGCCAGATGAGTGAGCAGTGGGGGCAGAACGACGGAACTCTGACTGAGCAGTGGACCCGGGTGCGCGCAAAGCTTCGCACCGATGTCGGGGAGGCTGCGTTCAACAGCTGGCTGAAGCCGTTGATACTCGGAGATTTCAATGCCGGTCGCCTGCGGGTGGCGGTGCCGACGCGCTTTATGCGGGATTGGATTGATCAGAATTACGGCACGCGCCTGACCGAGTTGTGGGCGGCCGAAAACGATACAGTCCAGTCGGTCGAGATCATCGTCGAGCCGTCTCAGACCATCATTCAGGCAGGTGCCCCGCCGCGCCAGCCGCTGGCGCAACGCATCGAATCCGAGGCGGCGCCGCGGGATTCCGAAGTTGCAGCCGGTGCCGGGGTGACCGCAGGAAGTCCTCCCGAGAACGGGTTTGGCGACATTCGCGCGGCTCTGGACGAGCGCTTCAAGTTTGGGAACTTCGTGGTCGGACGCTCCAACGAGCTGGCCCATGCCGCCGCGCGTCGGGTCGGTGAGGCCAAGTCGGTCCCGTTCAACCCGCTCTTCCTGTATGGCGGCGTCGGCCTCGGCAAGACCCATTTGATGCATGCGATCGCCTGGCACCTCACGGAGCGCGAACCGCAGCGGCGTGTGCTCTACATGTCCGCCGAAAAATTCATGTATCAGTTCATCCGGGCGCTGCGTTACCGCACGATCATGGACTTCAAGGAACAGTTTCGCTCCGTCGACGTGCTGATGATCGATGATATCCAGTTCATCGCGGGCAAGGATTCGACCCAGGAAGAATTCTTCCACACTTTCAATGCATTGGTGGACCAGAACCGCCAGATCATCGTGTCGGCCGACAAGTCGCCTTCCGATCTCGATGGCATGGAAGAGCGGCTCAAGTCCCGCCTTGGTTGCGGGCTTGTTGCCGACATCCATCCGACGGATTATGAGCTCCGCCTCGGCATTCTGCAGGCCAAGGCCGAGCATATCGGGGCCGAGATTCCCGACAAGGTGCTTGAGTTCCTCGCCCACAAAATCACGTCGAACGTGCGGGAGCTTGAGGGCGCCCTGAATCGCATCGTTGCGCACACCACGCTCGTTGGCCGGCCTGTGACGCTCGAGACGACCCAGGATGTCCTGCATGACCTGCTGCGTGCCAATGACCGGCGCGTGACGATCGAGGAAATCCAGAAGCGCGTGGCCGAGCATTTCAACATCCGCCTGGCGGACATGCACTCGGCACGTCGCGCGCGCGCAGTTGCGCGGCCACGACAGGTTGCGATGTATCTGGCCAAGCAGCTGACGTCGCGTTCGCTGCCGGAGATTGGTCGCAAGTTCGGTGGGCGTGATCACACCACGGTCATGCACGCGGTTCGCAAGGTCGAGGAGTTGCGCGCAGGCGACGCCGGATTCAACGAAGACGTTGAGTTGCTGCGCCGGATGCTCGAAATCTGAGCGCCGCATTCCCGGAAGTTCTGCAAGCTACTGAAATAGAAGTAAATTTTCGCCTGTACGCGTAAGCGTTTTGGGGGCGATTTGGCTGTCGAATCAGGCCGTATTTGCTATACTCCCTACACTTCAGAATTTGCCCAGATATCCCGGATTTCCGGGCGCTCGCGACAAGTGAGTCAAACCGCGTCGCATCCTGCGTTACACCCCATTCCGGGGAGCCGCATCCGGGGCCAAAAAGGACCGACAAAGAATGAAACTGACCATCGAGCGTGCGACGTTCCTCAAGGCATTGGCGCATGTCCAAAGCGTTGTTGAGCGACGCAACACGATCCCGATTCTCGCCAATGTTCTTCTGGACGGGAAAAATGGCAGTTTGACGCTCAGCGCGACCGATATGGATCTCGCGATCAACGAGACTGTCCCGGCCGAGACCGATCAGGAGGGCTCGACCACCGCGCCCGCGCACACGCTCTACGATATCGTGCGCAAACTTCCGGACGGCGCACAGGTCGAAATCGAGACCGATGCCGCAGCCGGCCAGTTGCTGATCAGGGCCGGGCGGTCGAAGTTCAATCTGGCGACACTCCCGGTCGAGGATTTTCCGACCATGAGTGGCGGTGACATGCCGCACACCTTCACCCTTGAGGCAGAGGAGTTGCGCACGTTGGTCGATCGCACGCGTTTCGCGGTCTCGACCGAAGAAACCCGCTACTACCTCAACGGCATCTTCCTGCATGCAGCAGATCAGGACGGGACGAATGTCCTGCGGGCCGTGGCGACCGATGGACATCGGCTGGCGCGGGTGCAGTTGCCGATGCCCGATGGTGGCGACGGCATTCCCGGCGTCATCGTGCCGCGCAAGGCAATCGGCGAGCTGCGCAAGCTGATCGAGGAAACCACGGACCCGATCGAGATCGCGCTTTCGGACACACGTATTCGCATGACTTTCGATGATGCGGTGCTGACGTCGAAGTTGATCGACGGGACGTTCCCCGACTACGAGCGCGTGATCCCGAAGGACAATGACAAGATTCTCTCCGTCGACCGTGGCGCGTTTGCTCAGGCGGTGGACCGGGTCTCGACCATCTCGTCGGAAAAAAGCCGGGCCATCAAGCTGGCGGTCGGGCCGGGGCAGCTGACTCTGTCGGCCACGAGCGCGGAGAACGGCAGCGCGTCGGAAGAGCTCGAGGTGTCTTACGACGAGACAGAAATCGAAATCGGATTCAACTCGCGCTACCTGCTCGACATCACCGCCCAGATCGAAAATGACAATGCGGAATTCGTTCTGGCGGACGCATCGTCGCCGACGATCGTGCGCGACAGCGGAGACGAGAGCGCGCTTTATGTCCTCATGCCGATGCGCGTCTAGACGCGCGTGGTATTGATGACGCTCGACGACAGGCCGGAGACCGGAACTGCCGCCCAAACAGGCGGCGAATTGCGGGTGCCGGGCCACGTCGCGCGTCTGGATCTGACGAATTTCCGAAGTTATGCGGCGTTGCGCCTCGATGTCGGGCCGTCGCCCGTCGTGCTGACCGGCGCCAATGGCGCCGGCAAGACCAATCTGCTTGAAGCTCTGTCATTTCTGGCGCCTGGCCGGGGGCTTCGCCGGGCGGCGCTGCCCGAGGTGGCGCGCGTACATGCCGGTTCCGCAGCAACGGCATGGGCCGTGGCCGCCCGTGTCGAAGGACCGGATGGCGTGGTGGCGCTCGGTACGGGAATGGAGGCGAACGTCGGCGGTGGTCCGGCCCGCCGCGCCGTGCGGGTTGATGGCGAATCAGTGCGCGGTCAGGCGGCCTTCGCCGAGCGGATCAGCATGATATGGCTCGCCCCCGATATGGACCGTTTGTTCATGGAAGGCGGCAGCGGACGCCGCCGGTTCGTCGACCGTATGGTCTATGGCTTCGACCCTGAACATGCCCGCCGTATTGCCGTCTATGAACAAGCCACACGTGGTCGCCAGAAGCTCTTGCGCGAAGGTTCCGGTGATAGCGTCTGGCTCGCCGCCGAAGAAGAAACGATGGCGACGACAGGAATCGCGATATCCGCTGCGCGGCGCGAGGTGGTGGCGCGTTTGGATGCGGCAATCGCCGCGGAGGCCGACGCGCGCACACGACCTTTTCCGCGCGCGGGGCTGGCTTACGAGGGTGAAGTCGAAACCTGGCTGGCCGAAGGGCCGGCTCTCGAAGCCGAAGATCGTTTGCGCGACACGCTCGCGGCGGGACGCGCGCGCGACGCGGATGCCGGGCGCGCGTTACACGGACCGCACCGCAGTGATCTGGTTGTACACAATCACGACAAGGATATGGCCGCGGCGCTGTGTTCGACGGGTGAGCAGAAGGCGCTGCTCATCGCCATCGTTTTGGCCCATGCCCATTTGTTGGGCCTGACACGTGGCGCCGCACCGGTCCTGTTGCTGGATGAGGTCGCCGCCCATCTCGACCAGGAACGCCGTGCCGCCCTGGCGGAACGCATTGTGTCGTTGGGTGCGCAGGCCTGGCTGACCGGGACGGACCGGCACCTGTTTGAAGCCTTTGGCTCAAGCGCTCAAATGTTCGAAGTAAACGCCGGCGCGGTGACGCCGGTTACAGGAGACTCGCCATGAGCGATACCCCCGAAACCCCCGAGGCTTCCGACGCACCGGAGCCCGCAGAAGAAGCTGCTCCGGAGCTTGTCGAGGAAGCCGAGTATGGCGCAGACTCGATCAAGGTGTTGCGCGGCCTGGACGCGGTGCGCAAACGCCCGGGCATGTATATCGGTGACACGGATGACGGGTCCGGGTTGCACCATATGGTCTACGAGGTGGTCGACAACGCGATCGACGAGGCCCTGGCCGGCCATTGCGATACGGTCGATGTCACCCTGAACCCTGACGGGTCCGTGACGGTGGTCGACAACGGGCGCGGCATCCCGGTCGATATCCACGAAGAGGAAGGCGTGTCGGCGGCCGAGGTCATCATGACCCAGCTGCATGCAGGCGGTAAGTTCGATCAGAATTCCTACAAGGTGTCGGGCGGTCTGCACGGCGTGGGCGTATCGGTCGTGAATGCCTTGTCCGAATGGCTTGAGATGCGGATCTGGCGTGAAGGCAAGGAACACAAGCTGCGCTTCGCCCATGGTGAGCCGGTCGATTCACTTGTGGTGGTCGGGGATGCCCCGGATGCGGACGGATCCCCGCTGACGGGGACAGAAATTACGTTCCAGCCGTCCACTGAAACCTTCACCATGATCGACTTCGACCGCGAAACACTGGAGCATCGACTGCGCGAACTCGCATTCCTGAACTCCGGCGTGACCCTGGTGCTCACCGATGCACGCGGCGTTGAGCCCGTGCGCACGGAGTTGTTCTATGAGGGCGGCCTCAAGGCGTTTGTCGAGTATGTCGACCGCAACCGGCAGGGTATCGCAGGCGAAGTGATGCATATCATCGGCGAGAAGGACGATGTGGTCGTCGAGGTCGCGCTGCAATGGAACGACAGCTATCACGAGACGATGTTGTGCTTCACAAACAACATCCCGCAACGCGATGGTGGCACCCATCTGGCGGGATTCCGGGGCGCATTGACCCGTACGATCAACAACTATGCGAATGAAACCGGGCTGGCGAAGAAGGCCAAACTCGCGATCACGGGTGACGATGCGCGCGAGGGCCTGACCTGTGTGTTGTCGGTCAAGGTACCCGACCCGAAGTTCTCGTCACAGACCAAGGACAAGCTGGTCTCATCCGAGGTGCGACCCATCGTTGAATCGACGGTCGGTGACCGCCTGGGGCAGTGGTTCGAAGAACACCCCAACGAGGCACGCATGGTCGTCGAAAAGATCATCGAGGCTGCGGCGGCCCGCGAGGCGGCCCGCAAGGCGCGCGAGCTCACCCGTCGCAAGGGCGCACTCGATATGGCGTCCCTCCCGGGCAAGCTGGCCGATTGCCAGGAGCGCGATCCCGAAAAGGCCGAAATGTTCATCGTCGAGGGCGACAGCGCCGGCGGATCGGCCAAGCAGGGCCGCGACCGGCGGTTCCAGGCGATCCTGCCGCTGCGGGGCAAGATCCTGAATGTCGAGCGCGCGCGCTTCGACAAGATGTTGTCCTCGGTTGAAATCGGCACGCTCATTACGGCACTGGGAACCGGAATTCGCGACGACTTCAACATAGACAAGCTGCGCTACCACAAGATCATCATCATGACGGATGCCGATGTTGACGGCTCCCATATCCGGACCCTGCTGCTGACATTCTTCTATCGACAGATGCCGGAAATCATCGAACGCGGGTATCTGTATATCGCCCAGCCGCCGCTCTATCGGGTACAGCGCGGTCAATCGGCGGTCTATCTCAAAGATGACCACGCGATGGAAGATTACCTGATGGATACCGGCCTGGGCGATACCGTGCTCAATCTGAGCGACGGCACCCAGCGCTCCGGGGCCGATCTTCGCGGCCTGCTCGACATCGCGCTTGAGGCCCGAAAGCTGATCCAGCCTTTGACGGTATATCTGCCGAACGAAACGGTTGTGGAACAGGCGGCTATCGCCGGCGCACTCAACCCGGAACTGGTGGCCGACAGGGAACGTGCCGGCGAAGCGGTCCAGGCCATTGCGTGGATGCTCGATCGGTTGTCAGATCGGCTGGAACGGGGCTGGAAGGGCGAACAACGCGAGGATGGCGCACTGACATTCGCGCGCACGTTGCGCGGTGTGACCGAATCCCTCGTGATCGATGACCGGATCATCAATTCATCCGAAGCGCGGCGTCTGAACGAGCTATGGGGCGATTTGCGCGATACATATATTGAACATTCACGCTTGGTTGCGAAGGATCAAGAACACACGATCACCGGTCCGCTGACTTTGCTCCAGGCTGTGTTTGAAGCCGGGCGCAAGGGCATCTCGATGCAACGCTACAAGGGTCTCGGGGAGATGAATCCGGACCAGCTGTGGGAGACCACGCTCGATCAGAATGCGCGCGCACTGCTCCAGGTTCGGGTTGCGCAGGCGGACGCCGCCGGCAACATCTTCGAGACCCTGATGGGCGACGAGGTGGAACCACGGCGCAACTTCATCCAGGAGAATGCGCTCAAGGTCGCGAATCTCGACGTTTAGCGCACCACGCGTGTTTCGCCACAATTCGGCCAAGCCCGTGCGTCAGTCTCCGCGCCCATGAGCAAGTCGCCCAAAAAGAAAGCCGGGAAGTCCGGACGATCGGAAAAAGCGGCACCGAGAAAGCGGGCGGCCAAGGCGGCGTCGCGTCCGGCGACGCCCGAGACAAGCTCCAGCCTTCTGTGGCGCGTGACCAAATGGTCGCTGGTGCTGGGCATCTGGGGCGGCATCGCGCTGGCGGGCGTCCTCGCCTGGTTCGCCTGGAACCTGCCCGCCGTTGATGCCCTCGGCCCGACGGTCGATAAGGCGCGTCGCCCCGGGGTGACAATTGTCGCTGCGGACGGTTCGCTGGTCGGTGGTTACGGAGACCTTTACGGCGCGCGTCTGACGGTCAACGAGTTGCCGCCCCAGCTCGTGCAAGCGGTTGTGGCGATCGAGGATCGCCGTTTCTTTGAGCATCCCGGAGTTGATGTGCGTGGCGTGTTGCGCGCGGCCGTGGCGAATGTGCGCGCCGGCGGTGTGGTTCAGGGTGGATCAACGCTGACCCAGCAGCTGGCGAAGAATCTGTTTCTGACCCCGGAGCGTTCATTCGACCGTAAGATCCGGGAACTCATCCTGGCCTTCAAACTGGAGCGCCGTTTCGAGAAGGATGAGCTGCTTACGATCTATCTCAACCGGGTCTATCTGGGCGCCGGCACCTATGGGGTCGAGGCCGCTGCCCAACGCTATTTCGGTACTTCTGCACGGAACGTCGACACGTACCAGGCGGCCGTCCTGGCCGGACTGCTGCGCGCGCCGTCGCGTCTGAATCCCGACAACAGCGAGGCGGCAGCACATGATCGCGCGCAGACGGTGTTGCAGGCCATGGCGGCGGCGGGATTTCTTAGACCCGGCGAGGCCGCACGGATCGCCGGGACAAAACGCCCGGGCCGTGGAGATGCGGCACGGCCGATACCGCGGGTGAGCGGCGAGGCGCGGCGCTATTTCGCCGATTGGGTGCTCGAACGCGCCGCGGGATATGCCGGCACGACCAGTGCCGATCTTGCGGTCGAGACGACTCTCGATCCCGAGCTTCAGGCGCGTGCGGAGGCTGCGATCGCGCGCGCCGATACCAAAGGCTCCCAGGTGGCCCTGGTTGCCATGCGCACAGACGGGGCCGTACTCGCGATGATAGGTGGGCGACGCTATAGCGAAAGCCAGTTCAATCGGGTGACACGGGCGTTACGCCAGCCAGGATCGGCGTTCAAGCCGATCGTCTATCTGCCGGCGCTTGAATCCGGCATGACGCCGGACAGCCTGGTGCTCGATGCCCCGATCACCGTGGATGGTTGGACGCCGAAGAATTTCTCCGGCGGGTTTCGTGGCGAGGTGACCCTGCGTGAGGCGGTGGCGCGGTCCCTGAATACGGTCGCGGTGCGCGTGGCCGAGGATATCGGCCGGGCCCGGGTCATCCAGTCGGCCCGTCGGCTGGGAATCACGGCACCGCTGACACCCCATCCATCGATTGCACTGGGGGCCGGCGAAGTGACGCCGCTCGAGCTCACCGCTGCCTATGCCGTGTTCGCCAACGGCGGTTTTGCAGTGGAGCCCTATGGCATATCCGAAGTGCGCCAGGGCGGCGAGGTGGTGTTTCGCCGCTCAACCCGCGCGCCGCGCCGGGTGATCGAGGCGGACGCTGCAGCACAAACAACCGAAATGCTCCGCGCCGTCGTCGCGTGGGGTACCGGCAGGAAAGCAAAGATCGACCGGCCGGCGGCCGGGAAATCCGGCACCAGTCAGGATTTCCGCGATGCCTGGTTCGTCGGTTATGCGGGCGATCTGGTCGTGACGGTATGGGTCGGCAATGACAACAATACGCCGACACAACGCATCACGGGCTCGAGTGTTCCGGCGACGATCTGGAAGGACTTCATGTCGACGCCGCTTGCCGCATCTGTCGCGAGCCCGGCGCGTGTGAGCCCGCCCGCGCCCGCGCGGCCGGTCCGCGAACGGATAGATCCGACGTTTATCGAGCGGCCGACCGACTAGCGCGCGTTTGGAGCGGCTATTGGAATTCTGCGCGTTTCATTGGCACCCAGATCATCAGCAGGAAGGCGACAAACGCGAAGACGCCTGACACCCCCATGATGGTCGCGAGCAGGAACGTCTGATCGAAGGCGAAGACCGCCAGCACCATCGAGAGCAATCCGGCAGACACGTATTGTGCCAACCCCAGCAGCGATGCTGCGGCACCGGCCATGTGGGGGTAGGGAGATATCGCTCCCGCCTGGATGTTGGGCTGGGACATGCCCATGCCGAAGAAATAGACAACTGTCGGCAGGATGATCGACCAGATCGTTATCACGTCGGACCAGATCAGGACGAAGACCAGCGCGCCGCCGGCGGCGGAACAGAAGGTGCCCATCAGGCACATCCTCTCTATTCCCACGAGGCGCACGATCCGGCTGCCCAGGAACGCGCCGGACATGAACCCGACCGAGGCAAAGCCAAATGAAAGCCCGAAGGCGGTGGGCGACATGCCGAGTTGACCGACCAGTACGAAGGATGCGCCCAGTAGATAAGCGAACAACCCGCTGAAATTGCCGATGATTGTCAGCACATATCCCGCATAGGTCCGGCTGGAGAGCATGGACGCGAAATTGGACAGCATCTGGGTGATACGGGTGGCGGACGGGTCAGGGGTCTTGTTGGTCTCCGGCAACATCACGATGACCAGCAGCATCGCTGTCGCGCCGAACCCGGTGAGAATCCAGAAATTGGCCCGCCAGCCGAGCCAGACGACGATGATTCCGCCCAGCACCGGCGCGATGATCGGCGCGATTGCGACCACCGTTGTCACCACCGAATACATCCGCGCGGCTTCTTCGCGGGTGAACATGTCGCGTACGACCGCGCGCGCGACGACCGGGCCGACGGCCGCGCCGAAGGACTGGATCAGGCGGAAGACGATGAGTTGCTCGACGCTCGTCGCCAGGGCGCAGGCGACACTGGCGACGAGATAAATGCATGTCCCGACGATGATCGTCGGCTTCCGGCCGAACCGATCCGAGACGGGGCCGAAGAAAGTTTGCGCGAGCGCAAAGCCCACCATGTAGACGCTCAGGGTGAGCTGTATCGATTCCGCGTCGGTCATCAGGTCGCGCGCCATGATCGGAAAGGCCGGCAGGTAAAGGTCGATCGTCATCGGCGCGAATGAGACGAGCAGGCCCAGTAGCAGGGTCATGGCGAGCCGCCCCGGCATGGGGGTATCGCTTCTGATCGAAAAGCTCATTGAAGTTCGATTGTCCTGCCGCTGGCCGCTTCGGCGTCTGCTGGATCATGGGTGACCAGCAATGTCGGAATGCCATTGGCGCGGGCATGATCGAAGACGAAACCGCGAATACGGTCACGTAGCAAGACATCAAGTTTCGAGAATGGCTCATCCAGCAAGAGCGCGCGGGGGCGCGACAGCAGGGTCCGCATCAGGGCCACACGTGTGCGCTGGCCGCCGGACAGGGTTGCCGGGTCCCGGTCGGCCATGCCGGCGAGCCCGGCTTCGGTCAGGGCAGTTTCGATCTGTGCGTGGCGGGTTTCGCGGCCGCGAACTTCCGGCGGCAGTCCGAAGGCCAGATTGTCGCCGACCGAGAGATGCGGAAACAGCAGGTCGTCCTGGAACAGGATACCGACATGGCGCTGCTCGGGCGGCAGCCCGTCGAGCGTGCTCCCGGCGAGTGTAACCGCACCCTGTGACGCGAAGGCCGGTGCCAGCGTGCCGCAGATATGGGCGAGCAGGGAGGATTTACCGCAGCCGCTCGGGCCCATCACCGTGGCGGCTTCGCCCGGCGGGACCACCAGTTCGATCGGTGCGAACAGCCGCTCGCCTTTCAGCGTCAGCGACACGTCGTGCAGTTCAAGGGAACCGTCTGCGTTGAGCGTCATCTGGAAATGGTCCGGTCGGGGTGCGGTACGTGCTGTCCGGCAGAATACCGGTGAAACCGGACCGTGACAGCCCCGCTGCATGCTTTGTGAGAATGCCAGCTCCGTGCCCCATGGCTTTACGGCCCCGGGCGCAACCGATAAGACGGTTGGGCACCCGGGCATTGAACGCTTCCGGGGCCAATCGAGGGGGACGCATCAATGAACAATTCGGGCCCGGTCGGCGGCGCGATCAAGTGGCTGCCCCTGATCCTCCTGCTGGTGCTCGGTGCCATCTGGGGTGGCAACCCGTCCTTCTCGAAAGCCCTTGTGATCAGCGGCATATCACCCGGGTCCGTCGTGTTCTGGCAGACCCTCGGTGCCGGTGTCCTGTTGTCGATCATTTGCATCGCGCGGCGCACGCCGATCAGGATCGGCCGCCGCGCCATCATCTACTATCTGGTGATCGGGGTGATCGGCATCGATCTCGCCTACATCATGGTCGTCTTCTCGGTGCAGCACCTGACGGTCGGCTATGTGTCGGTGCTGGTGCTGTTCTCGCCGCTCCTGACCTATGTGTTTGCCATCCTGTTGCGCATTGAGCGGATCAACCTGTTGCGCGGGCTGGGTATCCTGGTCGGATTCGCGGGCGCAGGGGTCCTCGTGATCCCCGAAGGCAGCCTGCCGTCGCCGGACCTGCTGGGGATTGCGCTGCTCGCCTTTATCGTGCCCGCAGGATATGCGACGGCGAACATCTTTGCCGAATGGGGTCGGCCCGCGAACGCGGACAATGTGTCGCTGGCCGCCGGGACGATGTTTGCAGCCGCGGGCGGTGCGCTGATCGTGACGTTGATCGATGGGAGCTTTCACCCGGTCTGGGTGGATTTCGCCCAGCGTGAGGTGATTCTGTTCGCATTCTCGCTGGCAACGGCCGTTGCGTTTCTCATTTTCTATCTGATCGTCGCGCTCGCCGGCGCCGTTTACCTGGGGCAAGTCGGCTATATCGTCACCCTCGCAGGGGTCGGCTGGGGTGTGTTGTTCTTTGGCGAGAGCGTGCCCGTCTGGCTCTGGGTCGCCATCGCGATCGTCGCGGTCGGCGTCGGGATGGTCAATCTCGGCAAGAAGAAGCCGGCGTGAGTGGGTTGATGAGGAAGGCCACACCATGAGTGCACCAGACACGCGCGCTGTGAATGTACGGATGCTGCCACTCATCCTGTTGGTGGCGCTGAGCGTGTTCTGGGGGCTGGGCCCGTCGATCGTCAAGTTCGTCGCGCTCGATGGCGTGCCGCCGTTGGGCATGGTGGTCTGGCAGACCGGCCTGGCGGGGTTCGTCTTTCTGGCGATCTGCCTCATCCGTCGGGTGCCGTTGATCTTCGACGCGCGCCATATGCGCTACTACCTGGCCATGGGCTGGATCGGGCTGGCGCTGCCGAACACCAACATGGTGTTCGTCATGCGCGAGCTGCCGGTCGCGTTGATGGGGGTCATCATCATTACCGCGCCCGTCATCACATATGTCGTGGCACTGATCATCCGTCTGGAGACCTTCACGCCAATGCGTGCGGCAGGCGTGGTGTTGGGCTTCGCCGGGGCCGCGGTTCTGGTCCTGCCCCGCGGCAGCCTGCCTTCGCCTGAACTGTTGCCGATCGCGTTGCTGGCTTTTGTGACGCCGGCGCTATGGGCGACGAGCAATGTCATCGCCGAGGTCTGGCGCCCGAAGGACGGGGATACGTTTGCCTTGGCGATGGGAACGATGTTCACCGCAGCATTCGGCGCACTAGTCGTCGCGTTGGTCACCGGGACATTCCACCCGATCTGGATCGATTTCGGCCCGAGCGACTGGGTGATCCTTGCCTATGCCGGGACCACGGTCTGCGCCTTCGCCCTGTTCTATACGATCGTCAAGCTCGCCGGCGCAGTCTACCTCGCGCAGGTTGGATATCTGGTGCCGCTCATGGGTGTCGGCTGGGGTGCCTGGTTCTACGGCGAGGAGCCCACAGTTTGGCTGTGGCTTGCCATGGCGCTCGTGTTCGCCGGCGTCGCACTGGTCAATTTTGGCAAGAAGCCGGCGCCCCGAAAACCCGCCGCCGAAACGTCAGACTAGGCGGCCAGTTCGAAGGCCGCCGCAGCGAGACGCTCGCGAACCGTAGCCAGGTCGGCGTCGCTTGCCGGGGTGAACGGCGGGCGCAGATTGGCGAAGCCGGGCTCGTTCCGTTCATGGGCGTGATAGGCCTTCATCACCGGAATGGCCGGCAGACCCTTGAAGGCCATACGCAGCTCGGTCAGATAGGTTTGGAGCTCGTCGGCATTCTCGCCACGCCAGTTGGCATAGACGTCTTGCGACTGGGGTGCTGTGACATTGACGGTTGCCGATATGCAGCCGACGGCGCCCTGACGCAGGCCGGCCAGCAGGAATTCCTCCGAGCCCGGAAACAACCGAAATCCCGGCAGTTCCGCCATGGTCCGTTCCATGCGCGGCCAGTCGCCGGATGAATCCTTCGACCCCACGACGGTGTCGGGGTAGGCCTCGACCAGCCGGGCGATCAGGCTCAGGGGCAGTTCGAAACCGACCTGCTGGGGAAAATTGTAGAGATAGATTTCCAGCGCCGTATCGCCGACGCGTTCGATCACTTCGGCATAGGCCGCGAACAGGCCGTCCTCACTGGGTGCCTTGTAATAAAACGGCGGCAGCATCAACACACCTCCCGCGCCGTTCGCCAATGCCTTGCGGGTCAGGGTGACCGTGTCGGGGATCGCGGTGCAGCCAACCCCCGCGATCAATTGCGGCCCGGTGATCCCGGCATCGGCCAGCGCGTCGAGCAGCGCGAGGCGTTCATCGAGAGACAGCGAGTTTGCTTCGCCCGTGGTCCCCAGCGGGGCCACCCCGTTGCAGCCATTCGCGAGCAGCCACTGATTGTGCGCGACGGCGCGCGGAACGTCGATCTCAAGATCGGCAGTCATCGGCGTCAGCGAGGCGGCGAATACACCGGCGGGTTGGGTTGCCATCATCTGTCTCCTGTATCTCTGCCGATTGTTTTACACCGGCGAACACGCCAATACATCAGCATCACAACTGTTCGCGTCACTCTGATTGGGGGTCTTCCTGTGGGTCTTCCGGGGCATTCTCCGGGGGCGCGCCGAGGGGCGGCATACCGCCTTGCAGGTCTCGGTTGAGCTGCTGGACCACATGGTCCTCCAGATCATCCACCATGTCTTCGTTGATCGCCTTGCCGCGGATCGAGGCCCCGGACTCATGCACGCTGTTCGGGTCGCCCGAGACCAGCGGGTGCCACCAGAACAAATCCTTCCCCTCGGCCAGGAGGCGGTAGGCGCAGGTTGCGGGCATCCAGCGCAGGTCGGCGATGTTGTCGGGTTTCACCTTCACGCAGTCGGGCACGTTGCGATTGCGGTTCTTGTAGTCGGTGCAGCGGCAGGTGTCGTGATCGAGAAAGCGGCACGCCACGTCGGTCAGCGCATACTCGCCGGTGTCGGCGTCCTCGAGCTTATACAGGCAGCACTGCCCGCAGCTGTCACACAGGGATTCCCATTCCGCCTCGTCCATCTCGGCGAGGGCCTTGGTTTTCCAGAATGGTTCGGTCTCGGTCATGCAGCCGTCCGGTCAATCAGATGAATAAAGGAGCCACACACGGACCCGGATGTCGCCCCGGCGGGGCCCAAATGCTCACCCCGTGCGTTTTCTGCTGTAAACAATGGTGATTCCGTTGCTTCGTTCGAGATGGACGCATAGTGGAACTCGTGCCCGCGAAAACAGCTGCCCGCCGGTCCGAGCGGTCCATCACGATGGAGGTGCGCGACGCGATACCCCAGATGGAGACGCCGCGCGGCGAAACTCGTCTCGACCGGCAGCAGGTCCGCCATCTTATGAAGTGTGCTGTCCGCGTCGACAAGACCGCGCCCGAGTACCATGTAGCCGCCGCATTCACCGAAAATTTTCACCCCCCGGTTCGCAGCGTCGCGAAGACCGTTGAGGAAACGATCGGCTGCCGCGAGCGTGCCGGCGTGGAGTTCCGGATAGCCGCCGGGCAGGTAGATGGCGTCGGCGGTCGGATCCGGGGGGTCATCTGCAAGCGGCGAGAAAGGCCGAATTTCGGCGCCGGCCGCCCGCCACCCGTCGAGGGTCGCGGGATAGCAGAAGGCAAAGGCCTGGTCGCGCGCCACGGCGATCCGCTGACCGAGGGGCGGCAACAAGTCGGGCGGCATGGTGTCGGGTCGGGAAATTTCACACGGTCCGGCAAGGCCAACCAGCGCGTCGACATCCACTGTGTCCGATATCGTCAGGGCTGCGGCCGCGATGAAGCGCTCCAGGTCTGCATGCTCGCCGGCCTGAATCAGCCCGAGATGTCGCTCGGGCATGGCCAGGGCCGGGTTGCGGCCAACGCTGCCGAGCAAACGAACGGCGGGTGCGGCCGCATGGCTTGCGTCGCGGAGCACGGCCTCGTGGGTGGGGCTGGCCACCCGGTTGAAAATCACGCCGGCGATCCGGACGTCGGCCCGGTGTTCGGCGAACCCGCGCACCAGTGCACCGACGCTCGCGGCCTGCTTCGATGCGTCGACAACGAGCACCACCGGCCAGCCGGTCATGGCGGCGAGATCGGCGGTGGATCCCGCATCGGGCCGGTCGGGCAAATGGATTCCGTCGAACAAACCCATGACCCCCTCGACGATGATGGTATCCGTTGTCTGGGCAGCTCCCGATAAGAGTCCGGCCAGTGTCTCCGGCCGCATCGCCCAAGGGTCCAGATTGAACGCGGGCCGGCCGCTGGCGGCGGTGTGGAATGCCGGGTCGATATAGTCCGGTCCGGCCTTTGCGCCCGCGACAGCGTGTCCGGCATCCCGGAGTGCGCGCAGCAAACCCAGGGTGAGTAAAGTTTTGCCGCTGCCCGATGCGGGCGCGGCGATGATCAGGCCGCGCGGACTACTCATGGCGAAAAATTCATGAGGTGATCAGCGACACGATGCCCGCAGCCATGACCGGCCAGGCGACGGCGGGGCCGACAAATGCCCGCAGGTGACGTTGCTGTGGGACGATCCCGAGCATATGGATGATTCCGGCCAGTGCGCCCAACCCGATAATGATGACGTTGATCTGTTCGGGCAGTCCGAGCGGTCGATCCGCGATCTCGGGAAACGCGAATATGGAAATGGCCGAGGCGACCACAAGGATCGCGGACACAAATCTCGGCACCATCGAAGGCGTCTCGGGTTCGGCCTTGTGGAGACGGTCAGACCGCATCGCGAATGTCCGAATGACCCAGCGGGTCGGGGTCCAGTGCTCGGCCCGAAAGCGCGCCGAGCCAGTCGAGCCCGTCCCGCAGGCGGACGACTTCGCCAACAACGAAAAGCGCCGGCGGAGACACGTCGGCCGCGGCCTGTTTGGCCTCCAGGAGTGTGGTCACGACAACCTGCTGCGCATCCGTCGTTGCGTGGGCCACAAGCGCGGCGGGCGTGTCGGGCGAACGGCCGGCGGCAATCAGCCGGTCGATAATCTCATCGATATGCTTCAGCGCCATATAAAACACGAGAACCTGGGCGCCGTTGGCGAGCGACGACCAATCCAGATCATCGGGGACTTTGCCGGACAGATTGTGCCCCGTCACGAAGGTCACGGCCGTCGCAGTCGCGCGGTGGGTCATGGGTATGCCGGCATATGCGAGGCCGCCGATTGCCGCGGTGACGCCGGGCACGATACGGAATGGCACGTCGGCCGCGACGAGCGCGAGCGCCTCTTCGCCGCCACGCCCGAACAGGAACGGGTCGCCACCTTTCAGTCGGAGCACGCGTTTTCCCTGGCGCGCGAGGCTGATCAGGCGTGCGGATATATCGGGCTGCTTCGGCGAAGGTTTGCCGCCGCGTTTTCCGGCATAGATCAACTCGGCGTCCGCCGCCGCGAGTGACAGAATATGGTCACCGACCAGCGCGTCATGGACCACGACATCCGCTGATTTCAGGGCATGCAACGCGCCCACGGTCAGCAAGGCGGGATCACCCGGTCCGGCCCCCACCAGCCAGACCCAGCCGGGCTGAAACGCCGGGAGGTTGAGTTCGTCGATATTCATAATAGGAAGCTAGCGCCGGACCGCTGGCCCGGCAACCTTGCGGAGCGCTACGATAGGCTTATGACCGATACGGCCGACACTCCCGAAGACCCAGCCCGTCCACCGTCGGGGGCGTTGCGTCGTGGCTGGACCACCGGCGCATGCGCTACGGCGGCGGCGAAGGCCGCCTACGAGGCCTTGCTGACGGAGCGATTCCCCAATCCGGTTGCCGTACGGCTGCCGCGTGGATTGCGTGCGACCTTTGATCTTGCCGAGACCCGTTTGTCGGATGGCAGCGCCTACGCGGCCGTGATCAAGGATGCGGGCGACGATCCTGATGTCACCCATGGCGCACGAATATGCTGCGAGGTAACACCCCAGCAGCCCGGGACGGGTGTTCGCTTCGCGGCCGGCGAGGGCGTGGGGACAGTGACCCTGCCGGGGTTGCCGGTGCCGCCGGGCGAACCCGCGATCAACCCCAAACCCCGCGAGATGATCACCGGCGCGCTGGAAGAGGTTGCTGCGGATTTCGGTGTCGCGCCGGACGTGTTGGTCACGGTGTCAATTCCCGGCGGTGTGGTTCTGGCCGAGAAGACGGCGAATTCTCGCCTTGGAATCGTCGGGGGACTCAGCGTGCTGGGGACGACCGGCGTGGTGATTCCGTATTCCTGCGCGTCATGGATCCACTCGATCCACCGTGCCGTCGATGTCGCGCGCGCCACCGGGATGGACCATCTTGCCGCCGCGACCGGTCGCACATCGGAGGCGGCGATACGGGCACATCACGAATTGCCGGAGCGCGCGCTGATCGATATGGGGGATTTTGCCGGCGGCCTGTTGAAATACGTCCGGGCCCATCCGATTCCGCGTCTGTCGGTCGCCGGCGGATTCGGGAAGCTTTCCAAACTTGCAGACGGGCATATGGACCTGCATTCGAGCCGCTCAGCGGTCGATGTCACGCAGCTCGCCACGCGTTTGGCTGACCTGGGGGCGTCGCCTGAATTGGTCATGCAGGCAGGTTCGGCGGTGTCCGCCGGCGCCGTCCTGGCGATGGCAGCCGACGCGGGTCTCGACATGAAATTGGCCGAGAGCGTGGCGCGCGGTGCGCGCGAAGTATGCCGCGCGTCGGTCGCCGGTGCGGCAGATATTGATGTCCTCATCGTCGCGCGCGACGGGCGTGTGTTGGCGCATGTCGGCCCCTGAACGACGCGCCATTCTGGTGCTGGGTGGTACCACGGAGGCGGTCATGCTGGCCGACCGTCTGGTGGC
Source organism: Rhodospirillaceae bacterium (assembly GCA_018667335.1). GTDB lineage: Bacteria > Pseudomonadota > Alphaproteobacteria > UBA6615 > UBA6615 > UBA8079. Next base: position 41,675 of record JABIVD010000060.1, read on the forward strand.
TGAATGGGGAGACCGGTTCGACATCGTGACCTCTCTGGCCGGGCGGACACAGGCCCCGGGCGCCACGCCGGGTGAGGTTCGGGTCGGCGGGTTCGGTGGTGTGGCGCCGATGGCGCGATACCTGGAAGACCGCCGGGTGTGTGCGCTCGTGGATGCGACCCATCCGTTTGCAGCGCAAATATCCGAGAATGCCCGGATCGCCAGCGCGACGGCGCGCGTGCCGCGGCTCGCACTCGTGCGCCCGCCCTGGGAACGCATGCCCGACGACAATTGGCTCATGCAGCCTGATCTGGCCTCGGCGGCAGCGGTGTTGCCGGGTATCGGGCGCCGCGTCTTCCTGACGGTTGGACGGACCGATCTGTCGGTGTTCGCCGCATGTCCTGGGCTCTGGTTTCTCGTCCGGCTGATCGATATGCCCGACGCGGCACTGCCGCTATCTGCGTATGAAGTGATCTCGGGTCGCGGGCCGTTTGCTGTGGCGGCCGAGCAGCGACTGATGGAAGAACACAAAATTGACGCACTCGTGTGTAAAGCATCAGGTGGAGAGGCGACCCGGGCGAAACTTGAGGCGGCCCGTTTGCTTGGAATTCCGGTGCTTATGGTGGAACGCCCGCCGGTGCCGGATGGGCCGGTCGTCGACAATGTTGATGCGGTCATCGACTGGTTTGATGAACAGGTGACTTGACGCACACGGGTTGGAACGCGACATAGGTGACATGCTGATGCTCAGAACAATGGCGCCGACACTCAGGCGCGCCGCGATCTTCGGTTTCGTTGCTACCGTGACGCTTGGCGTGATGTTTGGCGTGATGCTTGGCATGATGCCGGTGGGGCCGGCGGCGGCGCAGACCAATATTCTGGCCGATGATGCGCTGATCGTCGCGGTGTATGAAAACCGGGTGGAAAAGGTGCGTGAGCTGCTCGTCCGCCAGCATCCAAAATCGCGCGCCGATACCGATGGACGGACCGCGCTGATCTGGGGTTCGATCCAGGGCAGCTATGATTCAATCGAGCTGCTGCTCAAGGACAAGGTGTTGATCAATCAGGTCGACGATGTGGGCAACGGTGCGCTGTATCACGCGGCGGAGAACGGGCATGCCGATGTGGTGGACCTTCTGTTGATCTACAGGGCGCTGATCAACCAGGAAAACCGCGACGGCCGGACGCCGATCATGGCAGCAGTGCGCGCGGGTCATGCGCGGATCGTGCAGGCGCTCCTAGATGCGGGTGCCGACGTAACGATTTCGGATTTTACCGGCCGCACCGTGCTCGACCTCGCCCGAGAGGGCCGCTCGAGGCAGGTCGTCCAGATTCTTGAAAAGGCAGGCGCGCGCTAGTCGTCCCCGCCCGATCGCTTCCGTGCCGGCCGCAACACGTGATGATGGCTGGCCGCATACAGGCGGCTGTCATCGAATCCGAACTCTTCGGCAAGTTCCTCGGCAAGTACAGGTCCAACCAGGATCAACGCCGTTCGCGTGATCCCCGACCCTTTGACGAGATCTCGGATGGTATCGAGCGTGCCACGGATGAATCGTTCGTCGGGCCAGCTCACGCGATAGCCAACGACGACGGGGCAATCGCCACCATAGTGCGGTGTCAGGTCGCGGACCACGTTGGCCAGATTGTTGATTGAGAGATGTACGGCGAGGGTCGCACCGGATTGCGCCAGGGTGGACAGCTCCTCGCCCGCTGGCATGTCGCTGGCGCGAACAGATGTACGGGTCAGGATTACGGTCTGGCTGACACCTGGAAGCGTAAGTTCGCGGCCGAGCGCTGCGGACGCCGCGGCAAATGCCGGCACGCCGGGGACAATCTCATAAGGAATGGCGAGGCCGTCGAGGCGTCTCATCTGTTCACCGATCGCGCCATAGAGGGACGGATCGCCGGAATGTACGCGGGCGATATCGTGTCCGGAGGTGTGCGCCACGACGATCCGATCGATGATCTCGTCCAGATGCAACGGCGCCGTATCGACAATCTCGGCGGTCTCGGTGGCATGCGCCAGAACTTCCTGTGGAACCAGCGAGCCCGCATACAGGCAAACCGGGCAGCGTGCGATCAGATCGCGGCCACGAATGGTAATCAGGTCAGGTGCGCCGGGGCCGGCACCGATGAAGTAGACGGTCATGGGTGTGTCATACCCCTGCGCATGGCGGAAGGGTATCGCGAATTCCCCGCCCGCACCTTTCGGATGGTCCACTTACAGTGCTGGCCGGATCGACCTATGATCAATTTTGAACGAGGTGGAGCATGTGGTTTCTGAAACACCGGATAGCCGCGGCGGCGTTGGCGCTGTTTCTGGCAGCGTGCACATCCGGCAGCGAGGGTGTGACCGTCAGTGGCAGCCGCACGGTGTTTTCTGACCCGGTCGTGATCGACATCGTGAATGCCAGATTCAACATCCCGTCACTGTTGCCCGAGGTCGATAGCGTGCGACGCACGCTGCGCGACAATGGGTCCGTGGTGGTCGAGACCTATTACATTGGCGACGCGCCGATCGTGGTGGTGGAGCATGCCAGTGAGGCCTGGTTCAGCGATTTGACCCTCTCGAATGCCATTGACGAGGATGACTTTCGCACCTTTCTGGGGCGCACGATCATGGGTGCGGGAAAGCCGGTCATATCGAAGGTTCCGGGTGAGCAGGGCCGTGGCTTTGTTGCCGTGGATGGCGACTGCATCGCGTTTCATTTTTTCAAACGCATCAAGGGCGCCACCGGATTCGAGAATGATTTGCAGAACCCCGACACGTTCATTGTCGGGTTTACGTGTGGTGAGAACGTCGCGAGCTTTATCGATCGGTTCGGCTACATGACCCCCGCCGAGGCAGCCCTCATCGGTCGGCGACACAGTATCTAGGCGCGTCTAGCCGCCGGTCTTGGTTTGGGTTTTGCCTTGCGTCTTTGCCGCGTAACCGCGCGGCGTATAGGCCCAGCGTGACGCGGCGCCGGCGATGGTTCGTGACTGGCTGTTGCCGACAATCACGATGGTCAGCATATCGATGGCGTCGATGGAGAGCTCCGCGAGCGGAATGATGGTGACCTGCTCGCCGGGCCGCGCCAGGTTCCGGGCGACGACCACGGGCGTGTCGTCCGGCCGGTGCGCCAGCAGAATGTCACGGGCCGTCTCGAACTGCTGGCGTCGACGTCGGCTGGCCGGATTGTAGAGCGCGACCACAAAATCGGCCTCGGCCGCCGCCCGCAGTCGGGTCTCGATCGCGGGCCAGGGTGTCAGAAGATCGGACAATGAGATTGCGCAAAAATCATGGCCCAGCGGGGCGCCCGCCCGCGCCGCGGCCAGCTGCATCGCGGACACGCCCGGATGGACCGTGATTGCGACGCGCTGCCATGCCGGGTCGGAGGTCCGATCGAGCAGCTCGAACACCAGGCTCGCCATGGCAAAGATGCCAGGATCTCCGCTGGAAACCAGGGCCACGTTTCGCCCGGCTGCGGCCAGCTCAAGCGCGTGCCGGCAACGGTCCTCCTCGGCGCCGAGATCGAAATCATGGCGTTGTTTTCCCTGCGCCGCCGCCCCCAACAGGTCGAGATAGGGCCCATAGCCCACGAGGTCCGTCGCGGCGCCGACGGCACTGTCCGTGATGGGGATGCGATGGGCCGCGTCGCCGGGCCCGGTGCCGATGATCGATAGCGTCCCCCGGGCCACGCCGATACTCGTAGGCTCGATGTTGGTTCCGCGTGCCACGGCGCATGTCGCCCTGGCCGATTTGTGCTTGGCGACCGCCAGCTCTCCGCCTTGGCCGGCAGCTGCGAGCGCGGCGGCCTCGGCCACACCATGCGTGCCGACTTCGCGAAAGACGATATCCGAGGGATTTTCCAGGCGCGGTGTTTCGGCGTCGAGACGCGGCGCATCGAAATAGCGCACCGCAACTCCGAGATGCGCGGCAACCGCATGCACCGCGGCCTCGTCCATCTTCAGGTCGATGCTGGTGACCACAGCCACCGAAGCGGGAGAAAGTCCTGCCGCGGCCAGTGTTTCGTCGACCAGTGCGATGAGTTCATCGGGATCGCAGTCCCGCTCGCAACCCACCCCCACCGCGAGGGTCGGGGGGTGGAACAATAGTTCGTCGGCCGCCGGTGTGATGGCCCGATCGGTGATCCGGATCATCCATTCACCGTCGCGCCCGACCGGTAGCTCCGAGAGCCAGGCAGGATTGCCCGCTTCGATCACCAAGGCCGGGTGATCGCCGGCCAGCAGGGCCGCCAAAACCGGCTTGGCGGATTGGGGATTGGAGAGGGCCCAGCCGGGTGGTGGATCGTCGAGCGCGACGCCGTGGAACGTCTCTCCGGCGGTGGTGATCGCGGCCGCCCCGCCCGTGATGTCGGCGATCTGCGCTGCCAGCGTGTTGGCGCCATGATGGCCGCCGAGCAGTGGCACCACATGGGCGCCATCGGGCGATATGGCAATGACCGGCGGTTCGCCATGCTTGTCGTTGACCCGGGACGCAAGGGTGCGGATCAGAATGCCTGCCGCACAGACGCCGACAATCGCGTGCCCGGAATCGAACAGGCGGGCCAGATGTGCCGTCGTGTCGGTGAAGGTGACGTCGCAATCCTCGACCCGGGGTGCAAATCCATGAACACGCACCCGCGGCAGCGTATCCTGAATCTGCCGCGCAAGCCGCGCGCCGTCGGCGGTGAGTGCGACGAGCGCGATGTCCCGAGCCGCACTCATGACCATGCCGCGCCACGCTTGTGGATCAGGATCATCGAGAAATAGGGTGCCGCCGCATCTGATATCTCATTGATCCGACCGACGACCTGGCGGTCCATGGTGGCGTGCTCGACATACTGCGCCCGGTCGGAGAGGCCCATGTCGTCGAGCAGGGCACGAATTCGTGGCAGGTGCCGGCCGACCTTGATGATCGCCGCCGAATCCGTTTCGGCCAGGCGTGCGCGCAGCACATCGTCCGGCAGCGGCGCGGGGAGGACGGTGAGCACGTCGTTCAGGGCCGCCAACGCTGTGCCGGTCACCGCGGCGCATGCCGTCAGGGAGGACACGCCGGGAACCACCTCGACCGTCCAGTCCTCGGCCAGCCGCGCGAAGACATACATGAACGAGCCATAGAAGAAGGGATCGCCTTCGCACAGGACGGCGACATTCTGGCCGCGCGCCAAATATGTGCCGATTTCTACCGCCGCGCGGTCGTAGACGGCCTCCACCGGGAAGCGGTTGCTGGACAAGGGCATGCGGATGGCGATTTCGGTCGCGTCCGCGCGCAGATGCGGTGCCGCGATCGCGCGGGCCAGGCTGTCGCCCGTTTCGGGGGCGGGATAGGCAACGACCGTCGCTTCGGAAAGCAGGCGCGCGCCCTTGACGGTCATCAGTTCCGGATCGCCCGGCCCGACGCCGATGCCGAAGACAGTGCCGGTTTCTGTCGACGTGCCGCTCATGTTCTTGTGACGCTCCATTGGGTGACCGGCATCGCCGGTCGCCAGCCCGTCAGGCCGCCGACCGGGTCAGCATGACTGACGGCAATCCGTGCCAGATCGCCCCCGTACAGGGCATGTGCGTCGAGCAGTGCGCGCTCGCCTTCGAGTGTGACCACGTTGGCAACCAGACGTCCGCCCGGCCGCAGGTGGTCCCAAACGGTGCCGACAAGTTCGTCGCCACCCGACAGGCCACCACCTATGAAGACCGCGTCGGGGTCCGCCATCCCGGGTATCGCCTGGGCCGTATTGGCGTGGACGATGTCGAGGAACGGCGTGCCGAGGCGGGCGGCGTTCTGTGCTGCCATGGTGCAGCGTTCCGCGTCGCGTTCCACGGCGATGGCGGTGGCGCCCTGTCCCTGGATGTCCTGCGCCGCACGCAGCCACTCGATCGCGACCGAGGCACATCCGGCGCCCAGGTCCCAGAGGGTCTGGCCTGGCAGCGGCGCAAGGGCTGCGATGGTTGCGGCGCGGACGATCCGCTTGGTGAGCTGGCCGTCATGCACAAAGGCATCGTCGGGCAGGCCCGGAACCGGCGCGAGGATGCGTGCGTCCGGCCCGGCGATGCATTCGACGGCCACCGTGTTGAGGTCCTGCACACTTGGTGTGGCCCAGTCATCAGCGGTCGACACATGTTTGCTTTCGTCGTCTCCGCCCATGCTCTCCAACACGGTCATGCGGCTCGGTCCGAACCCGGCATCGCGCAGCAGGCCTGCGATGCTTTCGGGGGTCGTGCCGTCATGACTGAGGATCAGGAGACGACGTCCCGGCTGCAGGTGATGGTTGAGGAGCTCCAGGGGCCGGCCATGCAGGGTCAGGCAGGTGCAGCCGTGCAGCGGCCAGGCCAGGCGTGCCGCGGCGAGGCTGAAGGCGCCGGGCGCGGGCAGGATCGTCATGTCGTCGGGCTCGAAATGACGCGCCAGTGTGGACCCGATGCCGAATGCCATGGGGTCGCCGGTGGCGAGCACCACGACACGGCTCGCGCGGGCTGCGGTGATCTCCTGAACCAGGCTGTCGAGCGGGAATTCCCAAGCGAGTTTTCGCGCCGACCCGTTCGTCACCATGGCGAGATGGCGGTCGCCGCCGACGATCAGCTCGGCGGTCTCGACCAGTGTGCGTGACGCGGCAGGCAGGCCCGCTAGCCCGTCCGCGCCAACCCCCACGATATTGAGCCAGGCGCTCATGCGGTCGTGTTTCCTGGCGCGCTTCGCGCGAGTGCGTTGACCGCGGCCGCTGCCAGGGGGCTGCCGCCGCGTTGACCGCGCAGGGTGATGAAGGGTGTGGGTGCCGCGGCGATGAGGGCATCCTTGGATTCCGCGGCGCCGATATACCCCACCGGCAAGCCGATGATCAGCGCGGGCCGCGGCCACCCGGCCGCGAGCCCTTCCAGCAGTCGGAACAGCGCGGTGGGCGCGTTGCCGATGGCGACAACGGCACCCTCGAGGAACGGCGCCCAGAGCTCAACCGCCGCGGCGGACCGGGTCGTGCCGGCGCGTTTCGCGTTGCCGGCGACGCTGCCCAGACCCAGGGTGCAGATGACCCGGTTTTGTGCGGGCAGGGCCGACCGGATAACGCCATCAGCCAGCATGCGTGAATCCGTCAACACCGGTGCGCCTGCTCTCAGCGCCGCGCGGCCGGCCTCACCGGCCATATCGGTGGCGATGAATTCGTCGATCACGCCCGGGTCGCCGACGGCATGAACCAGCCGCAACGCCACGTCGTGCAAATCCGCCGCGACAGCGGACAGATCGGCGGCGCCCTCAATGGCCGCGAAAGATGCCGCGTAGATCGCGTCGGGATCCCGCAGATAGTCGAAGTCAGAGTTGTTCATCGGCACATGACACGGCTGGTGTCAGTCGCCTTCCGCCGGCAACGTGCGGGGGCCGTGCGGATGGTCGGCATGGGGGTAGGGGTGATGGCCATGATCGTGTGCGTGCCCATGATCATGCGCGTCCCCTTGGTCTTTCCCGTGGTCATGCCCGTGGTCATGCCCGTGGTCATGATCGTGCGTGTGGGCGGAGTCTGAGCCCGTGCCGATGCCCTCGACATGATGGTGATGGCTTTCCTGGGGCAGGCCGACTTCCGCCTCGAAGCCCAGCACCTGCTCGCGGTACTTGCACATCTGGCAGTTCATCAGGTTCGCGCCGTTGAGAATCTCGTCGACCCGGTCGGCGAAGGTCTCGAGGACCTTGGGGTGGTCATTCAGGTAGGGCGCCTTGACGAACTGTATATCGGGGTGGTTGGCCGCGACCATGTCCGTATGGTCATAGATCCGGTTGACCAGTATCCCGGTGAACAGGAAGTAGGGGAAGATCACGATTCGCCGGTATCCGAGCTTCACCGCGTGTTCCAGCCCCGGCTGCACGAGTGGGAAGGTGACGCCGGAATAGGCGGTCTCGCCCCAGCCGAAGCCCATGCCCTCCCACAGCATGCGCGCAACCTTGGCTACGTTCGAGTTCGCATCCGGGTCCGACGCGCCGCGCCCGACCGTCAGGAGCATGGTCTCATGCATGGGCACTTTGCCGAATTCGGCATCCGCGCGCGCGATCGCCTCCTGCACCCGGTCGCCGGCCGCGCGGATCATCTTCAAATCGATGCCCAGCTCACGGCCGTAGATGATCTCGACATTCGGATTCTGCGCCGCATAGGTGTTCAGCACCGACGGGATGTCGTTCTTGGCGTGCCCGGCGGCAAACAGCATGCCCGGCAACGCGAAAATGCGCGTGACCCCGCGGGCGACCAGCTTGTCGAGGCCCTCGCGGATGATAGGCGTCGCGAATTCGAGGAACCCATGCTCCACCTCGCGGTCGGCAAAGCGTTCGCGCAGGGCCTCGGCCACAACGGCGAATTCCCGCACGGCTCCCTCGTCGCGGCTGCCATGGCCGCACACCATGATCCCAAAATCTTCAGACATACATCGCTCCCGAACGCGCAATAGACCATGCCGGCCGCGCCCGGCCAAGGGGACATGTCCGAATGTTGCCGCGGCGGCGTGGGTGGCCCGAGATTGACCCGGCGCGGGGGGCGCTCGCAGGATGCCGTGATGTTCCTGAACCCCGAAATTGTAGGCCTTTCACCGGCTGCGATCTTGTTCGCGGCGCTGATTGTTGATGCGGTTTTCGGTGAGTTTGGGCCTCTGTTTCGCGTGATACCTCACCCCGTTGCCGTCATAGGCGGTCTGGTCGGCTGGCTTGACAGGCGGCTCAACCGTGAACGGCGCAGCCCTGCCGCACGGCGTGCGCGCGGCGCGGTGGTCGTGGTGCTGATGGTCGGGCTCGCGGCTGTGATCGGCTGGTACCTGACTGTTGTCGCACAGATGTTTCCCTATGGCTGGGCGCTCGAGTTGGCGGTGGTCACCCTGCTGATCGCCCAGCGCAGTCTGTTCGATCATGTGCGCAGCGTTGCCCGCGCGCTTGATCGTGGCGGTCTGGCGGCGGCGCGTGCCGCCGTGGCGCGGATCGTCGGACGTGATCCCGAAACGCTCGATGCGCATGGCGTGGCCCGGGCGTCGATCGAAAGCCTGGCCGAAAACTTTGCCGACGGCGTGGTGGCGCCCGTGTTCTGGTACCTGTTGCTCGGTCTACCGGGGTTGCTTGTCTACAAGACCGTCAACACGATGGATTCGATGATCGGGTACCGCACGCCCCGGCATGCTGCGTTCGGCATGGTTGCGGCGCGACTCGACGACGTCCTGAACTACGTGCCGGCCCGGATCGCGGCGGTGATGATCGTGATCGCCAGCGCGTTCGTGCCGCGCGGCCGCCCGGTGTCCGCGTTGCGGGTGATGGCGCGCGACCGCGGCAAGCACCGGTCACCCAATGCGGGCTGGCCCGAGGCGGCGATGGCGGGCGGTATCGGGGCCGCGCTGGCGGGGCCGCGCAGTTATGACGGCGCGGTCGAGGATGAGCCCTGGATCGGTGGCGAGTTCAGCGCGCAGATCGGCAGCGGCGACATCCGCCGGGCACTGTATCTGTTTGTCGTGGCGTGCCTCTTCGAAGCGGCGGTCGTCGCGGTGCTCGCCACAATCTTGCTACGCTGAAGGCGGCTGTCGGCTATTTCGTCTTTGGTGTGCTGGCCGCTTTTACCCAGGCCGCGATCCGGTCCAGCCATTCCGGGCGGGCGGTGTAGAAGGTTCCATGGCCGGCGCCGACAGTGAGAACTTCCTCGGTCATCTCTAGTCGCGTGCCCAGCTTTGCCGCTTCGTCGCAGGTGCCCGCGATGGTGTCCGCCTCTTCATACAGTGACAGCATGCGCCCCTGCATCTTGGTTGCGTCGTTGGCCAGGATGCTGTCGTAGGCCTTGCGGAACTGTCCGGCACCACACCCGGCCATGTTCACGAAGTTCAGCTCGGGATTTTTCGCCAACGCCGACAGTACGAGCACCATGTTCCCGCCCTTGGAGAACCCCGCGACCGTGATCTGGTTCGCCGGGACACCCTGTTCGATCAACGCGGTGATCTGTGGGATGACCCTGGTGCGGGCGTATCGGCGCGGGTTGGTCTTCTCGCGTCGCAATTCGGAGATCACTTCGAAATCACGCGCCGCCAGCCCCGCCAGAACGCCTTCATAGTCGAACAGGCCGTGTTTTGGATGGGGGTCGGCTATCGGGCGAACTTCCGGCCAGCCGCCATGGAGATAGATCAGGTAGTGTTTGCCCGGGTCGGCCTTCTCGGGCACGTCGCTATGGACGGAACCTGCGAAGGCCGGCGCAGACAGGGCCGAAACCATGAGTGCCGTCGCTGCAATCGACAATGTTGATTTCATTCGAGGCATATTCCGCTCTGCTCCGCTTTCGTGACGTTAAGTGCGGCGCGCGATCTCCAGTATCTGCGCGGTGTCGATATGAGCTTCTAAATGGTCGGCCAGGCGGTCGAGCGCAACGTCTATATGTTGGTTCCAGTCGAAACCCTTGCTGCGTGCGGGATACAGGCTCTTGAGAAAACTGTGGCGAAAGTCGTCCGACGCGAACAGACCATGCACATACGTCCCGCTGACACGACCATCGGCGCTCCGGGCGCCGTCGGGTCGGTTGGTATCCTGATCTTCGATCAACAGCATGGGCCGTGTCGTGTCGGGCCCGATGGTATCACCCATATGCATTTCAAAGCCGGCGACAGGATCACTGGTCACAGGTGATACGCCGGTCACCGATGCCAGCGTCTTGTCGCCCGACATGACTGTTTCGACATCCAACAGGCCGAGGCCGGGTGTCTCGCCGGGCGCACCTTCGATGCCGGTTGGGTCTGCGATGTTTTGGCCGAGCATCTGGTAGCCGCCGCAGATACCCACAATATGTGCAGCACGCTGTGCGGCGGCGGTAATTTGTTCTGCCCAACCATTCTCACGCAGCGCCGCCAGGTCGCCGCGTGTGGATTTCGAACCGCAGAGCAGGATCAGATTCGCATCCGTCGGCAGATCATCGCCGGGCTCCACCAGCCGCAAGGCCACGTCGGGTTCGGCCACCAACGGGTCCAGATCATCGAAATTGGCAATCCGCGGCAGCCGGGGAACCGCGATGCGGATATCGGCGGCCGACCAGCCGGCTCCGGTGTAGCGGTCCGCCAGGGAGGACGTGTCCTCGGCCGGGAGGTCCCGCGCGGAATCGAGCCAGGGCAGCACACCGAGCGAGGTCATGCCGGTGCGGTCGCGAATGACCGGGAGTGCATCGTCAAACAGGCGGGGATCTCCGCGAAACCGATTGACGATGAAGCCCGCGAGGCGGGTCTGCTCTTCGGGTGGCAGCAGGGTCCAGGTGCCGACGAGTGCGGCGATGACACCACCACGTTCGATATCGCCGACCAGGACGACCGGCACGTCGGCCGCCTCGGCGAAACCCATATTGGCGATGTCGCCGGCACGCAGGTTTACCTCGGCCGGGCTGCCCGCACCTTCGATCAGCACAAGATCCGCGCCGTCGGAAAGCCGGCCATAGGCGTCGAGTACACCGGGCAGCAGCGATGGCTTGAGCGCGTGATAGGCCCGCGCATCAGGGTTGCCTTTGACCCGGCCGTTCACGACCAGCTGCGCGCCGGTGTCCGATTGCGGCTTGAGCAGGACCGGGTTCATGTCGGTGTGGGGCGTCAGCCCGGCGGCGCGCGCCTGCAACGCCTGCGCCCGGCCGATCTCTCCCCAACCTGTCTCATGCGAGATTGCGGGCGCGGCATTGTTGGACATGTTCTGCGGCTTGAAGGGGCGGACGGCGAGGCCCTGCCGGGCGAACAGCCGCGACAGCCCGGCGACGATCAGCGATTTCCCGACATCCGAACCGGTGCCCTGAAACATCACGGCGGGAGTTTTTGAGGGGGGCGTCATGAACCCATGCTCCTCAGAACTCGATGCCCTTTTGCGCCTTCACGTCGTCGCGGAAATGGTGCTTCACCATGGTCATGTCGGTGACCATGTCGGCGGCCTCGATCAGCTCGGCCTTCGCATTGCGCCCGGTGACCACGACATGCATGTCCGGCTGTTTGGCCTGCAGACCGGCGACAACATCGTTGATGTCCAGATGGTCGTAACGCAGCGGGATGTTGAGTTCATCCAGCACCACCAGCCCGTAGTCCGGGTCGGCGATCATTTCCTTCGCCATCTCCCAGGCGGCTTCGGCCGCGGCGATGTCGCGCTGCCGGTCCTGGGAATCCCAGGAGAATCCCTCGCCCATGACCTTGATCGTCACCCGGTCGGGGAAGTGCTCGAATATCTCCCGCTCGCCGGTCTCCCACTTGCCCTTCACGAACTGAATGATGCCGACCTTCATGCCGTTGCCGAGCGCGCGCATCGCGAGCCCCATGGCGGCCGTGGTCTTGCCCTTGCCCTTGCCGGTGTGGACCATCAGCAGGCCTTTTTCGCGGGTCTTGGTCGCGAGCATGCGGTCGCGTGCAGCCTTCTGTTTGCGTTTCTTCTCCGCCCAGCGGGCGTCGTCGTTTTCGGCGGCGCCGGCGTCATTCCCGGATTCACTCTTTTTTGTATCGCTCATGCGCTGTCCTTCAATTGCCGGCCGGCGAGTTCGTGCAGGCGAGCATAGGCCGAGTTGGACCGCGCTTGCCACAGCCCGCGTTCGGTGGCCTCGAGGAAACGCTCCGCCATCTCGTTGAGCGCCGCTGGGTTGTGTTCGGCGATGAACGCGCGCACCCGTTCATCGTCGAGGAATGCCTTGTAGACCGCGTCGAACTGGTCATCGCGAACGGCGTTGGTGGTCGCGGCGAAGGCGAACAGATAGTCGACCGTCGCCGCCATTTCGAACGCCCCCTTGTAGCCGTGGCGCATGACGCCTTCGATCCATTTGGGGTTGGTCATGCGGCCGCGCACGACCCGTGAAATTTCCGCTTCCAGTGTCCGGATTGCCGGGGCGAAGGGTCGGGAATGATCATTGTGATAGACGGTCGGTGCCGCGCCCGACTCCGCCGTGACCGCCGCTGCCAGCCCGCCTTCGAACTGGTAGTAGTCATCGCTGTCGAGCAGATCATGCTCGCGATTGTCCTGATTGTGGATGACGGCCTCGACCCGGCCGAGACGTTCGGCAAAGACGTCATGCGCCGCGATCCCGTAGGCCTCACCGCGGCCCGACCCTGTTCCCGCACCATAGGCCCAGCCGCCCCAGGCGATGTAGGCGGCGGCGAGATCGTCGGCCGTGTCCCAACCGCGTTCGTCGATCAGGGCCTGCAACCCCGCACCATAGGCACCGGGCTTGGAGCCGAAAATTCGATATCCGGCGCGCCGGGTGGCTTCTTCTGCGGGCATGCCCGCCGCAGTCAGTCGCGCGATCTCTTCGGCGGTCCGCGCGGCCAGCGGGTTGTCGCGGGGGCTCTCGTCGGTGATCGCGGCGATCGCCGTCACGGCGCTGTCGAACAGGTCGATCAGGCCTGGGAACGCGTCACGGAAAAATCCCGACACCCGCAGGGTCACGTCCACGCGCGGGCGGTCGAGTACGGACACCGGCATGATCTCGAAACCGGTGACGCGACGCGACGCACTATCCCATGTGGGCTGCGCGCCGATCATCGCCATCGCCTGGGCGATGTCGTCGCCGCCGGTGCGCATGTTGCTGGTGCCCCATGCGGAGAGCGCGACCGTTCGGGGCCAGTCCCCGTGGGTCTGCGCGTGGGTCTCGACCAGCAGCTGGGCCGATTTCCAACCCAGCTCCCAGGCGGCGGGCGTGGGCACGGTGCGGGTGTCGACCGAATAGAAGTTGCGGCCCGTCGGCAGGACGTCGGGCCGGCCGCGCGTGGGGGCGCCGGAGGGTCCGGGGGCGACGAAGCGCCCGTCGAGACCGGTGAGCAGGCCCGCCAGTTCGGCATCGCCCGAGATGTCGATCGCCGGGGCAATCGTCTCGGCAAGTCGTTCCAGGACCGCCGCCGTTGCAGTCCAGGCCGCTTCCGGCCGGGTTGTCCCGTCGATCAGCGCTGTCGCGAGCAGTTCCAGCCGCTCGACCGTGTCTCCGACCGTGCGCCAGGGTTGGTCGCTATTCAGGACGGACGGCTGCGGTCCGTCCCAGGGGGCGGCGAAATCACACTCCAGCGGGTCGAACCCGAGCCCGAGATCCTCCACCAGTGCGCGTGACAGCGACGCATCGCCGGGCGTGTCGGTGCCGCGCGGCAGACGGACGAGAGCGGATAAAAGTCCCGCGCGAAGCGGGCCTGTCGGCGCCTGTCCGAACACGTGCAGCCCGTCGCGGATCTGCAATTCCTTGAGTTCACACAGATAGCCGTCGAGCCGGTTGAGTGCGTCGGTGTCGGTCAGGTCCGCGTCGGCGGCGAAGCCGAGATCACGGTCGAGTCCGGTCTCGCGGACCAGCTCGACGATCTGGCGGCCGAGCACGGCCAGGCGGCGCGGGTCGATATTGGCCGCTTCGTAATACTCGTCGACCAGCGCCTCGAGGTCCTTCAGTGGCCCGTAGGTCTCGGCCCGGGCCAGCGGCGGTGTGAGATGGTCGATGATCACGGCCGCGGCCCGGCGTTTCGCCTGGGTGCCCTCACCGGGGTCGTTGACGATGAACGGATAGATGTGGGGCAGCGGCCCGAGTGCGGCCTCTGGGAAGCAATTCTGCGACAGGGCGACGGCCTTGCCGGGGAGCCATTCGAGGTTGCCGTGCTTGCCGAAGTGAATGATGGCGTCCGCTGCGAAATTCGCGCGCGCCCAGGCATAGAACGCGAAGTAACCATGGGGCGGTACGAGGGCGGGGTCGTGGTAACTCGCGGCCGGGTCGATGTTGTAGCCGCGCGCCGGCTGCAACCCGATGGCGATCTCGCCGCAGCGAAACGCGGGCACGGCGAACGCGCCGCAATCCGTGTGGCCGGGGAGGAACATCGGGTCGGCCTCGGGCGGCCCCCATCGTTCGATCACCGCGTCGCGGACCGCGGCCGGCATCGCCGCGAAGAACAACTCATACTCGGACAGGGGCAATGTCTCCTCGATCACGCGCCCCGTGGTCCCGGCGTTGGTCGGGCCGGCCTGCAGGCGGGTGACAAGCGCGTCGCCATCCGCCGGCGCGTCGTGAACGCCGTATCCTTCGGCGGCCATCGCCTCGAGGGCGCACACCACAGCGGCGGGCGTGTCGAGGCCCACGCCGTTGCCGATCCGGCCGTCGCGGTTGGGGTAGTTGGCGAGCACGATGGCGACCCGGCGCCGGCCGATCGACGTCTTGCGCAGCCGGGCCCAGTTGGCCGCCAGATCTGCCGTGAAGTTGATCCGGTCGGGGACGGGCACGTGGGTGACGATATCGGTTTCGCTAAAATCATCCCGGACCTGGGCGCCCTTGAAGGACACCGCGCGTGCCAGCACGCGTCCGTCGACCTCGGGCAGAGCCACGTTCATCGCAATGTCGCGCGCCGACAGCCCGTTGGCGGTGTCGCGCCAGCTATCCTCGTCGCTGCCGGCGAGGACCACCTGCAGCACCGGCGCGTCGGTGTGCGTGAACGGGCCACGATCGAGCGGCGCACCCGGCGCGGACAGGGCGAAACCGGTGGCGTTGAGGATCACGTCGGGCGGGGCGGCGGCGAACGTCTCGGCGATCATCGCGGCGGCGAGCGGGTCCTTCAGGCTCGCGGCGTGGATCGGCAGGGGGTTGACGCCCTTGGTCTGCAACGCGGCGATCAGCGAATCGATGGGTGCAAGGTTCGCGGCCTGCATCAGCGCCCGGTAGAACAGGACGCCGGCGACGGGGGCGTCATCGGCCCAATGGGCACGCAGGCCCTCCAATGCGATGTTACCCGCTCCGGGCCAGTACAGTCCGGCGCGGGTCAGGGGTGCGGGTTCGTGCCAGTCGCGGTCGCGGCCAATCAGGGTTTCGGCGAAGGCGAGGAAGTTTCCGGCGTTGTCGATGCCGCCATGCACCAGATACTGCCACAGGCGATGGGTGTCGCCGCCGTCGAGAGACGTCAGGTTCGTTAGTTCGGCGTCAGGCTGATCGTCACCCGGCAGGAAGGCGACAGGAATGTCGGCTGCCCGACAGGCCGCAACTATTTCATCGACACCGTAGGGCCAGTAGCCGCGCCCACCCAGGAGACGGCAGACCACGAGTTTCGTGTGACGCACGACGTCGTCCACATAAAGGTCGACCGACATGTTGTGGGCGAGGCGCAGATAGTTGGCCAGACGCAGGCTTGGCGCGTTCGGGTCGTTCGCCATCCGCGACCTGTTCGCCATGGCGAGCGCGGTGATTTCTGTGTCGGCGGCGCTCAGCACCAGGATGTCACCTTGGGTCTGGCCGAGATCGACGGCTTCGGACCCGTCGTCGACGGTTCCCGGGACGGCGGCGAGGAGATGCATCAACTGCCCTGAATCACCGCTTCTATTCCGGCCCGGTCCATTCCGCTCCGCCCGATCACGACGAACTCGGTGCGTGGACGCTCGTCCGCCGCCCAGTCGCGATCGAAGTAGCGCTGGAAGCGGGCGCCCACACCCTGCACCACGAGACGCCGGGGTTTGCCGGGCACATGGGCGAACCCCTTGATCCGGAAGATGTCATGGGTACTCACGGCCTCGATCAGGCGTCGCTCGAGGGCGTCGGGGTCATCCACCGGGCCGAGCGCGACGATGAAGCTGTCGAAGTCATCATGGTCATGCTCCTCCTCGCCGTCATGCACGCTGGGCCGTGTGTCGAGATCATCTGCGGCCTCGGCGCCGAGCCCGAGCAGCACCGCCGGGTCCAGGCGGCCATGGGATGCCGACACGGCGCGGACGCCGGGACGTCGATGCGGTGCCAGGGCGGCCTCGACCGATGCGTCGCCCTCGGCCACGAGGTCTGCCTTGTTGATGACGATCAGATCGGCGCAGCTCACCTGGTCGACGAAGAGTTCTTCGAGCGGATTGTCATGGTCGAGCGACGGGTCTTCGGCCTGTGCCGCGGCGATCGCGTCGGGATCGTCGGCGAACCGGCCGGCCGCGACGGCGGCGGCATCGATCACGGTGACAACCCCGTCGACGGTCGTGCGGGCGCGGACCTCGGGCCAGGCAAACGCCTTGAGCAGAGGTTTGGGCAGCGCCAGGCCGGATGTCTCGATGACGATGTGATCGGGCGGGTCGGCACGATCGAGGAGCGCGGTGATGGTCGGCAGAAAATCGTCGGCGACCGTGCAGCAGATGCAGCCGTTGGCCAGTTCGACGATGTCGTCTTCCTCGCAACCCGGGATGGCGCAACCCTCGACGATGCCCCGGTCGATGCCGAGGTCGCCGAACTCATTGATAATCAGGGCGATGCGGCGGCCGTCGGCATTCTCCAGCAGGTGCCGGATCAGGCTTGTCTTGCCGGCGCCGAGAAAGCCGGTGACGACGGTGGCGGGGATGCGTTTCATGATGTCTCGTTTTCCGGGGTTATGACTTGAGCGTGATGGGAAGGCCGGCGGCGATGAAGTCGACCCGGTCGGCCTGTGCTGCGACCTGTTGATTGAGGCGCCCGGCCGCGTCGCGAAAGGCGCGTGCCAACGCGTTGTCCGGGACGATCCCGAGACCGACCTCGTTGGACACGCAGACCACCGGGCCCTTCGCGTGGGTGAACGCGTCGAGGAGGGTCGCCGTCTCGGCGTTGAGATCGAGCTCGGCATGCATCGCGTTCGACAACCACAAGGTCAGGCAGTCGACCAGCGCGGGCTGTCCGTCCGACGTCGCCGCGACAATCGTGTCGGCGAGCGCGAGCAGGGTTTCTTCCGTGTGCCAGTGATCGCCGCGCCGTGCGCGATGCTGGGCGATCCGGGTCACCATCTCGCCGTCGCCGGCCTCGGCGGTTGCGATGTATGTCGGCCGCATGATGCTGGCGCTCGCATCGATGTGCCCGGCGATCAGGGTCTCGGCATGATGGCTCTTGCCCGATCGCGCGCCGCCGAGGACGAGCGTCAGGCCCGGCAGCAGGTTGCTGTCGGTGGGGTGCGGATTGTCATCGTTCACGGCGGTCGTGTCTTCGGTCACGGCGCGGTTCCTCCTCCCGAGGGTTGCGCGGATGTTGCGCGCCGAAGAGGTCTCCTGGCTCCGGATCGACGGCCCTGTCGCATCCTTCCCGGCGAGACTGTTCGCCAGTGGGTGTCGCGCGGGGCCTGACCGTTACAGTTGCGGGGGCAGCGTCGGCGTTGGAACCGCTTGGTTCCGCACCGGACTTCCCTGTTTCAGCGCTGCACCAAGGCTAGCATGGCGGTGTGATCGGGAACCAGCGTCGAGTCCTGGGTCGGGATCTGATTGATGTGGAAAATTGCCCATGCGCCGTCCGGGTGGCTCTCGCTCGGCCCGAAATGGTCGATCCGCGTGAGCGAGCAATTGTCCACCTGGCAGGTCAGGGCCGCCTCGGGGTCGAGCTTGAGTGCATGCCCGATCGCGGCCCGGATGGTGCCGCCATGGGTCACGGCCACGATATCGCGGCCTGAATGTTCGGCGTTCAGGCGCTCGATCACGCCGGCGACGCGCGCCATCAGGTCGGCGAAGCTCTCGCCGCCGGGCGCCTTCGTGTTGGCCGGTGCCAGCCAGAACAAGTGCTTGGGGTCCAGTTCGGCATACACGTCCTCGCGCTTGCGCCCCTGCCAGTCGCCGAAATCCTGTTCCGCCAGGTTTTCTTCGATATGGGGGTCGGGCAGGTGCAGCCCGGCCGCCTTGATGGCGTCGGCGGTCTGATGGGTGCGCTGCAGGTGGGATGTGACGAGAAGCGCATCTTCGGGCAGAAGGCGTGCCAGCCCGGCATAGGTCGGCGGGTCATTTGTGTCGGCGAGGGGATCGGTGTTGCCGTAAATTCGGCCTCCGGTCGAGCGGACCGGGGCGTGGCGCACCCACCACCAGCGTGTGCGTGTGGTCATCAAATACTCCCTGAAACAATGGCGCTTGCGGCCACGAGGGCCGCGGTTTCGGCGATCATCACGACGGCGCCCAGCACATCGCCGGTGTAACCGCCGATCTGACGCAATGCGATCATGCCGACCGCGAAGGCGGCGAGCCCGCCCGCGAGAAGAACCGTCACCACACCGAAGCCCGCCGGGGTCACGAGAACCAGAAGCACGAGCAGGACCGCGAGGCCGAGCCCCTTCCAGCTGTCGCCTTCCGTGGGTTCGCCGGCATTCGCGCCGAGCCCGTCGTCGCGAGCGGGTGTGAGCCAGCGCATGGTCGGCGCGATAAGCGCCCGGCTCCAAACGGTCGCAGCGATCAGCGCGCCCGCGGCGGCGCCCACATCATGGGCCGCGATGGTCGCGAGTGCGGCGATCTTGGTGACAACGACAATGGCGAGGGTCACCGTGCCGTAGGCGCCCAGCCGGCTGTCGCGCATGATTTCGAGTTTGTGATCCCGGTCGCTGCCGCCGCCGAAGCCGTCGGCGATGTCGGACAGGCCGTCTTCGTGCAGGGCTCCCGTGAGCCAGATCATGACGCCAATGGCCAGTGTGGCGGCCACGGGCGCGGGGACGCCGCCCCAGACCAACGCCCCCAGCGCGAGCGCGCCGGCCCCGCCGATGGCGAAGCCGACGAGGGGGAACAGCCACATGGCGGACGCCAGGTCCGGCGGCGTTTCGTCGAGCACTGCAAGTGGGTCATCGTCGTCCGCTGCGTGTGCGACAGGCAGCCGTGTCAGGAACGCAACCGCGAGGCGGAGCTGGGCGGAGAACTCCGCGCGACCATTCTCGTCATTTGCATCCATGCCCGACTTATAGGACAACCGCTTTCCTTTTCGAAACGGAACTTGCGGTCACACGAGATGAGCGAAACAGGCAACGGTGCGAATGGCGCCGGCAATGGAGCCGGCGCGGCCGGTGGTCCGGATTTCAATGAAATCCGCAAACTGATTGGCGAAATGCCCGCGCCGGATGTGGCGGCCGTGGAGGCGACGCGCGCGCGCGAGGCCGAATTGACCAAGCCGCCCGGGGCGCTCGGACGTCTCGAGGAGATCACCGAGTGGGTGGCCGCCTGGCAGGGACGGCACCCGCCGAACGTGACCCATGCCCGGGTTGCGGTGTTCGCCGGCAACCACGGCGTGGCCGCACGGGGTGTGTCGGCCTTTCCGGCCGAGGTCACCGCCCAGATGGTGCAGAACTTCGTCGCCGGCGGGGCGGCGGTCAATCAACTCACCGAGATCGCGGATGCGGATCTGCGGGTCTATGAGATGGCGCTCGAAACCCCGACGGCAGACTTCACCCGGGGCCCGGCCCTCTCAGAGGAAGACTGCGCCAAGGCGGTCGCCTACGGCATGATGTCGGTGGAGGCCGGGGTCGAGCTGATCGCGCTCGGCGAGATGGGGATCGCCAACACCACATCCGCCGCTGCGATCTGCCATGCGCTGTATGGCGGCGCGGCGCAGGACTGGGTCGGCCCGGGCACGGGTGTTGCGGGGGATGCGCTCGCGGCCAAGGTCGCGGCGGTGGAGGCCGCCGTAGCGGTCAACCGGAGCTTGCTCGACGATCCGCTGCAGCTGCTGCGTGCACTTGGCGGCCATGAGGTCGCAGCCATCGTCGGCGCCATCATCGCGGCGCGCCTCGCCGGGGTCCCGGTGCTGCTCGACGGCTACACCTGCACGGCGGCGGCAGCGGTGCTGCATGCCATCGACCCGCACGCGCTGGACCACTGCATGATCGGGCATCTGTCGGCCGAACCGGCCCACCGCGCGCTCTGTGAAAAACTCGACAAGGTGCCCCTGCTGGCACTGGCGATGCGCCTGGGCGAGGGGTCAGGCGCTGCGCTGGCGATCCAGATCGTGCGCGCGGCGCTCGCCTGTCACACCGGCATGGCGACGTTCGCGGATGCCGAAGTCAGCGGGAAAGCGAACTAGCGGCTTTCGCTAGTCACCCTCACAGCTGTGGGTCGGCAGGCCCGGCCCACCTGTGACGGCGCTGCGTCGCTCGTACAGGATCACGTCGTGCCAGGCACCGTTGACATGGCCGAGCCGTTCACGTCGCCCGATCGCGCGGAACCCGCTGTCCGATAACAAGCGCTGCGAGGCCTCGTTCGCGTCCAGCACCTGGGCCTGCAGCGTCCAGTAGCCTTCGGCCTCGGATACCGCGATCAGTTGCGCGACAAGCGAGGTGGCGATGCCGCCGCGACGGGCGCTCTCCGTAACATAGACGCTGACCTCAGCGACCCCGGCCGCGCCTCAGGTGTCGGGGACATGCGACAGGGCGGCCCAGCCACACACATCGCCCGCGGCGTCGCGCGTGACGAGCCGGCCGAAGGCCAGATGATCGCGGTTCCATTCGGGCCATTTCGGCGGCGTCAGCGTGAATGCTGCGAGGCCGCCGGCCAGCCCCTCGCCATAGATGGCGCGGACCATGGGCCAGTCGTCGCGCTGCATGGTTTCGATCATGGCTTTCATCTTCGCAGGCTCATCTTGGAAGTGCTCATCTTGGCAATGGGCAGAGATCACATCTGCTCGTAAGGTGGTTGCCGAAAACCAACACTCGGAATCTAACACAGGGGAGGATCGAACATGGCAACACCCATCCGGCGCGTGGTGATGGGCCACGACGATAACGGCAGGGCGGTCGTCATCGAGGATGGCCCGGCGCCGTTCGTACACATCAATCCGAAGAACGATGACGATTGGTCGACCGATCTGTGGCGCACCAGCGAGACACCGGCGAAGATCGTCCAGGTGCACGAGGAATCGACGCTGGGCCCGCGGCGGCAGATGCCGCGCCCCAACGGATCGGTGTTCCGCATCAACCATTTCGCACCGGAGACCGAGGACGTACGCAATCGCACCGTCGAGGAGGCCCGGGCGGCCTTCGCGGCGCTGGGCAACGAGCGGGCCTCGACCTATGGCCGCGGCGGCAGCCATCCGGCGAGCCACCGCACCGAGACCATCGACTACGCGCTGATCCTGTCGGGCGAGATCACCATGATCATCGACGATGGTGAGGTGGAGTTGAAGGCGGGGGACGTGGTCATCCAGTGCGGCACCAATCATGCCTGGGTCAACCGCAGCGACGCGGCCTGCGACGTGATGTTCGTGCTGATCGACGGGGCGTTCGACCCGGACCTGGTCGCGAAGTTCCCGCAGGGCGACTAGGCGAGCCACACAATTCCGATGGTTCATACGGACAATCACCCACGCGGTCAGTTGCCTGACGACGAACGACTGGCTGATGTGCGCCCCAACCGGTCGGCGGCGCAGGTTCGCCTGCGCACGCTGGTGCTGATTCGCTGGATCGCCATCGCCGGCCAGCTCAGTGCCTTGCTGATCGTGCAGTTCGGCCTGAACTGGCCGTTGCCCATCGACGCGGCACTGGCGGCGATCGCGGCGTCGGTGTTTCTGAACCTGGCGATGACATTCCGCCGGCCGGTGCGCGGCCGCTTGAGCGAATGGGAGGCGGCGGCGTATCTGGCCTTCGATATCCTGCAGTTGGCCGTGCTTCTGTACCTCACCGGCGGGATCGGCAATCCGTTCTCATTGCTGTTCCTCGGCCCCGTGACGGTGTCGGCGACGGTTCTGAGCCGCGCCGCGACGGCGGGGCTGAGCATCCTGGTGATTGGCTGTGCCAGCGTTCTGGCGTTTCAGCATCTGCCGCTTCCCTGGTCGGGGGACGGGCTGCAATTGCCGGTTTTCTATATAGGTGGGCTTTGGGCAGCCGTGGTCGTGGGCACGCTTTTTCTCGGCGGTTATATCGGCAGCGTGGCGGGCGAGGGCCGGCGCATGTCCGACGCGCTGACGGCGATCCAGCTGGCACTGGCACGCGAACAACAGCTCTCGGCATTGGGCGGACTGGCGGCGGCCGCCGCACATGAACTGGGCAGTCCGTTGGCGACCATCGCGGTGACGGTCAAGGAACTGACCCACCAAATTCCGGCCGACAGCGAGTTTGCCGACGATGTGCGGATATTGCAGGAGGAGGCGGATCGGTGCCGTGACATCCTGGCCGAGCTGGGCCGCGCGCCCGAGGTCGCGGATCCCAATGACCCGTTTGCCATGGCCATGCTCTCGGATGTCGTGGCAGCGGCCGCCGCGCGTCACCGCAACGAGGATATTGTGCTCGATCTTGTCGCCGCGGGCCTCGATGAGAGCGCCGAGCCGCTCGTCATGCGAAGTCCCGAGTTGCTCCACGGGCTCGGGAATGTGATCCAGAACGCGGTGCAGTTCGCCGAGGCCCATGTTTCTGTCGATATCTCCTGGGACGAGACCGAGGCCAGGGTCGAGGTGCGCGATGATGGGCCCGGGTTTTCGCCGGCGGTTCTCGATCGCATCGGCGAGCCCTATATATCGAACCGGGGCCACGGGCATCTGGGGCTGGGAATTTTCATCGCCCAGTCCCTGCTCGAACGCACCGGGGCCCGGATACGATTTTCGAACGCGCGCGCGGCTGCGCGCACCGATGGGGCAGAAGTCTCGATCACTTGGCCGCGCGATGATCTTGAAGTTGATGCGGGGACGGGTTAATCGACGATCATGGCTGATGCAGAAGAGAACGGGCTGACGATTGCCGACGATGCGTCGCTGCTGATCGTCGACGATGAGATTAACCTGCGCCTGCAACTGGCGAAGGCGATGGACCGGCGCGGCTTTCAGACGGACGTGGCGGAATCCGTGGCCGAGGGCATTCGTGCCGTCGAAGCTCGACCGCCAAAATATGCAGTCATTGACCTGCGCCTCGATGATGGCAGCGGGCTCGATGTTGTCGAGACCCTCCGGCGCGTGCGTCCCGATGCGCGCATTGTGGTGCTGACCGGATATGGCAACATCGCGACCGCCGTGGCCGCGGTGAAGGCGGGGGCGGTGGACTACCTGCCCAAGCCTGCGGATGCGGATCAGGTCGCGGCAGCGCTGTTGGCCGACGGATCGACACTACCGCCGCCGCCGGATCGACCGATGTCGGCGGACCGGGTGCGCTGGGAGCATATCCAACGCGTGTATGAGCAATGCGATCGCAACGTCTCGGAGACGGCGCGTCGCCTGAAGATGCATCGGCGGACGCTGCAGCGCATCCTGGCGAAACACGCGCCGCGCGAGTGACGCCGGGAGATACGTCCATCGTTGCGCAAGAATCCTACCTGGCCTTTGCGGGGCACGGGCGTGATCTGTTGGTGCGCGTCGGACCCGAAATCGATGCCGTTGAGTTTCGGGAGGCGGCGCTGATTTTTCTGCCGCGCTGGCGCTTTGTCGAAATTCCGGGTTCGGACGCGACCGATATCGTCGATATAGAGGTGACGTTCGCCGATCACAGGTTCCGTATCGCGGCGGTCAGCTGGGATGGCGGCGAGTCCATCGCAGCGGATTTCAACAATGCGGCGAACGCGCTGGCCGGGATGTTGATCGATGGCATCCTCGCCCACGAGATGGCGTTCTGCAGCCTGCACGCTGCGGCCGTCGAGATCGACGGGGCCGCGGTCTTGTTTACCGGACCGTCCGAAGTGGGAAAATCGACCCTCGCGTTGCGCCTCGCCGCGCGTGGCTGCCGCCACCTGGCCGACGACCGTATTCTCCTGCTGAGTGATGACGCACCCTACCGGGTGGCCGGTCTGGGGCTTGCGGCCAAGGCGCGCCAACCGCTCCCGCCGGGGGCGGAGCTGGCGGCACTTTTAGAGGCGCGCTGGTATCTGACCGACGATTCGATTGCCTATCTGCACCTGGATGACGATGAGGCGCTCGGGTTCGGCGACATCCGGCCGCTCGGGAGCGTGATCCTGCCCCGGCGCAATCCTGACCTCGATATCGCCGCCCGGCTTGAGCCGGCACAGGCTGGTGATATCGCCCGTTCTCTGATCGAGCAGGCGACCTCGCCGGCCGGGCCGGCCGCGATCGTCGTGTCGATGACCCGGCTTGCGGAAGCGTGTCAGGGTTATATCCTGCACTATCGCGACGGGGCCGCCGCAGCCGATCTGTTGCTGTCGGACCTGTCGAACAAAAGTGACGGATGAATGGCGATGACCGGTGACGGCGAGAGTTTGTATGTGCGCAACCCGGCGGTGACTGAAACCACCCTGGATGATGATGTCTTTCTGGTCGAGCCAGGGACAGGCGAAGTGTTCTACCTCAACGCGGTCACCAGTGGTTTGTGGACCCTGTTTGGGGAGCCCGCGAGCGTTGCAAATGCCGCCGCGGCCTACCGCGAAGCGTTCCCCGATGAGCCGGCAGAGAAAATTGTTGCGGACATCCGGAGTGCTGCCGAGGACATGTTGACGCGGGAACTTATCGTCGCATTCTCATGATGTTTGGGAGCGCAGGGGCCTAGCGTTCGCGCAGCGCCGTATTGGTCGTCTGCGAGACCCGGTCGGTCAGGAAACTGAGGATGGTCCGTTCGCCGATCTTGAAGTCGGCCGTGACCTGCATGCCGGGTACGACGGGCTGGTCCGTCGGGCCTGGGCCCAGATGGGTGCGGTCGGTTTTGACCATCACGATGTAGTTGAACACCGCGCCTTCACCGCCGGGGTCTTCCGTGGCGTCGGCGGCGATCTGCGACACGGTGCCTTTGAGTGTGCCGAACTTCACGAAATCATATGTGTTGACCCGGATCTCGGCCTCCTGGCCGAGCTTGATGAAGCCGATATCGTCATTCGGCACCCGCGCCTCGCGGCGGGAATCATCACTGCTCCCTTTGATGAAACTGTGCGCGAGATTGGGCGCGGTGAAAAGGTATCCCGGATCGACCTTAGATTCGCACGGGCGAGCAGGTTGTCGGCGCTGGACTGGTACGGTCTTGCGCAGTTCGAATCCGACCTGGGCATCCTGAACTACACGTTGGCGCGCACGACTGAGCGCGGGACGGACACGCACCGAAAGCTCATTGCAGGCGCGATTGAAGCCGATTTGACGGCGATCTCTCTTGCTCCGACAGCCGCTTATTCCTGGCTGCGTTTGGCCCAGGCGCACATCGAACGCGATGGGCGCGCGGCCAATATTTCGCCTTATCTGCGGATGTCCTATTCGATGGCGCGCTACGATCCGCGCGTCGTACTGACGCGCCTCGATATTGCGCTGCTTTTCTGGAACGATTTGCCCGAAGACGTACAGCGGGACACCGATGAACAGATACGTCTGGTCATGAAATGGTTCCCGCGCGAACTGGTGCGCTACACGCGGGCACGAAATCGGCTGGCACAGGTGCGGGCCGCGTTGTCTGTCGAGCCCCAGGCCCGTGCCCGTTTCAATCTCATGTATTTCCTGCGCCGCGATCAAACCTGAGCTGATTTGCCGGGGTGACCGGGGTGACCGGGGTTCCCATGGTGCCCGGTGCTACCGGCTACGCCGCGATTCCGAACGGTGGCGGTTGGCTTGCGCACAGGCGACCGCGAGCAATGCGGCAAACGTCACAGCGACGGCGGGAATCTGCAGGCTGAAATCAACCCAGGCATGGGTCCCAACGATACCGATCGCCCCCAGGCCAATGCATGAATAGATCGCTTCCTGATGGCGCGAGACGATGCCGTAGAAGGCCCACAGGCCAAGCCAGGCAATCGAACCCAGGATCAACAGAAAGCCCCCGTACCCGCCCTCGAGGATCATTTCCAGATAGCCATTATGGGCCCGGAAGAACGGCGCGGTGCGCGGCGAGAGCTCCGAACCACGCGAACGTACAGAGACATCGCGAAACGTACTAAGGCCTGTGCCGAGCCACGGGCGTTCGCTGATTGCCTCGCGCGTGAATTCCCAAATTTCGCCACGGCCGGATACGGCGGTATCGCTTTGATTGAGCCGGCTTGCAAGCTCTCGGCCGCTAAAGCTCAGCAGCACGGCGGCGCCAAGGAGAATGAGCCCCGCAAACACGATTGCGCGGCGTACGCGTTCGCGTTTGTAGAGAACCAGGCCGATCAAAAACACAAGTACACCTATCGCGGTGCTGACGGTCCCGCCGCGTGATGCGCTGAAGAGCAGTGCCGAGCCGGTGATAAACAGCGCCACCAGGAGCCCGAAGACCCGCGCGCCCATGCTGTCGATCATGTGGACGATGCCGACCCGGTTTGCGATCCCGAGGGACGCGGCCTCGTCGGCCTCCCAGGTCAGCAGCCCGAACGCGGCGATGATCACCAGCCCGGCATAGGTACCGAAACTGTTCCGGTTCACGAATGTCGACGTCACGACGTCCCCGTAGGCCCATTTATCGAACCAAAGGATCGTGTTGCTGCCCGAGAACTGAACCGCCAGTCCATAGAGCGAATAAACGCTGCCGGAGATGACGATCGCCCACAGAATGCGGCGCGCGAGGCGCCGCGAACGGCCGAAATGCAACGCCAGCCAGAAAACGGCGCCATAGGCGAGCAGACGCATTGCGCCATCGAAAGAGGCATTCGGATCAAGGCTTATGGCGCCGAATGTTTTCTCGCGTCCCAGGGCAGCTGCTGCCTCTGCCCAGATCGGATGATCCCAAGCCGCCGGCGTGAGGCCGCTGGCCTGGATCAGGAACCAGATGATGGCCAGGCCGAACATGATTGTCGCGGGCAGGTGGCGGCGCACGGGAATGCGAATGGATCCGGGCATGCGAACGACGCCGTAGGTCCACAAAAGGGTCAGCAGCCCGATGACGATTGACAGGAAACTCCAGGCCCAAAGCCGGTTGCTGCCGAACGGCAGCGGCGCCAATACAAGAATTGCGAGCAGCCCGAAGAAGGCGATGCGAAGTGAGCGTGGTGTTTTGGTGGTGTCGCGTGCCATCTGATATCCGGATGCAATCGGCTTGAAGCCGGGCCTAGTAAGCGTTCTTGTGTACGAATCCCACAAACAAGGTGAGGAACAGGATTCGGATATCGAACAGGATCGACCAATTGTCGATGTAGTGCAGATCAAATTCCACGCGCCGGCGCATTTTTTCCGGCGTATCGGTCTCGCCGCGAAGGCCGTTGACCTGCGTCCAGCCCGTAATCCCGGGCTTGACCCGGTGGCGCGCAAAATATTCGTCGATCACCGCGCCGAACTGCTCATTGTGTGCGACTGCATGAGGTCGGGGACCGACCAGCGACATATTGCCCTGCAGGACGTTGATGAGCTGGGGGAGTTCGTCGAGGCTCGATTTGCGCAGAATCCGGCCGACCCATGTGACACGGGGATCGCCCCGGGTTGCCTGGTCCACGGCGCTGTCAGGCGTGTTCGAGGGCTGCGCGGCTTCGGTCCGCATGGAGCGGAACTTGAACACGGTGAATTCTTCGTTGTTGAACCCGTAGCGCTTTTGCTGGAAGAGCGCCGGGCCCGCGCTGGTCAGGCGAACCAAAAGAGCGATCGCCAGCAAGAGTGGCGACAGCGCGATCAGCAGGACACACGCGCCGACCCGGTCCTCGATCATTTTCAGGATAAGGTTTCGACCGGTGATCGGCCGCTCGAAGATATTGATCATCGGGACGCCGGCAATGCTCGACAGGCTGCGCACCGGAAGCTGGAAGGCGATCGTCTCGGGGCACCATTTGACGTTTGCCGGCGCGCTTTTCAGCGACTGGACCAAATCCAGCAGCGTGCCGCCTGATCGCCAGGGCAGGGCGACAATGATTTCATCGACCCGGTTCTGGCGGATGTAGGCGAGCAAATCGTCGATCCCGCCTCGGACGGGTACCCCCTCGACCTCGTCGGGGATGCGTGACGAGCGGCGGTCGAACAGCCCGACGATATTCACGCTTTTGCTGTCGGAGGCGAGCATTTCCCGGATCAGGCGTTGGCCATATTCGCCGGCGCCGATCACGACGATGTTCTGCCGGAGATCACCGCGCTCACGCCACCGCGCGATCTGCAGCACGAGCAGGATGCGCAACACCAGCAACCCACCGAGCACCATGGGGAACCAGATCAGGGCCCATGCGCGTGAGAAGCTGTCGGTTGTCTTGGTGATGAAGGCCAGCGCGAGCAGCGTGAACATCACCGCCGTCCAACTGACCGACATGCGCCCGAACTGATACAGGAACCGGTCGATATTGGGCGCTTCATAGAGATGGGCGACATGGAAGAAGTTCGCCGTCAGCAACATCGCCGCGATGATGCCCTGGCCGTAGATCGCGGGGAGCGCCAGATTGCCGTGCCATATCCAGTACGCGCCCACGGCAAACAGCCCGACCAGCAGGATGTCGCCCATGCGAAGGATGAGCGACGCACCGGTCTGGAGGTCACCTGCAAATCTTTTAGCGTCGGCCATGCACTACCTTTCGCGCACTGTAGGGGGCGGAAAATAGACGAAAGCGCGGGGTCACGGCAAACAGCATAAATATCGGAAACCGTTTGAGTTTCCCCGTCTTTGAAGGGATTCGAACCAACGATACACATGCCGACCCGCTTCGTGGATCGAAAAGGCCAGGCGGTCGTGACGTCTTGCCTGGCGGCCGACGGCCTGGCTGATCTGTTTGACGCGCGGCTGTTCGGCCCGTCCAGCATTAAGAATTTGAAAACAGCGCGTCGGTTAGGGTCAACCCCGGTTGGGGTGACGATGCCCCGTCACGGATCGCGCAAGGGTTGTGCATGGTCGACGTCGCAGATAGCCGTTCGCCGATTTTTCGGCAACAACAGCACGCCGGCGGGGTGGTCCCCGCGGCGCGGCGGCCCGTCGCATGACCGGGCTGTCGTGGATATTGCTGCTTGCGATCAGCCTGTCCGCGTTCGGTATTTTGGCCGCGTGGCGCCATAGCGCGTCGCGGCGGGCCGAGGTTGCCGCCAGCCGCTATCGGGAGATGGCCGATCGTTTCGAACAGCAGGCAAATTTCATTCGCAAGCTGACGGACGCCCAGCCCAATGCCATCTTCATCGTCGACCGCAATGATCGCCTGACATTTGCAAACGCCCGGCTCGCCCAGACCGTCGGTGCGCGCGAATCCGAAGAGCTGGTGGGCAAAACCCTGGCAGGCGTCTTCGGTCCTGCCGCCGCGCGCCGCTATGCGCGAAATGTGCGCGCTGCCTTCGACGAGGAATCCAACCTCCGCTCGGTCGATCGGGTCGGGGGTCCGGACCGGCCCGGCCCGGCTGAAGATGAATGTGTGCTGCAATCCCAGTTCGTCCATCTGCCTGCAACCGAGCAAGTCGCCGCCGGTGTTCTGATTGTCGAGCAGGATATCAGCGCCGCAATCGCGGAACGTGAACGCAACGAACGTTTGCTGCAGCAACTGGCCGATACGCTGCTGGCGATCGTCGACCGACGCGATACATATGCGGCACACCAGTCTGCCAGGGTCGCACTGGTGGCCACGGCAATCGCGGAGGAAATGCGCCTTGATCCGGTTTTGGTGGACACGGTGAACAAGGCTGCCAGCCTGATGAATATCGGTAAGATTCTGGTGCCGCGCGCCCTCCTTATGAAGACCGGCAGATTGTCGGATGACGAGATGGACCGCATTCGCCATGCGCTGGGCGCCGGGGTGGATCTACTCCAGGATGTGGAGTTCGAGGGTCCGGTCGTTGAGACGTTGCGTCAGACACACGCGCATGTGGATGGAAACGGAGAGACCGTGGGTCTTGTTGGTGACGGCATTCTTGTGACCGCAAAAATCGTGGCCGTCGCCAATGCGTTCGTCGGCATGGTGAGTCCGCGCGCACACCGACCCGGTATGACCTTCGATGCGGCGGTTCAGATCTTGCTGAACGATTCGGGCACACGGTTTGATCTGGGTGTCGTTGGCGCGCTGATCAATCGCCTCGACAATCGCGGCGGCCGCAGCATGTGGTCGAATTTCTCGGTGCCCCCGCCGGGCATCCACGGGATTGTTGGCTAGGCACAATTCGTCACGTTTGCACCCGCGCCAATCGGTTCGTGCGTGTTAGTATCGGCGTATGTTCAAGAAGCTCTTTGGCCGCGACAATCGCGCCCCGATTCCGGACTATAAAGTCCCCGACGGCACCATCGTCTATGCGGTCGGCGATGTGCATGGACGCCTCGATCTTCTGCAGGCGCTGGAGCAACGCATCGTCGATGATGCGCGCATGCGCGACGCCACGCGGCAAGTCATCGTGTATCTCGGTGATTTCGTCGATCGGGGTTACGAATCCCGGGCGGTCATTGAGCATCTCCTGGAGACCGAGATCGAAGGCTTCGAACGCGTGTTCCTGATGGGAAATCACGAGGAATACATGATCCGGTTCCTTGAGGATTCCAGCAAGGCACGCGGATGGTTCGCCAATGGCGGCATCGAGACTCTCATGAGCTACGGCGTGATAGCTGGCGGGTCGGGCGCGACCGACAACGAACTCGCGCGCGTGCAATCGGAATTTCGTGCCGCGCTGCCGGACACCCACAAGAGCTTCCTGGCGGGTCTGCCGGTGATGCATCGCGAGGGCGACTACGTGTTCGTGCATGCGGGCATCCGGCCCGGCGTGGCCATCGACGACCAGGATCCCGAAGACCTGCGCTGGATTCGCAGCGACTTTCTCGAAGACAAGCGCGACTACGGCGTCGTTGTCGTGCACGGACACACGATCACCGAACACCCCGTAGACCGGCCCAACCGCATCGGCGTGGACACGGGCGCCTATGCGTCGAGCCGCTTGACCTGTGCCGTCCTGATGGCGGACCGGCGCGAATTCATGTCGACCTAGCGCGATGGCGGCCGCTGCGCGCACAGCTGCGATTACAGCCGAGCAGGGGCGGGCGGCCTGGGCCCGTATCGCAGAGATCGCGGCCCCCAAAGGCGATGCGGCGCGGGATGTGCATATCGCGCCACCCGTTGTCGAGCGACTTTCCGAACTCGCATCGCCGATCCTGACCGACACGCTGTTCGGTGGCGGGCTGTTCGACGAAGCGACCCTGACCCAGAGCCGCCTGAACAATCGCTTCCGCCTGTCGGCCCAGCGCGACTGTCTGCGCCTGATCGCCGACGCCGATGTCCCGGTGGTTGTGATCAAGGGGTTCGCGCTGGCCCACATGATCTATGATGACCCCGAAATCCGGGCCGTTGGCGACATCGACGTGCTCGTGCGCCCGGCGGACCGCGACCGGCTGGTGCGCCATCTGAGCACCAACGGTTACACGTTTGAGCCCCTGCCCCGGCCCCCCTGGGGGTTCATTTCCGCAGCGAGCTATGCGCCGTTCATCTCGGCCGACGGCGCATGCAATCTCGACGTCCACATCCATCCCGATTGCTACCCCGCCTATCGGTCGCTGACGACGGACATGGTTTTCGCACGTGCGGTCACGATTGACGCGGATGGGCTGTCATTCCAGGCCGCCTGCGCGGATCACGCATTTCTCCTGTGCGCGACCAATGTGGCCAAAGACAAGTTCGGCCTGTTCGCCGCGCGCAAGATCGCCGATGCGATGCGCTTGGCTTTGCGTCACGATCTTGACTGGGCGGCGATCGACCGCCTGGCGTCCGACGGCGGCTATGCCGGCCCCTACCGGGTATTTCTGCGGCTTCTTCATGATTTGGGGCCGGGGGGCTTCGATGTGCCCGGCGACGACTTGCCGCCACGCATGGCGCGCGAATATGCGCGCATGCGTGCGGACACGCAGCGCTTCTACCCCGACGATCCGGGCCTGCTTCGGACCCTGCGGCGGGAATTGTTGTTGAGCACGGAACTGCCGGTCGGGCTCTACAACGCGTGGGCGCGTTTTCGCGGGTTGTTCCGCCGCGACGACGGGGTGCCGCATGTGGCGGACCTGAACTGAAGGTTCTGCCGGGTGTGCCGAATCCCTTCATTCCGAGGGCCGAACGTTCTACCCTCCCGCCGAAGCATTGATGGTTGGGCGTTCGCAGGACATGAACGAGACGATTCGCGGGCGCTTGCGTCGCGGCCTGGGCGGCCAGGCCTTTTCCCAGGTCGTGAACCTGGCGTTTCAATTTGGCACCGTGCCCCTGTTCCTGCATTTCTGGGACAAGAGCCTGTATGGCGAGTGGCTGATCCTTGCGGCGTTCCCCGCCTATCTCGTGATCAGCAATCTCGGCTTTACCAACGCCACCTCATATGAGGTGACGATGCGCGTCTCGCGCGACGACACCGAAGGTGCGTTGCGGGCCTTTCAGACGAGCTGGGTGTTCGTGACCCTGATTTCGCTCGCTGTCGCCGGCCTCCTGTTGCTCGGGCTGTTTCTCGCGCCGCTGGCCAGCTGGTTCAACCTTACGGAATTGACCGATGGCGATGCTGCCGTTGTGCTCGCGTTGTTGTTGATCCAGATCCTGTTCAACATCCAGACAGGGATTGCCGCGGTCGGGCTGATGAGCGCCGGGCAATATGGACTGCAGAGTTACCTGACAGCGCTGACGCGGCTTGTGTCCCTGGTGTTGATCGCCGGTGCCCTGATCGCCGGTGCGCGCCCGCTGGGTGTGGCCATCGTCTTCGCATCGGTCGAGGCGGTCGGATTTCTGGTCGTTGCGGTGTTTGCCCATCGACATAGTCCCTGGCTGGCCTATGGAATCGCACATGCCTCGCGGGAGACCTGGCGCCAGCTTGCGCCGCCGTCCCTCGGCTTTGTCGGGCTGACGGTCGCGAACGCGATTTCGATCCAGGGTCCGATCATCGTACTCGGTGCGATTTTGGGGCCGTCCGCCGTCGCGGTGTTCGCCACGCTGCGCATGCTGGCCCGCGCTGTCGTCCTCTTTGCCAATCTGGCCTTCTCGACCCTGCGGCCGGAGATCGCGATTGCCTATGGCAAGGACGATATCGATCTCGTGCGCCGCCTCAACAACCGGGCCATTCAATTTGCCGCCTGGCTGTCGATGGCTGCGTTCGTCGGATTGATGATATTCGGCCCGGCGATTGTCGATTTCTGGACGGTCGGCCGCATTCCCGCGCCGCGCACCCTGCTCGGCCTGCTCGTGATTGGCGGCCTGTCGACCATGATGTGGCACGCCGTTGCGACCGCGCTCTATGCGACAAACAACAATCGCGCAATCGCAGCGATATACGGGATTTCTGCGGCGTCCGGTCTGGCGGTCCTGGCGTTGGTGACACCCATGTTTGGTATCAACGGTGCCGCTGCCGCGCTGGCCATTGCGGAGATGGCGGTCGTACTCCTGGTGGTGGGGCGGACCATGGCCTTTCTCGACCAGCGGTTTTTGTCCCTGGTGCTGGCCGCCCTCAAGCCGCCGACGGATGTATTGCGCGTGCTGCGCCGCGGTTCCTAGGCGGTCCGGTTGCTTGACCGGGTAAAATGCTTTGCCACGCCGCGTGCCGGGGCGGTAGAGGAAGCCCAGCGCGGTTTTTCAATCATCTGGTGATGCTGCCCATCCATGGCCCCGAATGCGATCATATCCAACGGATTTGGGCGGTTCAGCCTGCGACTCGCGGCGGCCGAAGCGGCCAGGCGTGACGCGTTGACGGCGTTTATCACCGGGGCCTATCCGACCCCGGGCCTGGCCCGCGCGCTCTCTGCGCTCGGCCTGTCGCGCCTGAAACCCGTCAGACGGTTTCTCGGACGGGAAGATTCAATTCCGGGGACCCGCGTCCGCGCCATGTGGGCCGGTGAGCCGTTTTCACAGGTGGCCAGCCGCATGCGGCACCTGCCGGCGGTGGGCGATCTGCTCGCCGACCGGCTGCATATGTTTGCGCGTGTGCTGTATGCGCGGGGCGCGAGCCGCGTCATCCGCCGTGAGGCCGACCCGTCCGGTCCGGGCGTCTATCACTACCGTGCGGGATTCGGCGGCGCATCCGTGGCGCTGGCCCGGGAACGCGGCTGGGTATGTTTGTGTGAATACTCGATCGCCCATCTGTCGGTGCTCGAACATCTGGTGCGCAACGGCGGGCAAATGCCGGCGCCCGGCGAGGCCGGCCCCATCGATGTGAACTGGCGGGCGATCCGCGATGACCTCAACCGCGCCGATCAGGTGCTCGCCAATTCCGATTTCGTCAAGGAGACCTTCGTCCATCAGGGGTGGGCGCCGGACCGGGTCAATGTCATTTACCGGGGGATCGATGATGGGTTCCTGTCGACGCTGCCCGATCACGCGCCGGAAAACCTGGATGTGGATGCACCTGACGCAGGCCCGCTGCAGCTCCTGTTCGCAGGCAGCGTGCGCCGTCGCAAGGGAACCGATGATCTGGCCGACGCGATGGCGGCGCTGGAGGGCGTGGATCTGCAACTGGGGGTGTGCGGCTCCGTGGACCGAGAGGGGGGCGCTGCCTTCGAACAGTTCCGCGCCGATCCCCGGGTGACCTATCACGGCAATCTGTTGCCAGCGGAGCTGGCGGCACGGATGGTGGCAGCGGATGTATTCGTGTTCCCGACTTTGGCCGAGGGCTCGGCACGTGTCGTCTTCGAGGCCATGGCGGCGGGCTGCTATGTCGTCACCACGGCCAATGCCGGATCGATCGTCGAGGATGGCGTGCATGGCCGTTTGGTGGCGCCGGGCAATCCGGATGCGCTGGCGGCGGCATTGCGTGAGGCCGCGGCGGATCGCGCGCGTGTCGCGCAGGTCGGGCGGGACAACGCCGCCCTGATACGCCGCGACCATCGGCAGGCGGAATACGGGACACGCTTGTTTGAACTGTATGAACGTCTGTCCCGGCGTTAGGGTGTGCGGGTGATGCTGCTGCGATCAAAAAATGACGCGCGGGCGCCGTTCACGCGGCCCATGCCGGGACATCGGGGTATGCGCCCATGACCTTTGTGAGCTATGCCCCGCAGGGTCAGTTCAAGCCTTCCGCGCATTACGATCCGGACCTCCCCGAGACCGACGACAAGCCGGTGCTTGCTGTGGCCGCATTCCTGATCCCGACCGTCATCTGGCTCGAGGTCAATGCCGTTGGCCGTATTTTTGCGCCCGAGTTGCTGCTGATCGGATTGTTTCCATTCCTTCTTCTGACGCGCGGCGCCTTGCTCGCCAATCCGTTGCCCAGGACCTTCCTGATTCTGGCCTTCATGTGGCTAATGTCACAGATCCTGACGGACCTGATCCGGGACACGCCGTTCCGGGATTTTTCCCGCGGGTGGTCGAAGATCATCTTCACGTCGATAAATTTCTCGGCGATCTACATGCTGGTCTATGGCAGCCGCAAGCGGATCACCATGTTCGCGCTGGGCATTATTGTCGGCGGCTATCTGTCCTTCCTGATCAACCCGTCTGACTTTGCCTCGCGGCAACCCTGGAAGTTCGGGCTCGGTATCCCCACGATCATGCTCGTGCTGCTGCTGACGCAGTGGCGGCCGATTTTCAAGGTGTTCAGCCTGCCCACCCTGCTGATCCTGGCCGTCGGCGTCTACAGCATGGTGGCCGGCTCGCGCAGTATGGCGGGCATCGCGATCCTGACGGCGCTGTATGTGTTTGTGCAGCAGGTGCTCGGGCGCAAACGGACATCGCCGGCGGGGTTCTCGCCGGTGCGCACGTTCATGTTCTTTGCCGGCGGAATCATGATCGCCACAACGATGCTGAACACCTATCAGTTCGCCGCATCGAACGGGATGCTGGGCGAACTGGCCCAGGAGACCTATGCCCGTCAGAGCGCGGGCTCCTTCGGTATTTTGCTCGGCGGCCGATCGGAAATCTTCGTGTCCAGCCAGGCGGTGATGGACAGCCCGATCATCGGCCACGGGTCCTGGGCCAAAAACCGTGAGTATGTCTCGCGGATTTATGAGCTGGAACGCTATGGCTACGACATTACCTACTTCGCCTCCGAAGAGGGGCTGATCCCGACCCATAGCCATCTGATGAGCGGCTGGGTGGAATCGGGACTCATGGGCGCGATCTTCTGGTTTTGGCTGCTGGTTCTCATTTTCCGGGTGATGTCGAACCTCTATATGGTGCGTGAGCCGCTGAGCCCGCTCGTGACGTTCGTTGGTTTTCTGATGCTCTGGGATATCCTGTTCTCTCCCTTCGGGGCCGCACGCCGTGTGACGTTGCCGTTTAACGTGGTCATGATGATGTTTGTTTGGGAAGTGCTGCGCTCGTCGGTGCCGAAGGAAATGCTCGGCGGCGTGCGTCACCGGGTCCGAAGGCCGCAGAACGGACACCCGCAAGGCGCCCCCAACCGTGCGCCTGACGGGATGCCGCCAAACGGATTTCAGCAGAACGGGTTTCCGCAGAACGGGCATCCCTCGCAACAGAATTCACAGCAGCAACCCCCCGCCGTGCAGGGCAACCGTCAGCTGCCGCCGGGAGTTCGCCCGGGGCCGCGCGGAACTGCGCCGCGGCCCGGCCGGAGGCCGCAACGATGAAAGTGTCGATCGTCACCCTGTCGTTCAATCAGGCGGAATTCCTGGAACGCGCCATCCAGTCGGTCCTCGAGCAGGATTACGACGACATCGAGTATATCGTCGTCGACCCGGGCTCGACCGACGGTAGCCGCGATATCATCGAAAAGTACCGTGACGGGATCGCCACGGTTCTCGATCAGCCCGACAAGGGACCGCCCGATGGTCTGAACAACGGTTTTGCCGCCGCGACGGGCGACATCTATTGCTACATGAATGCGGATGATGCCTTTCTGCCCGGCGCCATCAAGGAGGCCGTGGCCGCATTCGAGCGTCACCGGGACGCTGATATCGTCGTCGGCCATGGATTCATCGTTGATAAGGCCGGTGATGTGATCCGGCGGTTCCGCTCGGCACCCTTCACGCCGTGGCGGTTCGCCCATGGGGCCGCCGTCGTCATGCAGCAATCGACCTTTTTTCGCGCGGCGGCCTACAAGGCGACGAACGCGTTCAATATCGACAACCGCACCAGCTGGGATGCGGAGCTGCTGCTGGATATGGGGCTGGCAGGCGCGCGGGTGAAAATCGTCGACCGCAACTGGTCCCTGTTCACAATCCACGAGGATTCGATCTCGGGCAGCCAGCGCATGGCCGATGAAAGCCTCGTCAACCATCGGCGCTACTTCGCGATGGTGATGGGGCGCGAACAGCGGCCCTCGGACAGCTATTGTTTCACCTATGCGCGGGTGCTGCGTTGGCTGATGGACCCGGTCGGGGTCATCCAGAAGATCACCGACAAATTGTTCGGCGTGCCCAAGCCCAAAACGTTCTAGCGTTCATCCGGGCTGTTTATGCGGGGCGGCGGGCCTCGACGCAGACGGCATCCTCAAAACGACCGGCATTCTCGACGGCCTTGAACATCTCATCGTCGCTGTCGTTGAATTGGCCGCGGCGGATATCCGTGAAGCCGTGATCGCGAAACGCGCCGGCCAGGCCCGGATAATCCCACATCCAGAAATGCCGGGCGTTGCTCAGCGTCTCATGGATGATGCCTTTGAGGCCCTTGGCCCGGGTCTCGATCCCCAGATGCGTGCCGCGCATGAAATTGTCGGCGGCGGTGGCATCCTCGGCGCCGGTGGCATCGAGATAGCTGCGCGCCGCAGCCGCGAGATCGGGGACAACCACACGGGCGATGCCGCCGGGTTTGAGGATCCGGAAGGTTTCCTGCACTGCGGTGTCGAAATCTTTCCGGCTCAGATGCTCCAGCACATGGCTCGCATACACGCCGTCGCACGACTGATCCGCCACGGGCAGTCCGCGCACGGCGTCACCGACGCGCACGGCTTCCGGGAACCGCTCGTTGTTGCGCGTGTACAGCTTTCCGAGCAGCGGGATTCGCTCGAATTTCAGGGTGGGCGAGGTGTCGAAATTTACCCAGCCATCCGGCGCCGACCAGCCGCATCCATATTGAACGTAAATTGGGTTATCCTTGATCGTGTCTTGGCGTGTTGCTAGCTAGAGCAGCATAGCCAATCCGGCCTTCGCGCCGCAAACTTGGTGTTTCCCCGAAGGGGGACATGCCGCACATCCTGGATCCGGGGACTGCCGTTCGTGTCGTCACGCATTTCGATCGACTGTCCCGTTATTGCCGAGACGCCGCGCGACCGCGCGCATTTCTTCGGTTTCCACGATGTCACACCCTGGAACCCGGCCAACGACATGCTGGCTGTATTGCGTGTCGATCCCGAGATACGCCATCAGCCGAACGGCGAGGTGGCTGAAATCTGCCTGTGGAAGCCGGGTGTCGGCGTGCCGGAGCCGATCGGCACCACGACCGCATGGAACTTCCAGATGGGCGCGCGCGCGCAGTGGCTGCCCGATGGGCGGCTGATCTACAACAAGCTGTCAGAGGGTCGGCTCGGTTCCTGCATCTTCAACCCCGAAGACGGCGCGGAGCAGATGATCGGCTATTCGGTCTGCTCGGTGCATCCGTCCGGCCGGATGGCGATCGCACCCAACTATGGCCGCCTGCGCAAGCATTGGCCCGCTTATGGGTTGCCGTCTGACTTCCCCGCTTCGATCGACACACCGGCACCCGAAGACGATGGCATCTGGCGGGTCGATCTCGATGCCGGCACCGCCGCGCTCCTGATACCGATCGCCGAGATCGCGAACGTGGGGGCGGGAACGCCGGCGGATGTGGCGCAGGTCGTGACCCACACCCAGTTCAATCCGAGCGGGACGCAGTTCGCGTTCATGCACCGCTATTTCCTGAATGACGGGGCGATCTATTCACGGCTCCTGGTGGCCAATGGCGACGGGTCGAACCTGCGGCTGCTGGCCGAGGAAAAGGTGACCCATTACGACTGGCGCGACGACGACACGATCCTCGCCTGGTCGCGGTTCATGTCCAGCGGGCTGGCGGCGGCGCGGCGCAGCGGTTTGCTCGGCTCACCGATCCTGCGTCCGGCGATCAACATCGCCCGCAAGCTCCGCCACCGCCTGCCCAGCGGGGTGGGCAGCGTGGGCAACGAGCATTATTTCCTGATCCCGGTCGATGCGCCGACCCAACGCCAGGTCGTCGGCGCGGACGTCCTGCCGGTCGACGGGCATCCGATGTTTCACGTCGATGATCCGGGCCTGATGGTGACCGACACTTATCCGGACGCCGACGGCATGCAGAACCTGATGCTGTTCGATCTCGATGGCGATCGGCGGATCGATATGGGGCGCTACCTGTCCGATCTGTCCGTGGGGGACGGCGACATGAAGTGCGACCTGCATCCCCGCTGGGACCGGACGGGCCGTCAGGTCAGCGTCGATTCCTCGCGCGCGGGCATCCGGCAAAATCTGATTGTCGATGCGGGCCCGGCGCTCGAAGCCCGCGCAGGCGATCATGTCGGCTGACTCTGTGTCTGACACTGTGGCTGACCCTGTGGCTGATGCGGCGGCGGCGGGCAGAACGCCGCTTCGCCTGGCGGTCGTTGCACAGTTCCCCGTGCATTATCATTTGCCCCTGTACCGGGCGATGGCGGCCGATCCGGACATCGATGTGAATGTTCTGTTCATGCAACGGGGCTGGTCGGCGTCGGGCTTTGATCCCGAGGTGGGAACGGTCGTCGAATGGGGGGTCGAGAAATTCACCGGCTATCCGCACCGTATATTCCCGAACATCAGCCCCACGCGCAGCGGGTCGGGGTTCTGGAAGTTCATCAACCCGGGGCTGATCTGGCACGTGCTGACAGGGCCCCATGACGCGGTCTACATCCACGGCCACAATCACTTCAGCCATGTCGCCTGCGCCATCGCGGCGAAGCTCGGCGGCAAGCGGCTGATCATCCGGACCATCTCGAACAATCTGGGCGCGCGGCCGCGCTGGGTCCGGGCCTTGCGGCAGATGCTGTATCGGCCGCTCTACATGCTGGCAAATGTGCTGCTGTATATCGGCCAGGACAATCGCGACTATTTCCGGAACTTCGGCGTGCCCGACCGAAAACTCGTGCATGCGCCACATGTCGTCGACGACGCCTTTTTTGCCGCCGAGGCCGCGCGGATGGCCGGGCGCGAGGCGGAATTGAAGGCCGCGTTCGGAATCGCCGGCGACCAGAAGATCGTCCTCTACAGCGCCAAGTTCATGCCCAAGAAGCAGCCGTTGATGCTGGTCGCGGCGTTCGCGGAGGCGGGGCTGGGAGATGACTGGACTCTGCTGATGGTGGGCGAGGGTGAACAGCGCGCCGCCGCCGAAGTTCTGGCCGGCAGACATCCCGATGCGCAGATCATTTTCGCGGGCTGGCTTGATCAGTCGCGTATCGCCGAGGGCTATGCCATCGCCGATATGCTGGTGTTGCCGTCCGCGTACCAGGAGACCTGGGGGCTCATCATCAACGAGGCGATGAACTTCGGCTGTCCGGTGATCGTCAGTGACCGGGTGTCGTGCGGGTGCGACCTGGTGGCCGACACCTGCGGTCTGATCTTCCCCTACGACGATCGCCCGGCGTTGGTCGCGGCCCTGCGGAAACTCGCCGGCGACGACGCCATGCGCGCGGGATTCCGTGCGGGTGCGAAGGCGCGCATCGCGGGCTGGAACGTGTCGGGCTATATCGCGGGGCTGCGGCGCGCGTTGCGGCTAAGCGACTAGTCAGACAATTCCCGGTGGGCGATCCGGGCCCAGCCGCGCAGGCCGCGCTCCGGCGCATTCGAGATCCGGCCCTTGTCCTGCACCCATTCACGCACGGGAATGGCGAAGCCCGTCTTGGGGCGCACGCGGACGTCGCGTGGCAGGCGGGTGCGCGGCGTGTTGACCAGATCTGACTTGGTCGGCGGATGGTCCCCGGCGATCAGCGGCGCGAGTGCGCCGAACAGCTCGACATCGACGAGTGGCGTTCGGATTTCCAGCGAATGGGCCATGCCCGCCCAGTCCGCGTCGCGCAGCAATTGCCCGCGCATATACCAGGACAGCTCCAGCGCCGAGATCGCGGCCCGGTCCTTCTTATGACCGTCGGCCGTGTTGGCAAGATTGATCCGCGGTGCCAGTTCCGCCCAGCCGGCCGCGGCCATGTCCGGGTCCATCACGGTGGGCAGTTCC
Source organism: Rhodospirillaceae bacterium (assembly GCA_018667335.1). Lineage (GTDB taxonomy): Bacteria > Pseudomonadota > Alphaproteobacteria > UBA6615 > UBA6615 > UBA8079. The sequence goes on from JABIVD010000060.1 coordinate 83,112, forward strand.
CAGGGCGCGAACAACGCCCGGCGCAGGAGATAGGCGTCGGCGAGGCTGGTCCCGTATTCGAGCAGCCCGGCATATTTGGGCGAGGTCATGCGCCGGGCGAGCGGGCCCGAGACCATGCGGAAACCCTTGCCGAGCCCGGGAATGCGCCGCGACCAGCGTGCGCGCCGCACCAGAGATGGCGCCCCCGTAAAACTTGGGTAACCGCCGAACAGCTCGTCCCCGCCGACCCCCGACAGGGCCACCTTGAGTCCGGCTGCGGCCGCGGCCTTGGCGACGAAATACGTGTTCACCCCGTCGATCGTGGGCTGGTCCATGGCCGCGAACAGCTTGGTCCGGTCGGCGGCGAATTCCTCGCGTGCCACCCAGCTTGTCTCGTGGGTGGTTCCCAGCTCGCGGGCCACGGTTTCAGCGAGGATCGTCTCGTCTTCTTCGCGTCCCCGGAACTCCGAAAAGCCGAGCGTAATCGTGCGCAGGTCATCGCCGCCGACCTCGCGGGCCAGTGCGGCCAGGGTGGTGCTGTCGCGCCCGGCCGACAGAAACACCCCGACGGGCACATCGGCGATCAGATGGGCACGCACGCTGTCGGCCAGCACATCGTGGAGATATTCGCGCCGTTCGGCCCGGTCCGCGATCGTCTGGGTCGGCGCATTGCGAAACGCGTCACCCACGTCGAAATAGTTGCGCGGGGCGGCGCAGCCGTTGCCGTCGCACCACAGGGTCGTGCCGGCGGGCAGCGCGCGGATGCCGCGATAAAGCGTGTGCGGGTCGGGCACATAGCCGAGCAGGAAGAACCCGGCATGCCCGGCAGGGTCGGGTGTGCGGTCCACATTGCCGCCCGCGCACAGGGCGCGCACCTGGCTCGCGGCACGCAGGCTTTGCCCATCGTCGGCGTAGTAGAGCGGCTTGATGCCCATCGGGTCGCGGGCCAGCAGCATGCCCCGCTTGACCGGGTCCCAGATGGCAAACGCGAACATGCCGCGCAGCCGCTCGACCATGGCCGGGCCGTCGCGCATGTACAGGTGCAACAGGATTTCCGTGTCGGAGTTTGAAAACAGGGTGGTGCCGGCCTGCTCAAGCTCCGTGCGCAGCTCGCGGTAATTGTAGATCTCGCCGTTGAAGACGACGACGGGCGCGTCGGGTCGGGCGGGTCGGTCGGGTCCACCGGGCCTTTCGGGGGCGCCGTGTCCCCCCGGCAACGTCATCGGCTGATGTCCGGTCGGCGACAGGTCGATGATCGAAAGCCGGCGATGGCCCAGCCCGACCTTGCCGTCGGGCCCACGCCAGATACCCGCCTCGTCGGGGCCACGGGGGATCATCGCCTCGCGGACCGTATAGAGCTCGGTCTCGTCGATCGGTGGCGCATTGGCGCCGTATCCGAAAATGAGGTTGATCCCGCACATGCTGTGCCCCGGTATGCGCTGACGCGATGCGTGTCGCGCGCGACCACCTCGTGGCCGCGCCGACACGCTGGTTTACGACGGCGCTCGACCTTGATGCAACGCGGACGCGTCTTTAAACATGCATGCAGTTGCACCGTGAACTGATCACCCGAGGAACGGGCAGAGATGCGCATTATCCTTGCGGCTGACGATTTCGGCCTTTCCGAACATACCGTCGAGCGGACAATCGCGTGTTTTGACGCCGGCGCGCTGACCAGTGCGTCGATCATGGCGAACGTGCCGGCGACCGAAATGGCGACCACCTGGGCGGCGGCCCATCGCGAGCACAGCTTCGGCGTGCATCTGTGTTTCTCGACCGATGATGTCGAGCGCCCGGTCCTGCCGGCGGGCGAGATTCCCGACCTGGTGGACGACGAGGGGCGGTTCCTCGAATCCAACACGATGCGCAAACGTGGCCTCCTCAACCGGCTGCCGGTGGACCAGATTGCCCGCGAAATGGAGGCCCAGATCGCCCGGGTGCGCGATCTGGGTGTCGATCTCTGTTACGTTGATTCCCACGGTCATCTGCACAAATTCGCGCCGTTTCGCCGGGCCCTGGCACAGGTGCTGCCGCGCTTCGGCATCCGCTGTGTGCGCACGGCGCAGAATGTCTATCTGCGCAAACCGCGCAAGAGCCCGACCTACTGGCTCGGCCGCGGCTGGGCCCGCACGATCGCCCGCCGGTTCATCACGACCGAGCATTTCTACATGCCGGCGTCGGCGGGCGATGTGGACTGGGCAGAGCCCGCGCTGGCGCTGTTGTGCGGCCTCGACGGCGTGGCCGAGGTGGGGGTTCACCCGGGCCTCGATATCGCCTGGCGGGTGAATGACGACCGTGGGGCGTTCGCGTTTGCCGATGCCGCGCGCGCGGCCGGGGTCGACTTGATCGGATGGCGCGATCTGGCGGCGGGTTAGCATGCGCGTGCGTGTTGTCTTGCAGGCGGAGGGGTCGACCTTGATGCAACGCGGTCGCATCTATAAAGCGGACCCCTATACAGCGGATTCCGCATGAAGATTTTACATGTAATAGCGACATTGGCGCCGCGCGATGGCGGGCCGTCCAAGGCGTGTTTCGAGATGGCGCGCGCCGTGGCACGGCGCGGCCATGAGGTGACGATCTTCGCCACCAACATGAACGGCCTCGACGATGTGCTGGACGTGCCGGTCGATCGCCCGGTCGAACGCGACGGCGTGACCATTCGGTATTTCCCGATCGAGTTTCCCAGATTTCTGGGAAATTCGCGGCCCATGGCGCGGGCTCTCGAAGGGACAGTTCCGCAGATGGACGCGGTGCACCTCCACTCGCTCTACATGCTGCATTGCAAGTTCACCGAGCGGGCCTGCCGACGTTCGGGGGTGCCCTATCTCATGCGGCCCCACGGGACGCTCGACCCGTTCCTGTATCGCCGCCACCGGTATCGCAAGCTGGCGCTGGAGACCTGGTTCCAGAACCGGGTGACCCGGGGTGCCGCCAAGATGCACTTCACGACGGAAGAAGAGGGCATTCTCGCCGCGCCCTATGTGTTTGGTGTTCCCGGGGTCGTGGTGCCCCACGGCCTCGACACGGACGAGTATGACAATCTGCCGGCGCGCGGCCGGTTCCGCGCCCGCCATCCCGAGATCGGCGACCGGCCCATCGTGCTGTTCTTCGGCCGGCTCAACTTCAAGAAGGGCCTCGATGTCCTGACCCGGGCGTTTGCCGACGTGTTGCGCGCCGTGCCCGACGCCCATCTGGTGATCGCCGGCCCGGACCGGGGCATGCAGGAAAAGACGCAAGGCTGGATCGATGAATTCGGCTTTACCGACCGCGCCACCTTCACCGGCATGGTCACCGGCGACGACAAGCTGGAGGTGCTCGCAGATTCAGACCTGTTCGTCCTGCCGTCCTACAGCGAGAATTTCGGCATTGCCGTGGTTGAGGCGATGGCCTGCGGCCTGCCCGTCGCGATCTCCGACAAGGTCAATCTCTGGCACGAGGTGGCGAATGCCGATGCGGGCTGGGTGACCCCGGCCGAGGCCGGGCCCTTCGCCGATGCGGTCATCGCTGCACTCAGCGACGTCGACGGCGCGCGGGCCAAGGGTGCGCGGGGCCGCGCGCTGGTCGGCGAACGCTTCCAATGGCCACAGATCGGCCACGCTCTGGAGGACGCCTATGCCTCCATCGTCTGATCCCGCCAAAGTGTCGGTCTCCGTCATCGTCCCGACCAAGGACGAGGAACGGAACATCGCGATCTGCCTGGAAAGCCTCGCCTGGGCCGACCAGGTCTTCGTGTTCGATTCTCACTCCACCGACCGCACCGTGGAGATCGCCAGTTCCATGGGCGCGACCGTCGTCGAGCGCGTGTTCGACAATTTCGCGACCCACAAGAACTGGGCGCTCGACAATCTCGACCTGCGCCACGACTGGGTGTTCTTCGTCGATGCGGACGAGCGCGGCACGCCGTTGCTGGCCGATGAGGTCCGCGCGACGATCGCCGATCCGGATGCGCGCCACGGTTACTATGTGGCCGGTGAGAACTGGCTCTGGGGAAAGCCCATGCGGGCGATCTATCCGAATTACAATCTGCGCCTCATCCGGCGCGGCAAGGGCCGCTACGAGGAACGCATCGTCCACGAACACATGGTGATCGAGGGCCCACCGGGCTATCTCAAGAACCATCTCGTGCACATGGACGACAAGGGCATCGAGCGCTGGTTCGATCGTCACAATAACTATTCGAGCATGGAGGCGGTCGAGGCCTGGCGGCTGTTGAACGCGTCCGAGAAGGAAAGCTCGATCACGGCCCGGCTGACCCGGCGCGGTCCCGAACGCCGCCGCGCCCTCAAGCAGTTCGCCTACCGTTACCTTCCCGCCCGGCCGATCTGGCAATTCCTGTATCTGTATATCGTCAAGCGCGGGATCCTCGATGGGCGGCGCGGGCTGCGCTACTGCCTGCTGAAGATGTTCTACGAGTATCAGGTCACCCTGAAGCTCAAGGAACTGAACGACCCGGACTCGCCCATGTCCGAGGACTACAAAGACCAGCTGAACCGATGATGGCCCCGAAGAAGATCGCCTCGTGAAAATTCTTATCTACGGTCTGAATTTCGCCCCCGAGATGACCGGCATCGGCCGGTTCACGGGCGACATGGCGGCCTGGCTCGCCGCACGCGGACATAGCGTGCGCGCGGTCTCCGCACCCCCCTATTACCCGGCCTGGAAGGTCTCGCCCGGCTATTCGAAATGGTGGTGGCGGCGGGAAGTCGTGAACGGCGTGCGGGTGGTGCGCAGCCCGCTCTATGTCCCGAGCCGGGCGACCGGCCTGCGGCGGGTTCTGCATCTCGCGAGTTTCGCCCTGTCCAGTGCGGCGCCGGCGAAATGGTCGGGCATGTTCTGGCGCCCGGATGTGGTCTTCGTGGTGGAGCCGACGGCGTTTGTCGCGCCGGCGGGACTGGCCGCGGCGTGGTTCGGGGGCGCGCTGTCCTGGTTGCATATCCAGGATTTCGAATTCGATGCCGCGTTCGATCTGCATTTTCTGCCGAAGGCCATCGCCGGCCCGGTGCAGGCGGGTGAACGCTGGCTGTTGCGCCGGTTCGACACGGTCTCGACGATCTCGCCGCGCATGGCCGACCGGCTGGCGGGCAAGGGGGTCGCGGCGGAGCGGATCGTCGAATTTCCCAATTGGGTCGACACCCAGCGCATCCGGCCGGATGCGGACGGGGCGTCGTTCCGCGCCGAGATCGGTATCGCGCCGGACGCCATCGTCGCCCTGTACAGCGGCAACATCGGCGAGAAGCAGGGCATCGACCAGATCGCCAGTGCCGTGCAGGCGGTCGTGGCCGCGCGGCGTGACGGTGACCCGCCGGTGCGGTTCGTGATCGCGGGCGCAGGCGCGGGCCGCGATGTGATCGAGAATGCGATGCGCACCCACGGCCTGAACGATCAGCTCCTCAAGCTGATGCCGTTGCAGCCGGAAGCAAAGCTGCCGGCCCTGCTGGCGATGGCGGATATCCACCTGCTGCCCCAGAAGGCGGAGGCGGCGGACCTGGTCATGCCGTCGAAGCTCGGCGGCATGCTTTCAAGCGGGCGCCCGGTCGTGGCGTCCGCTGATCCAGGCACCCAGATCGCCCAGATGGTTGCCTCCTGCGGCACGGTGGTCGCCCCGGCCGACGGGCCTGCGATGGGTGCCGCGGTGCTGGCGCTGGCCCGCGATCGCGACCTGCGCCTCCGGCTGGGGATCGCTGCCCGTGCGGCGGCGGAATCCGAATGGGAACGCCATGCCGTCCTCGAGCGTTTCGAGGCGGCACTCGAACTGCGCGTGGCCGCACACAAGGGCGTGCCCAAGGACACCGCGCACAAGGGTGCGCCCAAGGACACCGCGCACAAGGGTGCGCCCAAGGACACCGCGCACAAGGGTGCGCCCAGGGACAAGGAGGCATCATGAACATGCTGTCTCGCCGTGTCCGCCAGTTCGTGAAGCTTTTGCGCCTCTTGCCCAATCCGCTGTTCCGTCATGGGCTGCGATCGGGAGTCGGGGCCGCGATCGAGCATCGCGATGTGATCGCGCCCATGCGGCTCGCCACGATCGTCGATGTGGGGGCCAATGTCGGCCAGTTCTCGCTGCTGGCCCGCGCGCTTCATCCGGCCGCGCGTATTTTTGCGTTCGAGCCGTTGCCCGATGCGGCGGCGCGTTACCGGCAGGTCTTTGCGGGGGACCGGAATGTGACGTTGTTTCAGACCGCGATTTCGCCCGACGCCGGCACGGCGACCATGCATGTCAGCGCGTCGGCCGACAGTTCCTCGCTGCTGCCGATTTCCGCCCGCCAGTCGGAATTGTTTCCCGGCACCGAAGAAGTGGGCGTGACCGAAGTCGAGGCGGGTCCGCTGTCGGGTTTTGTGTCGCGCGCCGACCTGACAGCGCCGGCGCTCCTGAAGATCGACGTGCAGGGCTTCGAGCTCGAGGTGCTGCGCGGCGCGGATGATGTGCTGGCCGCGTTCGAACATGTCTATGTGGAGGCGTCGTTCGAGGCGTTGTATGAGGGCCAGGCCCTGGCCGATGACGTTATTGCGTTGATGGTCGACGCCGGGTTTACCGAGGTCGGCCGCTACAATGTGAGCGTCGGGCCGGACGGCGCGCCGATCCAGGCGGATTTCCTGTTTCACCGGAACCCATCGCCGGGCCCGTAACCGATGCGTATTCTCGGGCGGATGACGGCACATACCCGCACCTGCTAAGAGGGATGCGATGAACAACAAGCCGCGATTGATTGATTGGTTGGCCCGTCTCGGGTCGGCGCATGTGGTTTGCGTCGGGGACGTGATGCTCGATCGCTTCGTCTATGGCGAGGTCGAGCGGATTTCACCCGAGGCGCCGATCCCGGTCCTGCGGATTGACCGCGAGGCCGTGACGGTTGGCGGCGCGGGAAACGTGGCGCGGAACCTGTCGGCCCTGGGCACTGAAACCCGGTTGTTCGGGGTTGTCGGGGATGACCCGTCGGGCCGCGAGGCGGCCGAGGTCCTGTCCTGCGAGCGCGCGGTAGGCTTGTCGCTGATCGCGGACAGCGATCGCCCGACGACCGTGAAGACGCGGTTTATCGCCGGCGGCCAGCAATTGTTGCGCACCGACGAGGAGCAGCTCACGTCACTGTCGGACGAATTGCTGGCGCAGCTGGCGACCGATGTGACCGCGTCCGTCGCCGATGAAAACTGCGGTGCGCTCATCCTGTCGGACTATGGCAAGGGCGTGCTGACCGACGCGATGATCGCCGCGGCGATGGATGCCGCGCGCGCTGCGGGCGTCCCGGTTGTGGTCGATCCCAAGGGGATCGATTTCACCCGCTATCGTGGCGCCGGCGTGATCACGCCGAACCGGCGCGAACTGGGCGCGGCGTCACGGATGCCGGTTGATAGTGATGCGGAGGTCGCGGCGGCGGCGCGGCATCTGATCGAGACCTGCGGGCTGGATGCGGTGATTGCGACGCGTGGTGCCAACGGCATGACCGTGGTGAGCGGCACGGACGAAGTGCATCTGCCGGCACTGGCCCGCGAGGTCTTCGATGTCTCGGGTGCCGGGGACACGGTCGTGGCGACGGTTGCGGCCGGGCTCGCCGCGGGCATGGGTGTCGTCGACGCTGCACAGCTCGCCAATGTGGCCGCGGGGCTGGTGGTCGCAAAAGTCGGCACCGCCGTCGTGCGGATCGATGAACTGGCCGATGGGCTGGGCGGCGCGCCCGGCTTGGCAGCGAAAATCCTGGACACGGCCGGGCTGCAGGAACGCATTGCCCAATGGCGCGCGCGGGGCCTTTCTGTGGGTTTCACCAACGGCTGCTTCGACATCGTGCATCCGGGACACATATCGCTGATCGAACAGGCGAGTGCGGCCTGCGACCGGTTGATTGTGGCCTTGAATGACGATGCGTCGGTCAAACGCCTCAAGGGCGAGGGCCGGCCGGTCCAACCCGAAGGCGCGCGCGCCCGGGTCATCGCGTCTCTCGCGGGTGTCGATGGGGTGGTCCTGTTCGCCGACGACACGCCGCTGGCGATGATCGAGGCGGTCCGGCCCGATGTCTTGGTCAAGGGGGCGGACTACAGTGTGGACGAAGTGGTCGGCGGCGAACTGGTGGCGTCGTATGGCGGCCGGGTCGTGTTGGCCGATCTCGTCGATGGGTTTTCCACGACCGACACAATCTCGCGCATCGCCGGCTGAACGCCGACCAGGACTCGCATTAGACCCGGGGGTCGACCAGGCGCTGGTGGCGTTTCGCGGCGGCGCGCGCAAACCGCACCGTCAACGTCTTCCTGCGGCTCGCATGCAGGCCCGTGTCGGGGGCCTCGCGGATCGCTTCCGCGCCCCAGGAATCGGCGATAATCAGGCCCGTTCTCTCAGGCACGAGCTCGTTCTGGAATCCCGGCGGCACCGCGAAATAGAGTTGGTCGCAGAAATCCTCATATTCGGGCCATTTGGTGTCGCCGCGCAGGTCGGCCACGCTGACCTTCACCTCGACGATCACGAAATGCCCGTTGTCTGCGAGTCCGATCACATCGGCGCGGCGGTTGTTGGCCAGTGTGAACTCGGTGAGGACGGCGTATCCGAGACTTACCAAATAACGCCCGACACCGCGTGTCGTCTCGATCGTGAGCGCGGCGGCGGCGATATCTTCGCTAGGGGTATCAGGTGGCTCGGACATGTCGATAAGACGTTGTTAACACTGAAAAACTAATTTCGCATCTTGTTGCGCAGGCGGATCGACCCGATATATGATGCGACATCGGTCGGGGGAGGACCGGGACTATTTGTGTGGGCGGTCCGAGCCGGCACCGGAGCTTGAATTTGGCAGACCAACAGACCACCGAAAACAACACTTCCCGCGCCATGAGCCGCCGCAAGGCGCTCACGCGCCTCGGCCTCGCCGCTGGCGTCATCTATGCCGCGCCGACCATCGTCCAGCTTGATCGCAGCGCGAACGCAAAGACTCTGCCCTCGCCATGTCCGCCGCCGAGCGGCGGCAAGAAGGGTGGCAAGACCAAGGGCTGCAATTGAGCGGCACTCTCGCCTGACCGTTGAATGACACCGGACGAATTCTTTAAAGCCCAGCGTTTGCACCGGGACGGTGACTTCGCTGCCGCGGTGTCCTTGCTTCAAGACATTCTCGAACATACGCCCAATCATGTTGCGGCGTGGCGGCTCTATGCCGGTGCTCTGCGCGAAGTCGGCCGGCCCGACGATGCGGTTGACGCCGACACGAAGGGGAATGCCGTCGAAGCGGATCACACGGCTGATGTGGGTGCGTCCCTGTTGTTTCATGGCGATCTGAAGCGGGGTCGGGCATTTTTCGAACGCGCGATCGTGCTCGACCCCGATTGCATTACCGCGCACTGGCTTCTCGGTGATATCGAGGGCCGTGAGGGCAGGGATGCGCTTGCACTCGCCCACTACCGGCGTTGTCTCGAGATCGATCCTACACGGACCGGGCCGGCCTATATGATTGCCGCGCTGGGCGAGGGGCCCGTGCCCGAGCATGCGCCGAGTACCTATGTGATCGATTTCTTCGACTGGTACGCCGAAGATTTCGATGAGCATCTGACCGAAAACCTCCGTTACACCGGTCCGCTACAGGTGGCGGGGACCTTGCGTGTGACGCGTCCCGACGGGGTCGGCCCGACGATCGATCTGGGCTGCGGTACCGGGATGGCCGGGATGGCCGTGCAGGGCCAGGTCGGTCCAATCATCGGGGTCGACCTCTCGACCGAGATGTTGAGCAAGGCCGAGGCCCGTGGCATCTATGCGCAGCTGATCGAGGATGATCTTCTCTCGGCCATGCAGGCGCAGCCCGGTGCGAGCGCCGATGCGATCCTCGCGGCGGATGTTTTTGTTTATATCGGTGAACTGGCGCCGCTGTTTGGCGAATGCCGGCGTGTGCTTGCGCCGGGCGGGATCTTCATCGCGACGTTCGAGGATGCGCTGGCGACGACCGAGACCTGGAAGCTCGAACATTCCGGGCGCTATACCCACGCGTTGGCGTATCTCGAGAAGATCGCGGCCGATGCCGGGTTTTCGAGCACCGAATCCAGCCCGATCGTGTTGCGCCAGGAGTATGACCAGCCGGTCCAAAGCCTGCTCGTCAGCTTCGAGCGCGCCGCCTAGTACTAGATATCAAGGTGCCAAATAGCAAAACGCCCGGCCGGAGCCGGGCGTCTGCCAAAATTTCTACTTACTGCGCCGTAGGTCGGTTACGCGGCCTGGGGCACCGAACTTTCGGTAAGCGCTTCCAGGAACGTGCCGATCAGCCCGGCGCCGGTGGCGGCCGACGTGGCAGTGATCAGCGAGCCTTCGATCACGACATCCTCGTCGGGCACCCAATGGGCCCCCGCGCGGCTCAGCTCTTCGCCGAGTTCGGCGCCGCCCGCGAGGCGACGGCCCGCCGCGAGATCGGAGGACACCAGCAGGCTGATGGCCTCGCCGATGACCAGGACCGGCTGTTCGGCATCGAGGAATGCCGCGATCAGGCGCTTGGTGTGAGGGTTCTCAGCCAACGTATGGGCGCTGTTGCGGCCGTCGGGCAGGATCAGGCCGCAATAATCGGCAGCCAGGGAATCGCCGATGGACTCATCGGCCATGAAATGATGGCCCCAGGCGTCGGCATGCCAGCCCTGGACGAGCCCGCCGTCGGGCGAGATCACTTTCATCGCGTGCCCTTTGGCGATCAGTGTCTTTTGCGTGTCGGTGAAGGTGACTTCAGCGAAGCCGGCGGCGGCGAGAATTGCGATCGGTAGTTTTTCGTCTGTCATTTACACACTCCATATATGCGTGGCGTGCGCTGGGTCGGGGTGCCCGCCAGCGACGCGGTGTAACAATGACCATCAGCTTGCGGCGAGGAAGGGCGCGCGCAATCCTGTGGGATATGCTCGTTCCGAATCGGCCTGGCGCTTTTCGCACCTGCCGGAACCGGTTTTTCGAAGATGGCGGGAATGTAGGAATCGGACCCGCGAGAGTCAATCGATCGGGCGAATAATGTGCGGTTTCGCCGCACAATTTCTGTGACGGCCCTTTAGTTGGCGCTCGGCTGGCTGTCGCGGCGCGGCGCGGAGATCGGTGATGTGGCCGGGCGCGGGTTGTTGTCCTCGCGGGTGACCGAGCCGGAGATTTCACCCCCGGAATCGACTTCGATGCGGCCATATCTGATGGTGCCGGTCACATGTCCGCCGCTGCGAATCTGCAATACGCCGGTGACCGTCAGTTCGCCTTCGAAACGGCCGTTGATTTCCGCCTCGGCGACATTCGCGGTACCCGTGAACGTGCCGCCCTCGGAGACTTCCAGTATCTCTCCGACCAGCGTGGCATCGATTGTCCCCTCGACGACCAGCGTATCGCAGTCGGAAATCTCACCCTTCAGGTTGATGCCGGGGCCGACGGTCATGCGTGCGCCGACGCTGCGGGGCGTCGGGCGGGGCTCGCTGCTGCGTCCCGGCGCACTTCCGGGCGCAGGGACCGGCGGAATCTCGTCGAGGCTGCGTGCGGGCTTGTCGCTGGTGCTGACGGCTTCGTTCATGGTCGTGGTCTCATGCGGCCGGGGCCGCGGGGTCGAAGGGGTGTCTTCTGGTTGTGATTTCCGGAACACTTTAACGCATCTTGCTCGTGTGGCGGCAGAACAATTCTCGGATTGCGAGGATTGACATCCGATCGACCAGGAATATGCCCGGTAATATTCGCAACCTCATGGTCGTGAAGTGGCAACAACAAGGCAACGCGAAACGAGCCGCTCTTGGAGCGGCTCGTGCGCAAGAATTCTTGAAGCGAGGCGTATCGGCCGTTTTGGTCGCCGGAAGTTGGCGGACCCGCGGCGTGCCTGCCTACTTGGGTGCGTTGAACTCGATCGCCCGGATGTGCCAGGGGCCGGAGGCCTCGACCTGGAACTTCAGTTTGCCCGGACGCGAGAACGGCAGCTTGCCGACCATCGGCGGCGAATCGTCGCCGTCGCGCGATTGCGGAGCACTTGCAACCAGCTTGCTGTTATTCGTCGGATCGAGGACCGTCACCTGGAAGGCCCCGCCGGTTGCGCGCCAGGAAATTTCGATCCGCCCGTTGGTCTCGAATTCGATTGTGGACTTGCTGTCGGCGGCGCGCTCTTCGAAGACAAGCTTCGTGGCCTGTGCAACGGCGCCGGACGCCGAGAATCCGGCGATTGCGACGGCGAATGCCAGGGTGAGTACAATGGCGTGGATGTTTTTAGAAAGACTGTGCATTGGCTTCGCTCTCAGGTTGTTTCGTTCCCTACGTGTCGCGGATTGTCGCGACCTGACGTGCTCCGAAGAGCTAATAACCAGCGCGTATGATAGTACCGGAATGGTTGTGCGCAAAATGGTTAACGTGTGGTCGTAAAACTTCCGAGACAAAAATACGGGTTCTGTCACAATAAAGAAGCAAGTAGCGTGCCAAGAATGGCGCGCCCGGCAGGATTCGAACCTGCGACCCTCGGCTTCGGAAGCCGATACTCTATCCAGCTGAGCTACGGGCGCGTCACGGGCGGGAGAATTGCGCCAAAGGGCGCGAAGGTCAAGCAAAGCTGCATTGCCCAACACATTGCCGGGGCGCCTTTTGCGCCCCATATTGTCGCAAATAGTTAATATCGGTGTCTTTAGAGACGGGAGAATCGAGAATGAGCGGCGACGGCGAGTCCAAAATTGAGAAAACCGACGAGGAATGGCGGCGTGAGTTGACGCCCGAACAGTACCAAATTACCCGTCAGGCCGGCACGGAGCCGGCGTTTTCCGGAAAATACAATGATTCAAAGGATCCCGGCACGTTTCATTGCGTGTGCTGCGACACGCCGTTGTTCAAATCCGGTGAAAAATTCGATTCCGGCACCGGTTGGCCGAGTTTCTGGCAACCCGTGACCGAAGAAGCGGTCGAGACCCGGACAGATCGTGCCTATGGGATGGTGCGAAATGAGGTGGTCTGCAGCAAATGCGACGCGCATCTCGGTCATGTGTTCCCCGATGGCCCGCCACCCACCGGACTGCGCTATTGCATGAACTCGGCCTCGCTGGATCTGAAATCCGAGGACGACAGCGCGGACTAGCGTTTCGAAAACCGCAAATGCGGGTTGCCCGCATCCGCGCCCGACGGCAATTTTTGCGCCGGGTCTTCGATCCAGCTCAGGATATCACGTAACACTATGTCGCTCTGTAGATCGCGGAGCAGCATGTGATAGCCGTCTGCATACACGGCGATCCGACGCTGGCTGTCCGGGGCATGGGGCAAGTCGGCGAGCATCTGCTGTGATGCCTCGGGCGGCACGATGTCGTCATTGGCGCCATACAAAATCAGCGCGGGTGCGTCGAAGGTCGCCGCCGCGTCGAGCGCCTCGTCCATCAGGTTGACGATTCCCCAGATCGAATCGACCCGCGTGTTCTTGATCACCAGCGGATCCCGGCCGAGCGCACGCAGCATCTCGACATTGTCCGACGGGCTACGCTCGATGCCCTGGCCGGTGAGCGGCATCCACGGCATGGTGTGCGCGAACAGCCACAGGCTCATGCTTTGATAGAAGGGCATCGTTGCCCGGCCCCACACCGCCGGTGCCACGAGGATCAGCCCGTCCGTCTCGAGCGCCGCGTCCGACCAGGCCGACATCAGGACGGCCCCGCCCATGCTCTCGCCCATCGCATATACCCGTGCGCCGGGATGGGCCGCGCGGGCCGCCGTGATCGCGGCGCGTGCGTCGGCGCGCAGCTGTTCGCCGCCGGGCCAGTCTCCGGCCTGATCCGATGCCCCAAAACCGCGCTGGTCATAGGCGATCGTCGCGATTCCGTTCTCGGCCAGGCGCGGACCGATTTCGCCGAACGCGTTCGAGTAATCGTTGAACCCGTGCAGGGTCACGATCACGGCGTGCGGTGTGGTGTCGGGCAGCCAGCGCCGCAGCGGCAGCCGGGTGCCGTCGGGTGTGACAAAATGGGTTTTCGTGAGGGTCGGCGGCATCGGCGTCTCGGCGAAGGGCCCCGGATCCTGGATGCGCGGGGCGCAGGCCGCCAGGAACGCGGCCAAGAACAGAGTGTAGCGGAACCTCATACAGAACTCATGCAGCGTTCGTGTCGCCCCGGGTCAGGGCCAGGAACACGTCTTCCAGGTCGGGCTCCTCGGTCGACAGGTCGGCCACCGCCAGGCCGGCTGTCGACACGGCATCGAGAATTTCGTGCACCTCCGTCTCGCGGGTGCGGTAGCGGAAGATCAGGGTGCGGGGGTCGGTAAGCTCCACGTTGAACGGCTGCAGATTGTCCGGCAGTGCTGCGAGCTCCGAGGTGAGCACGATACGCAGCTCCTTGTTATCGAGCCGCTCGACCAGCGCGCGGGTCTCGTCACAGGCGATCACCTGGCCTTCGTTGATGATCGCGATGCGGTCGCAGAGCTCTTCGGCCTCTTCCAGATAATGGGTGGTCAGGACGACGGTGGTGCCGTTGTCGTTGAGTTCGCGCACGAAGGCCCACAGGGACTGGCGCAGTTCGATGTCCACGCCGGCGGTCGGCTCGTCGAGCACCAGCACGGGCGGGTTGTGCACCAGCGCCTTGGCCACCAGCAGGCGGCGTCGCATGCCGCCCGACAGGGAGCGGGAATAGGCTTCCGCCTTGTCGGCCAGCCCGACCCGTTCGAGGATCTCGGCGGTGCGTCGCTCGGCCGGCGGCACGCCGTAGAAACCGGCCTGCACCTCGAGCATCTCGCGCGGGCTGAAGAAGGCGTCGAGGTTGAGTTCCTGGGGCACCACGCCGATCGCCGCGCGCGCCTGGCGCGGTTCGCGGTCGATGTCGATACCCCAGACCTTGGCGGTTCCGCCGGTCTTGATCACCAGGCCGGCGAGGATATTGATGAAGGTCGACTTGCCGGCGCCGTTCGGCCCCAGCAGGCCGAAAATGCGGCCGCGCGGCACCTCCAGGTCGACCGATTTGAGGGCGTGCACCCGGCCCCCGCCGTCGGCCCGATAGGTCTTGTCCACGCCCACGGCCGAGATCGCGAGATCCGGCAACGCATCCTGGGTTGTGTCCGCATCCGGGCCGGGTTGTGGCGGTGTGTCGTAGGGCGTCATGGCGGGCGTTTCGCTCGGGGCGTAATCGGGTTTCGGAAGATGTTGTCGCGATCAGGCGCTTCGCCTATGTATGGCGTCCACGCGCGTGGCACAACCGCCCGCGCAGGATGATGAAGCCGATCCAGGGAGTTCGCCGACCATGCAGCCGCCCGAAATCATCGAGGTCGACAGCCGCGAGATCGCCTGTGACGGCGGCGGCGGAGCACTCGGCCACCCGCGTGTGTTCCTGAACATGGGCGAGAAGAAAGAGATCGACTGCCCCTATTGCGGGCGCCAGTTCGCATTGTCTGCCCCCGGGTCTGCCGACGCGCCCGCGTCCGCCGGGCATTGATCACACCCGACCCGTCGCTTCCCGCACCGCTCGTGACCGGGCGCCTGTCGCTTGTGCCCGTCGGCCGCGACCTGGCGCGCGCGCTTCTGTCTGACCGCAGGGCGGCGGCCGAGCTGGCCGGCGGTGCCATCCACCGCGATTTCCCCGACCCGGACCTGGCGGCCAAGCTGCCCGCCTTTGCCCAGCGTCTCGATGATGCGGCCAATCCCGCATTGGGCCACACCGCACCGCTCGACCCGGCCGGCTGGGGGCTGTGGCTGTTCCGTTACAACACCGAACGCATGATCGTCGGCGCCGCGACCTTCACCGGCCCGCCCAACGCGTCGGGTGAGGTCGAACTCGGCTATCAGATCGTTCCGGCCCATCGCCGCCGCGGCCTCACGGCCGAGGGCTGCGCGGCGCTCGTCACCTGGGCGTTCCGTGACAGCGCCACCACGGCCGTGATCGCCGATTGCGCGGACGACAACGTGGCCTCGGTCCGCACCCTGCAGAAGCTGGGCTTCACCCAGGAGCGCGCCGTGCGCGAGCGTTTCTTCTGGCGCCTGCCCCGTCCTACATGAGGACCCGCATGGAGGTCCCGCCTGAAAACCCCGTAAGGGTCGGCAATTTCGACTAGGGGTCGGGCGGCAGGCTGACATGCCCGGCGGCGTCGATCTCCATCCCCGGGTTCCACGCCACCTCCCACAGATGCCCGTCCGGGTCGGCGAAATAGCCCGAATAACCGCCCCAGAAGGCTTCCTCGGCAGGCTTGGTGATGCGCGCGCCGGCCCGTTCGGCCAGCGCCAGAACCGCGTCGACTTCGTCGCGGGTCCGGGTGTTGTAGGCGAGTGCGACGCCCCGGAAACCGGCACCGTCGGAATCAGGAAGCCCGGCATCCGCGGCCAGCGCCGCGCGGCCATACAGCCCGAACACCACGCCCGCGGCCTGGAAGAACACGACCTCGCCGCTGCCCAGGGTCGAGGGGGTCCAGCCCAGCCCGTCTGCATAGAAGGCCCGGCTGCGGTCGAGGTCGGCGACCCCGAGGGTGATGAGGCTGAGGCGTTGTTCCATGGGTTGGTCTCTCGGCTTGGTTGCGTTTCCAAGCGTAACATCGCGGACAGACCGGTCTGTTCTATAATGCAGGCGAGACATCCAGTGACGCTGCAGGAGATCGAACCAATGGCCGACTACACGCTCTATGGGCACCCGCGTTCGGGCAACGCCTACAAGACCGCGCTGATGCTGGCGCTGACCGGCACCGCCTATGACTTCGAACTGGTCGACATCGCGGGCGGCGGCAACCTCGAGGCCGCGTATCTCGAGGTCAATCCGCTCGGCAAGGTGCCCGCACTGCGCCATGGCGATATTCTCCTGCGCCAGAGCCATGACACGCTGCGCTACCTGATCGAACAGACCGGCCAGTTCGGGCCCGCGGGCTGGGACGAGGAGGCGCGGATGGGTGACTGGGTCGGCTTCGCGGTGGATTTCTTCGGCTACGGCCTCGCCCGGCTGCGTTTCGAGCTCCTGTTCGGCGCCGGCCCGGGGCCGGTCTTCGACTACTTCAAGAAGGTCGCGGACCGCGGCCTCGGCATCATCGAGCCCCACCTGGCGGCCCATGACTGGCTGGTCGGCGACCGGCCGACGATCGCCGACATCGCCTGCTACCCGGTCTCGTCCTTCCTGGTGGATGCCGGCTACGACGCGGCGGACTTCCCGGGCATGGTCGCCTGGCAGGAACGGTTCAAGGCGCTGCCGGGCTTCGGCACCCAGCTCGACCTGATGCCGTCGGACAACTGGCCGCCACAGAAATAAAAGCCGCGAATAGATAGCTCCAAATGTCGGGAGTTTTTGCGGTTCCTTAACCACAAGCTGCCAGTCTGTGCCGATCATGGGCGCAGTCCACATATTTCGCGGCGATCCGGCCAACAAGGACCCGTTCCTGGAGGATTTCTTCCGGGACATGTCGCCCGCGCTCGCCCGCAGCTTCACCGACGAGCAGCTGCGCGAGATCAAGATGCAGTTCGGTGCCCGCGAACGCGGCGCCCACAGCGTCGATCTGCGCTTCTCGATTCCACTGCTGCGCCGCTATGTGGTGCTGCTGATCGGCCGCGAGCGGCGCACGCGCCGCCGGCGCATGAAGGACCGGGCGAGCTTTCCCCTGGCGACGGTCGGTAACCTCGCCGTCGCGGTCGTGCTCCTGGTGCTGATCTCGATTCCCGTCGCGATGGGCGTGCTCGGTGTGTCCCTCACCGCCGGTGTCGACCCGGTGGAGGCGGTGAGCCCCGGCCTGATCGAGAGCCTGCGCGAGCAGATCGTCCTGCTGATCAAGGCGATCTAGACAAGGCGGCTACCGCCCGAAGTTAACCGTCCGCGTGTTGGGCGATGACGACCAGCTCCTTGCCGGGCAGGTCTTCGGGCGCGGCGCTGATCTGCGCATAGTCCCGGGGTGTGCCGGAATAGGGCTCGGTCATGTAGCGCAGGGTGAAGCCGTAGTCGGCCACGTTGCGGTCGAAGAACTCCGCCGTCAGCGACGTCACATGCTCCTGGCTGATCATTGCAGCACCCAGCTGCATGGCCGTCGGGCCGCTGCCGTTCGGGATCACCATCACCAGGGTGCCGCCTGGGGTCAGCAGCCGCGCGAACAGGCGGAAGGCGACCTTCAGGTCGGGCAGATGTTCGAGCACATGGTTGGTAAAGATCACGTCGTAGGAATTGTCCGGCACCGCGTCGATCTGGGCGTATTCCTCGAGGATATCGAGGTCCAGATGCTCGCGTCCGAACGACGCGCGGGGCCGCGAATATTCGAACCCGGTCACGTCGTAGCCGGCCTCGCGGAACTGGGCCAGCGTGTAGCCCCACGAGCAGCCGAATTCCAGCAGGGTCTTGCCGCCGAAGCCTTTGACGAACTCCACCTTCTCGCTGAAGTCCCAGCGCGAACCCTTGAATTTCGACGCCTTGGCCGCAGCCAGCACCTCCATCGTCGGCAGGTCGGTGGCCGGGGTGGCGGCGGTGTTGTAGCGGGTCTCGTAATATTTGCGCGCGGCCTCGGGCTCGTCCTTGGGGGTGCGGAACAGCAGCTTGCAGTTGGTGCAGCGGCGCAGCGCGAGGATCAGCTTCTCCCGGCCGACCAGCTCCGACGTGGCGTTGTCGCAATAGGGGCAGGTCCGGGGCTGGCCGGCGAGCATGCGGCCGACGCACCACAGCGCGAAGCGAATATTGTCGGGTTTCAGTTGAGCGAGCATGGGCAATTGATCACATATGAGGCGGGATTTGACAATGCGGTAGGGCCGTATGCGGCCTGGGGTTTGACCGGGGTTGTGGTGCCTGGAATTTCCCCCTTAGAAATTCTCCGTCCAGGGCCGCAGATCCAGCTCGTGGGTCCACGCACTGCGCGGCTGGGCGTGCACCTGCCAGAAGGCCTCGGCGATGGCATCGGGGTCGAGCATGTTGTCGTCTTGCCCCAAGGCGTCGAGTTCCGCGGCGCGCTCGGCGAACCCCTGGCGGATCTTCTCCCCGTCGATCGCTCCGTCCACAATGATGTGGGCCACATGCACGCCCTGGGGCCCGTACTCCCTGGCTGCCGACTGGGCGACCATGCGCAGCCCCGCCTTGGCCGCGGCGAACGCCGCGTGACCGTTGGCCCCGCGTAGCGATCCGGTTGCACCTGTAAAGAGAAGCGACCCGCCGCCGGCAGCTGCCATGCGTTGGGTCGCCTCGCGGCTGACCAGGAACCCGCCGAAGCATGACACCCGCCAGAGATGCTCGAACATCCAGGCCTCGGTCTCGGCCAGCGGGTGGCGGACGTTGGCGCCGGGGTTGAACGTCACACTTCTGATCGGGGCGTGCGCGGCTTCCGCCGCATCGAACAGCGCGGTGACCTCGTCTTCCTTGCGCACATCCAGCACATGCACCGAGGCGGAACCGCCCGCGGCGATGATCTCGTCCCGGCGTTCGGCCAGACGTTCTTCCGTGCGACCGGCGAGCACCGTGTGCAGCCCGCCGGCGGCAAACCTGCGCGCGACGGCGGCCCCGGTGCCCCGTTCGGCGCCGACGCCGATGATGATGGCTGATCCGCCTGATCCGTCTGCCATGGAATATCCCCCGTTTTCTGCCGAACACCGGCATCCCGGCCTGTCTGGGCGTGTTGAATTACGTTAAAACTAGTGCATGGCTGACAAAAAAACAGCGGGCGGCGCCCCGACAGATGAAAGCCCCGCGCGTCTGTATCTGATCGATGGCTCGGGCTTCATCTTCCGCGCCTATCATTCGAGCCCGCTCGATGCCTTCAAGCGCTCCGACGGCGTCCACACCAACGCGGTGAACGGCTACGTCAACTTGCTGCTGAAGATGATCGACCGGGCCCATGACGACGGCGCACTCGATTACATGGCCGTCATCTTCGACGCGTCGCGCAAGACCTTCCGCAACGACATCTACCCCGAATACAAGGCCAACCGCGACACCCCGCCCGAGGAGCTGCGGCCGCAGTTCCAGCTGGTCCGCGATGCGACGGTGGCCTTCGGCCTGCCGGCGATCCAGCTCGAGGGCTATGAGGCCGACGATCTGATTGCCACCTATGCCCGCGAAGCCGAGGCCCAGGGGATCGAGACCGTCGTGGTGTCGTCCGACAAGGACCTCATGCAGCTCGTGCGCGAGCGCGTGAAGATGTTCGACCCCATGAAGGACCTCGTCATCGGCGAGGACGAGGTGATGGACAAGTTCGGCGTCGCCCCGGACAAGGTCGTCGATGTCCAGTCGCTGGCCGGCGATTCCACCGACAACGTCCCCGGTGTTCCGGGCATCGGCGTGAAGACGGCCGCGCTTTTGATCAACGAGTATGGCGACCTCGACACGCTGCTCGACCGGGCCGGCGAGATAAAACAGAACAAGCGCCGCGAGAATCTGATCGAGTTCGCCGACCTGGCGCGGGTCAGCCGCGACCTGGTCCGCCTGAAGGACGATGTCGAGACCGACCACGAGATCGCCGACTTCGCGCTGAAGGATCCCGACCCGGCCACGGTCGTCGAATTCCTCCAGGCGATGGAGTTCCGCACGCTCACCCAGCGGGTCGAGAGCCGCTTCGTCGCCCACGGGCTGATCGATGCCGCCCAGACCCAGGCCGCGCAGGCGGCCGAGGCGCCCACCGACGACGAGTACGAACTGGTGCAGGACGAAGAGACGCTGGCGGCATGGATCGCCGGCGCGCGCGATGCGGGCGTGGTGGCCTTCGACACGGAGACCACCTCGCTCAACGCCATGCGCGCGCAGCTGGTCGGTTATTCGCTCTCTTATGCGCCGGGGCGCGCCTGCTACGTGCCCGTCGGCCATGTGGAACCGGAGGCCGAAGTCGAAGAGCTCGACCTGCTCGGCGAGCCTGTGGCGGACAGCGAGAAGGCGAACGGCAAGTCCGGCGGAAAATCGAACGGCAAATCAAACGGCGCGCTCAAACAGATCGATCTCGCCAGGGCGCTCAAGCCCCTGAAGGATCTGCTCGAGGACCCGTCGGTGCTCAAGGTCGCCCACAACGCCAAGTATGATCTGCTGGTGCTCACCCGCGCGGTCGAGAAACATCTCCCCGGCGAAGCGCCGCTCGCGGCGGTTGCGATAGACGACACGATGCTGTTGTCCTATGTGCTCGACGGCGGGCGCAACAAGCACGGGCTCGACGATCTGACCTTCCGCCACCTGGAGCGCGAGAACATCAAGTTCGAGGCCGTCGTCGGCAAGGGCAAGAACAAGATCACCTTCGCCGAGGTCCCGCTCGACAAGGCGCTCGACTATGCCGCCGAAGACGCCGACGTCACCGGGCGGCTGCATTCCCGCTTCAAGCCGCGCCTGCCGGGCGAACGCATGACCGCGGTCTACGAGACCATCGAGCGGCCGCTGGTGCCGGTGATCGTCGCCATGGAACGCGCCGGCATCAAGGCCGACGCCGAGACCCTGGTGGATCTGTCGAAGGACTTCGCCAAGCGCATGGCGACCCTGGAGAAGAAGGCCCACAAGGTCGCGGGCGAGGAGTTCAACGTCGGCTCGCCCAAGCAGCTCGGCGAAATTCTGTATGACAAGCTCGGCATCGAGGGCGGCAAGAAGGGCAAGACCGGGGCCTGGACCACCTCGGCCGACGTGCTCGACGAGCTGGCGGCCCAGGGCCATGAGCTGCCCCAGGTGATCCTCGACTGGCGCCAGGTGCAGAAGCTCAAATCCACCTATGCCGATGCGCTGGTGGAGCAGATCCACCCCGAGACGGGCCGGGTCCACACGTCTTACGGCATGGCCATCGCCCAGACCGGGCGGCTGTCGTCGAACGACCCCAACTTGCAGAACATCCCGGTGCGCACGGAAGAAGGCCGCAAGATCCGCGCGGCGTTCATCGCCGACAAGGGCAACAAGCTGGTCAGCCTCGACTATTCCCAGATCGAGCTGCGCGTCGTCGCCCATGTGGCGGGCGAGGAGGCGCTGATTGCCGCCTTCCAGGACGGGCAGGACATCCACGCGATGACCGCCAGCCAGGTCTTCGACGTGCCGGTCGAGGGCATGGATCCGATGGTTCGGCGCAACGCCAAGGCCATCAACTTCGGCATCATCTACGGCATCTCCGCCTTCGGGCTGGCCCGCAATCTGGGCATCGAGCGCAGCGAGGCCGGCGCCTACATCAAGGCCTATTTCGAGCGCTACCCGGCGATCAAGGAATACATGGACGCCACCAAGGCGTTTGCCCACGAGGCCGGCTTCGTCGAGACCATCTTCGGGCGGCGCATCTACCTGACCGGCATCCAGGACAAGAACCAGGCCGTGCGGGGCTTCGCCGAGCGCCAGGCCATCAACGCGCCGATCCAGGGCGCCGCCGCCGACATCATCAAGCGCGCGATGATCCGGGTGCCCGATGCGCTGGCGAAGCACAAGCTGTCATCAACCATGCTCCTGCAGGTGCATGATGAATTGCTGTTCGAGGCCCCCGACGGCGAGGTCGACGAGCTCATCGAGGTCATCTGCGACGTGATGGAGGGCGCGGCCGCCCCCGTCGTCAACATGGCCGTGCCGCTGGTCGCGGACGCGGGCATCGGCGACACCTGGGACGAGGCGCACTAATCCTGGTTTGATCGCGCCACAGAACTTTCGCCAAAGAGCATCCCATGATTCAGAAAATTCAGTTCTCCAGCTTCGGCCCCGCAGCCGAAGTCCTCGAATGCGTCGAGGCCCCGCCGCCGTCCCCGCCGGGGCTGGGCGAGGTCGAGATCGACATGATCCACATGCCGCTCAACCCGTCGGACATCATGATGACGGCGGGCATCTATGGCGGCGCGCCGCCGCCGCTGCCGTGTGCCATGGGGCGCGAGGGGGTCGGGCGCATCGTCGCCACCGGCCCGGATGTCGGCGGGTTCAGTGTTGGCGACCTGGTGGTGCCGATCACCGCCCCGACATGGCAGAGCAAGATCGTCCGACCCGTCGACGCGTTGCTCCCGCTGCCGCCGGAAATCGATCTGGAGCAGGCCGCCATGCTGCGCTCGGGCCCTGCCACGGCGGGGCTGATGCTGCGCGACTATGTGGCCCTGGAGGCCGGGGACTGGGCCATCCAGAATGTCGCCAACTCGGCGGTGGGCACCTGCTTCGCCCAGCTGGCCGCAAACCGGGGCATCCGCACCCTCAATATTGTCCGGCGCCAGGCGGCGGGCGCGCATCTGGAAGACATCCCCGGCGCGGTCGTGATCGAGCATGTCGGCGGCCCGTCAGACGAGTTGAAGGCGAAGGTCGAGGACGCGACGTCCGGCGAGCCGGTGAAGCTCGGCCTCGACGCCATCGCCGGCCCGTCCACCGATGCGATCGCGCAGGTCCTGGCGAACGGCGCGACCCTCGTGAATTACGGCGTGCTCAGCAAGGAGCCCTGCCAGATCTACGGCGGGCACCTGCATTTCCGCGGCATCACCATGCGCGGCTTCTGGATGTCCCAATGGCTGCAGCTGTCAGCCCCGGCGGAGGTCCAGGCGCTCTATGCAGAGTTGGGGCAGCTGATGGCCGATGGTGTTCTGCACATGGCCGTTGCGGGTCGTTACACGTTCGAAGAGATCAAGGATGCCGCGGCACATGCGGCCGGTGAAGCACGCGGCGGCAAGGTGCTGATTAGCCCGGTTTGAGATTTTGCGTGCCCTGACGCTGAATTTCGCCGGAGGCCTGATTGACGGCTGCGACCGCCGACACTGGGAGTCAGCTGCCCTGACGGCATAGTCGCAGCTGGGATACAGGCGTCTGTTATTCTCGGGGCTAAGCGTAATAGAAACTTACCTGACCCCTCATCTGAGGGTCGGAGGCATAAACCCTGCCTTAGAAATTGATACTACCAAAGCCTATGGGGTGAGGAATATTGGGAATTAGTCTTCCGGTGAGTCCATGAAACGAAACCCTTTTCTTACGAAATAACTTTCTGTCGCTTCTTTGAATCCATCTGGCGGTTCGATTGCAATCAAACTTCGAAGCTCGCACCCGACGCTGGAGAACATAATTATTCCAAAGTCTGTCTTCTGACGATCCATCGAGAACTTTCTCGTTATTCCCGAGAACCCCCACGAGAACTCCTCATTTTCTGTGTCTTTTGTGACACTGTATCTACCCGAATCAGAAAGAAGCCCGAGTGATCTGAGTGAAGCGAAATCAGAGAACGAGATGTCGAATTTATCGAATGTTTGCCCGGAGAGTGCGGAAAATACCGAATTCTGTTCATTGACGATGAAGCAATCATCGTCCGCGATTTTCACGCTGCAGTTGCACACTTTCTCGAATAGCTGTGCAGAAACTGGGCTCATTGTGGCTAGTACGAGCAGAGTTCGGGCAGAGAATTTACCGGGCTCAAGTATTTCTCCCGCCAAGATTCTGGCAAATATACTCTGGATATCTTTGTCTGACCTTTTTTCAGCGAGATCCCAAAAAATGTTCAGCCAGTCAGTTTCGATTTCTGAATCCGCGTCGCTCTGTGGTTCTAAGGACTCCAATTGAGCCCGGGTCAATTCTGCCACTGATTCGCGGTTTAGCTGTTGTTCCAGTGCCTCTTGAGTGATTCGCCCGATGGTTCGAATTGCGAGCGAAGCATCACCGGTGGTGGTCTGTACTGTGGATGTCTCAGCTTCGGAGAGAGCTTCGATCACGCGCGCCATACTTTCTGACGAGCTTTGGATGAGTTTTGCTCGAGCTTGAGAATTTGCGCGTTCTTCGATCGCCGATGGCGACAACACAGCGGCACCAATTCCCCTACGAATGGATTTGTAGAGATTGCTAGCAGAACGATCGAATTCGCGGACCGAAGCCGGAAGAATATTTTCCAATTTGCTCAAATTTGGGCTCAGCTTATTCTTCGGATCAACAAGATCCCTATCATACGCTTGTTTGTAGCATCGGGATTCTCAAAATTTTCCCTCTTGCCCTTGTTACGTCCAGAAGTTGTCGCCCTCGGCGGGTCTTAACCGCCAGTTCGCGGGGTCGCGCCACTTGTCGTCGGCGAGGTCCGCACCCCGCGCGGGCTTGCACAGGAAATTCAGCTGCCCCATGCCCACCAGCCCCCAGCGGCGCAGCGCGCGCTGCTCGGCCGGGTCGGCGGTGCAGATCTCGACAGCGTCCGCCGTCGAGCCACGTATCACTTCCGGGGCCGGCGTCAGCGCCGCGTTGATCGCCAGCGCCAGCAGGTGATGCTCGGGCAGGGCGTCGTCGAAGCTCATCCAGTCCTGCACCGCGGCGATGGTCACGTCCTTCACATGGCGCTGGGTCACGTCGTCGAAGTGGCGCTGCTTGGTCAGGATGTAGCCGGAGATTTCCACCGTTCCCTTGCGGCGCACCAGGTGCAGGTTCGTCCGGCGGGTCGGCACGTCGTTGAACTCGGTCGTCAGCAGCCAGTTGATCCAGGCCGGCGAGCGATGCGGCGCCGCGCCGCCCTGTTCTTTGGCGTGCGCCACGAATCTATCCGCCAGTTCTTCCGGCATCTCGGGGGCCGGCACCAGCTCGTAGCGCCGATGCACCGGGCTTAAGGCGGTGCGTCCGGCCCGTTGCACGGCGAACGCGGCATCGGCGATCGGCGCGAGGATCGCGGCCAGCGCCTCCGAGCCAGTGAGTGCCGCGAGGAAACGCCGGCTCCGGCGCACCAGCACATAGCGCGGCAGGGACAGATTCACCCAGCGCAGGTTGGTGTAGAGCGGCAGCGCGATCTGGGAGACGCCGAACGCGCCCATCCACGCGCCCACGGTCTGCATCTTCATGGCCAGCATCAGGCCGATGCCCGTCGCTCGATATTTCTCGGGCACGCCCAGCGCCGAGCCCCAGATGACGGGTGTCGGTTTGCCGTCCAGGGTGATCTCGCCGGGGAACATGTCGACCTTGCCGACGACCTTGCCGTCAGCAAGTCCGATCAGCTGCGCGGGGTCGTCGTCGCTGCCCAGGGGGTTGGCGAGGAGGGCCTCGCGTTTATAGACGGGAAGTGCGGCGAGCCCGTCGGGGTCGACCTCGGGGGATGTCAGGCGCGCGTCGTTGCCGGCGCGCAGGTCGCCCCGGGTGACGATCTCGATCGAGAGTTTCGCGCTCAGCTTTCTGCGCCCGAGTTGGAGGTTGTGTTGGGGGCCGCATCGGGTGAGGGCGGCTGGATGTGCAGCCGCTTCATGCGATCCGAGTGCAGGGGCTCGGTCGTGAAGCTGATCTTCACCGGCACCTTGAAGTCGTCGAGCCGCTCCGTGCAGAACGCCTTGATCCGCGCGCGCACCTCGGCGGGGGTTCCCTCTGTGCCAGTACGGTGGATGTTGGTGCAGACGATCTGGCCCATGATCGGGTTCTTCTCCTTGAACACCACCGCGTCTTCCACGTCGGGGGATTCGAGCAATACCGTCTCGACCTCGGCCGGGTAGACCTTCTGGCCGCCCACATTGATGAGCTCGGAATCCCGGCCCAGGATGCGGAAGTATTCGCCGTCCACCTCCACCCGGTCGCCGGTCATGAAATAGCCGTCCTCGGTGAACGGGCTCGGCGCGTTGAGATAGCCGAGCATGGCGGAATCCGCCTTGATCTCCAGCATCTCGTCGACCACGCGCACATCGTAGCCGTCGCCGCCGATCTTCACCCACAGGCTGTCGCTGGATTTGGACTTGGCGCGCAGCACGCCCAGCTCGATCAGGCCATAGGTCTGGCGCGCTTCGACATTGGGGAAGATCTTGCGCAGATCCTTCAGGGTCGAGTCCGGCATCGGCTCGGCGCCATAGCTGATCAGGCGCAGGCTCGTCAGGTCGCGGCCCTCATAAGCGCGGCTGATCAGCAGCATGTTCAGAAACGACGGCGTGCCCGGCAGCAGCTCGATTCGGTGGCGCTCGATCAGCTCGCAGACATATTCGGGCGACTGGCGCTCGGTCAGCACCACCAGGCAATCGTTGGCCAGCGCATGCAGCAGCGTGTTGAGCCCGCCCCAGTGATCGAACATGAGAAGGTTGAGCGTGATCGACGCGCCGCGTTTCGTCTTGAACTTCTCCAGCAGCTTGGCGAAGTCGTGCACCACGCCCTTGGGCAGGCCGGTCGAGCCGGACGTGAACAGCACCAGCCCCGGCGCGTCGGCGTCGGTGAGTTTTTTGTAGAGCGCGTGGGGTTCGCCGGAGCCGCGTTTGGTGAAGGCGACGTCGGTGCCCTCGGTCACGTCGATGATCATCGACGGGTCGACCATGTCGATCAGGGCCGGGTTGCGTGACCGGGTCAGCGGCAGCAGCGGCACGACGATGGCCTTCAGGTCGATCAGCGCCAGCAGCAGGGATGCCGCGGCGGGCGCATATTCGCTGCACAGCACCACCACGTCGCCGGGCCGGACGCCTTCGGCCATGAGCGTTTCGCGCCGCGCCCCAATGTCATCTGCCAGCCAACCATACGTATAAACGTCGTCTCGCCAGGCGATCGCGGGCCCGTCCGGGTTGTCCCTGAACCGCTCGATGAAGAAGCCGATATCGCTTTCGCTCACCGGACGCCTCCTACAGCCGGACCAGGGCGGTGCCCCAGGACAGGCCGACGCCGAAGCCGCACAGGATGGCCAGTTGGCCGGGCCTGGCCGTGCCGTCGTCCCGCGCCATCGCCAGCGCCACGGGGACCGAGGCCGAGACCAGGTTGCCTGTCGTCGCCAGCTTGTTGACGAGTTTTTCAGCTGGGATTTTCAGCGCCTTGGCGATCGAGTCCAGCGCCACCTGGCTCGCCTGGTGGAACACGAACAGGTCCACGTCGTCCAGCGTGAGGTCGTTTGCCTCCAGGACCCCACGCACATGTTTGGGGATGACGCCGTTGAAAAACGACAGCACCTGGAACCCCTCCATGGTGATGTCGGCCGGCGTGCGGATGTTGCCGGATCTGTCCTCGGTCTCGATGGCCGTGGCATCGCTCAGCGGGGTGCGGGTGCCGCCCGCGGGCACGATGAAGCGGTCGTAGAACTTGCCCTCGGAGCCGAGGCTGAGATCGATGATGCCGCTGGCGTCGTCGTCCGCAGCGGTGATGATCGAGGCCGCCGCCCCGTCGCCGAACAGCACCCGGGTCGAGCGGTCGCCGGGGTTGATCAGCCTGGAATAGGTGTCGGCGGTGGCCAGCAGGATACGGCTTGCCGCCCCGCTGGTGATCAGGCTCCGCGCCACCTCCAGGGAATAGAGATAGCCCGAGCAGCCCATGTTGATGTCCAGCGCCAGCACATTCCGGGGCAGCTCCAGCTTGCCATGGAGCAGGCAGGCGTTGGACGGGATCGGATAGTCCGGCGTCTCGGTGCAGAACAGCAGACCGTCGATGCCGTCCAGAGCGCCGTTCGCTTTCAGGGATTCACAAGCCGCGAAGGCCAGGTCCAGCGCCGTCTCGCCGTCCGTCGCGATGTGCCGGGACATCACGCCCGTGCGCGCCTCCAGCCGGTCGAAATCCCAGTCGGGATACTGCGCGCGGAGGTCTTCGTTGCTGACCACGTTATTCGGGAGGGCGACGCCGATGTCGGCGATGGTGACGCTCATGACTGGCCCGCCTTGGGATCCTGCAGGTTGTCCAGCAGGTCGCCCAGTGCCATCGATGCGCCGTGTCCCGGATGGGCCGTCAGGTCGCGGGGCAAATCGTTGAGCATCGCGACGGATGCTTCCAGCGCGTCGCCGTCGCCGCCGGGCAGGTCGATCCGGCCCACACCAGCAGGCAGCACCGTGTCGCCGGTGAACAGCTCGCCGCCGATCCGCAAGCAGACCCCGCCCGGCGTGTGGCCCGGCGAGGGCAGGACCTCGATGGTGAAGCCGGCAATGGTGATGTCGGCAACATCGGTCAGGTCGTGAGTGATCTCGGGCACCTTCAGCGCCTCGCCCGGGTCGATCACCATCTTGTAGAGGTTCATCCGCTTGAGCAGCGCCTCGTCGGCCCGGTGCAGATAGAAGGGGATGTCGTAGCGCGCCATCAGCGGGGCGACCGCGCCCACATGGTCGAAATGGGCATGGGTGCAGATGATCGCCGCGGGGCGCCAGTTGTGTGTGTCGAGGATGCCCGTGATCGCGTCGGTGTCGCTGCCCGGGTCGATCAGCAGCGCGGGGCCGCCACCGGGGCCATCGGGGCCGCCGACGATGTAGGCGTTCTCGCGATAGATGCCGTTGGTGAATTGCTCGACCGCGACCTGTTCGGAACCGCTCACCGGACCCCGCCGAAATACACGACCTGGTTGGTGATGTTCCCCGCCGCGCCCGCCGCGAAAAAGTCGACCGCATGCGCGATCTCCTCGGTCGTGATCAGGTCGGGCTTGATCAGCTCGGCCTGCTTGTCGGCCAGGCCCTTGTCCGACAGGCCCTCGGCCATGCCCGAGCCTTCGACCAGCGACAGGCCCACCGTGTTGATGGTGATGTCGGCGCTGCCGATCTCGCGGGCCAGCGTGTGGCCGAGATTCTCCAGGCCCGCTTTCGAGGCGTTGTAGAGCGCCCCGCCGACGCTGCCGAGCGGCACGTTGATCGACGAGATATTGACGATCCGACCGTGCTTGGCGCGCATCATGTGCTTGATGGTCTCGCGCAGGACAGTGAACGCGCCGACGAGATTTGTCTCAAGGATATCAGAGGCTTCGGCGCTGCCCGTCAGCAGGGCGGGCCTGGATTGGGTGATTCCGGCGTTATTTATCAAATGATCAATAACGCACCCCGCGTCCAGCACGGCCTTGAAGACGTCGCGAACGGCCGCCTCGTCGGTGATATCGGCTTTGATATGGGTGTAGTTGTCGTGGGCGAGATCGCTGTCGCCGCGCGCGCAGCCGAACACCCGATGGCCCGCACCCGCGTAATGGGCGGCCAGCGCCCGGCCGATACTGCGGCTGGCTCCGGTGATCAGGATGGTGCGCGGATCGCTCATAAGTAATTGTTTTCTAGGATAGAACGCCGTCGAGATGGGCCGCCAGGCTGCCGACGGTTTCGAACGGGTTGTTGTCGAGGCCCATAGTGGATTCGTCGACCAGCACGACCGATTGCCCGGTCGCGTCCTGGATGTGATTCTCGATCGCGACGATCAGGTTCACCAGCTGCAGGGAATCCATCCCGTCGTCGCTGCCGAACAGGCGCGTCGCCTCGGCCTTCTCGATCAGCTGGGCGCCGGGGCCCTCGTCGGCGATCTGTGCGTTCAGCTCTTCGATGGCGGCGTAGATGATGTCCAGGCTCTGGCTCATGGATGCTCCTTAATGCGCGGGTATCCGCGTCTGTATGGTCGCATTGCTGATATCACCGAAGGCCCTGCGTTCGCAACGAACAGCTTGCCACACAGCTTGCCGGGGCTGGGCCGGATTACTCGCCAAATCGTGAAACAGTTGCTTCGGGTTGGCACTGGTTTGCCGGGTGGATTGCGGCCTAAAGTCCGGCTGCCTGCTTGCCGCTTTTAGTTCACTAGATACGTGGAGAAATCAGAAGATGATCAGACTACGCAGCCTCGCGGCGATCGCCGCTGCGACCATGATGTTTACCGGGGTGCTCGCACCCCAGGCGGGCGCCCAGCAGGAGGTGAAGCGTTCGATCACCGAGATCGGGCCCAATCTTTACCGCTTCAAGAATAACTTCCACAGCTCGGTGTTCCTGGTCACCGACGCGGGGGTGGTCGCGACCGACCCGATCAATGCCGCCGCCGCGACCTGGCTCGAGAACGAGATCCGCACGCGGTTTGGCCAGGAAATCCGTTACGTCGTCTATTCCCACGACCATGCCGACCATATTTCCGGCGGCGAAGTCTGGGACGACACGGCGGTCGTGGTCTCCCACGTGAATGCGCGTGACACCATCATCGCGGCCAAGCGCCCGACGGCGGTGCCCGAGCTGACCTTCTCCGACGAGTTGATCCTCAATCTTGGCGGCCAGACGGTCGAGCTGAAGCATGTCGGGCGCAACCATTCCGACAACATGATCGTGATGAACTTCCCGGCCCAGCGCGTGCTGTTCGCCGTCGACTTCATTCCGATCCAGGCCGTCGCCTTCCGCGACCTGCCGGATGCGTGGTTGCCGGACTGGATCGATTCCGTGCGCGCGGTCGAAGGGATGGACTTCGATACGCTGGCCCCGGGCCACGGCAAGATGGGCACGCCCGCCGACGTCACGGCCTTCCGCGAGTATATGGAAGACCTGTGGGCGGCGGTGAGCCAGGCTGTCGCCGACGGCAAGACGCTGGAACAGGCTCAGGCCGAGATCAAGCTGCCGAAGTATGCCGGTTGGGGCCGCTATGAGCAGTTCCTGCCGCTCAACATCGCCGGCGCCTATCGCGTCCGGTCGGCGAACTGGCGCCGCTAGGCGTTCGGGTTCCGACAGAGTTTGGTATTGGGGGCGGGTCGCATGATCCGCCCCTTTTGCTAACCGGCCCGGACAGGATAAAAACAAGTCAACGAACAACATGATGATCGAGGAGACGCGTGCCATGTCACGAACCCAAGGACGTATTCAGAAGATTGAGCCCGAGGCCGTCGATGGCGAGCTCGAGGAATTCTACGGCGCCGTCACAGGGCTGCTCGGCCGGGTCCCGCATTTCTACCGGACGATCTCCAACGCGCCGTTCCTGGCGATGTTGCTGCTGCCGATCAACGCGGCCGCCCAGCGCGAATGGCCGGGGACCCGGATCACAGGCAAGCTCAAGGAAATGGTGGTGATCAAGACCAGTCATGTGAACGGCTGCGACTATTGCTACGCCCACAACACGTCACTGGGGCAGGCGGCCGGGATCACCCATGACCAGATCATCGCCATGTCGAGCGATGATTACCTGACGTCGGACCTGTTCAATGAGCGCGAGAAGGCGGCGATCCTGTGGGCCGAAAACATGACCCGCAACACCGCGCAGAAGAACGGGGAAGTCTATGACCGGTTGCGTGCGAACTTCACCGAGGGCGAGATCGTCGAGATCACGATGCTCTGCGCGATGTTCAACATGATCAACCGAATCAATGATTCCCTCGACGTGTTGATCGAGGAGCAGCCCGAGATCGACAAGATCCAGTCATCCCTGCATCTCGACCCGGCGAAGATGGGTGACTACCTGCGCTGGCTGGCCGATCACTGGCCTAGCGAGTTCGATACGATGAACAAGCAGGCCGAAGACGCCGCGGCCTGACAGCGCGGATTTTGGTGCGTGTAGACCCGCCGTTTATCGCCGGTCGATCCATGTCGAACGGTTTCGGGCATAGAAATTACGTCTCCCCCGGGCCTTCCGTGAGTTTTCGGTCCATCGGCCGTCAACCATGTTCAACGTGAGAGTTTCAGAAATCCCGGACGCAAGGGGCGGGTCTATAAGTTTATATAAATCAGATGCTTACAGATATTCCGAGCGTCAAACGTCAACTGTTGCCGACCGTCTGCAACAAATCACCACGTCTGTGCATCGACCGAATCATGCTGCATAGCAGCATGGATTGCGGTTGATCGGGCTGGCGCCGGGCCGTGATTCCCGTGTTATGATTTTCCTGTGAATGCGTGATTGTTTATTTTTTTTCGCTGTTAACGCGCACCGTGGCGTGATCGACGTGGATTAGAGGGCGTTCCAGAGTTGTTCATCTCGCCCCGGCGCCGAGTGCGTCAGGACCGTCGGCGATGACCGATACAGGAGCAACGGGCGACAACGGGGGCGGGCGTATTTCCGCAGTCGTTAAGTGGTTTAACCCCATCAAGGGGTTCGGTTTCGTTCAGCCTGCGAACGGAGCCGGTGATGCCTTTGTCCATGTTTCAGTCCTGGAAGCTGCCGGTCAGAAAGACCTGCAGGACGGCGCGGAGCTCGAGTGCGAAATCGAGCAAGGTCCCCGCGGACCCATGGTTTCGATCATCCACAGCGTGACGGCAGGCACTGGCGAAGTCGCCGAGACAGTCGATGAAAACGCACCTGTTACGGACGGCGTTGTGAAGTTCTTCGACGCCAACAAAGGCTATGGCTTTGTCGTGCCGGATGGGGAGGGGCTGGATGTGTTCGTCTCGGGGCGCGTTGTGGCCCAGTCGGGCCTGCGGATGCTCGAAGCAGATTCGCGTGTGCGGGTCACGACCAAGATGGGTGACAAGGGACCGCTCGCCGTGACCGTCGAATTGCTCGAAGGCACCGCGGCACCTGCCGAACCCGCCGAATCCGCCGACGATTAGGCCACGCGAATGCAGAACGCGCAGTCGACCGGGCGCCGGCCCTGAATTCAACAGAGGGTCTATGCGCGGGCGAGTTTGGCCAGCCGGACCAGTTCGGCGCGTGCGTTTTCCGGGCCGTCTACATGTGCTTCAAAATCGACACGAGATTCTGCATCGTTGCGCGTCAGGTCGATCCCTTCGGGATCGATGCCCGTCATGGTCCAGCCCAGGCCATGGCGATCACCCAGTACGCTGGCATACGCGTGCACAGCCTCAGCATGATCATTATTCATGTGGTCGATTATGTCGGATTCTGCTTCAGCAAGAGCGGTCCCATCGGGCTCAGACAGGAGCACATCGTCGGCCGGGAGGGTTTCGATGCGGCCAAACCCGGCAATGAAGTGCACGCTTTCCAAATGCAGCCGATAGAGCCTGAAATCGCCGAATGTCATCTGACTACGTGCGCCGGCATGGTGTCGTAGAAAGCGGGCCTTCTGATCCGCATCGTCGCTGGCCTCGATGCGTCCGATCAGTGTTGCGCGTGTTTGGCTGAGTGCATCCAGGCCGAGCTTCCCGATGAGCAGTGACACCCTCGGATCGGCCGCAAAGTTCCGGCTGTGGCGCGCGAGGTCCGACAGTAGCAACAACGGACTGGCGTCCATCGTGCAGGATGTCAGCACGAAGCTGCCATAAGGCGTGCCGTCCGTCTCTGTGTCGACGGTGGCCAGCACACCCGATCGGCTGGTGCGGATCAGTCGCCGGACCAGGGGGCCGCTTGGATTGTCTCGATCATCTATGCTCATGGCGCGCGGAGATTAAAGAAACGCCGCCCCGTATCAAGAGCGAATACCGGCGCAAGGTAGAAAACCAGCTAGCGTTTGCCGCCCGCGCCATGCCCGCCATGCCCTGAAGCTGCTGCCGGTTTGGCCATGGTGTTATCTGCCGACGCCTGGCGGGCGCCCGCGGCCTCGATGACGGCCTCGATCTCGACCTTGCCGGCTTTCTCGAACACCAATGTCAGCGGGATCACCGTTTCTTCGTACAGAGGTGCTTTCAACCCGATCAGCATGATGTGAAAGCCGCCGGGTGCCAGGACAGCTTCACCCTTCGCGGGTATGTCCACGCCATCGACCGGGCGCATCCGCATGACATCATTGACCATGGTGTGGCCGTGAATCTGAACGGTCTCCGCGCCCGGTGACTCGGCACCAACAAGGCGGTCCTCGGTTTCGGTGTTTGTGGAAATCTTCATGAACACCGCTCCGACCTTCTGGCTGGGTGCCGTCGCGCGGGACCAAGGGTGAGAAACCGTCAGATGCTCGGACTTCTCCTCATGCGCCCATGCAGGCGATGAGACGAACAGGAGCGACAGTGCGACGGAGACGAAACGTAGGGCCATCAGTCGAGGGATGTTCATGCGAGTTTCCGGTTTGTTTGCGGTTAGCTGTCGGCGCGAACACGCATATGCTGGCGGATGGCGTCAGCCATGTCCTCGGGGGGCGTGCCATAGCGGAACATCGAGGCGACGGCACCCTGAGGATCGATCAAGTACACGAAGGAAGTGTGGTCCATCAGATAGAAGGTGAAACTCGGGTCTTCGAAGCGCCGGTAGAAGACGCGATAGTTCTCGGCGACCTCCTTGATTTCGGCTTCCGTGCCGGTCAGGCCGACCAACCGGTCGTGAAACAGCGGCACATACTCCGCCAGCACGTCGGGGGTGTCGCGCGCCGGGTCGATCGTGATCATCACCGGGGTCACCTGTTTGCCCAGCTCGCCAAGCTCATCCAGCGCAACCGCGATCTCGCCGAGTTCGGTCGGGCAAACGTCGGGACAAAATGTGTAGCCGAAATAGATCAGGGCGTAGTTTCCACGCAGCGCTTCGTCGCTCATGCGTGCGCCGGTGTGGTCGGTCAGCTCGAACGGTCCGCCGATACTGACGTTGACGACCATCCCGCCGACCGCGGCGTTCTCAGGCGTTTCGGGGACCCGCAAATTGAGCCAGGCACCGAACGCGAAGACGGCGACCACGAAGGTGACGACGATGATGGGGAGCTTGCGATTCATGCGCGCGATTAAGGACGAGCCCCGGTGCGCGCGCAATGCGTCGCCGGGTCGCATCCAGCTCACATTTCGTTGTTTGTAGGGTGATCGGGCCGAATTCTGGATCTGAACATGTGCGAATGCCGCCCCAATCGAGCCGCAAATGCGCCATAATGCCCCCCGATCGTGTCCCAACGACGGCGATACTCGTCGCTCGGCGTGTTTCGATCACACGAAAGGGGATTCCGGACATGACTCAGACAATCGCGTTGGTGGATGACGACCGCAACATCCTGACATCGGTTTCGATGGCCCTCGAAGCCGAGGGGTATAGCGTCAACACTTACGCCGACGGAGACGAGGCGCTCAACGGCTTGGCCCAGACGCCGGTCGACCTGGCGGTCCTGGACATCAAGATGCCGCGCATGGACGGCATGGAGCTGCTCGGCAAGTTGCGCAAGTCTTCGCAGATGCCGGTGATCTTTCTGACTTCGAAGGATGATGAGATCGACGAAGTCCTGGGGTTGCGGATGGGCGCGGACGACTACATCACCAAGCCCTTTTCCCAGCGTCTGCTGATCGAGCGGATCCGTGCGATCCTGCGCCGTTCGGAATTTGGCGACAGCCCGGCCGAAGGCGACGATGCGGTGATTGAGCGGGGCGACCTGGTGATGGACCCCAACCGGCATCTGTGTTCCTGGCGCGAACAGGAAGTGACCCTGACCGTCACCGAATTCCTGATCCTCGAGGCGCTCGCGCAGCGGCCCGGCCATGTAAAAAGCCGCGATCAGTTGATGGACGCCGCCTATGGCGAGAACATCTATGTCGATGACCGGACGATCGACAGCCACATCAAGCGGCTGCGCAAGAAGTTCCGGCAAGTTGACAATGTGTTCGGCCAGATCGAGACATTGTACGGGATCGGGTACCGCTACAAGGACGCCTGATCGAAGATCAGACGACCGAGAATGGGACCTATCAAGGACCCGGGGAAAAGTATGACGCTCGATGCCCGCATCGGTAACCGGTTGTTCCGCGGCAAACGTGCGCCCGCCGAAACGGGTGCGCCGCGTGACGCGCCGGAAGAGGGCGCGCGGCGGATCGCACGGACGCGGGTGCTGTGGGCGTGGCTACGCCGCCGCCGGCCCTCGACATCTCTGACCCGACGAATTCTGGCCATCAATCTTCTGGTGCTCGCGGTGCCGGTCGGGGGATTCTTCTTCCTCGACCAGTATCAGGAGAGTCTGATCGATGCGGAGATCGAGGCCCTGCGCGTTCAGGGTGAAGTATTTGCCGGCGCGATCGGCGCCGGGGCCGTAATCGTGGCGCCGGGCGTGGGGCAGCAGATCGACCCGGCCCGGGCGAGCCTGATGCTGCGGCGCCTGACCGAACCGACTCAGAACCGGGCCCGGCTGTTTGTCGGCAACGGCGTGATGATCACCGACACCCAGTCGGTGCGCAGCGCGCGTAGTCCGGTGCGGGTGCAAACCCTGCCGCCACCCAAGGGGTTCGCACCATGGGTGTGGGGGCAGGAGCGGTTCGAGGCGTTGCTCGACTGGCTGCCCGGACAGAGCGAATTGCCGATCTACCAGGAACGGGTGCCGCAACGGGCCAATGACTATCGCGAGGTGACCGTTGCGCTGGCCGGCATCCCGGGAGCAGCGGTGCGCCGCCACCAGTCGGGCGGAATGGTGATCTCCGTGTCGGTCCCGATCCAGCGCTATCGCCAGGTCGTCGGCGCGTTGATGCTGTCGCGCGGCAGCGAAGAGGTTGAACGCGCGATGCGCGCGATCCGGATCGATATCCTGCAGGTCTTCGGGGTGGCGTTCGCTGTCACCATCCTGCTGTCGGTGTATCTGGCGGCGACCATCGCGCGGCCTCTGCGGCGCCTGGCGCTGGCGGCGCAACGGGTGCGCAGCGGGTCGGGCCGCGACGTGGCCATGCCGGATTTTGCCAACCGGCGTGATGAAATCGGCGACCTGGGTCGCGATCTGCGTGCCATGACCGAGGCGCTCTGGCAGCGCATGGACGCGATCGAACGCTTTGCCGCCGATGTCTCCCATGAAATCAAAAACCCCCTGACGTCGCTGCGCAGCGCGGTCGAAACCGTGGCGCGAGTCGAGGACCCCGAACAGCAGAAGAAGCTGATGTCGATCATTCTGGATGATGTCGCGCGCCTCGACCGGTTGATCAGCGATATTTCGGACGCCTCGCGGCTCGATGCGGAGCTGAGCCGCGATCCGCCGACGGTGGTCGATTTGCGTGTGGCACTGGAGGCGCTGGTGGACATCCAGACCACAACGACGAGCGCTGATATCGTGCTTGATCTTGAGCCGGGCGTGGATTTGTCGATTGACGCATTCGAGGACCGGCTCGGCCAGGTGTTCCGCAATATCATCGCCAACGCCCAGTCCTTCAGCCCACGCGAGGGCAAGATCATTGTCGCGGCGAACCGGCACCCGCGCCGTGGCGGTGACCTGATCACTGTGACGGTGGACGATCAGGGACCGGGAATTCCCGAAGCCAATCTGGAATCTATCTTCAAACGGTTCTACTCCGACCGACCGACCGAAAACGCCGACGGTGAGCGCCAGAAATTTGGCACCCATTCGGGCCTGGGACTTTCGATCTCACGTCAGATCGTCGAGGCGGCCGGCGGGCGGGTCTGGGCGGAGAATCGCCACAGCACAGGGGGTGGCACGGTGGACGGTGCAGTCGCCGGGGCCCGGTTTGTGGTCGAGTTTCCCGCGGCCGCCTAGGCCCGCGCCGAACACGCGTAATTTCGCCCTTTCATCTATCCCTTCGTCTTGTGTAATTTCGGCGGCACGGCTACTGTGCCGGTGTCTTATATAAGACCGGGCCCTGCGGGTATCTGCGCGGCGCCCCGGTCACTGCGTTTTGGGGATGGAACATGAAACAGATCAATGTTGGAATTATCGGACCGGGCTGGTGCGGTGGTATTCGCGCGAACGCATGCGCAATCAACCCGCTGGTCAACGAATTGCACCTGGCCGAGATCGATGCCCAACGGCTGGCGGTCGTGGCCGGTGAGACCAACCCGACCTCCACGACCGACGATTATCATCAGATTCTCGCCAACGACGCGATCGATGCGATCTTCATCTCGGCGACCCCGGAATCGACCCATTATCCGATGATCCGGGATTCGCTCCTGGCCGGGAAGCATGTCTTCGTCGAGAAGCCGATCTCCTCGACCATGGAAGAGGCCGACGAGGTCATCAGCATCGCCGAGAAGAAGAACCTGAAGCTCTCGGTCGGCTATTCCCAGCGCTTCAAGCCGAAATTCGCCTTCGTCCACAAGGCCCTGAAGGAAGGCACGATCGGCGAGCCGGTCACCTGCCTGGTCAGCCGCAACGTCACCCGCGAGCTGGGCGACAAGATCACCGGCCGCACGAAGATGTCGCCGGCCGCCATGGAGGCGACCCACGATCTCGATTTCCTGCTCTGGTGCCTGCGCCCGCGCAAGCCCATCCGGGTCTACTCCCAGCAGGCCGGCAAGCTGTTCAGCAAGGACAGCGACACGCCCGACCATCAGTGGATCATGGTGACCATGGACGACGGCACGACGATCACGGTCGGCGCCGGCTGGATCCTGCCGCTGGGCTACAAGAACTACTCCCAGTGCTGGATCGAGGTTATTGGCACGGAAGGCGCGCTGACGATCGACGACACCCATAAAGAAGTGCAGTTCAACACGGTCAAGAGCGGCATCCAGTACCCGATGTCGACCATGCCGGGCGAGCCCGTCGATCACGTCTTCGCCGGCCCGATGAAGGCCGAGACCGACTACTTCATCGAGGCGATCGTCTATGACCGCCCGGTGATGGTGAAGCCGTCCGAGGCCCGCGAAGTGATGGATGTGTACACGGCGGCAGATCTGTCGGCAGAGCGGGGCGAGCCGGTCTCACTGCCGCGCAACGACACATCGAATCCTCTGGCCGCCGAATAAGCGGCCTGGAGTATGGCTCGGAGCCCGGGGGGACATCATGGCGTATAGCGGCATATTGGAACTCAGCGCCGGCAGGGTCTATGCCCTGCAGAGTTCGTTCGAACTGAACGGGCGTATCAGCGCCTATCCGGAAAGCGCACGCGGTTACTCGGTCGGCAACTGTTATCTTCTGAAAGAGGATGACCGTGCCTTGCTGCTCGACACCGGCTATGCGGCGTATGAGCAGGACATCCTCGACCAGCTCGGCAGCCTGATCGGGCCCGACACGCCGCTCTCGGTGTTCCCGTTGCGGATCAACGAGTTCATGTCGGTGTCCAATGCCGTGGCGATCGCCAAGCGCTTCAATGTCGTCCAATGCTATTCCCCCGTGCCCGACATCGAGGACTGGATCGAGTTCGAGACCCTGCGTGGCGAGGAACGAAACCCCATCCTCAAAACCACGATCCTCGGAAGCCTCAGCGGCACGGGTGCCCCGCGCGTGGAACTCGGCCCGGGTCGATTTGTCGACGTGATGAATGCACCGATCCGGCTCATCAACACCACCTGGATTTACGACGAGACGACCAAAACCCTGTTCTCGTCGGACATGTTCAGCCACCTCTGGGGTGACAGGGAAGACGGGCCGTGGCTGCTCGGTGGCAACGAGGACGACGATGCGACCGATTTTGCCTTCGTGCGCTCGTTCCTGCTGAACACCCGTTACTGGTGGATCGAGGGCGCGAACCTGTCACCGATCCGCAAGGCCGTTGCAGACGTGTATGACCGGTTCGACATCGAAACCATTGCGCCGGGTTATGGGACGATCGTGAGCGGGCGCCGGCATGTCGACAAACAGTTCGAGGTGCTCGATGACGTCCTCGAGCAGCTCGACCGGACGAATGTCGCGCCGGCTTATGTGCCGCGCGGGCTCGAACGGTAGGAGATGTCATCATGCTGAAACCAAACCCGCTTCCCCGTGAAATTGCACCGGGCGTGTTCTGGCTGGGTGACTGCCTGGAGCAGGAATATCAGGGCCGGCCCTATCATTCCTACAACGCTGCCTTCCTGCTGTGCGGCAGCGAGGCCTCGATGCTGGTCGAGACCGGGCACCCGAAGGACTTTCCTGAGATCGAACGTCAGATGCTCGAGCTGCTGGACAGGAATCTGCCGCCGATCAAGTATCTGTTCATCACCCATCAGGAGACACCCCATTCCGGCGGCCTTGGCCGCGTGTTTCAGAACTGGCCCGACATCACGGTGCATGGCGATATCGCCGACTATCATCTGGCGTTCCCGCAACATGCCGACCGGCTGGTGCCCATGGAGGTCGGCGACGAGATCGACCTTGGCGGCCGGAAATTTGTCGCGATCGAGCCGGTGATCCGCGATCTGCGGACCTCGCTGTGGGGCTTCGACACGGGTGCGAATTGCCTGTTCCCCGGCGACGGGTTTGCCTACAGCCATTATCACCTGGACGGGCATTGCGGATTGCTCGCCGAGGAGGCGACGTCGCTCGACCTCAAGGACGTGCTGGCGGTGTTTGCCGAACGGGCGCTGTTCTGGACGACGACGACCGACATGAACATCTATGTCGATAAGCTTGAAGCCTTGATGGAAGACCTCGGTGTCGAAGTTGTCGCACCGACCCACGGACTGCCAATCACCAACCTTGCGGTGACAATGCCCAAGGTCCGAGACGGTCTGATCGCCGACGGCGACCCTGAGATGACCCTCGGCGAACCCCCCGTACCGGCCGAAGGGAATGCAGGATGACGGATGCACATGACGACCCGGCGCCGCGTGGCTGGGTGAATTTCAACACCGTCTTCGGGGTCCTCGGCATCGTCGCCGGGATCACGCTGTTCATCATCACGCCCGATCAGGTCGAGCGCCCGAGACTGTTGTTCGGGCAGAAGCCCTCCGGTCTCGATCCGGATTTCTTTCCCCGGATGGTCGCCGTTCTTTTCATGATCACCGGCGTGTGGCTTGTCCTGCGCTCGCGCAAGCTGATCGAGGAGAACCTCATGCTCGGCCTCGATCGCGAGGCGATCACCAGCGTGCTGGTGACCGCCGCCTGTTTCGGTGTCATGGCGCTGGTCATGCCGGTGCTGGGATTCGTGCTGTCGTCGATCCTGTTGCTCGCGGCGCTGTCCACATATTACGGCAACCGGAACATCCTGGTTGGAGCCATCATCAGCATCGGCGTGCCCCTGCTGTTTTACAATCTCCTCCGGATCTGGCTGCAGGTCGTGCTGCCGCAGAATCCATTCTTCTCGAATGTTTTGTGGTTCTAGGCGTGCGCGCACGCGCCGGATAAGGAACGGGTAAGCGATGGAAGATCTATTCGTCTCGATGGGCCAGGGCGCCGCGATTCTGTTCAATCCCGACACCTTCCTGTTGACGGTTCTGTACATGATCGGTGGGCTCCTGCTGGGCATGTTCGTTGGTTCGCTGCCGGGCCTGACCACGCTGACGGCGATGGCGATCCTGTTGCCGATCGTGTTCTTCCTGCCACCGATTTTCGGTATTCCGTTCCTCCTGGGCATCTACAAGGGGGGCATCTATGGCGGCAGTATTCCGGCGATCCTTGTGTCCATGCCGGGCACAGGTGCGGCGGTCGCGACCACCTTTGACGGCCCGGCGCTGACGCGCCAGGGCAAAGGGCGTAAG
The DNA here is from genome assembly GCA_018667335.1 of Rhodospirillaceae bacterium. Classification (GTDB taxonomy): domain Bacteria; phylum Pseudomonadota; class Alphaproteobacteria; order UBA6615; family UBA6615; genus UBA8079. The sequence continues at coordinate 124,644 of JABIVD010000060.1, forward strand.
GCGCTGGAGATGGCGCTCTTCTCGTCGGTCATCGGCGACTTTTCCAGCGATGTGTTCACCATTTTCATGATTGTTCCGATCGCCCTGATCGCGCTCAAGATCGGCCCGCCGGAACTGGGTGCGGTGCTGTTCCTGAGCCTGATCGTCATCTCGGCGACCGGCTCCGGCGCCTTCGTGAAGGGCCTGCTGGTGATGGTGGTGGGCCTGTTCGTTGCCATGGTGGGCCAGGATCCGATCGGGGCGTTGTCGCGCTTTACCTTCGGCGTCTTCGAGTTGCGGTCCGGGATCAGCCTGCTGCCGATGCTGATCGGCCTGTTCGCCCTGTCGGAGCTTCTGCTCAACATCGAGAAACGCGCGTCGGCCTACATAGATCCCAACCTGAAGTCGCGCGAGGGTGAGCGCCTGACATGGCCCGAGCTGCGCTCGTGCGGGCGCACGATCATGCGCTCGACCATCATCGGCACAACGATCGGAATCATTCCCGGTGTCGGCCAGGTGGTGGCGGCGTTTGTCGGCTATGCGGCCGCCAAGAATGCGTCGAAGCATCCCGAGCGGTTCGGCAAGGGTGAGCTCGAGGGTGTCGCCGCGGCGGAGGCGGCCAACAATGCCGTCAACGGCCCGACGCTGGTGCCCATGCTCACCTTCGGTATCCCGGGCGACAACATCACGGCCATCCTGCTCGGCGCGTTCGTCGCGGTGGGCATGCGTCCGGGCCCGGAGCTGATGGTCGAGCAGGGCCCACAGGTCTTTGCCATTCTGTTGGCGATGGTGCTGGCCAACGTGCTGTTCCTGATCGTCGGTTACCTGTCGATACCGCTGTTTGCGCGGGTCGTGCGCATCCCCAAATCGTTGCTGATGCCGATGACGATTATGTTCGCATTCGCCGGCGTCTTCGCCGTGCGGAACAACCCCACCGACCTGTATGTCCTCGGCGCCTTCGGCGTGATCGGATATGTCCTGCGGAAGTACCGCTTCGATGTCGCACCGCTGGCGATGGCGTTTATTCTGGGGCCGGAGATCGAACGCTCGGTCAGCCAGACCCTCAGCCTGTCGCAGGGGGACCTCTTCGGCTACGTGTTGTTCGAACGCCCCATCACGGTCGTCATCCTGGTGCTGACACCGGTCATTGCCTACTCGCTGTGGCGTCGCTCGATGAAACTGCGCCGCGAAAGCCAGGTCATGCTGAGCCAGAAAGAATAGCTGGATTTCGTTTGAGTGCCTTGACGGGACCGCGAGGCGGTGTTGTTGTTACATCGGTCTTATAGAAGAGTGATAAAGCGAACTCGTAATCAGCCTCGCATCGAGATGTTGTGCGGTTCGCATCTGAATAGACATGCAAGGCGAACTCGCTTTGCTGCATAGGGAGGTAAGAATATGCGTAGAACATTGTTGAAAACAGTGGCCGCCGGCGCGCTTGCGCTCGGACTGGGCATCACCGGCGCCATGGCGCAGAGTTTCCCCGAAAAGCCGATTACGATCATTCTGCCGCTTGGTGCGGGTGGGTCGCATGACCTGAACGCCCGCGTGTTTACGTCGATCATTCCGCAGTATCTCGATCAGGCGATGATCGTTCGGTTGATGCCGGGCGCCAGTGGCCAGACCGGAACTGCCGCTGCCGCGTCGGCCCCGGCCGACGGCTATACGCTGCTGTTCAGCCACAACTACTTCGATCAGCTGCAGCAGCACGTGAAAGACCTGCCCTACGAGCCGACGAAGGATTTCGTCACCGTGGCGCGCCTCAACTCGGCGCGTTTCTGCCTGATCGTACTGGCGGATTCCGAGCATAAATCGATTAACGGTTTGCTCGAATATGGTCGCGCCAACCCGGGCAAGCTTGAGTTTGCGCATTCCGGCCAATGGGGCGCCGGCATGGTTCCTGGTGCTCGTCTGCTGCAGTGGGCCAAGGTCAACGCCAACATGACGCCGTATCGCGGGGGCGGTCCTTCGCTGCGTGCGCTGCTCGCCGGCGACGCGGACTTCACTGTCCAGCTGCCGTCGACGATTGCGGGACAAGGCGACAAGGTCCGCACGCTGGCTTGCGTGAATGACGAGCCGGTCGTGGGCAGCCCGCCGACGTTCAAGTCCATCGGTTTCCCGACGGAGCTTGGCGAGATGCATCGCATCATCATGGCGCCGCGCGACATTCCCGCGGACCGCCTTGCCATCCTGCGTGAGGCCTTTGCCAAGTTGCAGGAAGACAAGACCTACCAGCGTATGATGGGCCGTCTGGGTGAGGACACGAACCTCATGGATGGTGCCGACTATGAGAAGCTCCGCCCGGTGCAGAGCGACGACTACAAGGCCCTGGTCGACAGCATGACCAGCGGCTGATACCGCGTTTTGGTATTGTGACGATGGGCGGCGGTTCTTTCGGACCGCCGCCTGTTTCGTTTATAAGGCCGGACAGGAACGCACATACGACACACGCATTACGAACGTGGGGAGAGTTAGCGATGGACCGCGGAATTTGGGCAACCTGGTACGACCTGCCGGACGATGGGCGCGACGAGTATCTCGACTGGCTGCACAGCGATTATCTCCCCGCATTGCAGGGCAAGCCCGGCATCAACTGGGTCGCCCACTACGAAAATGACGGCGGCGGCGCGGACATGCAGAAGGTCCGCGACACTTTCCCGAAATCCGAAGGCATGGAAGATGTCGGCTCCGGCACCCAGTTCCTGATGCTGGCCGGCGCGGCGGAGCCCTGGACGTTGCTGGCACCAACCAGCGTGATCGACGACCAGAACGCCCTGACCGGCGAGGCGCGCAAGATGCTCGACCTGCGCCAGGGTGCGCGTCCGTGCATCTTCTCGACATTCGCGCGCATCGATGGCCCGGAGATGGGGCTGCGCCCGGCGGGGACCACCCCGGGGCCGGCGATCCAGATGGGCAGCTTCCGCACCAAGACCCTCGCCGACGAATTCGATGTGGGCCAGTGGTACGCCCAGTATCGCCTGCCCGCGATGGCGCGGATGCCCGGCTGCATCGCCGCGCGGGTGATGGTCTCGCTGGCCGGCTGGGCGAAATACTCGGTGATGTATGAGTTCACCTCGCTCCAGGCCCGGCTCGAGAATTTCGAGGAACCCCATGAGGCCCTCGCGCTC
>JABIVD010000011.1 GCA_018667335.1 Rhodospirillaceae bacterium
CTCTGCAACGGCATCCGGCATCTGGTCTGGGACGCAGGCAAGGGGTTCGAGTTGAGCACCGCCTTTGCATCCGGCTGGCTGGTCGTCGTTGCGGCGGTCGTGCTGACCGTCATCAGCTGGGTCGCCGGTTACGCCAGCCTCGGAGGGCTCTAGAGATGAACATGCGCTCCCCCCTGAGCCGTGCACGCGGCCTCGGATCAGCCAAGAGCGGCACCGACCATTGGTGGATGCAGCGACTGACGGCACTAGCCCTGATCCCGCTGGTGATCTGGTTTGTCGTATCCATGATAATCGTGACAGGCGCCGACCACGCGGCGGCCGTAGAATTCATCAGCAGCCCGATCAACTCGGTACTGCTGATCCTCCTGATCGTCGCCACCTTCATCCATGGCCAGCTCGGCCTGACTGTAGTGATCGAGGATTACATCCACACACGATGGCTCGAAGTGGGTCTGATCATCGCGGTCAAAGGCGCAGCCATTTTCCTTGGCGTCGCCTCGGTCTACGCCGTGATCGCAATCGCATTGAATTAAGGGGTTAACGATGGCGGAAAATGGCGCATACGAGATCATCGACCATGACTACGACGTTATCGTCGTGGGCGCGGGCGGTGCCGGATTGCGTGCCACATTCGGCATGGCGAACCAGGGCCTGAAGACGGCCTGCATCTCGAAAGTATTTCCCACACGCTCCCATACGGTGGCTGCGCAGGGCGGCATCTCGGCCGCGCTCGGCAATATGGGTAAGGATGACTGGCGCTGGCACATGTACGACACCGTCAAGGGGTCGGACTGGCTGGGCGATCAGGACGCGATCGAATATATGGTGCGCGAGGCGATCCCCGCGATCATCGAGCTTGAGCATCAGGGCGTGCCGTTCAGCCGCACGGAAGCAGGCAAGATCTATCAGCGCCCCTTCGGCGGCATGACCACGAACTACGGCGAAGGCACGGCTCAGCGCACCTGCGCCGCGGCCGACCGCACCGGGCATGCGATCCTGCATACGCTGTATCAGCAGTCGCTGCGCTACAACGCCGAGTTCTTCATCGAGTATTTTGCCCTCGACCTGATCATGGAAGACGGCAAGTGCCGAGGCGTCATGGCCTGGAACCTGGCCGACGGCACGATGCACCGCTTCCGCGGGCATCTTGTCTGCATGGCGACCGGCGGCTACGGCCGGGCCTACTTTTCAGCCACCTCGGCGCACACCTGCACCGGCGACGGCAACGCGATGGTCGCACGCGCCGGCCTGCCCCTGGAAGACATGGAGTTCGTGCAGTTCCACCCCACCGGCATCTATGGTGCCGGTGCGCTGATCACCGAGGGATCACGCGGCGAAGGTGGGTATCTGACCAACTCCGAGGGCGAGCGGTTCATGGAACGCTATGCGCCGTCGGCCAAGGATCTGGCGAGCCGCGACGTTGTCAGCCGTTCGATGACCATTGAAATGCGTGAGGGCCGCGGCGTCGGTGGCGAGAAGGATCATATCCATCTCCACCTCGAACATCTCGACCCTGCCGTGCTGGCCGAGCGCCTGCCGGGTATTTCCGAGACCGCCCGCATCTTCGCAGGCGTCGATGTGACCAAGGAGCCGATCCCGGTCTTGCCGACCTGCCACTACAATATGGGCGGCATTCCGACGACCTATCAGGGCCAGGTCCGGACCTGGACCGCCGAAGATCCCGAGGCGGTCACGCCAGGCCTGATGGCGATTGGCGAATCGGCCAGCGTGTCGGTCCATGGTGCGAACCGCCTGGGTTCGAACTCGCTGCTCGACTTGGTCGTGTTTGGAAGGGCCGCAGCCCTGCGCGCCGCCGAGCTGGTCACGCCGGGTGCGCCGCACGAACCGCTTGCCGCGGATGCGGGCGACGACGCGCTGGCGCGCCTCGACAAGCTACGCCATGCCAGCGGTGGCACACCGACTGCCAAGCTGCGCGACGCGATGCAACGCACGATGCAGAACAACTGCGCCGTGTTCCGGACCGGCGAAGTCCTGCAGGAAGGCGCAGACAAACTCGACGAATTGTGGGGCGCACGCGATGACCTGCACGTGTCAGACGACTCGCTGATCTGGAACTCCGACTTGGTCGAGACCCTCGAACTAGAGAATCTGATGATGCAGTCGGTGATCACGATGAACGGCGCGAAAGAGCGCGAAGAAAGCCGGGGCGCACATGCACGCGAAGACTTCCCCGACCGAAACGACGATGAGTGGATGAAGCACACCCTGGCGTGGGTCGATGAGAAGGGCAAAGTCGATCTGAAGTATCGCCCGGTGCATCTCGAACCCATGACCAATGAAGTCCAGAGCTTCCCGCCCAAGGTGCGGTCCTACTAGGCCGCCCCAGGCGACGAGGAGAATTTAAGATATGGCTGAGTTTACACTGCCGAAGAATTCCAAAGTGACCGAAGGCAAGGTCTGGCCGAAGCCCGACGGCGCGACCAAAGTGAAGGCCTTCAAGATCTATCGCTGGTCGCCCGACAGCGGCGACAATCCCAGCGTCGACACCTATCATCTCGACCTCGACGATTGCGGCCCGATGGTCCTCGACGCGCTGATCAAGATCAAGAATGAGGTCGATCCGACCCTCACCTTCCGGCGGTCATGCCGCGAGGGCGTGTGCGGCTCCTGCGCGATGAACATCGACGGCACCAACACGCTGGCCTGCACCAAATACATCGCCGACGCGAAGGGCGACGTGCGGATCTATCCCCTGCCCCACCAGTCTGTGATCAAGGATCTGGTGCCCGACCAGACGCATTTCTTCGCCCAGTATCGAGAGATCGAGCCGTGGCTGAAGACCGACAGCCAGACGCCCGAGCGCGAGCGCCTGCAGAGCCCGGAAGACCGGGCCAAGATCGACGGCATGTGGGAATGCGTCCTGTGCGCCTGCTGCACGACATCCTGTCCGAGCTATTGGTGGAACGAGGACAAGTATCTCGGCCCGGCAATCCTGCTGCAGGCCTATCGCTGGCTCGCCGACAGCCGCGACGAAGCGACAGGCGAGCGCCTCGATCAGCTCGAAGATCCCTTCCGCCTGTATCGCTGCCACACCATCATGAATTGCACCCGCACCTGCCCGAAGCATCTCAACCCGGCCAAGGCAATCGCGGAGATCAAGAAGATGATGGTGGAACGCCGGGTTTGACCGGTCCGCAATCATCATCCGGCAGCCCGGCGCGGCTGTCAGTTACAGAATTCAAAAACCGCCGTGGTGCCTGCCGCGGCGGTTTTTTGTTCCGCGGTCACGAACCGGAGGCCATGACATGTTCATTCCGAAGCATTTCGAAGAGACCGACACCGGCGTCCTGCAGGACCTAGTCGCAGCCAACCCGTTCGGGATATTGATCGGAACCCGTGATGGCGCGCCATTCGCAAGCCACATCCCGTTCATGCTGGATCGTGCGGCGGGCCCCAACGGTACCCTCTTCGGCCATGTGGCAAAGAACAATCCCCATGGCGAGATATTCGACGGGAAGACCCCCATGTTGGCGATCTTCGAGGGGCCGCACGCCTATGTGTCGCCGCGCTGGTACGCGCCGGGCAATGCCGTGCCCACCTGGAACTACGCCGTCGTGCATGCCACAGGCGGGCCCCATGAGGTGACCGACATCGCGACGGTGCGCGCGCAGCAGGAAGCGCTGATCGCCGTGTTCGAGGGCGCGGGCCCCGACGCCTGGTCGATGGGCGCGCAGCCGGAGAAATATATCGAGGGCATGCTGCGGGGCGTCACGGCGTTCGAGATGCCGATCGACCGACTTGAGGGTAAGTTCAAGCTGAGCCAAAACCGGCCGGCAAACGACCGAGAGACCGTCGCCGACGCGCTGGCCGACAGTGCGCGCGAGACCGACCGGGACCTCGCCGCCCTAATGCGAAAGCGTGCGCAGTAGCGGCTATTTCACCCGGCGCAGTTGAGGCGGCTTGCGGTCCTCAGGCGGCGGTCCGCCGTCGCGGGGGCCCTTCGAATTCCGGCGCATGAAGCGGTAGAGATAATAGACGCCCATGGTGACAATCAACGCACCGATGAGCCGCAGAGCGGTTTGGGCGACGAGCCCCTGCAGATCGAGAAATGAGACCTTGCCCAGCGCCAGCGCGAAAATCTGGACCGCCAGCCCCCAGAGGAACGCATATTTGACCGCCCGCCAGGGTGTCGTGGCATACACGCCGAGCCCGATATAGCCGGCGAGCGCGACGGGGCTCGCGGTGAGTTCGAGGGCAAGGTTCAGATAGGACAGCATGGGTGGACCCGACGATTGAAAACGCCTGCAAATCTAGCCTTAAATGCGCCCAGGAACCACCCGGGGAAACCACCAATGCGGAGTCACCTCTGTCGGCTCGCCCACAGAGTGATAGCGGGCTATAATTCCCGCGCTACACAGACAGATTGGCCGGGAGCGGCACCATGGAACTAGATCAGGACCAGCTCGAACAGTTCGACACGGAAGGTTGGGTGTTTTTACCCGACGTGTTCAGTCAGGCAGAGATGGATGTCCTTTCCGGCGAATTGCCAGGCATCTTCGCGATGGACCGGGACGAGGTCTGGCGCGAGGCCAACGGCGAGGCTGTGCGCACCGCTTTTGCCGCCCATTACTACAATGAGGCGTTCCGCCGCCTGGGCCGCCACCCCCGGCTGATCGGCCCGGTGAAGCAGCTGCTCGACGGCGACGTCTACATGCATCAGTACAAGATAAACGGGAAGGCAGCGTTCGACGGCGATGTCTGGCAGTGGCACCAGGACTACGGCACCTGGGCTCGTGACGACAAGATGCCCGAGGCCCGGGCCATGAACATCGCGCTGTTCATCGACGAAGTGACCGAGTTCAACGGCCCGCTATATCTCATTCCGCGCAGCCACAAGGGCGGCGTGATCGAGGCCGGGCATGACTTGGCGACCACGTCATATCCGCTCTGGACACTGGACAAGGAAACCGTCGCACAACTGGCCGAAGACGGCGGCATGATCGCGCCGAAGGGCAAGCCGGGCTCGGTCCTGCTGTTCCATTCGAACCTGGTGCACGCCTCGGCGCCGAACATCAGCCCCTGGGGCCGGGTGATCGCCTATCTGAGCCTTTGCCATGTCGACAATCACATCCGCCAGTTCAAGCGCGAGGAATGGATCGCGCACCGCGACTTCGCGCCGATCGAGCCGCTGAACGACGACTGCCTGATGGAACTCGCCCGGGAAAACGCGGCCGCGGCAGAGTAGCGCCGGGGCGAGTCCGGCCCAATCAGTCCGGCATCGGCGTGCGGTCGATCGAGTCCTCAATCGGCACATGCAGCGTCGTGCAGAAGGTGCCGACGAGCTGGTAGTAGCCCACCATCACCGTCAGATCGACGAGGCCCCGATCACCCAGGGACGCGCGGATTTCCTCGATCAGCGCGTCGTCGGCCTTTTCATTGTTGGCGACGATCCGGGAAAACCGTAGCGCCGGGCCGACCGGCGCGGGGAGTTCCTCAGCCGCCAGCGTGCCGCAGACTGCGCGCATATCGTCGGGCATCCGGTGAATGTGATGGGTCCATTCGTACCAGTTGCCGACCTCCTTCGAGACCGTGCAGATGATCATCTCGCGCAAGACCTCGTCGAACACGCTGTGGAAGCGTACATGCTCGCCGACCGACGCCACCGCCTCGAGCGCGCCGGGGCTGCTGGCCATTCGCGCGAACAGCTCGGCCATGAATTCCAGCTTCCGGGTTTCCATGATGTGGTCATAAATACCGACCTGGTCGGCCGGGAATTCGTCGCGCGCCACGTGCGGCACGCGTGCATCCTCATTGTAGTCGGTCATGGTTCCCCTCCAGCTTTGCTTGCATTTCGTTGTAAACTCGCCCGACAGGATAGCTGGAAATACATAGGATTTTGCAATGAACCTCTACGCGATGCTCGGCCGGCGCGCCGAAGACGGACGGCCTGTCCGCGTCGGCCTGATCGGGGCAGGCAAGTTCGGTACGATGTATCTGTCCCAGGCGGCACGCACGCCGGGCATCCACGTGATGGCGATCGCCGACCTGGACCCGGAGCGCGCCCGTGCGGCCTGCGCGCGGGTCGGCGGGCTCGACCCGTCTGCCGCGACGTTCGATGCGGCGCTGTCCCAGGGCAATACCCACCTGACCGACAATTCGATGGCGCTGGTGGCCGCCGGCGGGATCGACGTGGTGATCGACGCGACGGGCAGCCCGGCGGCCGGAATCGCCCATGCGCTCGCCGCCTGCGAGCACGGCAAGCACATCGTGATGGTCAATGTGGAGGCCGATGTCCTGGCCGGGCCATTGCTGGCCGAACGCGCGCGCCAGGCGGGCATCGTCTATTCGCTGGCCTATGGCGACCAGCCGGCGCTGATCCACGAACAGGTGGACTGGGCGCGGGCCTGCGGCCTCGAGGTGATCGCCGCAGGCAAAGGCACCAAGTATCTCGACGGCTATCACTATGTGACGCCAGACGATGTCTGGGATCATTACGGGCTGACCCCGGCGCAGGCCGCGGCGGGCGGCATGAACCCGCAGATGTTCAACTCATTCCTTGACGGCACCAAGTCGGCAATCGAGATGGCCGCCGTCGCGAATGCTACCGGGCTCACGCCCGCGCCCGACGGGCTCGCCTTTCCGGCATGCGGTGTTCATGACCTGCCGCATGTGATGCGGCCCGCTGCCGAGGGTGGCCAGCTGCACCACAAGGGTCAGGTGGAGGTGATCAGCTCGGAAGAGCGCGATGGCCGCCATGTGACCGGCGATCTGCGCTGGGGGGTCTATGTCGTATTCGAGGCGCCGAGCGAGTATGTCCGCGCCTGTTTCGACGAATACGGACTGGTGACCGATGTGTCGGGCAACTACGCCGCGCAGTGGAAACCTTATCATCTGATCGGGCTCGAGCTCGGCATCTCTGTCGCGAGTGCCGCATTACGTAACGAGCCAACCGGATCGCCGACCGGGTTCCGCGGCGATGCCGTAGCGACCGCCAAACGCGACCTGAAGCCCGGCGACGCGCTGGATGGCGAGGGCGGCTTCACCGTCTACGGGAAGCTCATGCCGGCCGCGGCCAGCCTCGCCGCCGGCGGGCTGCCGATCGGGCTGGCGCATGGCGTCACGCTCAAGAATGCAGTGGCCAAGGACCGGCCGGTCGGCTGGGCGGATGTGGAGATCGATCCAAACATTCAGGCCGTGCAGGTGCGCCGCGAGATGGAGGCCATGTTCGCTGATCCTGCCACCGCCGCCGCCCAATAACCCGCGCAATAACGCGCCACCCGGTTGCACCCGGAGCCAAGCTGGCCTACGTAACCGCCGCCATGCCCGACGGAACACCTGATTCGGAATCGCTGACCCCGCTCGAACGCTATCGCTCCATGCGCGAGGCAAACGAGCTGATGCGCGACCCCACGCAAAAACTCGCGGTCGAGAAACTGCAGAGCCTGCATCACGCGCTGAAAGGCTATCAGCCGGCAGGCGACGGCTTTCTTTCAGGATGGAAGGACCGGTTCGGCCTGGGCCGCCGCAGCGACGAGCCGCCGATGGGCTTGTACCTCTATGGCCCGGTCGGCCGCGGCAAATCCATGCTGATGGATCTGTTTTTTGACACCGCCCCGGTCGAGCGCAAGCGCCGCGTGCATTTCCACGCTTTCATGCTGGAAATCCAGCAGCGGCTGAACGCGTTGCGCAAAGTCGAGAAGCGCGCGGACCCGCTGATGCAAGTGGCCGCGGACGTCGCCGACGAGAGCTGGCTTCTGTGTTTCGACGAGTTCCACGTCGTGAACATCGCCGACGCGATGATCCTGGGCCGCCTGTTCCAGGCCTTCTTCGATCACGGGGTGGTGGTGATCGCGACATCGAACGTCGCCCCGCGTGACCTCTACAAGGACGGCCTTCAGCGCGACCGGTTCATGCCCTTCATCGACCTGATCGTCGAGAAACTCGATGTGCTCGATATCGGCGCCGGGACGGATTTCCGCCTCGACCGGCTCAAAGGCGAACCGGTCTGGCACACGCCGATCGGCCGCGCCGCCACGGCCAGTCTCGATGCGGCCTTCGCAACCCTGACAGACAACGCCGACCCGATACCGTTCGAGATCGAGGTCCAGGGGCGCAGCATCCATGCCCATCAGGCGGCGCGCGGCATCGCCCGGTTCACATTCGACGAGCTGTGCAACAAGCCGCGCGGGGCGTCGGACTTCCTGGCCATCGCCAACCAGTTCCACACGGTCATGGTCGACAACATCCCGGTTCTCGACGAGCGCGAGCGCGACGCCGCCAAGCGGTTCGTCGTGTTGATCGACTCGCTCTACGAGCATCATGTGAACCTGTTCGCCAGCGCCGACGGTGAGCCCGGCGCGCTCTACATGAAAGGCGATACCGCGTTCGAATTTCAGCGCACAGTGTCACGCCTGATGGAGATGCAGGCCGAGGACTATTTGAACAGCCCGCACGCGCCATAATTTCACGCCTGGACGACGCCGATCGAGCGGCACAAATGCCTTGCCCCGGCCTCGCCTTGAACCACCCCCGAATTCGCGTTAAACACCGCGCGCACGACAACATCCCCGACGTCGGAGAAAATACAGACATGGCACGTAACAAGATCGCGCTGATTGGCGCAGGCAACATCGGCGGCACGCTCGCCCATCTGGTCGGCCTCAAGGAACTGGGCGACGTCGTCCTGTTCGATATCGTCAAGGGCATGCCCGCGGGCAAAGCGCTCGACCTGGCGGAATCCTCGCCGGTCGAAGGCTTCGACTCCAAGATGGTCGGCGCCAGCAGCTATTCCGCGATCCGCGGCGCCGACGTGGTCATCGTGACCGCCGGCGTGGCACGCAAGCCTGGCATGAGCCGTGACGACCTCATCGGCATCAACACCAGCGTCATGGAATCAGTCGGCGCGGGCATCAAGAAGAACTGCCCCGACGCCTTCGTTATCTGCATCACCAACCCGCTGGACGTGATGGTCGGCATCCTGCGCGAGGCCGCAGGCCTGAAGCCGAACATGTGCGTCGGCATGGCCGGCGTGCTGGACAGCGCCCGCTTCCGCTATTTCCTGGCCGAAGAGTTCAACGTCTCGGTCGAAGACGTCACGGCGTTCGTGCTCGGCGGGCATGGCGACACAATGGTGCCGTCGGTGCGCTATTCGACGGTCGCGGGCATTCCGCTGCCGGACCTGATCAAGATGAAGTGGACCACCCAGAAGCGCCTCGACGCGATCGTCCAGCGCACCCGTTCGGGCGGCGGCGAAATTGTCGAATTGCTTGGCAATGGCTCGGCCTTCTACGCCCCGGCGTCATCCGCCATCACGATGGCGGAATCCTACCTCAAGGATAAGAAGCGGGTTCTGCCGTGTGCGGCCTATCTTCGTGGCGAATATGGCGTGAAAAATATGTATGTCGGCGTCCCGGTTGTGATCGGTGAAAAAGGCGTCGAGCGGATCGTCGAGGTCAAATTGGACGCGAAAGAGCGTGCCGATTTCCGCAAGTCGGTGAAAGCCGTCGAGGACCTGGCAAAGGCCGCGAAGAAGATGCAGCGCAGTTCCGGCAAAAAGGCCGGCAAGTAGCCACCCAACACCCGAATGTTCGACTTTAGGCCCGGTTGCGCAGTGCAACACGGGTGTTAAAGTCGTACTTCGTTAACCATACTTGGCCCGATCAACCGGGCTTCAATCGCGACGGCGGGCGAAAAAAATTAACCATACGGTAATCCCGGACGGTCATCGTCACCGCCGCTCACCTCTTCAGTCTCTCGGAAAAAACCGCCAATGAACATTCACGAGTATCAGGCCAAGGGCCTGCTGGCGAAGTTTGGCGTCTCCGTGCCCCGCGGCGCGGTGGCATACACGCCGGACGAAGCCAGCAAAGCGGCCAAGGAACTCGGCGGCGATATCTGGGTGGTAAAATCCCAGATTCATGCCGGCGGACGCGGTGCAGGGCATTTCGCCGAAAACCCCGATGGCGGCGGCGGCGTGCGCCTGGCGCGCAGCGACGACGAAGTCCGCGCCCATGCCGAGGCCATGCTCGGCCAGACGCTGGTCACCAAACAGACCGGCCCGGACGGCAAGGAAGTAAAACGAATTTACGTCGAGGAAGGCTGTGATATCGCGCGTGAGCTGTATCTGAGCCTGCTCGTCGACCGCGAGACATCCCGGATCGTCATCGTCGCCTCGACCGAAGGCGGCATGGATATCGAGACTGTCGCGGAAGAAACCCCCGAAAAGATCGCACAGGTGGCGATCGATCCGGTGACCGGCATCATGCCGTTCCACACCCGCGAGATCGCCTTCGGGCTCGGCCTTGAGGGTAGCCAGATCAAGAGCGCCGCCAAATTCCTGACCGCGATGTACAAGGCATTCCTCGAACTTGACGCCTCGATGGTAGAGATCAACCCCCTGGTGGTGACCGGGTCGGGCGATGTGATCGCGCTCGATGCGAAGATGAATTTTGATGACAACGCGTTGTATCGACAGGCCGATGTCGAGGTATTGCGCGACGAAGACGAAGAGGACCCGATGGAGCTCGAGGCCTCGAAGCATGAGCTCAACTACATCAAACTCGACGGCTCGATCGGTTGCATGGTGAATGGCGCCGGCCTGGCGATGGCCACGATGGACATCGTCAAGCTGCATGGCAGCGCACCGGCCAACTTCCTGGATGTCGGCGGCGGCGCGACCAAAGAACGGGTCACGTCTGCCTTCAAGATCATCCTGTCCGATCCGAATGTCGAAGGCATCCTGGTCAACATCTTCGGCGGCATCATGCGTTGTGACGTCATTGCCGAAGGAATCGTCGCCGCGGCGCGCGAAGTTTCGCTGCATGTTCCGCTGGTGGTTCGCCTCGAAGGCACAAACGTCGATCTCGGCAAGAAGATTCTTGCAGAGTCGGGGCTCCCGATCGTCTCAGCAGACGACCTCGGAGATGCCGCCGAAAAAATCGTAACCGCGGTGAAGGAGGCAGCCTGACGCCATGTCCGTACTCGTCGGCAAAAATACCAAAGTCATCTGCCAGGGCTTCACCGGAGCCCAGGGCACTTTTCATTCCGAGCAGGCCATCGCCTACGGCACCCAGATGGTCGGCGGCGTGACCCCCGGCAAGGGTGGCACGTCACATCTCGATTTGCCCGTGTTCGACACGGTGGACGAAGCCGTCAGCACGACAGGCGCGAATGCCTCCGTCATCTATGTGCCGCCGCCGTTTGCGGGCGACGCGATCCTTGAAGCGATCGACGCCGGTGTCGAGCTGGTGGTGTGCATCACCGAAGGCATTCCGGTCCTCGATATGGTTGCGGTCAAGCGCGCGCTGAGCGGCTCGCGCACCCGCCTGATCGGCCCGAACTGCCCGGGCGTCATCACGCCCGACGAGTGCAAGATCGGCATCATGCCGGGTCACATTCATCAGCGCGGCAACATCGGTATCGTCTCGCGGTCGGGCACCCTGACCTATGAGGCCGTCGCGCAGACGACTGCGGTCGACCTCGGCCAGACCACCTGCATCGGTATTGGCGGCGATCCTGTGAACGGCACCAATTTCATCGACTGCCTGGAACTGTTCCTGGACGACGATGAGACCGAGGGCATCATCATGATCGGCGAAATCGGCGGTTCGGCCGAAGAGGACGCCGCTGAATTCCTGAAATCATCAAAGATCAAAAAACCGGTCGCCGGGTTCATCGCCGGCGTCACGGCGCCTCCCGGAAAACGCATGGGCCATGCCGGCGCCATCATTTCGGGCGGCAAAGGCACCGCGGATGCAAAAATGGACGCCATGAAATCCGCGGGCATACTGGTTGCTGAATCGCCGTCGGCGCTCGGCACCACGATGTTGAAGGCAATGAAGGGCTAGGTTGATCGTTTTTTTCTGTTGGTGAGGGGGACGCCAACGCGCTGAAACCAGGGACCGCAGCCTCATCGCGCGGTTAGGATATGAACAACTATATCGGCCATACGTCGTTTCTGAACGGCGCCAACGCGACCTTTGTTGCGGAACTGTACGCGAACTACCTCGAACAACCCGACAGCGTCGATCCCGAATGGGGCGAGTTTTTCGCCACGTTGCACGACGACGCCCGTGCGCTACTGGAAGATCTGCGGGGTGCCAGCTGGGCGCCGCGCGACGCGCGCGTGATCGGCGAACATCGCGGGAATGGTGCGAACGGCGCGCATCCCGGTAACGGGCATGCTGCCCCCGCCGCGAATGGCGCCCCCCTGAACGGGGCACCCTTGTCCTATGGCGCCGCGAGCGAGTCTCCGGCACCGCCCGACCAAGTCCGCCGCGCGACCCTCGATTCCATCCGCGCCCTGATGCTGATCCGCGCCTATCGTGTGCGCGGCCATCTGGAAGCGCGCCTCGACCCGCTGGGCCTGTTGAAACCCGATGCCCACCCGGAGCTCGACCCGCGCACCTACGGGTTTGCGGAGTCAGACCTCGATCGGCCGATCTTCATCAATTATGTGCTGGGCCTCGAAACCGCAACCATGCGCCAGATCATCGACGTGGTGCGCGCGACCTATTGCGGCAATATCGGCGTCGAGTTCATGCACATCCAGGGCCCGGAAGAGAAGGCCTGGATCCAGGAGCGCATCGAGGGCATCCGCAACCAAACCGAATTCACCGAGCAGGGGAAACAGGCCATCCTCGGCGCGCTGACCCGCGCCGAAATCTTCGAGCAGTTTCTCGACAACAAATACACCGGCGCCAAGCGGTTCGGCCTGGAGGGGGGCGAGACCCTGATCCCGGCCCTGGAACAGCTGGTCAAGCGCGGCGGCCAGCTCGGCCTGCGCGAGCTCGTAATCGGCATGCCCCATCGCGGGCGGCTGAACGTGCTGGCAAACTTCCTGGACAAGCCGTTCCGCGCGATGTTCTCGGAGTTCGAGGGCAATTCCCCCAACCCCGACGACGTCATGGGTTCGGGCGACGTGAAGTATCATCTCGGCACCTCCTCCGACCGTTCCTTCGACGGCAACAACGTGCATCTCTCGCTGACGCCGAACCCGAGCCATCTGGAAGCGGTCAACACCGTCGTCCTGGGCAAGGTTCGGGCCAAACAGCAACTGCGTAGCGATTCCGAGCGCGACAAGGTGATGGGCCTGCTGATGCATGGCGATGCGGCGTTTGCGGGCCAGGGCCTCGTGGCCGAGACGCTCGACCTGTCGCAGCTGCGCGGCTATCGCACCGGCGGCACGTTCCACCTGATCGTCAACAACCAGATCGGGTTCACGACCAATCCAACGGCGGCGCGCTCGTCGCCCTATTCCTCGGATGTCGCCAAGATGACCCAGTCGCCGATCTTCCATGTGAATGGCGACGACCCGGAATCGGCCGTGCATGTGGCGCGGATCGCAACCGAGTATCGCTACCGTTTCAAGGCAGATGTTGTGATGGATCTGTGGGGGTATCGCCGCGCCGGACATAACGAGTCCGATGAGCCGGCCTTCACCCAGCCCCGGATGTATAAATCCATTTCCGAGCAGCCGACAACACGGGCGCTCTACGCCCAGCAGCTCGAGGCCGAGGGGGTCATCCCGTCAGGCGGCGGCGATCGTATGGCCGAGGAGTTCCACGCTCATCTCGAGCAGGAGTACGAGGCCGCCAGGAGCTACAAGCCGAACAAGGCAGACTGGCTTGAGGGCCGCTGGGCCGATCTCGGCATGGCGGAAGGCGATGAGCGACGCGGCGAGACGGCCGTGGACAACGACCTTCTGCACGAGGTTGGGCACGCCATCTCCGAACCGCCGCAGGGGCTCGAGATGAACTCGAAAATTCTGCGCCAGCTCAAGAACAAACGGAAGATGATCGAGACCGGCAAGGGCATCGACTGGGCGACCGGCGAAGCGCTGGCGTTCGGCACATTGTTGTGTGAATCCACACCCGTCCGGTTGTCGGGCGAAGACGTGGGCCGCGGCACCTTCTCTCAGCGCCACGCGGTCCTGGTGGACCAGACGCATGAGGAAAAGTATCTGCCTCTGGCGAATATCCGCTATGGCCAGGCCCCAATCGAGGTAATCGACAGCCCGCTATCGGAGTTCGGCGTGCTCGGCTTCGAATATGGCTACAGCCAGGCCGAGCCCCACGCGCTCGTGCTCTGGGAAGCGCAGTTCGGCGACTTCGCCAACGGCGCACAGGTGATCATCGATCAGTTCATCGCCTCGGGCGAATCCAAATGGCTGCGCATGTCCGGACTGGTCCTGCTTCTGCCTCACGGTTTCGAGGGTCAGGGGCCGGAACATTCCTCGGCCCGAATGGAGCGTTATTTGCAGCTGTGCGGCGATGACAACATGCAGGTCTGCAACATCACCACACCTGCAAACTACTATCACGCGCTACGCCGACAGATCCGGCGCAACTTCCGTAAGCCGTTGATCGTGATGACTCCGAAATCCCTGCTCCGACACAAGCTGTGCGTATCGAACCTGGAAGATTTCGGGCCCGGTACAAGTTTCCACCGCGTCCTCTACGACAATGAGAAACTGTGCGACGACAAGGACGTGAAACGGGTCGTGCTGTGTTCGGGCAAGGTCTACTACGACCTGTACGAAGAGCGTGCGAAACGGGGCATCACCGATGTCTTCTTCCTGCGGCTGGAGCAGCTCTATCCCTTCCCGCGCAAGGCGCTGATGGAGGAGTTGTCGCGGTTCAAGCAGGCCGAGATCGTCTGGTGTCAGGAAGAGCCCGAGAACATGGGCGGCTGGACGTTCGTCGACCGGCGGCTCGAGGCGGTGCTGGAAGAGATCGACGCCGAACACACCCGCCCACGCTATGTCGGCCGCGTCGAATCGGCCTCACCTGCCACGGGCAGCGCCGCACGTCACCGGCGCGAACAGGACAAATTGGTCGACGAAGCGCTCACGGTCTGAGCCGAACGGCCACAACGGGGAACCAGAAATGACGATCGAGATCAAAGTGCCCGACATGGGCGAATCCGTGAACGAGGGCACCATCGCGCGCTGGTTCAAGGCCGTGGGTGAGGCCGTCGCCGCCGACGAGCCCCTGGTCGAGATCGAGACCGACAAGGTCACGGTCGAGGTGCCATCCCCCAGCACCGGCGTTCTGACGGCGATCGGCGCCGATGAAGGTGCGGACGTCGAGGTCGGTGCCGTGATCGGCGCCATCGACGAGAACGCCACCGCAGCCCCCACAGCGGCGCCGGCTCAAGAAAAGCCCGCAGAAGAAAAACCCGCCGAAGCTGCCACTGCCGCCACACCTGCACCTACGGCGGGGGCCGCTGCTGCCGCATCCGGCGAGACCCTGGACGTCACGGTGCCCGAACTGGGCGAGTCCGTCAGCGAGGGCACGGTCGGCCGCTGGCTCAAACAGGTCGGCGAGAGCTTCGCCGCCGACGAGCCACTGGTCGAGATCGAAACCGATAAGGTGACTGCGGAACTGCCGGCTCCCGCCGCCGGGACCCTGATCGAGATCATCGCCGACGAGGGTATCGATGTGGAAGTGGGCGCAATCGTCGGCCGCATCACCACAGGCGACGCCGCCGCATCAACGGCAGATGCAGCACCTGCAGCGGCACCTGCGCCAGCCCCTGCGGCCACCCCCGCACCCGAACCGGATGCCGCGCGGGCAAACCTCGACTACCCCCTCGCCCCGGCAGTGCACAAGCTGGTCGACGAGAACGGCCTCGACCCGACCGCAATCCCGGCCACCGGCCGCGACGGACGCATCACCAAGGGTGACGTGATGCGCTATCTCGACAGCCGCGGACCCGGCGGCAAAACCGCCCCGGCACCTGCTGCGGCTCCAGCACCAGAGGGATTCACCAAAGCCGGCGATCTGCCGGAACGCGCGATCGACCCGCGCGGCGAGGAACGGGTGCGCATGTCCAAGCTGCGCCAGACCGTCGCCACCCGCCTCAAGCAGGCCCAGAACAGCGCGGCGATGCTGACGACCTTCAACGAGGTCGACATGCAGGGCGTGATGGATTTGCGCGCCCGCTACCGCGATGATTTCGAGAAGAAGCACGGCGTGAAGCTCGGCTTCATGAGCATCTTCGTGAAGGCCGCGATCAATGCGCTGAAGGAACTGCCGTCGGTTAACGCGGAGATCCATGGCGACGAGATCGTCTACCGAAACTACTACGACATCGGCATCGCCGTCGGTGGCGCGCAGGGGCTGGTCGTCCCGGTACTGCGCGACGCCGACAAGCAGAGCTTCGCCGGGATCGAGGGCCAGATCGCCGATTTCGGGCAACGCGCCCGTGACGGCAAGCTGACCATGAAGGAACTCACGGGCGGCACATTCACGATCACCAATGGCGGCATCTTCGGCTCGATGCTGTCGACGCCGATTCTCAACCCGCCCCAGTCGGGCATCCTGGGCATGCACAACATCGTCAAGCGGCCGGTCGTGGTCGACGACGAGATCGTCATCCGCCCAATGATGTATCTGGCAATGAGTTATGACCATCGGATCATCGATGGTCGCGAGGCGGTGACCTTCCTGGTCCGGATCAAACAGGCAATCGAGGACCCGGAGCGTCTTCTCATCGAGGTGTAGAACGACATGGCAGACGACCAGATTTTCGACCTCGTCGTGATCGGCGCAGGCCCCGGCGGCTATGTCGCGGCTATCCGCGCCGCGCAGCTCGGCCTCAACGTGGCGTGCGTGGAAAAACGCGCGACCCTGGGCGGCACCTGCCTCAACACCGGCTGTATCCCCTCGAAGGCCCTGCTGCAATCGTCGGAGCATTACACCCATGCCCAGCACGGGCTCGGCGCCCACGGCGTGAAGGTCGGGAACGTCTCGTTCGATCTCGACGCGATGATGGCCCACAAGACCAAGGTCGTGGACGACAACACCCAAGGCATCGAGTTCCTGTTCAAGAAGAACAAGGTCACGTCGGTGTTCGGCACGGCGGAGATCAAGAGTGCCCACGAAGTCGTGGTGACACCCGAAGACGGCACGCCACAGACCCTCAAGACCAAGTATGTCCTGATCGCGACGGGATCCGAATCCACACCCCTGCCCGGTGTTGACGTTGATGAGAAACGCATCGTCAGCTCGACCGGCGCATTGGAGCTCGAGAGCGTTCCCAAGCATCTCGTGGTGATCGGCGGTGGCTATATCGGCCTCGAGATGGGGTCCGTCTGGGCCCGGCTTGGCGCCAAGGTCACGGTGGTCGAATTCCTCGATCGCATCACGCCGGGCATGGACGGCGAAGTCGCCAAGACCTTCCAGCGCATCCTCAAGAAGCAGGGGATGACCTTCAAGCTCGGCACCAAGGTCACCGGCGCCGAGACCCTGAAGACCAAGATCAAGCTCTCGGTCGAACCGGCCGCGGGCGGCGACGGCGAGACCATCGAATGCGACACGGTCCTGGTCGCGATCGGACGGCGGCCCTATACGGACGGCCTCGGCCTGGACGACGCCGGCGTCAAAACCGACGACCGTGGCGTCATTGAAATTGATGAAAATTTCCAAACCAACGTGGCAGGTATATTTGCCATCGGTGATTGCGTGCCGGGCCCCATGCTGGCCCACAAGGCCGAGGATGAAGGCGTCGCGGCGGCCGAGATCATCGCCGGCGAGACCGGCCATGTGAATTACGAGACCATCCCCGGGATCGTCTACACTTGGCCGGAGGTCGCGGCGGTCGGTAGGACCGAGGAACAGCTGAAAGAGGCCGGAATCGAATACAGCGCCGGTACCTTCCCCTTCTCCGCCAACGGCCGCGCGCGCGCCGCCAACGAGACCGACGGGTTCGTGAAAATCCTGGCCGATGCAACAACCGACCGGATTCTCGGCGCGCACATCATCGGACCCGACGCGGGCACCCTGATTCACGAGATCGTCGTGGCCATGGAGTTCGGCGCATCGGCCGAGGACATCGCACGCACTTGCCATGGGCACCCAACCCTGGCCGAAGCGGTCAAGGAAGCCGCGCTCGCCGTGGGCAAGCGCACCATTCATATCTAGAGATTACGGCCGCCTCTCGAGGCGGGTGTCAGTCCGAGTTCAGATTGGCGCTGAATGCGGCGGAGAGCTCACTCAGATCAAGCGGCTTGCGCAGCAGGACCGTTGCGCCCGCGTCGAGCGCTTCCGCCTCGGCCTCGCGGAGGACCTGGCCCGTCACGACGATGATCGGAAGTTCGGTATCCCCGGACCGGATGGCGTGGATCAGCTCCACCCCGTCGCCGTCGGGCATGCGCAGATCGGTGACGATCATGTCGGCGGGATCGCGCTGATGCAGGGCCAGCGCGCTGCGCCCGCTGCCCGCCGTGCTGGTGCGCACGGACGGACTCTCGAGAAAGCGCGCCACCTGCTCGGCCGCGAGCGGTTCGTCATCGACGACAAGGATGTGGGCGTCAGGCATGGGGCTATTCTAGTTCGATCGGCGCCGCAGATGCACCCGCTACGTCGGCGGGCATGATTCGCGGCAGTTCGACACGAAACAGGGCGCCGTCGTCGGTGTTCTCCGCCAGCAACGTCCCATTCATTCCGCTGACAATGCCATAGGAAATCGAAAGCCCCAGGCCCGTACCCGATCCCGGGTCCTTGGTGGTGAAGAACGGCTCGAACACACGGTCGATGTGCGCGGGCGGAATGCCCTGGCCATTGTCCTGAACCGCAATGGTCACCGTCTCGTGCACCGGATCATCGGTGACGGTAACGCGAATATTCCGCGCCGGGTCCGCCGTGACGGAACCGCCTGTATTCTTGTCGGGGGTATTCTGTTCGACCGCATCGCGCGCATTGATCAGTAGATTTACGATGACTTGTTCGAACCGCGATGGCTCTCCAAACACGCGGCCGCACGGCGCCGGTACATC
This sequence comes from Rhodospirillaceae bacterium, assembly GCA_018667335.1. Classification (GTDB taxonomy): domain Bacteria; phylum Pseudomonadota; class Alphaproteobacteria; order UBA6615; family UBA6615; genus UBA8079. The sequence goes on from JABIVD010000011.1 coordinate 18,740, forward strand.
GATTTCGAGGGAAATCCCGCGCCCCTCAAACTCGGAGCGCAACCAACCGACCGCCTGGGCAACCGACTGGGCGGGGTCGAACGCAACCTTGAGGCCGTAATCGTCACGACTGAAGATTCGCATGCTCTGGATGATGTCGGCCATGCGCTCGGTCTGCCCGGCGATGATCTCGAGTTGCCCGTCGATCGTTTCCGAATCCGGATCACCATCCGCGACATGGAACTTGCCCTGAGTCCGTTCGGTGGCCATGCGGATGATATTCAGCGGTTGATTCAATTCATGCACCAGTCCGGCCGCCATTTCGCCCAGCAGCGCAAGTTTGCTCGACTGCGCAATCTGACGGTCCTTCTCGGCCAGCTGGCGATCGTCGTCCGCGACACGCCGGGCCGTGCGCAGGACCTGGCGGACAAACAGCAGGCTCAAGGCCAGGACCAGAACCAAACCCAGAAGCCGCCAGACCCGGAGCGGGCCGATCAGCGCAGTGCCGGGGCGCGGGGCGCGCCAGGTCAGCCACGCGATGGCGCTGCCGCCGGGCGCCGAAAGGGAAACCGAAACCCGCGCCGGGTCCGCGGCCGGCGGCGCATAAGCGATTGTGAGATCCTCAATCGCAAACCCCGCCGACAATTCATTTAGGAACTCCGCCGAGACTTGCCGGCCATATACGAGGACATCGCGCACACGGCGTTCGGTTTCGATACCGATTGGGTTTTCACGGGTCAGCGCGCTGACGGCGACCAGATGCAGGTTCCCGTCGCGCAGGAAGTATCCCGCCGCCGGCTCGGGCTCGAACATGGACGCGGCGCGCGCATCGCGCACCAGCGTATCCAGCTCCGGCCCGAAATAGCCATGCGCGTTCTCGCGGGACGGGACGCCATGGACATAAGCGATCTTCGTCCCATTGTTCGGCAACACGACAAAGGATTCCGACAGATCGAAGGTCTCCGCAGCGTAGGTCCCGATATTGTTGTCTGCCCAGTCCTTGTTCAGATCAGAAACGAGATTCTCTACTGCGACATCCCACCAGCTGTAGTCATAAACGAGCCGATTGAGATCACGTTCGAAACTCGATACGAGCGCGCGCACGAGCGTCTCCGACGTGGCGGCCGCAATTCGGTCCTGTTCGCGCGCGGACAGGTTGATGATGATCGCCGCCGAAACGGTGACGACCACGACCGCGAGAACAAACGGCGTCACGAGACGCCAGAAAACCCTAGCTTCAAAGCTGCGCGGCGTGACATCGGAATTCAACATTCTGGCGACCGTCTCCGGGATATGACCCGTACGCTAACGCCCCAAATCGCGGCATGCAAACGCACCCTATGTGCGCTTTTGTGGCGATTCAATGGTAGCCTTATCATCCGCCGCCGACGGCGCGGCGGGAGTTCCAATTCACCGCTTGGCACCTGTTCCATGGTCGGATTTACACGCAAACTCGCCCGCCGCTTCGGCTTTGACATCGCACCCTTCCCGGGCGGTGCAAAACACTGGACGCAGATTGTCTCTTTGCTTGCGCGCCACGAAGTCAATTGCGTGTTCGACGTCGGCGCGAATGTCGGCCAGTACGCGAACGCGATCCGGAAGAACGGCTATCCGGGCCGGATCGTTTCGTTCGAGCCGCTTTCGGGCGCACATGCGCAACTGGTCGCTCGAAGCGCCGGTGACTCGAACTGGGACCTGGCCCCGCGTACAGCGGTTGGCGCCAAGCAAGGCGAGACGCAAATTCACGTGTCGGCGGAATCCGACATGAGCTCCATCCTGCCGCTCGATGCCACGGCGCATGAACGACTGGCCAGCACCCGGTCCACGGGCACCGAGACCGTGCCCGTGACCACCGTGGCGGCCGCGCTCGCGGCGCATACCAGCGACGAGACACATATTTTCCTGAAATCCGACACCCAGGGTTTCGAGGCGCAGGTGCTTGCCGGCGTGGCCGGGTGCTGGGACCGGATAACCGGCGTTCAGCTGGAGTTGTCCATCCAGCCCATCTACGAAGGCCAGCCGGACCATCTGCCGCTGCTCGAACAGCTTGCGGCACACGGGTTCCGCCCGCATCTCGTCATCCCGGGTTACTGGAGCCGCCACTATGGCCGCATGCTGGAATATGACGTGGTTTGCTTCCGCGATTAGCTTTGATCAGCTTTTCTGGGCCCGGGGATGGGCCTTGCCATAAACCTCAAGCAAGTGCGCGCTGTCGACATCGGTATAGCGTTGGGTCGTCGACAGGGAAGCATGCCCGAGCAACTCCTGAATGGCGCGAAGATCGCCTCCGGCCGCCAAAAGATGGGTGGCGAAGGAATGGCGCAGCGCATGGGGCGTGGTCTCGCGCGGAAGTCCGAGCGCCAGACGCAACGCCTGCACCCGTTTCTGCACCACCCGCGGGCTGAGTCGGCCGCCCCGGACACCGACGAACAGAGGCCCGTTCGGGGTCAGCGCATGGGGACAGGTCGAAAGATAAGTGTCGAGCGCCTCGCGCACCGCAGGCAACACGGGAACCATCCTGGCCTTCCCCCCCTTGCCGACCACCGTCAGGCTGTCGTCACGGGGCATGTCCCGTTTGTTGAGATCCAGCGCCTCGGAGATACGCAGCCCACACCCATAAAGCAGTAGTACGACAGCGATATCGCGCGCGGTGATCCATGCCGGCGCCGCTTCGCCCTGGTCCATCGCCTGCAACAGGTCCTCGGTCTCGGGGCGGCTCAATGCCTTGGGAACCGCACGCGGCAGGCGGGGGCCGCGTACCGCGCCAATAGCCGGGTTGTGTCCAAGCCCCTCCCGATCGAGGTAACGGAACAACATACGCACGGACGAAAGCGCCCGAGACGTCGAACTGCGGGCATATCCCGCCGTGCTGCGCATCGCGAGCCAGGCACGGAAATCGCCCGGCTTGAGTGCGAACAAGGTCTCAAGTGAAACCGTCCCGCCACAATGTTCGGACAGAAAATTCAGAAAAGCGCAAACGTCGCGGAGATAGGCCGAGACCGTGTGCTCGGATGCACGGCGTTCGGTGAGAAGCAGGCTCCGCCAGCTTGCCAACGCGTCGCTCAGATCACGCGCGGCGGGTGCCGACGAGATATCAAATTTATTCAGCGCGGCAGGTCGAGCCATGTGCGGATGCTGTGTTCCATGATCGCCGCCAGGAACACCAACAGCTCGGACCCCTGACCGGCATGGAAGCGTCGCGGGTCGCGGCTTCCAAGTGCCAGCAAGGCAATCGGCGCGTCCTCGCGCACCGTGAGGCGCAACAACACTTCGGAACGCACGAGGCCCGCTGCTTCGCCATAGAGCCTGCGATCGCCCTCGATGTCCTCGCGCAACGTTACCGCGCGCGAGATATCAACAAGCCGCTCGATGGTACCGACCGGAACAACGCGCACACCCTGGTTGCTGGACGGCGCGACCGTTCCGCCCTCAAGACACAGTGCGGCAGCATCGACATGCAGGAGCCCCACCAGATCGATTGTCAGAAGCTCGATCAGATGATCCAGCGAACGCGCCTTGAGCAGCGCAACGACGGCCGCGTGGATACGATTCTGGCTTTGCAGGTTCGCGCGGCCGGCATCGATCAGATCATTGCACTGTTCGCGTTGCTGCCCGAGATCCGCGCGCACACGCGCAAGCATGGCATCCTGCAGATCGACGACCTCGCCTCCCGCGGGATCGACATCGCCGAATGCGCGTTCCGGTGCCTCAAGCACCGAAAGCAGCTCGGGATGACGCTTCAGGAAGTCCGGGTTGGCTTGCAGAAAATCGGCGACCTGGGTTTCGTTCAGCGCGATCGGCGCGGATGCATCCTGACGCGGGGCCTTGGTGTTCACCGCCGTGCCTCCGCGATCCGCCTGCTCTCTCGCTTGTTATTCTGCGGCATTCTTCCGGTCATTCGCCTGTTCCAGAATCGACTGTCCGGTCGCCTCCCAATCTTTCAGGAATGCAGCCAAACCATTATCCGTCAGCGGATGCTTGTACAGCTGACGCAATACGTTCGGCGGCAAGGTCACGACATGCGCGCCCGCCATGGCAGATTCGACCACATGGGCCGGACCGCGGATCGAAGCCACGAGAACCTCGGTCTCGAAATTGTCGTACTGGGCATAGATCTCGACGATGTCCTCGATCAGATCGATGCCGCGCAATCCGATATCGTCGAGCCGCCCCACGAACGGCGAGATGAAGCTCGCGCCCGCCTTGGCCGCCAGAACGGCCTGAGCCGCCGAGAAGCAAAGGGTCACATTGACCATGATGTCGCGGTCACGCAGCGCCTTACATGCCTTCAGACCGTCGGGCGTCAAGGGAACCTTGATCGTCACATTCGACGCGATGACGGAGAGCACGTCGGCCTCGGCCATCATGGTCTCGAAATCCGTTGCCGTGACCTCTGCGCTGACCGGCCCGGGAACGACGTCGCAAATCTCGGCGATGACATCGAGCATGTTACGCCCCGACTTCGCGATCAGGGACGGGTTCGTGGTCACCCCATCCACAAGTCCGCTGTCGGCCAGATCACGAATTTCCGCCAGATCAGCGGTATCCACAAAAAACTTCATTCCCCGAATTCCTTCTTTCGCGTCGTGTTTTCGATGCGCCAGGAAATTGTTCTCGCAATCGCCTGCGCCATGCGTTGGCCGACTGCGAGTCGCCGGATAAAGTGTACCCGATGCCCCTGACCGACACCACCACACCCGGACACGACAACCCGACGGAAATGGCCGCCGATACAATCAGCGTATTGCTGCCGCTGCCCGTTGCCGGCCCCTATGACTACAAGGTGCCGCCGGACATGATTCTGCAACCCGGTGACTTCGTGCATGCACCGCTCGGGTCGCGCGAGATGACGGGCGTGGTGTGGGGGCCTGCCGCCGGGGATGTGGATGAAAAAAAATTACGCCCGATCACCGAACGCATCGAGACCCGCCCGCTGCCTGAGCAGTCGCGGCGGTTTATAGATTGGGTTGCTGCCTACACATTGAGCGCCCCGGGGGCGGTGCTGCGCATGGCGTTGCGCACGCCCGACGCGCTGGCGCCACCCAAACCCGTTACGGCCTATCTGGCGGCCACTCCACCCGAGGGGCTGCGCATCACGCCAGCGCGCGCGCGGGTGATGGACGTAATGCGAGACGGCCCGCCCCTCACCGCCCGCGACCTGGCGAATGAAGCAGGGGTCACGCAAAGTGTGATCAAGGGACTGGCGGATGCGGGCGCGCTTGAGCGGGTCGAGCTGGCCCCGCCGCCCGCCTTCCCGGTCCCCGATGTCTCGCGCGCCAGCATGACGCTCTCGGACGACCAGGCGCAGGCTGCGCGGGCGCTGTGTGATGATGTGGTGGCCGATTGTTTTTCGGTCACGCTGCTGGACGGGGTGACGGGGTCGGGGAAAACCGAAGTCTATTTCGAAGCACTCGCCGCGGCGCTCACAGCCGGTAATCAAGTGCTGGTGTTGTTGCCCGAGATCGCACTCACGCCCCAATGGCTCGACCGGTTCGAACGGCGGTTCGGCGTGGCACCCGCGGTCTGGCATTCAGACCTCGGCCAGGTGCGCCGGCGCAAGACATGGCGGGCCGTGGCCGACGGGGATGCCCGCGTGGTGGTGGGTGCCCGCTCCGCGCTTTTCCTGCCCTTCCCCGAGCTTGGACTGCTGATCGTCGACGAAGAACATGAATCCGCCTTCAAGCAGGAAGACGGCGTGTCCTATCACGGGCGCGACATGGCCGTCGTGCGTGCCCGGATCGCCGATTGCCCGATCATCGTCGCGTCCGCAACGCCGTCACTGGAGACCCGCGTCAATGTCGAACGGGAACGTTACAAGGCGATCGCACTTCCCGAACGGTTCGGCCTGTCGGCGTTGCCGACCATCGAGACAATCGACATGCGCGACAGCGAACTGCGCGCCGACCGCTTCCTCTCGGACCCGCTGGTGAGCGCGCTCACCCAGAATATTGCCGATGGGGAACAGGCGCTCCTGTTCCTCAACCGGCGGGGTTACGCCCCGCTGACACTGTGCCGGACGTGCGGCCACCGTTTCGCCTGTCCGAGCTGTAGCGCGTGGCTCACCGAGCACCGGTTCCGCAAGCGGCTACAGTGCCATCATTGCGGCTATGAGGTGCCGGCCCCGACGAACTGCCCGTCTTGCGACAACGCAGACACGCTCGTGGCCTGCGGCCCGGGGGTCGAGCGGATTGCCGAAGAGGTCCGGGCGCTGCTGCCCGATGCGCGCATGGAAATCATGACCAGCGACACCATGCGTGGCCCAGAGGCCGCACAGCAGCTGGTTCGTGCGGTCGAGAATCAGGAGATCGACATTCTGATCGGCACCCAGATGGTCGCCAAGGGTCATCATTTTCCGAATCTGACTCTCGTCGGGATCGTCGACGCAGACCTGGGACTCTCCGGCGGCGACCTGCGCGCCGCCGAACGCACCTATCAGGTGCTGCAACAGGTGTCTGGCCGTGCCGGCCGCGCCGAGCGTCCGGGCCGGGTGCTGATCCAGACCTTCCAGCCCGATCATCCCGTCATGCAGGCCCTGGCAACGGGTGACCGGGACGGGTTCATGGCGCTCGAGACGGACGCACGTCGAGCCGGTGCCTGGCCACCGTTCGGACGCCTGGCGGCCGTTATTGTCTCGAGCCGGGATCCGCAGGTCGCCGACGAGCTGGCACGCGCCCTCGCCCGCTGCGCGCCCGACGGACCCGATGTGCGGGTGCTCGGGCCCGCACCCGCGCCGCTCGCTCTTCTACGCGGCCAGCATCGGCGTCGGCTTTTGCTCAAGGCCGGGCTGGACCAGCCGATCCAGGGGCTCGTCCGTGCCTGGTTCGCGCAGATCAAGGTTCCCTCAAGCGCACGGGTGCGCGTGGATATCGACCCGTATAGTTTCCTTTAGAATCCGAGTTGTCCGGCGCATGTCGGGTCACGACGACAATGCGCGACGAATCGCCGCCGAGGCGAACCACCGAAAATCCGGCGCTTTTCTACAGTTTTTGCACTGCGGTACGCTTGCCAGCCCCCAAGCCTTATGCTACCAAGCGCCTGCTTCATCGGCGGGGTTCTTCTCGTCAGACGGCAGCCGAAAAATATCTATAGATATCAATCGGTTAAAACTAATCGCGCAAGCAAAAACGAGCTCCGGGGGGGCGGTCGCAAAGTGGCGGCGGATACAAGTGTTGTCGGTGATATCGCGGAACGGTACGGGCTCGCACTCTACGAGCTCGCGGACGAGGCCAAATGCCTCGACGAAGTGGCCAGCGATCTCGCAGACCTGAAAGAACTCATTGCGGACAGCGAGGAGCTGACGAAGCTCCTGCGTTCGCCATTGATCAACCGCGACGACAAGGCGGGTGCAATGGCGGCGATCCTGGTGCAAGGCGGCGCGAACGAACTGACCCGGCGCTTTGTCGGTGTCGCAGCAGAAAACAGCCGGCTGTTCGCCCTGGCCGCCATGATCGAGGCCTATCTGGACGAACTCGCGCGCCGGCGCGGTGAAATCACCGCCGAGGTGACGTCAGCCCGCGCGTTGAATGATGAACAACTGCAGCAGCTCACGGAGAGTTTGCGTGCAAAGTTGGGTGGAAAAATATCCGTCGAACCGAAAGTGGATCCCTCGCTCATTGGCGGGTTGGTGGTCCGGGTCGGTTCGCGGATGATCGATGCATCGCTGAAAACCAAGCTTCAGCGCCTGCAGTTTGCCATGAAGGGAGCGTAGAGGATGGAAATTCGTGCCGCAGAAATTTCGGCGATTCTAAAGGATCAGATCGCCAATTTCGATGCCGAGGCCGATGTCTCTGAAGTGGGACAGGTACTTTCGGTCGGTGACGGTGTCGCGCGCGTTTATGGCCTCGACAACGTCCAAGCCGGCGAAATGGTCGAGTTTCCTGGCGGAATCATGGGCATGGCGCTGAATCTCGAGACCGACAATGTCGGTATCGTTATTTTCGGCAATGACCGTGACATCAAGGAAGGCGACACGGTCAAGCGGACCGGCGACATCGTCGACGTGCCGGTTGGCATGGGCCTGCTTGGCCGCGTGGTCGATGCGCTGGGCAACCCGATCGACGGTGCCGGTGATCTCGACTCCAGCGAACGCCGCCTGGTCGACGTCAAGGCACCGGGCATTATCCCGCGTGAATCAGTCAGCGAGCCGGTGCAGACCGGCCTGAAGGCCCTCGACGCATTGGTGCCCGTCGGCCGCGGACAGCGCGAGCTGATCATTGGTGACCGTCAGACCGGCAAGACCGCCGTGATCCTCGACACCATTCTGAACCAGAAGAAAATCAACGACGCCGGCGACGAATCCAAGAAACTCTACTGCATCTATGTTGCCATCGGTCAGAAGCGTTCGACCGTCGCCCAGGTGGTGAAAACCCTGCAGGAATATGGCGCGATGGATTACACCATCGTCGTGGCCGCAACCGCGTCGGAGCCCGCTCCGCTGCAGTTCCTGGCACCTTATGCAGGCTGTGCCATGGGCGAGTTCTTCCGCGACAGCGGCCGGCATGCGGTCATCTTCTATGACGATCTCTCGAAGCAGGCGACGGCCTATCGCCAGATGTCCCTGCTTCTGCGCCGCCCGCCGGGACGCGAAGCGTTCCCCGGTGACGTGTTCTATCTCCATTCCCGCCTGCTCGAGCGTGCGGCCAAGATGGGCCCGGACAGCGGCTCTGGCTCGCTGACCGCGCTGCCGGTGATCGAAACCCAGGCCAATGACGTGTCGGCCTATATTCCGACCAACGTGATCTCGATCACGGACGGCCAGATCTTCCTTGAGACGGACCTGTTCTATAAGGGCGTCCGCCCGGCGATTAACGTTGGCCTGTCGGTGAGCCGCGTCGGCTCCGCCGCCCAGACCAAGGCCATGAAGGCCGTGGCGGGAAGCATCAAGCTCGAACTGGCCCAGTATCGCGAGATGGAGGCGTTCTCACAGTTCGCATCAGATCTCGACCGCGTCACCCAGCAGTTGCTGGCGCGTGGTGCCCGTCTGACAGAGCTGCTCAAGCAGCCGCAATATTCACCGCTCGCGGTGGAAGAGCAGGTCGTGGCGATTTTCGCAGGCGTGCGCGGTCATCTGGACAGCATCGCGGTGAACGACGTGAACCGCTTCGAGAGCCAGTTCCTCGATCATGTGCGAGATACCCATGCGGACCTCCTCGCGGACATCCGTGACACCGGCGCACTGAGCGACGAAACCGAGAAGAAGCTCGAAGAGGCTGCTTCGGCGTTCGTGAAAACGTTCGCCTAAAACCCTACGGACCGCAGCAAGCGCAAAGACAAGACGATGGCAAACCTCAAGGAATTCCGCGTCAGGATCGCGTCAGTAAAATCGACGCAGCGCATTACGTCGGCCATGAAGATGGTTGCCGCTGCGAAGCTGCGCCGTGCGCAGGAAGAAGCGATTGCGGCGCGGCCATATTCCGAGCGCATGGAACGTATGCTTGGCTCGCTCGCGCAAAGTGCCGCGGCGTCGGGCAACGCACCGCCCCTGCTCGCCGGCAGCGGTAAGGACCACACCCACCTGCTCGTGGTCATGACGACCGATCGCGGCCTGTGCGGCGGCTTCAACGGCAGCGTAGGCCGAGTGACGCGGCAGAAAATTCTTTCCCTCCGCGCCGAAGGCAAAGAGGTCAAACTGCTCATCGTCGGCCGCAAGGGCCGCGGCATACTGCGGGCCGAATTCGGCAACATGATCATCGACACGCTCGAGGACACGGCGCGACCCGCACCCCGCTTCGAGACCGCGGTCGAGATCGCACAGCGCGTGCGCACGATGTTCGAGGCCGGCGAAATCGATGTCTGCACCATCATTTACAACAAATTCATTTCGGCGCTGACGCAGGAAGTAACCCCGCAACAGCTCATTCCGTTCGCCCTGCCCGAGGCCGATGCTTCGGACGCCGCGGATACCGATACGGAGGTCGCGGCCAACGCGGCCTATGAGTACGAGCCGGACGAGCAAGAAATACTGACGGATCTGCTGCCGCGAAACCTGTCGGTTCAGGTCTTTCGCTCGATGCTCGAATCCTTCGCCTCCGAACAGGGTGCGCGGATGACGGCCATGGACAGCGCCACACGAAATGCAGGTGACATGATCAACCGTCTGACCATCCAGTACAACCGAACACGCCAGGCGGCGATTACCACCGAACTCATCGAAATCATCTCTGGCGCTGAAGCGCTCTAGACCACTCGGCTCAACACGGGCGAGGAGAATACTATGTCCAAGAATATTGTCGGCAAGATCACCCAGGTTCTCGGCGCAGTCGTCGACGTCAAGTTCGATAGCGAACTGCCGCCGATCCTGAACGCGCTGGAATCCGATAACCACGGAAACCGCCTGATTCTCGAGGTGGCCCAGCATCTTGGTGAGAACACCGTGCGCACCATCGCCATGGACACCACCGAGGGCCTCGTGCGCGGACAGGAAGCCACAGACACCGGCGCCCCGATTACCGTGCCCGTCGGACCGGAAACACTCGGCCGCATCATGAACGTGATCGGTGAGCCGATCGACGAACGCGGCCCAATCAATACGGCCCAGAAATTCCCGATCCACCGCGAGGCACCGTCCTTCATGGATCAGTCGACCGAGACCGAGCAGCTTGTCACGGGCATCAAGGTCGTCGATCTGCTCACGCCTTACGCGAAGGGCGGCAAGATCGGCCTGTTCGGCGGCGCGGGCGTCGGCAAGACGGTTCTGATCATGGAGCTGATCAACAACATCGCGAAGGGCCATGGCGGCTATTCGGTGTTCGCGGGCGTGGGCGAACGTACGCGCGAAGGCAACGATCTCTATCACGAGATGATGGAATCGGGTGTCATCCAGCCCGACGGCGAATCCAAGGCCGCACTTGTGTATGGCCAGATGAACGAGCCGCCGGGGGCCCGTGCCCGCGTCGCGCTGACCGGCCTGGCCCAGGCGGAATATTTCCGCGACGAAGAAGGCCAGGACGTGCTGTTCTTCGTCGACAACATCTTCCGCTTCACCCAGGCGGGTTCTGAAGTGTCGGCCCTGCTCGGCCGTATCCCTTCGGCGGTTGGCTATCAGCCGACGCTGGGCACGGAGCTGGGCACCCTGCAGGAGCGCATCACCTCGACCAACAAGGGCTCGATCACCTCGGTCCAGGCGATTTACGTGCCGGCCGATGATTTGACCGATCCGGCACCTGCGACGACCTTCTCCCATCTGGACGCGACGACCACCCTGTCACGCCAGATCGCCGAGCTGGGCATTTACCCCGCTGTTGATCCGCTCGATTCCACGAGCCGCATCCTTGATGCGCGGGTCATCGGCGAGGAGCATTACGGTGTCGCCCGTGAGGTCCAGGAAACGCTGCAGGCCTACAAGGGTCTGCAGGAAATCATCGCCATTCTGGGCATGGACGAACTGTCCGAAGAGGACAAGATGACGGTTGCGCGGGCTCGTAAGATCCAGCGCTTCCTGTCCCAGCCGTTCCACGTGGCGGAAGTCTTCACCGGCTCGCCCGGCAAGTTCGTGGCCCTCGAGGACACGATCAAGGGTTTCCAGCAAATCATCAACGGCGACCATGACGACCTGCCGGAAGCGGCGTTCTACATGGTCGGCACCATCGATGAGGCCGTCGAAAAGGCCCAGACGATGGCCGCCGAAGCGGCCTAGCAGGAGATGACGCGTGGCGGATAACGCGGTTCAGTTCGAACTTGTATCACCCGAGAAGCTGTTGCTCTCGGAGGATGTCGAGATGGTGGTGGTGCCCGGCGTCGAAGGTGACTTCGGTGTTCTGCCAGGCCATGCGCCGATGATTTCGACCGTGCGCCCCGGCGTGATCCATGTGTTCGAGGGTGGTTCGGTGAAAACACGCATCTTCGTGGCCGGCGGGTTCGCCGAAGTCACGACGGAGCGCTGCACCATTTTGGCCGAAGAAGCCGTCGCACTCGACGATATCGACCGGGCCGGCGTCGAGAAAGACCTGCAGGACGCGAACGAAGATATCCGCGATGCCGGCGGGGATGCGACCCAATTGGCGCTGGCGGAAGCACGCGCAGATACCGCACGCGCGAAACTCGTCTCACTCGACAATCTGGTTTATCAATAAAATCAATGATTTGCCCTAATTTGCACTTCTGTGCACAGGGTTTTGACAGCACGACATATCCGACGATATATAATGGTGACGCGGACTTTGGATTCGCATGCCATTCGTTGATGTGACGTCATGATCGAAGATCAGAGTAGACACTGGACGCCCGACGACATCCCATGGGACCAGTTCGACCCTACAAAGGTTGACCCGGAGATGCTGCGCATCGTGAAGGCGGCGGCCATGGTCGAGTTCAATGGCAACATCTACGCCGACTATCTGTGCAACATTTTTAACGACGACCCGGAATTCCAGGCCGCCGCGCGGCGCTGGTCTCTCGAAGAGGTCCAGCATGGCGAGGTGCTGGCGCGCTGGGCGAAGATGGCCGACCCCGATTTCGATTTCGAAACCCGCTTTGCCGATTTCTCCGAGAAAATTCAGCTTCCGGTCACGGCCGAGCAATCCGTCCGCGGCACGCGCTGCGGCGAACTGGTCGCACGTTGCATGGTCGAGGTCGGGACCTCGTCCTATTACACCGCGCTACGCGAAGCGACCGACGAGCCGGTACTGCGGGATATTTGCCGCCGGATCGCCCATGACGAGATCCGGCACTACAAGCTCTTCTATACTCACATGGAGCGCTACCGGACGATCGAGCGGTTGGGGCGGATCAAGCGGCTCATGGTCGGGATCGGACGGATCGGCGAGACCGAGGACGACGAACTCGCCTACGCCTATCACGCCGCCAACAACAACGGCGAGCCCTACGACCGCAAGCGGTGTGTTCGCGCCTATATGTCTCGTGCCTACGGCTTCTACGAGACCCACCATGTGGAACGCGCGGTGACGCTGATCTTCAAGGCCATGGGCTTTTCACCGCACGGCAAGATCGCCAACTGGATCGCCCGCCTCACCTGCTGGTTCATGAACTTGCGCGCCAACAATCGCGACGAGCCGGCAACGGCCTGAAATCAGACGAGCCGGCAACGGCCTGAAATCATACAAGCCTGCGAAAGCCTGCTTTCAAACAATGTGCGGCTGGAAGATCTCGACCAACGCCTCGTAGACCGGACGTTTGAAATCGACGATGACGCGCGGCAGCTCGCCGAGCCCGACCCATCGCCAGCGCCCGAACTCGGGTGATTCCACACCCCTAACGTCGATCTCGGCATCGTCGCCCAGATGGCGGAAGGCGAACCATTTCTGCATCTGGCCGCGCCACCGCCCTTTCCACGCCTGCCCGGACAATTCAGGCGGCAAATCATATTTCAGCCAGTCCGGCGCCTCGGCCAGGAACGCCACATTCGACACACTGGTTTCCTCGGATAATTCCCGCAGGGCTGCGGCACGCGGCTCTTCGCCGGCATCGATGCCGCCCTGGGGCATCTGCCATGCGCCAGGGAAATCATCACGCTCGCCGACCCACACCCGGCCTTCAGGGTTGACCAGCATGATGCCGGCGCAGGGGCGGTAAAATTCGGCGTCGACCTCGGTCGCGATCAGCGTGCTCACCGGTCCGCCTGTGTATTGACCACCGCAGAGACGGGAACCAGGGTCAGGCCCTTGCTGTCCAGCGTCTGCGCCCATTCACGAACACGCTCGATCGTGACGGGGAACCCTTGACCGATGGCGATCGAAACACCGGCATCCTTGGCGATCCGCTCGATCTCGGTCAGCCGCGCATCGATCGTCACGCGGGACACTTCGCGCGAGTCCAGGAAACGATCATTGATCGCACGGGGAACCTGCATCTCGGAAGCCATGACTGTCGCGACACTACGCGCCGAGGAACGCGCATCGACATAGAGCAAACCCCGCGCCTTGATCTCGGCCAGAATGGGCTGCATCGACTCGCGCGACGTCGTGAAGCGCGATCCCATATGGTTGACCACCCCGACATAACCGGTGACGCGCGACAGGGCCCAGCGCAGCCGCTCTTCGTTCTCATCGGGAGACAAGGTAACGAACAGCGCCCGCGGGCCAGGATCGTTGGCCGGGAAGTCGACGGGCTCCATCGGCAGATTGAGCAGCACCTCATGCCCCGCCGCGCGGGCGAGCCTGATCCATTGCTGGATGTTGTCGGCAAATGGCTGAAACGCCAGCGTGACTTCACCCGGTAAGCCCTGAATCGCAGCCTCCGTCGCGGCGCTCGAAAGCCCGAGTCCGCTGAGAATGACGGCGACGCGCGGGCGATCGGTGCGGCGGTCGGTCGGGCGCGCATATGCCTGCCATGGCTCGCGTCCATTCGCGCCGATCCGTGGCAACGGACCAAAGCTCGACTGCTCCACCAGCGCCGGGTCAGGTGCCGGCCGGAGGCCGCGGCCGGCCGGTGCGAGCTGCGGCAATTGTGGTACCGCCGGCGGTACCGATGCCACCTGCGGTGCTTTGTCAGGCTCCGGCGCAGGTGCCACGGCCGGTTCGGCCGGAGTTTCCATGCGGGGCTCAGCCGATGTCCCGGTCACTGCCTCAGACGCCGCGTCCGGTTCGGGCGCGATCGCCTGTGTCACGGGTGTCTGGGTCACGGGTGGCAATGGCGCCGGCTCGTCAGCATGCGTCGCCGCATCGGGTGATTCTGCACCATGTTCGACTGCCGCAGGCCCCATCGCCGTCGTCTCGGCGGGAGCTGGTTGCGCATCCCCGTGGCCCGCATCTCCGTCAGTCGCCGTCCCTTCAGGCGGTGCCGCAGCGAGTTCCGAATCCGTGGGCGGGTCGGCCGTGATTCCGATAGCGATGGCAGCAACTAACCCGGCCAGCACGACAAAAAGCGCGACGGCAAGTATCGACGGCAGGAGAACACGCCCGTTCAATCGGGATCTCGGTTCACCGTAGTCTTCGCTCATACCCTGATCCGTACCCTGAGAGCCGTCCGAATGACTAGTTCGTGACCCGGACATTGTAGGTCGCGATCCCCTTCAGAAGATCGATGGCGCGGGCCAGCTGGTAATCCTCCGGCGCCGAGGTTTCCGTGCTCTGTGCACCATCCTCGGACTCAACACCTTCATTGTCGCGCGCGTTTCGCAGATCGCTTTCCCGGACTCGTTCCGGCGTGTCGGCGGTTTCGATACGGGCCTGCTCGACGATGATGTCGGGCATGATGCCGGTCTTCTGTACCGAGCGGCCACTCGGCGTGAAATAGGCCGCCGTCGTCAGGCGCATGGCACCATGACCCGGAATGGGCATGATGGTCTGCACGGAGCCTTTGCCAAAACTCTCGGTGCCCATGATGACCGCCCGCTTGTGATCCTGAAGCGCACCGGCGACAATTTCCGATGCGGACGCAGATCCGCCATTGATCAGAACGACCATCGGCAGGCCATTGGCCAGATCACCCTTCTTGGCATTGAACCGTTGGGAATCGTCTGCACTGCGGCCTCGTTGCGAGACAATCTCGCCGCGCTCCAGGAACGCATCAGAGACCGACACGGCCTCGTTCAGCAGGCCACCCGGATTGCGTCGCAGATCGAGCACAAGGCCGATCATGTCATCGCCAAGTTCGCTCTTCACATCGGCCATCGCGGCTTCGAGGCCCGTGGTCGTCTGCTCGTTGAAGGTCGTGATGCGGACATAACCGACCTTACCTTCGACCCGGCTGCGAACCGACTTGATGCGCACGACATCTCGGGTCACGGCCACATCAAAGGGATCTCGGCCTTCACGCCGGATCGTCAGGTTGATGTCGGATCCGACCCGGCCGCGCATTTTATCAACCGCCTCGGAAAGGGTGAGCCCGAGCACCGTATCGCCGTCCAGATGGGTGATAAAATCACCGGCCTCAATGCCCGCGCGTGCCGCCGGGGTCTCATCGATGGGAGAGACCACCCTGACAAATCCCTGTTCCATGGTCACTTCGATACCGAGACCGCCGAATTCGCCACGAGTCTGCACCTGCATGTCACGGAAGCCATCCTCGTTCAGGTAACTCGAATGGGGATCAAGGGATTGCAGCATGCCATTGATCGCTGCCTCGATAAGGTCCCCATCTTCTGTCTCGTCGACATACTGGGAGCGCACCCGCTCGAAGATGTCGCCAAACAATTCAAGCTGACGGAATGTTTCTTCGTCCGAGTCCGCGGCAATCGCGGCGACGGGAACGATAAAGAGCATCGCCGAGAATACGAACGCGGTGATCAGATTGCGCATTAGCCTTGTGTCCTGTTCGTTTGCGCTGCCAACCAGGGCAACGGGTTAATCGGTTGTCCGTCGAGGCGGAGCTCTACATAGAGCTTCGATCCGCCCGATCGGTCTTCGGCCCTCGCGGCCTGCCCCCCGCTTTTCGTCCCCCCGCTGGCGCCCTGAGACCGATCCACATCGTCGTCCGTGCGGCCCAGCGGTTCTCCCACGAGGACCCATTGGCCAACTTGCGCATCGATCCGCCCCAGTCCGGCGATAAGTGTATGATATCCCTCGCCATGATCGATGATCAAGATTTGCCCGAAACGCCGAAACGGCCCGGCAAACGCGATCCGGCCATCCCATGGCGCCACCACAGTCGCATCGGCACGAGTTTGCCACGTAACGCCGCGGGCGCGCGGTCCAGCCGTTGTCTGATCACCAAATCCCTGAATCACCCGGCCATGGGCGGGTGGCGTCAGATTCCCGCGCGCCGACGCGATCGACGGACCCGCCGGGGCCAGGGTCGGCGTGACGAAGTCAGCCGGGGGAGATCCCGGCCGGGGCCGGGGCTGCGGTGCCGCGGTAGCCGTGCTGTCACGCAGACGTGACAATAATTCCTCAAGTGTTTGCGCCTCGCGGCGAAGATTGGCCACGCGCGCATCAGCCGCAGTCTGCGCACCACGCGTTTGCTTCAAGACGTCATCCTTGGTCTTCGACAAGCTTTCCAGACGACCCGTGTCGCGCCGCAAGTCAACCGCGGCCTGCTGTAACGCGCCGCGCCGAACCTCGATCCGATTCCGCAAATCCGCGAGTTCGGCGATATCGTCGCGCAAAATTCTGGCCTGGCGTTCGATTTCCGGCACCGCGGTCCGCAGCAGCAAGCCGCTGCGGACGACATCGTTCGGGTCTCCCGGACTGACGAGCAAGGCCGCCGTCGGTCGTAAGGACAAGCGCTGCAGCGCAGCCAGTGTGCCGCCGAGCTGCGCGCGACGGCCCTTGAGATCATCCTGCTTGCGCGCAGCATCGTTTTCGAGACTGGCAAGCTCGGCTTCGATCCGATCGAGTGCTGCTTCATGGGACTGCACGGCGCGGGCCGCTGCGCGGAGCTCGGTGCGAAGGGACTGCAGTTCACGTGCCTGGGTCGCCGCCGCTCGGGCCAAGGCCTCGGCGGATTTCCGGTCGGTCTCGATCGCCTCGCGAACCGATTGGAGGCGGTCCTCTACCACGTCGGGCTCGCCCGTCTGCGCGACAGCTTCGACGGTCGTCATACCCGTCAGTACAATTGGGACAAACGCAATCACAACCGCGGCCCGCAGGACACGGCGCGCCCGGGATATCTGGCTAATCGCCGAGATAGTAGCTCTTCTGCTTGATGCCATCGATGAACTCGAACACCAGCGGCCGGCCAGTCGGCAGCTCCACCCCGGTGATTTCGTCAGCTGTATACTCACCCAGAATGAGCAGGAGTGCGCGCAGACT
Organism: Rhodospirillaceae bacterium; assembly: GCA_018667335.1. Taxonomy (GTDB): domain Bacteria; phylum Pseudomonadota; class Alphaproteobacteria; order UBA6615; family UBA6615; genus UBA8079. The sequence continues at coordinate 36,367 of JABIVD010000011.1, forward strand.
GTTGCCGTGCGCCGAGACCAACAGATTTTTGCCGGATCGGACCAGCGGGCTGATTTCTGCCTCGTAATAAGGCCGCACTCGTTCGACCACGTCGGCAAGGCTCTCACCATTGGGCGGGCGGATCTCGAACCCGCGCCGCCAGAGATGGACCTGCTCGTCACCGAACTTCTCGGCTGTCTCCGCCTTATTCAGGCCCACCAGGTCGCCATAATGACGCTCGCGTAATGCGTCATCGCGGGTGATATCCCAGATGCTCCCATCACGCAGGTGCGACAGGTCGGCCCCAGCTTCGGCCGCTGAATCGAGGGCCATCTCGACGGTCCGTTGCGCGCGTTTCAGCGTCGAGGAATACACCGCATCGATCGGAAAATCCTTAAGCAGAACGCCGGCATGGCGCGCCTCGTCCTCGCCAACCTGGGTCAGATCAACGTCTTCCCAGCCGGTGAATCGGTTCTCCAGATTCCACTGGCTCTGGCCGTGGCGCATGATGATCAGATAATTCATCCGCAATCCCTTTATGCCTGTGCGGTTCGATGTGTCGGTATGCCCGTGGTTTTGCCCGATTCGAGCCCGGTTCGCCAGCGTCACGCGCGATGATACGGGTGGCGGGCGATGATTTGCTGGGCGCGATAGATCTGTTCAACAAGCAGAGTCCGCATCAGCATATGAGGCCAAGTATTGCGACCGAAGGCGATCATCCGGTCGGCGCGCGCGCGCACAGCATCTCCGTGCCCGTCTGCGCCGCCGATCAGGAACACGACGTTCCGGCATCCCGAATCCTGAAGGTCGGCCATCTCCTTCGCGATTCCGGCGCTTGACGATATTTTTCCCGTCTCATCGAGCACGACAACATGGGCGCCGTCGGGGATGGCGGCGAGCAGCAACTCCCCCTCCGCATCCGACACACGGTCCGGCGCGGCTTTCTTCTTCAGCTCGAACTCGCGCAGCGCCAAGGGCCACGCGGTGATGCGCTTTTGAAAATGTTCAAGGAGCGCCGCTTCGGGGCCAGCCCGCAGGCGGCCGATCGCGCCAATTAAAATTTGCAACGCCAGCCTCCGCTGTCAGGCAGGCACTGCCTCCTGCGAGGCCCCGTTCACGAACTCGGTTTCCCAGAGTTTCTCGATGGCATAATGCTCGCGGGATTCCGGCCGAAACAAATGGACGATGACATCGCCGGCATCCACCAGGACCCATTCTCCCGAACGCCGCCCTTCCGCGTGGGAACCCTTCACGCCCGCAGCTTTCAGCCGCTCAATGAGATGCTCCGTGATCGAATCCAGCCGACGCGACGAGGTGCCGCTGGCGACGACCATAAAGTCTGCGATGTCCGATTTACCAGCGAGTGGCACAACCTTCACATCGTCGGCCTTGTCTTCGTCGAGGGATTCTTCGACGAGGGCCAGGATTGCCTCCGCTGTTGGCTGCGGAGCCGCCTTTTTCTTGCGTGCTATAACGAGTTCCTCGTTTTCAAACTACGCTTGCATATGCATCCGGGTCTGCCCGGTGCGTTCATTCCTCGGTACTTGCGCCGGTCCCGGTACTGGCCGGCCAGCTGCCGTTCTGCCGCAGTTCCGTCGCCGTCGCCGGGTGCGGCCTGATACGCAAATACACCCAGGCAGGTGGCGCGGCGTCTGGCAGCAGCCTTGCCGCACGTTCCGGAATTCGCGCGCGGCGAAAACGAACTGACGCAAGTTCCGACAACGCCTTCGAATCATATGAATCACGCGCGAAGACGGCAATGGGGATCGTTTTAAATATTTGTGTCCAGGCACGCCAGTGCGGAATCTGGACCAAATTGTCGGCCCCCATCAACCAGACGAAATGCGTCGCCGGATACCGGGTTTGCAGGGCATCGAGCGTATCGGCCGTGAATCGCGTGCCCAGCTCCGCCTCGATTGCCGACACCCGGATACGCCGGTCGCAAGCGACCTCGTTCGCCGACCGCAACCGCGACTCGAAGGGAGCCATTCCGGCTTCGGGCTTGAGCGGGTTTTGCGGCGAGACGAGCCACCAGACCTCATCAAGCCCCAACCGGACCAGAGCCAACCGGCTGATATGAAGATGCCCGTCATGCGCAGGATTGAAAGATCCGCCCAGCAGTCCGATCCGCCGGCCGCGATGGCGAAAGCTGCCGGACCGCGGGATGTGGTTCGGAGAAGTCGCCACCGGGTTCAGGGTCGGGTCTGCCCGGCGCCGCGCACCAAATATTTGTAGCTGGTCAGCTGTTCGGCCCCGACCGGGCCGCGCGCATGCATCTTTCCGGTGGAGATGCCGATCTCGGCACCCATGCCGAACTCACCGCCGTCGGCAAACTGCGTCGAGGCGTTGTGCAGGACGATGCCGCTGTCGATACGCGCCAGGAAACGCTCCGCCACATCTGCATCCGATGTCACGATCGCATCGGTGTGGTTTGAACCGTGGCTGTTCACATGTTCGATGGCGGCTTCGACGTCATCGACCACCCGGACCGAAACGATCGCGTCGAGATACTCCGTATTCCAGTCATCGTCGTTGGCCGGCACGATGCGGTCATCGATGGCCTGTGCGGCGTCATCGCCGCGCACCTCGCACCCCGCACCTGCCAGATCGTCGACGATGGGGCGCAGCAGGTCTGGAGCAACTGACCGATCGATCAGCACGGTCTCGGTGGCGCCGCAGATGCCCGTCCGGCGCATCTTGGCGTTGAGCACGATATCCCGCGCCATCTGCGGGTCCGCCGCGCCATGCACATAGGTGTGACAGAGCCCCTCGAGATGGGCGAAGACCGGGATGCGGCTTTCGGTCTGCACGCGCTCGATCAGGGACTTGCCGCCGCGCGGCACGATCACATCGATAAAGTCGACCATGGTCAGCATCGCGCCCACGGCCGCGCGATCGGTCGTCGGCGGCGCCTGGATCGCCGCCTCGGGCAACCCGGCCGCGCGAAGCCCATCCTGCAGGCAGGACAGGATCACATTCGACGATTCAAAGCTTTCCGAGCCACCGCGCAGGATCGCGGCATTGCCGGCCTTGAGGCACAGCCCGCCCGCATCCGCGGTCACGTTCGGGCGCGATTCATAGATGACGCCGATGACGCCCAGTGGCACGCGCACCCTCGCTATCCGCAATCCGTTCGGCCGGTCCCACTCCGCCAGCACAGTGCCGATCGGGTCGGCCAGCGCCGCGACCTCTTCCAGACCGCCGGCCATACCTTCGACCCGGTCGTCGTTCAGGACCAGGCGGTCGAGGAAGGACCCCTTCACGCCGTTTGCTTCCGCGCGCGCGACATCATTGGCGTTCGCCGCCAGGATTTCATCCTTGCGAGACCGAATGGCGGCCGCAGACGCATGCAACGCCGCGTTCTTGGAATCCGGTGTCGCCGTCGCCAATTCCAGGGCAGCCGCCTTTGCCGCCGCACCGATGCCCTGCATGGTCGCGTGAATGTCGGCGGCATCCGCCGAGATATCCTGTGCTGCCGTCATATCTGTTCTCCGACCGTTTCTGCGGTCTGGCCGGCGACGATAGTCAATTTGCCGGCAAATTTCATCCCGTTTGCTCCGTGATCGGTGTTCCCCGAGCCCGAACACCCAGATACACGGCGGCCAAAATCAACGCGCCGCCGATCGCGGTCTCGCGGGCAAAACCCTCGCCGAAGTAAAACCAACCCAACGCTGTGCTCAACAAAGGCTCGGTGAGGAACAGCAAGGCCAGCACCATCGGCGAGATCACTCGAACCGCCCAGTTGAAGCCCGTATGGCCGATGATCTGACTGACCAGTCCCAACCCGATAAATGCCAGATAGGTCTCCAGAGACAGCCCGACAACCGGTAGGTCCAGCGCAAACACCGTCGCCCAAAGCAGGATCGCCGCGCCGCTATAGACCAGCGTGACGAACGCGACGATGCCGATCGTCCGACGCGCGGCCTCGGCCAGCAGTAAAAAGCCGACGAAGAGTATGCCGCCGGCCAGCGCAAGGCCGTCGCCGAACAGGGTCTCCAGCCCGACCCGGGCACTGCCCGACCCCATCACAATGCTGCCCGCCAGGGCCAGGCCGACGGCAAGCCATGTCCGGCGGCCAGGCGGCTGGCGCAACGCGACCACGGCCCAGACCGCCAGCCAGACCGGCGTCAGGGTCACCAGCACGACCGAATTGGCGATCGACGTGAAATCGAGGGACGCGATCCATGTCGCAAAGTGGAGTGCCAGAAACACCGCCGCCCAGCCAATCAGCCGCCATTCGCGTTTGTTCAGCCGGAGTATTTCCCGCCGCGCCGTCACGGCCGCGACGGGCAACAACACCGCGGATGCGATCAGCATCCGGTAAGCGGCCGTCACCAGCGGGTCCGCATCGGCCATCCGAACGAAGATCGCAGCGTGGGCGACCGCGACCAACGAAGCGACCAGGACGATTGTGTAGGTCATGGGACTTTCGGCGCGCGCGGCAGCCATAGGGGCGCGCTCAGCTCTCGACGAGGTCGTCGCGATGGATCATCTCTTCGCGGCCGCGATAACCGAGGATGTTCTCTATCTCACCGGACTGACGGCCCAGGATGCGTTGCGCGTCGTCCCGGCCGTAGGCCACGAGCCCGCGTGCCAACTCCTTGCCGTCGCCATCACAGACGATCACAGGGTCGCCCCGCTCGAAGGATCCGTCCACTGCGGTCACACCGGCAGGCAGAAGGCTGTTGCCGCGGGCCAGCGCGTTTGCCGCTCCCGCGTCGACCGTGATCGTGCCTTCCGGTTTGAGCGTTCCCGCGATCCAGCGCTTGCGCGCCGTGTGCGGCTCGGCCTGCGAAACAAACCATGTCGCCTTCGCACCGTCAGCCAACGCGGCCAATGGATGCAGGTCCCGTCCATCAGTGATCACCAGGCGACAGCCCGACTGGAGCGCCACCCGGGCTGCCTCGATCTTGGTGATCATGCCGCCCGAGCCATCCTCGCCGGCGGTCTCTCCAGCCATCGCCGCAATCTCAGCTGTGACCGCCTCGACTTCAGAAATATGGCGGGCGGCGTCATCCACGGTCGGATCGGCGGTGTAGAGGCCGTCGATATCCGAAAGGATCACGCAGGTGTCCGCGCCCATCATCTGGGCTACCCGCGCGGCGAGCCGGTCATTGTCGCCAAACCGGATTTCGTCGGTGGCGATCGTATCGTTCTCGTTGATCACGGGGACCACGCCCAGCCGCAGCAGGGTTCCGATCGTGTTGCGCGCATTGAGATGGCGCCGCCGGTCCTCGGTGTCTTCGATCGTCAGCAGAATTTGCGCGACCGGCACATCGCACTGCCCGAGTGTTTCCTGCCACGCATGCGCGAGGCGCACCTGGCCGGTTGCCGCGGCCGCCTGGCTTTCCTCCAGCCGAAGCGCGCGATTGCGTGGCCCACTCGCCAGCCCCAGCAACCGCCGCCCGATCGCGATCGCCCCGGAAGACACAATCATGACCTCCGCGCCGGAACTCCGAAGTGCGGCAATATCCTGCGCCAGCGCATCGAGCCAATCGGCGCGCAGCCGGCCGTCGTCATGGACCAGCAGCGCCGACCCGATTTTCACAACGATCCGCTTGCTGTTCGAAAGGTTCCTGGCGGTGCTCACTGGACCGGCTCCGCTATGTCCCCGGCGGCATCCTCGACGGCCTCGGTTTCAGCCGTCTCCGCCGCGGCCTTTTCGGTTTCGGCCTTTTCCGCTTCAGCCTCGGCATCGATCACCCGGCAGAGCGCGCGCAGTGTTTCGGTCATGCCGTCGCCCGCAATGGCGGAGATTTCGTGGATATCCTCGGCCCCCTGTTCGGTCAGCGCGGATCGGCACAACGCTATGTCTTCGGGCAGTGCTGAATCGCATTTGCTCAACGCGACCACGACCTTCTTGTCCGCCAGTCCGCCGCCATAGGCCGCGAGTTCCTCGCATATCGTGCCATAGGCCTCGGCCACGCCTTCGGGTCCAGCCGTTACGTCCACGAGGTGCAACAGCACGCGGCAGCGCTCCACATGGCCCAGGAACCGGTCGCCCAGCCCCTTGCCGTCATGGGCGCCCTCGATGATCCCGGGAATGTCGGCCATGACGAAGGCGCGGTCGTCGCTCTCGACGACGCCGAGGCCGGGATAGAGCGTGGTGAAGGGATAATCCGCGATCTTCGGCTGGGCCGCGCTGACGACCGACAAGAGCGTCGATTTCCCGGCGTTCGGCAACCCGACGAGCCCGGCATCCGCGATCAGTTTGAGGCGCAGCCAGACCCACATCTCCTGGGCCTCGCCGCCGGTGTCGGCCCGGCGCGGCGCCTGGTTGGTCGAGCTCTTGAAATGGATATTACCGCGCCCGCCCTGGCCGCCCTCAAGCAACGTAATTTGCTCGCCCACTTTGGTTAGGTCGGCGATCAGGGTCTCGCCGTCCTCGGCAAACACCTGGGTGCCGACCGGCAGCTCGAGGATCGATTCCTTGCCGCCACCGCCATAGCGGGCCTTGCCCATGCCGTCGGTACCGCGGTCGGCCTTGAAATGCTGGCGGTAGCGATAGTCGATCAGGGTGTTGAGGCCGTCCACGCAGACCGCGACCACGTCGCCGCCGCGACCACCATCGCCGCCGTCGGGGCCGCCGCGGGGCACGTTCGCCTCACGCCGGAAGCTGACACAGCCGTTGCCGCCGTCGCCGGAGCGCAGATATACCTTCGCCTGATCGAGAAATTTCATGATCCGGTCTCTAAACGTAAAACGGGGGGATCGGCTAGCCAATCCCCCCGAATAATACAGTCTCGCGGCAGACCCCTTAGGCTGGCAGAACCACCGATACATAGGTCCGTCCACCGGTCTTGCGGGTGAACTCGACCTTGCCTTCGCTCATCGCGAAGATCGTGTGGTCCTTGCCGATGCCGACATTGTCGCCGGGATGAAACTTGGTGCCGCGCTGGCGGATAATGATGTTGCCAGGAATGACCACCTCGCCGCCGTACTTCTTGACGCCGAGACGCCGGCCCGCTGAATCGCGACCGTTGCGTGAGCTGCCACCTGCTTTTTTATGTGCCATCTCTGACTACTCCTTGTCGGCGGCCGGCTTGGCGTCCGCATCCTTCTTGGCAGCCGGCTTCTTGGCTGCAGGTTTCTTGGCTGTGGTTGAAGCGGCCTTCTTGGCGGCCGGCTTCTTTGCCGCAGGCTTCTTCGCGGCAGGCTTTGCTTCTGCAGCGGGTGCCGCTTCGGCCGGTGCTGCCTCAGCAGGCGCATCGTCGGCTTTCGGCGCAGCCTTCGCAGCCTTCTTCGCCGGTGTCTTGGACTTGCCCGTCACATCAATGACGCGCAGGACCGTAATATCCTGGCGATGGCCCTGTGTGCGCTGATAGCCCTTGCGGCGCTTTTTCTTGAACACCACGATCTTCTTGCCGCGGGTCTGCTCAACCACTTCGGCGGTGACCGCAGCACCCTCGACGATCGGCGTGCCGACCTGGGTTTCCTTGCCGTCGTCGAGCATCAGCACCGGCGCGATCGCCAGAGTGCTGCCCGCTTCGCCTTCGAGCTTCTCGACGGTAATCACATCGCCATTGGCGACGCGATACTGCTTCCCGCCGGTTTGAATCACTGCGTACATGTTCCGCATCCGTTGTGTCGTGGCATTCGCACCGCGCTCCAGCGCGGCCTAACGAATGCCGAATGTTCCAGCAAAAACAAGGCGGACCGCGAATAAATCCGTCGGCCCGTCAATTGCGGGCGGACTATACGCCGCCAGACACGCGTGTCAACCGCTCCGAGCACGGGAAAAGACCGAAAAATCGCCCACCCACGGCGGGTTGCAGGTTTGTCGGTGGGTGCGGTAGAACCCCTGCGCCTGCACACATATTGCGGGTCCGTTCCGGATATCACACATGATACCCGGAAATCGGCGGAGGGGTGCCGGAGTGGTTGAACGGGGCAGTCTCGAAAACTGTTGAGCGTGCAAGCGTTCCGAGAGTTCGAATCTCTCTCCCTCCGCCAAATTTTCTTCGCCATCCGAACATTCGGCATTCGAAAACCGCCGCGCCGAAGCACGGCACAGCCCGTTCCACGACTAGTCCCCGATTGGGGCACCCATGGGTGCCCTGGCCGCTTCCTCGCGTATCCAGTCGCGAAACGCTTTGACGTCCGGGTTTTCGGCTTTCCTTGATGTCGTCACGCTGTAGATGCTTGTCGGGAAGGGAATGTCGATGTCGAACGGCGCGACAAGATGTCCAAGTTCGAGATCGCGGCTGGCGATCGCTCTGCGGCCCAGGACGATGCCAGTGCCCGCGATCGCCGCGTCCATAGCGTGGTCGGCGTGATTGAAATGCAGCCCTGCGTGAACCTCGATGTCGGGCAACCCCGCAAGCGCCAGCCACTTTGACCAACCTGGCGTATTCGGCCAATGCCGCGACAATGAATCGTCGTGGATCAGGGTGTGGCGGGTGAGATCCGCAGGCCCGTCTAGCGGAGGGTCGCCCTCGAGCAAATCGGGATGGCACATCGGCGTCGCCGCCTCGTCCATCAACTTGTCGGCAACCAAACCTTCATTTTCGCCAATATTGTAGCGAATCGCGACGTCGGCCTGATCGGTGTCGAGATCGATCGTGAATATATTCGCGCTGATGCGGAGATCGATTTCAGGGTGGCGCTCGACGAAGTTTGTCAGCCGCGGTGTGAGCCACTTTGCGGCGAACGACGGGGCGACCGTGACAACGACGACCCGGTCGGTGCGCGCACGCCTGCCGATATGGCCTACCGCACGCTGAAGAACTTCGAAGCCGTCCCGGACACCTGGAAAGGCGAGTGCACCGGCATCGGTCAGGACAATAGCCCGGTTGAGCCGGCGAAACAGTTTCACCCCCAGTCGATCCTCGAGTGTGCGGATCTGATGGCTCACAGCCCCCGGCGTAACATTCAGCTCTTCCGCGGCCTTGGCAAAGCTGAGGTGCCGGGCGGCAGCCTCGAAGGCGCGCAGGCCATTTAGGGGGGGCAGGTCATACATTTCACATTCAGAATATATTTTCTCATGCGAACTGGCAACATAACTCGTTTGTCAAAGCCCGAAAAATGGCCATTTTAAGGGGCAAGGAAGAATTACAACAATCCATTCGGACTAATTTTATTCTGCTGTAAGGAGCCTGAATAATGACCCAATCGACCCAAAATTTCCCTGAACAGGCATACTTTTTCCAGGACAACCTCGATGTGACTTACGCCGAGCCCCTGGACCCCCTCGGCGAGGCCGAGATCGTGCGCAGCGCCGAGCACTTGCGTCTCCAAGTCATTGGCGCCGCGTTCTCACGCTTATTCCGATCTCTGCGGACGCGTCAGAAGCGAGCCGCACTGCAGTTCGACGGCGTGCGGTGCGCGGCCACTCCGGGAACAGGAGCGTGCATATGAACGTCCACGCATTTCGCCAGAAGGCGTTCGGCGAGAACATAACGCAGCGCCACAATCGAAATTTCTGATGGGCGACATGCAACAACGAATTGATGAAATTATCGATTTTTGGTTTGGTGAACTGAACGATGACGGCCAAGTCAGCGAAGACAAAAGGGTGCGCTGGTGGAAAAAAGACCCGGCCTTCGACGATCTAATTGCTCAACGATTTGGCTCACTTGTGGCTGTTGCCGCAACTGGTGAACTCGAAGACTGGAGGCTATCTGCGCGTGGTCAGCTCGCGGCGGTTTTGCTCATCGACCAGTTTCGTCGAAACATATTTCGCGACCGTCCCGAGGCGTGGTCCGAAGATGCGGCTGCCCAGGAATTCAGTCGCGAACTCATCGATTCCGGGCGGATCAATGACCTGCCTGAGCAACACCGCTATTTCGCTCTGATGCCTCTTATGCATGCGGAATCGATAACCAGTCAGGGCGAATGCGTCGCGCGCTTCGACGCTCTGGCTTCAGTAACTCCGTTAGGGGGTCTGAAAAGCACCTTTGAGGAAGCCGCCAAATATGCGCGCATGCACCGGGATATTATCCGGCGCTTCGGTCGGTTTCCTCACCGAAACGCTGTCATTGGACGCGTCAGTACGGCCGAAGAAACTGAGTTTCTGAAGACGACCGGCTCCTCATTCTAAGGCCGGTTGGATTGAGCCAAGTCGGTAAACCAAAGTCTATTGTCGTAATTTGACGGCCCTTCGCGCACGAGATCGGGGAACGCCATATCCAACGGTGTTCATGTTCGAACTGGCGCTGGCATCTGTTGCCGGCGTAGACGCTGAACCGGTCGGGGCCTTGAGACACGGGTTCACTCAAGGCTCCCCCTTCCGCCATTTTCTCAGGCTTTGAATGTTCCGCAGCCGCAACCAGATTGACTCCCAGCCCACCTGAATAATCCGGGCGCCGGCGGAAGGTTCACAACCCGGCGGAGGCACCGTGAGTCGCGAATGGGCTGATCATCTCCGGATCGAAGGCAACCGGCGCCTCGAAGGCCACGATGTGGGCAATCGCTATAGTGCCGACGTCGACTGCGCCTATAGTAAAATCTCGTCAGCGCCGTGAGGAGACATCATGCAATATCGACACGTTGGCAACTCCGACCTGCAGGTCTCGCTGATCGGTCTCGGATGCAATAATTTCGGCGCCCGCATGACGACCGAGGATGCGCGCCCGATCGTCTACAAGGCACTCGATCTCGGCGTCACGCTGTTCGATACCGCCGATTCCTATGGCTCCGGCGGGTCCGAGAGCGCACTCGGCGATATCCTGGGCAGCCGGCGACAGGACATCGTGCTGGCCTCCAAGTTCGGCCTGTCTCTGGAAGATTCACCGCGCCGTGTCGTACCCACCACACGCGACTACATCATGAACGCCGTCGAGGGCAGCTTGCGCCGGTTGCAAACCGACTGGATCGACCTGTACCAGTTGCATGCCCTGCATGCCGAAACGGCGATGGACGAGGTTCTGCGCGCACTCGACGATCTCATTACCCAGGGCAAGGTTCGCCATGTCGGTTGCAGCAATCTTTCCGCGTGGCGCGTTGTCGACGCCAACTGGATTGCGGAAACCCAGGGACACTCGGCCTTTGTCTCTTCGCAGAACGAATACAATCTGCTCAATCGCGGGGTCGAGAAGGAACTCCTGCCCGCGCTGCAGGAAAAGCAGATGGGATTTCTGCCCTTCTACCCCCTCGCCGCCGGCGTGCTGACCGGCAAGTATCGCAAGGGCGAGGCTGTTCCCGAAGGCACACGGCTCGACAAGATGGATCATCTTGTGACGCGCTTTTTCAATGACGAAACCATGGACATCGTCGAGGCATTGCGAGATTTCGCCGAAGCGCGTGGCCGCACATTGCTGGAACTTTCCTTCGCCTGGCTGGCCAGCCGCGACGTGATCCCGAGCATCATCGCCGGGACAAGCCGCCCGGAGCAGGTCGAAGCCAACGTCGCCGCCGTCGAATGGCAACTGAGCGACGACGAGGTTGACGAAATCGACCGGATTTCAGCCCTCGCATCCGATGCGCGCTTCGGCAGCCTGTTCCGGAACTAAAGCGCGTTCCCGCAGTGATGGCGTGGGTAGGTTTTCGGCGGATTGTCGCGCCGGGGGAGACGCCGCTACCTCAATTTTCCGCCTCAGTGGGTGACCCGATGATCAGAGCCCTCTGGCTTTTCGCAGTTGTCTGCGGAACACTGTCAGCATGAGGATGCATGGCATCCAAACAATGATCGGAGATGGTGTTGGCACAGAGGAAAAGCAGCCGAAAGGCGTCGCCGCGCGGACCCGCAAAGAGCGGTGACAATCTGCAGCTGAACGCCGATGTTCTCGAGGATTTCTTCCGCACCGCGGTGCGAATCCGCACCTTCGAAGAACGTGTCCAGCAGGCATTCGAAGACAACACCATCAAGGGCACGGCGCACTCCTCCGTCGGCCAGGAAGCGATCGCGGTGGCGACCTGCGCCAATCTGCGAGACGACGATTATATCGCCACGCATCACCGCGGACACGGCCACACTATCGCCAAGGGCGCCAGCATTGACCGTATGATGGCCGAGTTGATGGGGCGCGTGGACGGCTACTGTCAGGGCCTCGGCGGCTCCATGCACATCGCCAATCTCGATCTCAAAATTCTCGGTGCCAACGGCATTGTCGGCGCCGCCATGCCGCTCGGCCTCGGAGCGTCCCTGGCGTCGAAGATACGGGGTACCGACCAGGTCGCGGTCTCCTATTTCGGTGACGGTGGTGCCAATCAGGGCCTGTTTCACGAAACCATGAACCTCGCTGCCGTCTGGAAATTGCCACTGATCTTCATTTGCGAGAACAACCAGTATGCGCTGAGTACGGCCATGACGAGCACGACGTCAGTGGCGCAGATCTCCGACCGCGCCGTGGCATACGGTATTCCCGGCACGACCGTCGACGGCAACGATGCTGCAGAGATCTTTCATGTCATGCGCGATGCCGTTGAGCGCGCGCGCGCCGGAGAAGGACCCTCGTTGATCGAGGCGATGACCTGGCGCTGGGGACAGCATTCGGTGCGCGGCGGCATAGCCGATCCGAGGTCTGACGAAGACCGGGATCACTGGATCTCTCGCGACCCCCTGAAACGCCTCGAGAAGGACTTGCTGGCGCGGAAAGTGACGACCAAAAAGGGGCTCGAGACGATCCGCACACAAGCCGTGCAGGAGGTCGAGGAGGCCGTCGACTTCGGCGCCGCCAGCCCTGAGCCCGACGAAGAGACGATGTACAACTCGGTCTATTCGCCGCACGCATCGTATGACGAGCCCACATCACACGGTGATCGTCCACTGACCTATACCGAGGCGCTGAACGAGGCCATGCATCAGGAGATGGCGCGTGATGAGTCGGTTTTCATCATGGGCGAGGACATCGGCGCAACCGGCGGCATTTTCGGGACCACCAAGGGACTGTTCGACAAATACGGCCCCGCCCGGGTGCGCGACACGCCGATCTCCGAGCCCGCCTTCTGCGGCGCCGGGGTCGGCTCGGCGCTCGCCGGCATGCGCCCCATCGTCGAGGTTCAGATCTTCGACTTCGTCACCCTGATGATGGATATGCTGGTCAACCAGGCCGCAAAATTCCGCTACATGATGGGGGGCGAGCCGACCGTGCCGCTGGTGGTGCGAGGACCGCAGGGCGGCGGCATACGGCTTGCGGCGCAGCATAGCCAGAGCCTCGAGGCCTGGTTCACGCACGTCCCGGGTCTGGTCGTCGTCGCACCATCCACACCTTACGACGCCAAGGGGCTGCTAACGGCAGCAATCCGCGACGACAACCCGGTGGTCTTCCTCGAACACAAATTGCTCTATTTCGGCGACGCAGAACCCGTGCCGGAAGAGCCCTACGCCATCCCGCTCGGCAAGGCCGACATCAAGCGCGAAGGCGCCGACGTCACCATCGTTGCGACACAGGCCATGGTGGCGCGTGCGCTGTCGGCTGCCCAGCAGCTCGAGAATGAGGGCATCAGCGTCGAGGTGATCGATCCGCGTACGTTGCGGCCGCTCGATGAAGAAACGATTCTCGAATCGGTTCGCAAGACCAACCGCCTCGTCGTCGTTCACGAGGCCTGGACCAAGGGTGGATTCGGCTCCGAGGTCTCGGCGATGGTCATGGAAAAAGCATTCGACTGGCTCGATGCGCCAGTCACCAGGGTTGGTGCACCGGATGTGCCGATGCCGTTCAACGATCGACTCGAACTGGCGGTGATCCCGTCGGTCGAACGCATCGTCGCTGCGGTACGCGCCTTGTATTGATGTTCAAACTTAGGAGGAGAAACAGTTATGTCGTTGGTCAAATTCATACCAGACCCGAAATTCGACGATTACCAAGAGGTCTTCAAGGACAACTACAAGATGGAACGGCGCGACGACGGCGTCATTCTTGTCCAGTCTCACATTGAGGGCGGCCCCATACAGCTGAGCGTCGAGAACCATCGTTCCGTCGCGCAAGTCTTCAAGACCGTCGGCGCCGATCCCGAGAACGAGGTCATGATCTTCACCGGAACCGGCGATGATTTCATGATGGAGCCCGACCCGACAGGGTTCGAGATCGAGAAGAATGACCTGAACTACTGGGCGTACGAATATGCCTTCAAGGACGGGCGGGTCAATCTGAACTCCCTCATGAACGATCTGGAGATTCCCACGATCGGCGCGCTCAACGGCCCCGGCTTTCATACCGAATTGTGCCTGATGTGCGATCTGACGATCTGCAGCGAGGATGCGATCATTTTCGATCTGCACTACGACATCGGTTCGGTCCCCGGCGACGGCATCAACGTGTGCTTCCAGGAACTGCTCGGCACCAAGCGGGCGGCCTATGCCCTGCTGACCGGTCAGGCGATCGACGCCCAGCAGGCATTGGATTGGGGCATGGTCAACGAGGTTGTACCCAAGGACAAATTGCTGGAGCGCTCCTACGAGCTGGCCGACCAGATCATGAGCCAGCCACGCACCACCCGCCGCATGACCACCCAGGTCGTTCGCCGTCCGTGGAAGCGGAGAATGACCGACGATTTCGATGCCGGGCTGGCCATGCAGATGTTCTCGCAGGTCGCCGCAGACAGCGCGCATCACGATCAGCGGCACATCGGCGATGTCATCGCCTATGTCCGGGAAGGCAAGAAAAACAACTTCGACAAGTAGCGCGACGCGAAGCCAAAGCCCGGTTTCCAAACCGGGCTTTGGCCGCAGCGGGCTCCTTCAGGCACCTGGATCGGGACGAAATTCAATAAGCGACGCAAAACCTCTGGTCGCTATATTTGAGTTCTTCAGCCTCAACGGCCCAGGCGCATCAGGCCTCGAACGTCACCCCGTTGGCTGCCCGCCAAGCGGCAGTGGCATCGAGCGTCGCAAACGGACTGATCATCTCCGGATCGAAGGCGAGGGGTGCCTCGCCCTTCGCCAATTTATCGGGCCAGGACGGATCGCCGATGGCGCCGCGCGCGATCGCGACCAGATCGGCTTCCCCCGCCGCCAGAAGCTGCTCGCCATTGGCGGGGTCTTCCAGCTTGCCGCAGGCAATGACGGGTACTCCGGCATACGCGCGCGCCAGGCCGGCCAATGTACGCCCGCTGCCGAACTCCTCGCCCAGGCCCTGATGGGTGCTGACATGGATGTAGTCCGCGCCCGCGTCGGCCAGTGCTGAGAAGATTGCCTTCGCGTCGTCGACGCCACCGGCCCATTTATAGTTGAAGTCGTTCGAGCGGCTCTGGGACATGCGCATGCCGGCGAGCCCCCGGCCCGCGACACCGCGCACCACCGCTGCCATAATTTCGAGATGGAAGCGCAGGCGGTTCTCCAGCGACCCGCCATATGCGTCCGTGCGGGTGTTGCTCTCCGGCGTCAGGAACTGAACCGGCAGATAGCCGTTGGCGCCGTGAATCTCGACGCCGTCGAACCCGGCTGTCATCCCATTCGCGGCGGCCGTCTCGAATGAGGCCACCACAGCCGTGATCTCGTCGCCCGTCATGGCGCGCGGCGTGTGGAACGGGCCATCGCCATAGTAACGCGCGCCCATGGCACCGGCCGGCTGGATCGCCGATGGCGCGACGATGTCGTCGGTGTAGCGATTCTCCTGGACCAGTGCCCCGGCATGCATGACCTGCAGGACGATGCGCCCGCCCGCGGCGTGCACGGCGCCTGTCACCTGGCGCCAGCCATCGACCTGGGCCGGTGTCACGATCCCCGGCTGGTCCCGATAGCCCTGGCTCTGGAGCGTGTCGGTATGGGTGCCCTCGGTGATGATCAGGCCGAAGCCGCCACGCGCGAACGCGGCGTAATGGTCGGCCATCTGCGCCGTCGGCACGCCGTCGGCATCCGCACTGATCCGGGTCATCGGCGCGACGACCGAACGGTTCGGCAGATCGAGCGAACCCAGGTGAAACGGGGAGAGAATATGCGGCCAGCGGGCCGCGCCGGAATCATTCCCTGAATTATTCATCGACATCGTCTTTCAACCGGGAGGTTCTTATTGTGCTGCAGCGTCCAGCGCCGCGACGATCGCATCGGTCATCTCTGTGCTCGTCGCTGTGCCGCCGAGGTCGCCGGTCCGCACGTCGCCGCGCGCCAGTACGCCATAGACCGCCTGGTCCACAGCGTCGGCGCTGTCGTCTTCGCCCAGATAGCGCAGCATCATGGCCGCAGTCAGGATAGTGGCACAGGGGTTGGCGATGCCCCGGCCCGCGATGTCGGGCGCGGTGCCGTGCACGGGCTCGAAATAGGCCCAGCGCTCGCCGATACAGGCCGATGGCGCAAGCCCCAGGCCCGCCGCGAGCCCGGCGGCCACGTCGGACAGGATGTCGCCGAACACGTTGGTCGCCAGAATCACATCGTAGTGGCCCGGCTCGCGCACCAGTTCCAGCGCGCAGGCATCCACGTTGCGGGTCTCGTATTCGATGTCGGGATAGTCCTGCGCGACGCCGGCGCAGACCTCGAGGAACAGACCGTCGGAAAGCTTGAGGACGCCGACCTTATGTACCGACGTGACCCGGGTCGGCTTGGTCGACCCGGACGCCGCCCTCGCCGCCTTTCGCATGCGCGCCTGCTCGAAGGCCATGCGTGCGGCACGGGTAGATGCCTCACGGGTGATCACGCGCACCGCATAGGCCGTGTCTTCGTCGTGCATATACTCGTCGCGCGAGTAGAGCCCCTCGGTCACCTCGCGGACCACCAGGCAGTCTATATCGTCGGCGGGGGACACCACGCCGGGGATCACACGCGAGGGCCGCACACTCGCCGCCACTTCGAGACCAATGCGCAAATCCCCCAGCGGATCGCCGCCCTGGGGCGGGATTTGGGCCACATCCATGGCACCGACCAACACCGCATCGGCGGCCTTCGACGCCGCCATGCTGCTCTCCGGCATGGCGTGCCCGGTCTCAAGAAACGTCCCGTGGCCCGCCGGGTGGGTCTCGAACGAAAAGCCGGGCCCGCCCGCCGCCGTCAGCGCGTCGAGCACCCGGCGCGCGCAATCGATGACCTCTTCCCCGATACCGTCACCGGGCAGAACACAGATGGAGTGGGTTTTTGGCATCAGTCAGATTTCCCCGGTGTTGGTCCGTCAACCCGTCCGCGCAAAGGCGGCGGCATGGTCGGTGATGAATTCCTCAAGCGTCCGCGCCGGATGGCCCGCGATGTCCTCGGTCACCCTCGTGACATAGGAATAGGCGCCGTTGGCGGCGAAACCGATCATCTTCACCTGATGCTCGATCAGCCAGGACGGCAGCCCCCGCTTCGTCACCATGTCCTGCCAGACTTCAACGTCGACCGTCTCGTAGCGGATGTCCCGACCCAGGACCCGGCTGAACGTCTCAGCAACGTCGTCCAGACTGACCGCAGCGCCGGTCTGGTAATAGCCCTCGCCGTCATGTTTTCCACCCTCGGCGAGAACCGTCGCCGCCAGATCAGCCACGTCGCGCGGATCGGTCATGCTCATTGTCACGTCGCGCGGGATCGCGCTGGTGAACACGTCGCCGTCCTTCAGGCCGGCGGCCAGATATTGCAGGTTCGTCATGTAGAAATTCGGCCGCAGGAACGTGTAGCGCAGGCCACAGGCTGCGATCTTCGCCTCGAGGGCCTTGTGCGCCTCGGGGATCGGCGCTGGTGAATCGACGTTGCCGGACAGCTTGACGATGCGTTCGCATCCGGCGGCCACCGCCGCCTCGATGGCATTGGTCTGCTGCTGCTCCAGCACCGGGCTGTGGCCCGAATTCAGATACAGCGTGTGGACGCCCTGGAGCGCGCGGTCGTAGGACGCGCGGTCATCTAGATCGGCCGCAACCAGCTCTGCGCCGTGGTCCAGAGCCGGCCCGAGCGTTACACGCGCCTTATCCAGGTCACGCACGAGATAGCGAATGTTGAGCCCACGCTCCGTCAGCCGCGGCGCCAACTGAAGCCCGGTGACACCGGTCGCCCCTGTAACGGCGATCACATGTTCATTCATCTCTTTTGTCCCCCCTGCCGATGCAGACCCGCACGACTGGCTATGCCAGATGCTTTTGGAAAAATTCCACGAGCGGCCCCAGAAGCGCCGGATCGGAGCGATTGCCCTGCTCCACATGGACGATCTCGATGGCACCACCGGCCTTTCGATAATTCTCGGCGAAACGCTCGGGCTCATTGAGGTCGAGGGGCGATTCCAGATCACGATAGTCATGCACCGGGTCCGGGGTTCCCTGGAACCAGATCGCAGGCAAAGTCTCGACAGCCTCGCCGCGTTCCAGCGCAAGCATCGGATTGCCCTCTTCCATATTGTCCTCGGTGACCCAATAGGTGTCGTGCCGCTCGGGCAGATCGGCCACCCAGGCCGGTGGATCACCCGCGGCGCGCAGACCCATGACGCGCTTGTATCGCGACAGAGGGTTGATCACCGGCCACATCATGCCGACGCAGCGGACTTTCGCATCTACATTTGGCGCTTCAAGCGGAAGTGCGGCATAGCGTGGATCGTCGGGCCGCATCGCCGCCAGCATGGCAAGGTGACCGCCGCTGGACTGCCCAAGGATCGCGATTCGGCCGGGGTCGAGACGCAGCTCCCCCGCATGCGCCTTCAGCCAGCGCAGCGCATAGTTGATGTCCTCCAGGGAGGACGGATAAATATCGGTGGCCTGGCGAAAATCCAGCGCCGCCGA
This sequence comes from Rhodospirillaceae bacterium, assembly GCA_018667335.1. GTDB lineage: Bacteria > Pseudomonadota > Alphaproteobacteria > UBA6615 > UBA6615 > UBA8079. The sequence goes on from JABIVD010000011.1 coordinate 54,895, forward strand.
TGCCATCCCTGCCCGGGCAAAAACTTCGCCGCGTACACCGCACTCACCCGGCCCGCCATTGTTCCAGCAGCCCCCATGCATATCGAGAATGGCCGGAAACGGGCCAGCGCCATCAGGACGGATCAGCCGCACGATCATTGGCCGGTCGCCATGTCGATAGATCTCGATGTCCTCGGTGGTCACGGACGGCATTTCGGTGATGGTCATGAATTTTCCCCCGTTCCTGACGCGCGGCACTAACCCACGGCCCTTCGAACGATCCTAGCCGGGCGTGACGCCGGCTGAAAGCCCCGGGAAACAGGTCGGAATCTACAGTCATAAATATGCCATGCTCTACGCCCACAAGTTGCGCCCATACCGTCTTGCAGTTCTTCGCCAGACGAAATTGCGGTACACGAGTCCGTTACTTGAGCGCCCATGAGTGGTAATGCGTTAATCAGTTTCGCATTCTAGGCCGTAACGGCACGAATTCGCCGATGAGCCAACAATAGTTCAGACAATTATTCTCTGGGAGGAGATGCCCATGTCATCGAAATTTACCGTCACAACAATTCTATCGGGTGCCATCGTCACCGCAGGGCTGCTGTTCGCGGGGCCGGCGTCGGCGCAGACCGAAGTCCTGATCAACAATTACCTGCCGCCGAAACACCCGTTCCAGACGCAGATCGTTGCGCCCTGGATTGACGAGGTCATCGTCGCGACGGGTGGTTCCGTGAAGCCGACACTTTCCGCTGCCGCAGTCGGTCCGCCGCCGAAGAACTGGCAGACTGTCGTCAAGGGCGTCGCGGACGTCGTCGTGCTGGCCAACCTGTTTCAGCCGAAACGCATTCAGCTCCCGCCGGTAGCCGAGATGCCGCTGAACTCGGGATCGTCCGAGAAAACCTCCGCGGCGCTCTGGACCACCCATGAAAAGTTCTTCGCGGCCGCCAACGAATATGACGGCGCGGTTCTGCTCGGCTCCTTCTCGCTGACCCCGAATGTCATTCACAGCGGCGGTACGCCGATCACCTCGATTGCGGACCTCAAGGGATACAAGCTGCGGGCATCACCGGGCATCACCACCAATGTGCTGAAGGAACTCGGCGCGGTGCCGGTTGCGTCCGGGCCGTCCAAGATCTTTGGCCTGATCTCCAAGGGCGTCGTGGACGGAGTCGCGGTGCCGGCACATGGTCTGCGGGCGTTCCGCATGCTGCCCTACATCAAGGCCACCACGACCTTCCCAGGCGGACTGTCGAACACGACCTTCTCGCTGCTCATGAACCAGGACAAGTGGGACAGCCTGAGCGCCGAACAGCAGGCGCAGGTGATGAGCGTGTCGGGCGCCCATATTTCGTCCAAGGGCCCCGGCATGGACAAGGTCGCCGCAGGATCCCTCAAAGCATTGCGGGACCAGGGCGGCCAGGTTGTTGCGGCAGACGCAGAGATGGTCGCAGCGATCGCCAAGTTCTCGGCGCAGCTGGAAGCCGACTGGCTCGCGAAGGCAAATGCCAAGGGCGTTGACGGCCCGGCCGCACTGGCCTTCTTCCGCGCGCAACTGAAGTAGCAGCGGGTTCGCAGCATCACGCAACGCGCTGATGCACGCACAGCCGCCGTCGGAGTAGCTACCGACGGCGGCTGATCTGCTTCCCCCAACATAAAACAAAGATTTCCGTGAGCACGCCCGCAGACCCCCTCGACATCGACGAAAGTGCGCTAACCGAGGACTATGCTGTCCCCGCGTCGAAGGCTGGCGGATTCGCCTGGCCGATCCGTATCCTGACAGGCATTGCAGCGATCTTCATGGCATTGATCGCGGGCGTGACATTTGTCGACGTGACGGGTCGCTATATTTTTACCGCGCCAATACCCGGTGGCGTCGAAATCATCGAATTCCTGCTCGGGCTTCTGATCTTCTCCGCCCTGCCCCTCGTGATCGTAAAGAACGCCCACATCACCGTGGAGCTGTTCGACGGGTTTATGAGCGAGGGTTTCAAGCGGATTCGCGATTTCATCGTCCTGCTCGGCAACGCCGGCGTGCTGGCATTCATCACGTCTCGCATGTGGTTCACCGCGCTCGAGATGCAGGAATTCGACGAAATATCTCTGCACCTCGAAGTGCCGACGGCACCGCTCCTGTTTACGCTCGCCGGCCTCAGCGCCATGAGCGTGCTGACGCAGCTCTACTTGGCCTGGATGATGATCGCTTCGCGTCGAACAGCCGCCGGAGGAAATGACTGATGGCGATATCACTGGCCGGATTCGGCATCTTGTTGGTGATCGCGTTCCTTGGTTTTCCGCTCGGATTCTCCATGATTATCGTCGGCTTTGCGGGGTTCGCCATTATCCGCGGCACGGTCCCGGCATTGGAGACGGTCAGCCAGCAAATTCTCGATCTCGCGCTCAACGCCAACTTCGTGACTCTGCCGCTGTTCGTCCTGATGGGGGTGTTCGTGTTTCGCGCAGCCCTGGCCGAGGACATCTATGAGGCCGCCCAATCCTGGCTTGGCGACAAGCGCGGTGGCCTGGCGATGACCACGGTCGCGGCCTGCGCCGGGTTCGCGTCGATCTCGGGTTCTTCCGTCGCGACCGCGGCGACGATGGCCAAGGTCTCGATCCCGCCCATGCGCCGCTACAACTATAACGAAGGCTTCGCGGCCGGGTCGGTCGCAGCTGGCGGGACGATGGGCATCCTGATCCCGCCCTCGGCGGCGTTGATCATCTACGGCATCCTGACCGAGCAGAGCATCGGCGACCTCTTCATTGCCGGCCTGATCCCGGGCCTGGTCACCGTGCTGCTGTATATCGCCGTGATCTGGCTGGTCGCCAAGATCTGGCCGCACCTGGCACCGCGCGCAGAGCGCGGGAGCTGGGCCGTACGCTGGCGCACCCTGTCGAAGATCTGGGCCGTACTGGTGCTCTTCCTGGCGATCATCGGCGGCATCTCCTTCGGCATATTCACGCCGACCGAAGGCGGCGGGATCGGCGCGATCGGCGCGTTGCTCTTCGCCATCGCCCGCCGCCGCATGAACCTGCGGATCTTCTTCTTCGCCCTGGCCGAGGCGGCCGAGACGACCGCCATGATTTTCACCATCGCCTTCGGCGCGCTGATCCTGAACAACTTCGTGAACGTCGCGGGCCTGCCCAACGCGATCGTGGCGTTCATTCAGTCGCTCGACATTGCGCCGCTCACGGTCATCCTGGTGATCTTGCTGATCTATATCCTGCTGGGCACGATCATCGAGGGCCTGGCGATGATCTTCCTGACGGTGCCCATCTTCGTGCCGGTTGTCGATGCCATGGGCTTCGATCTGATCTGGTTCGGCATCGTCATGGTGATGGTCGTCGAGATCAGCCTGATCACTCCGCCCATCGGACTGAACGTGTTCGTGATCAAGTCGATGCTGCCCGACGTGCCACTCAGCGCGATCTTCAAGGGCATCGTGCCCTTCTTCGCCGCCGACATCGTCCGGCTCCTGCTCGTTGTCTTTCTGCCGGGGCTGGCACTCTGGCTGCCGCGGGTCCTGTCCTGACGCAATACGCGCCAGGCCAAGCCTAGGCCGCGCGTATCACGCGACCGGAAACCTTCAAACGCTGCACCGTGTCGCCGGCAAGGTGGCTCCAGATGAACGCGTCGCGGGCCAGTTTGTCGGCCGCACGCTCCATCCCGCGGCCCGCTCCGTCATGGATGTCCATGTTGAGTTCGGTCACTTCCTGAACCGTGTCCGTCGCCAAATTCATGGCGAGCCCGGCGTTGTTGGAATGGACTTTCTGATCATGTTCCCAGGCCACGCGCATGACATAGGCGCGCAGCGCCTCCGTCACCATGTTCATACGGCCGATCTTAAGCTGAACCAGCTGCTGGTTCGCCAGGGGTTCGCCACGCAATTGCCGGCTCTTGATCGTCGCCAGGGCCTGTTCGCAGGCCGCATCACAAATTCCCAGCGCGTTGGCCGCGAGTTCGAGATCGCCGAACATATCGCCTGACTGGTCACCCTCGCCCTTGCGCAGCGCGGCGTTGGTCGCGCCGATCTGGTTCGCAACCGGCACCCGGGCGTCTTCGAAAACCATCTCGCCATTCTGATAAAATCGCCAGCCGCTCTTGTTGTAGACCTTGCCGACGCTGAAGCCCGGGGTGTCATTGGGGATCAGCAGGATGGTCGTGCCGTCGGTAAACGGCACCGAGAAATCCGTGCGCACATACAGGAAAAACAGCTTGGCGATATTGCCGTGGGCGATGAACTGTTTCTCGCCGTTCAGCACCCAATGGTCGCCATCCAGCTCTGCGCGCAATCGCACACCCGCATTGGGCGCATCGGGCGGCGGCATGCGGTTGTCGGAGCCACTGTTGGCCTCGGTCTGGCCGAAGCCAAGAACATAGGTATCGTCGGCCAGAAACGGCTTCAGGAAGCGTTCCTTCTGATCATCGGTGCAGGCCGCCGCGATCAGGTGGCTCCACTTCCAGCACTGGCTGAACGTCTTGGAGACGGCGCTGTCGGCGCGCGCCAACTCGGTCATCACCAGCGCCTGGGTGACATAGTCGATCCCGTGACCGCCCTGTTCCTTGGAAACGACCGACGTGCGGAATCCTAGCCGGGAGCCCTTCTTGATGAGGTCCCAATCGATGGTGTCTGCCGGTTCGGCAATCGCGTCACGCGCCAGCGAGACCGGCCGGATTTCCTCCTCGGCAAACTTGCGCGCCTTCATCTGCCAGGCGATCTGTTCTTCGTTCAGCGAAAAGTCCATATCCCTCGCCCCTATCGTGGTTCGTGGCCCGCCAGCGCCTCGGCGAGGCGGAGACGGGCGTCGCTGGCACCGTGGCCGGAATGGCGGAACAGCCGCGTGTCGTGAATGTATTTCTGCATCGGCATGTCGCGCATCACACCCATGGCGCCGAAGCATTCGGCCGCATCCTTGGCCGCGCGGTAGAGCATATCGGCCGCCGCCACCTGGGAGATCAGCCCATGGGGAATGTCGGCAAGGCTTCCGTCGGCCCGGGCCTGCGGATTGTCGGCGTCCCATGCCGCGCGCCAGACCGCACCGCGGACCAGCTCCAGGCTGCCGGCGATATCGGCCAGCATGGACCCGATCGCCTGATGTTCGACGATCGGGCGCCCACCCTGGATGCGCAGTTTGGCGTAGTCGAGCGCCGCATCAAATGCCGCGCGGGCAACACCGAGATTGATCGCCTGCCCTTCCGGCGTCCCGGCCAGAACCGAACCGCGGTCGTCCAGGGATGAAACATCCCGGTTGCCGCCGGTCAGCCGGTTCGCCGCCGGCACCCGGCAGTCCTGCAGAACCACATCGCCCATGGCGCCGTGATACCAGCCGCCGTCGCGCGGCGTTTCGGTGACCGACAGGCCCGGCGCGTCATGGGGCACCAGAAGCGCCACCGTGCCGGCATCCGACGCGGCTGTGACGACGAACAACCTGGCCACCGGGGCGTTGGCTATGCGTGTCTTGTTTCCAGTGATCACCCAATCATCACCGTCAGCCGTCGCTGTGGTAACCGGCAAACGCGCTGCCCGTGGGCGATGATAAGCTGTTCCCAGCCCGCTATCCGCATCGGGTTCCTGTGCCGCCAGCGCCAAGTGAAAGCCGCTATCCTCGACGAAATCCGTGAGATGCGCCGCGCGTTGATCCGCGCTCATCATCTGCCCGAACAGCAAGCCGCCGAGGGCCGCGGTTTCCGTCAACACAGCCGCGACATCCACGTCACCGGCCGCGAGTTCCTCCGCGACGAGGCAACGCGTCAATGTGTCCGCCCCAGCGCCGCCGTCCGCCTCATCCAGCGCCAAGCTGCGCAGACCTAACGCACTCGCCGTCTCGATGAGATCGAGGGGGAGCGGCGGATCAAATGGCTCGAGCCGGGCCGGTTGCAGGGCGACAGGCGTGATTTCCGCGGCGACGAAGTCGCGTACGGTGTCCCGGATCGCGAGCTGTTCCTCGCTTAATTGAAGATTGTACATGGCGGCCACCGTGCTGTGGATCTTGTGTCTGGTGACGCAGCGCCAGAGTTAAGCGTCCCAGATTTATCCAAACGGTAGTCCTTCCGGCCCGGTGCTGCAATGCCCGCACGCCCGGTGGGAACCGGTCGCCGGCTGGCCCTAGGCCAGACCTTCCTTCTCGAGCAGTGCATCCGCCGTGGGCAGCTTGCCGCGGAACGCCACGTAGGCGTCCTCAGGATCCAGAGAGCCACCGGACGAATAGATATGTTCATGGAGCTTGCGCGCGGTATCCGGATCGAACGGGTCACCCGCCTCGGTGAAGGCCTCGAACGCATCCGCATCGAGCACCCCGGACCACATGTAGGAATAGTATCCTGCGGAATACCCATCGCCGGAAAACACATGGGCGAAATGGGGCGTCGCGTGTCGCATGACGATGGCGTCGGGCATGTCGAGCCCCGCCAGAATATCGGCCTGGAACGCCACCGGGTCGACCGCCGCCGCCTCATCCGGGCCGAGCGCATGGAACGCCATATCGACCAGCGCCGAGGAGGTGAACTCCACATTGGCGAAGCCCTTGTTGAACTTCTCGGCCGCGCGCAGCTTGTCCAGCAGCGCCGTGGGCATGGGCTCGCCGGTTTCGTGATGCACCGCGAAGCGCTGCAAAACGTCGGATACGGTCAGCCAGTGTTCATAGAGTTGCGACGGCAGCTCGACGAAGTCGCGGCTCACCGACGTGCCGGAAATCGAGGGATAGGTGACATCGGACAGCATGCCGTGCAGCGCATGGCCGAACTCGTGAAACAGGGTCCGTGCATCGTCCATCGTGATCAGGACCGGCGCGCCGGCCGCTGCCTTGGCGAAATTCATCACGTTGACGACGATGGGAATTTGTTCCCCGTCGCCTGTGTCACCGGCGAGCCTGTGTTGGTCCTGAAACGACGTCATCCAGGCGCCCGAGCGCTTGGACGGGCGGGCGAAGTAGTCGGCCAGAAACACCGCGACGCGCGCGCCACTGGCATCGAGCACCTCGAAGACCCGGACGTCGGGATGATAGGCCTCGATGTCCGGATGCGGGCGAAAACTGACTCCGAACAGTCTGTGTGCGGTGTCGAACGCCGCCTCGATCATCTTCTCGAGCTGGAGATACGGCTTGATCTCGGCTTCGTTGAGGTCGAAACGCGCCGCGCGCTGCTTCTCGGAATAATGCCGCCAGTCCCAAGGCGCCACGGCGTGATTGTGGCCCTCGCCCGCGATCAGCGCCGACAGGTCATCGGCCTCCTCGGCGGCGCGCTGGCGTGCCTTGCCCCAGACGGTTTCGAGCAATTCACGGACCGCCTCGGGCGTTTTCGCCATCGTGTTGTCGAGCTTGAAATGGGCGAAGGTCGCAAATCCCAGAAGTGCGGCCTTTTCGGCGCGCAACTTGACCATCTCGGCGACGATGGGCCGGTTGTCCCGATCACCGGGGCCCTCGCCGCGCGCGACCCAGCCCCGGAAGGCCTGCTCGCGCAAATCACGGCGGGTTGAGAATGTCAGGAATGGTTCAATGATCGACCGGGACAGGGTCACGGCATGCTTGCCTGCATGTCCGCGCTCTTCGGCCGCGGCCGCCATGCTGGAAATCAGGAAATCCGGCAGCCCGGCGAGATCGACGTCGGTTTCGAGAACCAGCGCATAGTCGCGCTCGTCGGCCAGCACGTTCTGGGAAAATGCCGTCCCGAGGGACGCGAGACGCTCGTTGATTTCCGCAAGCCGCGCCTGATTCGCCGGATCGAGCTTCGCACCGGACCGCACGAAGGATTTCCAGGTCAGCTCCAGGACGCGGGCGGCCTCAGAATCGAGACCGAGATTATCGCGATCCTGATAGAGCGCATCGATACGGACGAACAACGCGGCGTTCATCATGACCATCGAATGATGGCGCGACAGTTCCGGCGACAGCTGGCGCTCGAGTTCCTGGAGTGTGTCGTTGGTGTTCGCGCCGGACAGGTTCCAGAAGACCCCCGACACCCGGCTGTACATCTCGCCGACGCGCTCGAGCGCAACGATGGTGTTTTCAAATGTCGGGGTCGCCGGATCATTCGTGATCGCGTCGATCTCCGCCAGATGGGCCGGCAGGGCCGCGGCAAACGCCGCCGCGAAGTCGCCATCGTCTATACGCGCAAACTCCGGAAGCCCCATCGGGCCGTCCCAGTGGATGAGCGCAGGATTGATGTCAGATGCCGGGGTCGTGGACATGGGTCGGTCCTCTGGAAATCAAGGCAATGCAAATGCACGCCCTTCATATGGGTGTTCCCGACCGGAAGGAAAATGATGCGAGCTTCAACGCATCGTGACTGTTGGGTGACCCGTTAGCGAGACCGGGCAGAACCACCGCGCCTGGCCTCGGCGAAGTTCGCGTTGTTCGTTCCGCCGCCCGGCTTGTTGATCGAACCCGACCCCGGATCGAATTTCCCCGGTGGCGTGTTCGTGTCCGGCTGATCTGCTTGCGCCGCGCGTTTCTTGGCCTTCTGGCCCGCCTTCGCCTTTGCCCGTTCCCGGGCCCGTGCCTTGGTCATCGCTGTTCCGCCTTTCGATCACCCGTGAAACTTCACGGTAGTCCCTTCCATATACGCGTGTGACCTCTCCGAAGCCAATCGGAACGCCATCGAACCGCATCAAATCAAGATGATGTTGGTACCGGCCCATTCGCCTGCCAAAGTGGCATCAACGACCAAACGCAACGTTGCACATGGGAGCATCACCGATGGCGGAAACGACAAATGCCCGGTCACTGGAAGACCGTCTGCGCGCGATCGAGGACCGGCTGGAGATCTACAACCTGATCGCGTCGCATCCCCCCAGCGCCGACACTGGCGCCGACTACTACACCCGCTCGGTCTATACCGAGGACGGTGTGTTCGACCGGGGCGCCGGCCTCGACGGGGCGGTTGGCCACGAGGCGATCGGTGCCTTCACCCTGACCCCGGCGCATCAGGAGGCAATCGCGGGCGGTATCGCCCATCTCTCAGCGCTGCCCTATATCGAACTCGACGGCGACGAGGCCTTCGTCACATCCTATCTGCAGATCCTGCACCCGGACCGGGAGGCCGAACCACGCGAATTGCCAAACCACGGCACCACAAACGGGTTCCGGGTCCATCGCGTCGTCGCCAACCGATGGTCGCTGGTTCGCACACCCGAGGGCTGGCGCATCAAGAGCAGACACATGGAACCCATCGACGGCTCCCAGGGCGCACGTGATATTCTCAGCCAAGCGCTCGCCAGCTATCGTTAGAAAAAAACACGTCGGTCAGCCAACCGACCGGGGGAGATCACAAAATGAAAATCACGGGCGTTACGACATCGACCATGGTGGTTCCAAACGGGCCACCGGTGAACACCTTCTACGCGGCAAACACCTACGTCATCGCACGGATCGAGACGGACGCAGGCATAGAGGGACTGGGTTACACCATGCTGGTGGGTGGCATGGGGGCTGGCGCGGTGCGCGCCTATCTCAAGGAAAACATCGCCCCGCTCATCGTCGGGGCCGACCCGCTGCAGATCGGCGGCATCTGGCAATCGATGTATGAAAATGACCGGGGCCTACGCAAAAAGGGCATTCCCGTCTATGCCATGAGCGCGATCGACATCGGCCTGTGGGATATCCTCGGCAAGGCGGTCGACCGACCCGTTTGGCATCTGTTCGGCGCCCATAGCGAGCGCGTGCCGGTCTATGGCAGCGGTGGATTTCTTTCCTATAGCGTCGACGGAATTGTCGCCGAAGCCGAAGCGTTCCAAGCCCTCGGCTGTCGCCATTACAAGTTCAAGCTCGGCCTGGAAAACGTGATGGAGAACGTCGATCGCGTACGGCGCGTCCGCGAGGCGTTGGGCGACAACATGGAAATTCTTGTGGACGCCAACCAGCGCTGGGACGTCGCCACCAACATTCGCGTCGGGCGCGCGCTCGAGGATTATAATCTCTATTGGTACGAGGAACCCGTGCTGGCCGACAATATCGCGCAATGCGCCGAAGTGGCCGCCGCCATCACCATCCCCGTGGCGACCGGCGAGAACGAGTACACCCGTTACGGCTTCCGCGACCTGATCGATGCGCGTGCCGCGCAGTATCTCAATCCCGACATCCACCGTTGCGGCGGGTTCAGCGAGATGATGAAGATATCTCACCTCGCCGCTGCCTATGACGTGAAGATCGCGCCGCATCTGGTGCCGGAGCTGTCGATCCATGTGTTGGTATCGATCCCCAACGCCGCCCTGGTTGAAGTGCTCGCGGGATCACCGGACGATCTGTGGGAGCATCCACCGACGATCGTCGATGGCCATATGGCGGCGCCCGATCGACCGGGACACGGCATGAATTTCAGTGCCGATGCGGTGAAACGCTATACCGCTGACTGAGGTTTGGAAGCCGACGGCGAATGTGGGCGTTCCTGCTCGTCGCCAACCATGAACCGCCTGCTTATTGGTCTGGAAAGGCCGGGTGCCAGAGACGCCGGTCAGTATCGCGTTCATAGCCCTTGCCGTCAGGGAAACACACCAGCTCGAACTGCAGCCCCCAGGGCGCCAGGAAATAGACCCAGCTTTGCCCTGCGCTCGGCCCGTCGGTGCGAACTGTCGGTTCGCCCAGAATGCGCACATCATGGGCACGCAGATGATCAAGCGCCTCATCCATGTCATCGACATAAAGCGCGAGATGATGGCCGCCAATATCGCTGTTCAACGGCGGCTTCGGGTTCTGGTCGGGCGCCTCATACTCGAACAGCTCATAGTTGGAGCCGTTGCCGCAGCGCAGGAATTTCAGCTTTCGCATCACGGTGCGCGGATGAACGTTCAGACGCTCTTTCATCCAGTCGTCGTCGAATTTGAACGGGCCGATTTCGTAGAACGGCTCGCAACCGATCACGTCGATGAAAAACGACACCGCCTCTTCCAGGTTTGGCACGGTGATCCCAATATGGTCGGTGCCCCGGAGCCCGGGTATCCCCTTTGACTTTGCGGTCATCTATCGCCCCCCGAATTACTGTGCGGCCACCAGGCCGAGGCCCATGTCCGTCATGATCTCGGCGAAGCCGGCGCGAATCTCTTCTTCACCAACAAACGCCGACCGCTCGAGAACCTTTGAAACGTTCGGCGACGATTCCCCGCCATGGATACGCTTCACAGGCTGGTCCAGATCGTCGAAAAAGCGCCGCTGGATTTCATCGGTCAGCATCGCGCCGTAGGAAACCGTCAGCGGGCCCTGTTCGACGACGACCACATTGTTGGTCTTGTGGATGCTATCGCCGACCAGCTCCCAGTCGATCCCGGCGCGATCCAACGAGCGGAGATCAATGATTTCGGCATCAAGCCCCATCTGTTCCGCCGCAGCGATCGTTGGCGCCACCATCGCCGAGTAAGTCAGCACCGTGAACCGGTTTCCCGGGCGCACAATCTTGGCCTTGCCCAGCGGGATGAAATAGTCGAAATCGTCGACCGGCCCGAGACCGCCTGTGGTGTACAGCCCGACATGTTCGATCATCAACACGGGGTCCTGACACTGGAGCGCGCTGTTCATCAGCCCGACATAGTCGAACGGTGTCGACGGGGCGACGATGCGCCAGCCTGGCCATTGCGAGTACAGACCCGCAGGATCCATCGAGTGTTGCGAGCCGTAGCCTGATCCGAGCGCGATCTTGGTCCGCACCACAATTGGCATTTCCGTGTCGCCACCGAACATATGGCGCGCCTTGCCGATCTGGTTGAACAGCTGGTCCGCCGCAACGAGCGAGAAATCGGGATACATCAGCTCGACCACGGGCCGGTAGGTGCCCTCCATGGCAACTCCGCCGGCAAGCCCGGTGAAGCCCAGCTCGGCAATGGGAGTCGGCACGACCCGGTCAGGGAATCGGTCCGCCAGGCCCTTGGTGGCCCCGTTGGTACCGCCCTTCAGCCGATGGATGTCTTCGCCCATGCAGAAAATCCGCTCGTCGGTCTCCATCCGGCGGTTCATCACCGACGCCACGGCATCGATGTATTTGCACGCGTCCAGATCGCCCGAAAAGGTTTCCTCCTCCTCGTAACGCACCCCATCGAATTCCGACAGATCGCCACGCAACCCGTGATCCCGAAAAGCCGTGTCGGGCCACAACGCCGGAATGATCTGACGCTGATTGCCGTCCGTTTCCGTGAGTTGTGCCGCCGCGCTCTTCATGATTTCCTGGGCCGAGGCGCGCATCGCAGCGTCACCCTCTTCGTCGATCCAGCCACGCTTGATGGCCTCCCGGGCCAGCAGGGCCAGCGGATCGCGCGCGCGCCATTCCTGTTCCTCGTCCTTGTCCCGATACCCGAACGCGCTGCCCGGAACACCGCCGCCATGGTGGAAATAGCGGTACACATTGGCCTCGATGATCACCGGTCCGTTGCCGGAACGCATTAGATCGACCGCCTCCTGCGCCGCCATGCGCACGGCGACCGGGTCCATACCGTCGACCTTGAAGGACGGAATTCCGTAGGCCAGACCGCGCGACGACAAGCGGGTTTCGCGGGTCTCCTCCTCCAGGGTGGTGGACACCGCATAGCCGTTATTCTCGATGAAGAAGCAGATCGGCAGGTCCCAGAGCGCCGCGAGGTTCAGCGATTCCGGAACCGAACCGATATTCACCGCGCCGTCCCCAAAGAAGGTGAAGACCACATCGCCCTCACCCTTGCGCTTGCGCGCCCAGGCCACACCGTTGGCCAGCGGCACACCGCCGCCAACGATGGCATTTGTGCCGAGCGCACCGGCTTCCTCCCAGCGCAGATGCATGGACCCGCCGCGGCCCTTGCAAAACCCATCGGCCAGACCGAGGATTTCGGCCAGGCTCCGCCGCAGCAGGGTTTCAACTTCCTCCGTCGGCGGGGTCGTGCGCGGATCGCCGGCCCCTTCATCGACATAGCGCAAGGCCTTGGCGAGGAACTGGTGATGGCCACGATGCGAACCGGTGATCTGATCGCTGCCGCGCATCGCCGCGATGGCGCCAATAGCACCCCCGTCCTGTCCGATGCTCGAATGCGCAGGTCCATGGATAAGACCTTCACCATCCAGTTCCAGCACCGTCTCCTCGAAGGCCCGCACAAGATGGAGATGGTGCAGCATCCGCGACACTTCTGCCTCACCAACGGCATCCCAATCCTTTGCCGTCGATCGAATTTCCTTCCACGGGGCATCCGGTTTCAGATTTACGTATTTCACCATGTCTCACTCCTGCATCGATCCGTCCCGGCATCTACGCCTGTTCGCAAGATTTGCGCGATTGCCGGTCGGGTCAGATATTTGGATTCAGCAGATATTCGCATCATTGTCAGAATTGGGCCGGAACCCCGGCACTTGCCGCAACGGTCCGGGCCGCCACGCGTTCGATCAGTTCAAACGAATCCTCGATATAGGCCTGGTCGAGCCCGCGCGTGATAAACACAATCCGGGTTCGCAGATCATCATTCGGCCAGGTCGGCAACCACTCAAGCGAATGAAATATCTGCTGTGCGCCCTGAATCACGGCCGGCGTCTCGGGGCGCTCTGCCACATTCACGATACCCTTCACGCGCAACAGGTCGGGGCCCGCCTCCCGCGCCAG
>JABIVD010000061.1 GCA_018667335.1 Rhodospirillaceae bacterium
ATGGCGCGGATGCCCGGCTGCATCGCCGCGCGGGTGATGGTCTCGCTGGCCGGCTGGGCGAAATACTCGGTGATGTATGAGTTCACCTCGCTCCAGGCCCGGCTCGAGAATTTCGAGGAACCCCATGAGGCCCTCGCGCTCGACGAGAACGAATGGACCGGCCGCGTCATCCGCTACACGATGCACACGCCCGGCTCGCCGACGGTGGGCCAGCGTATCTGGCCACCGGTTACGGAATAGGGACGGCATTGCCAATGGCATCGATCGATATCCGGTTCGGCGGCTACCAGGGGCCAAACTCGGTGCACAGCCGCGCGGTCACGGTCTTCGGCGACACCCTGGCCCAGTCGCTGGGCGATGACCTGAACTTCGAGCACACGCTCAACGTCATGGATCTGGGGCACCCGGCCACGGACCTCCTCGACATGGTCACCAGTGGCGAGATGACGTTCTGCTATTTCGCGGGCAGCTATCTGGGTGCGCAGGTGCCCGAGTTCGAGCTGCTGGACCTGCCCTTCGCCGTTCGCGACCGGGCCCAGGGGCATGCGCTTCTGGATGGCCCGCTGTGCCAGTTCCTGACCGACAAGATCGCCGAGGTGGCGGGCTACCGGATCGTGTCCTGGTGGGACAACGGGTTCCGGCATCTGACGAACGGGGTGCGGCCGATCCGCCGGCCCGAGGATTGCGTGGGCCTGAAAATCCGCACGCTGCGCAGCGATATCTACACCCAGACCTTCGCGACACTCGGCTTCGAGCCGGTCTTCACCGATGTGAAGGAACTGGCGGGCGCCGTGGCGTCGGGCGAAGTTGATGCGCAGGAAAACGCGCTGGCCAACACCTTCAGCCTCGGGGCGAACAAGCATCATCGCTGGATCACCATGTCGGGCCATTTCTTCGGGCCGACCGTGGTGCTCTGCCACAAGCCGACCTATGACGGCTGGCCGGACGATGTCCGCGCGGCGGTCGACCAGGCGCTGGCTGCGGCCACGACCGCCCAGCGGTCATATGCTGCGGCGGAAGAAGCGGCGGTGCTGGAAAAAAACGACACGTCCGGCAACGAGATCATCGAACTGACCGCCGACGAGCGCGCGGCGTTCGTCGCGGCGGTGCAGCCGGTCGTCGAGGCCACGGTGGCCCGGCATCGCGATGATCTGTTCGAGTATCTGCCGAAGGGCTAGAGAGCGGGCCGGCGCTGAGCGCCGGCCGCCCGCCTACTCCATATCCCGGATGTCGTCGAAGGCCGGATACAGCAGGCTGTAGTCATCCTCCGCCATGCCGCGATCGATCGCCTTGTTCAGGAATCCGCTCGTCTCGCGGGCGTAACGCGCATCCATGCCGAGGCTTTCGGCCAGGCGCACGGCCATTCCGAGATCCTTGTTCAGATTGTAGACCCGTGAGCGCGCGTCCCATTTCTCCGACAGGATATGTTTGGGGAAGCGGGCCTCGCTCGCATAGCTGCGCGCGTTCGACTTGTTGAAGACGGCGATCATGTCCTCGAGCTTGAGCCCGGCGCGTTCGGCCATGCGGCCCGCCTCGCAGTTGGTCAGGAAGACGGCGTGGACCACCATGTTGTGGATCAGCTTCATGGCATGACCCGAACCGACATCGCCGAGAAAGAAAAGATTATCCGCGATGGCGTCGAGCCTCGCACGGCAGGCCTCGAAAGCAGCCTCGTCGCCGCCGACCATCAGGGTCAGCGAGCCCGCATCGGCACCCGTGGCCCCGCCGCTCATCGCCGCGTCGAGATAGGTGATGCCGCGTTCGGCCGCGCGGGCCGCGATCTGCTTCGTGTCCTCTGGGAAGGAGGTCGTCAGGTCGAAGATGATGGTGCCTTCGCCGGTCATGGCGAGCACGCCGTCCGGTCCCTCGAAGGAGCTTTCGATCTCGGGCGTGGCCGGGACCACATAAACCATCATCGCGCCGGCCGCCGCCATCTCGCCCGGGCTCATGACAATCGTGTCAGAGCGCGCCTCGAATGGTGCGCGTGCGTCTGCGTTGAGGTCCCATACGGCGGTCGCGTGGCCGGCCCTGGCGAAATTGTCTGCGATGCCCCGGCCCATGTTGCCGAGCCCGATGACACCGATTTCCGGTGTGGTCATGATCTTTCTCCGATTTGATTTGTGCCTGGGCCGGTCAGCCCCGTTCGGCGACGTAACTATAGTTTGCGGTGTTGCAGCGGCTGACCCGCCACTCGACCGGTCGTCTGTCGATGGTGACGGCGACCCGGTCAATTTCAAGAAGGGGGGCGTCCGGCATGACGCCCAGAAGCTGGGCCTCCAGAGGGTCGGCGGCCACGGCGCGCACGGATTCAGCCGCCTTGGCGACCGTGACGCCATACTCGCCCTGGTAAAAACGATAGAGATTCTCCGGCAACTTCGTCTCGCCGCCCAGACCCGGAAATAATTCCTGGGGCAGGGTGAGGCGCTCGACCATCGATGGTTTGTCATCGAGGGCACGAACCCGGTGGAGGGCGATGACCGCGGCACCGGGGGCAAGCTGCAGCCGGTCGCGCTCATCCTCGGTCGCGGAACGCTGCTCGCATGCGAGGATGCGGCTCACGGGCATGGCCCGCTCGCCATCGCGGCCGATCAGGTTGAAATACAAAAACAGGGCGCGCCGCTCGGTGTATTCCGAGACGAAGGTGCCGCGACCCTGGCGCCGTTCGAGCAGGTTTTCGGCCACCATGTCGTTGAGTGCCTTGCGCACGGTGCCCTGGCTGACGGCCAGCTCGCGCGCGAGATCGAATTCGCTCGGCAACACGTCACCCGGTTTCCAGTAATTGTCGATCAGGCGGCGGCGAATGACTTCTTCGACCTGGGCATAGAGCGGCTTGCCCGGCGCGCGCTTGAGGCGTGGGGTTTTGGTTGTTTTCGGCTTCGCCTTGCGCGGCTTTGCCGTGTTTT
This sequence comes from Rhodospirillaceae bacterium, assembly GCA_018667335.1. GTDB lineage: Bacteria > Pseudomonadota > Alphaproteobacteria > UBA6615 > UBA6615 > UBA8079. The sequence continues at coordinate 2,904 of JABIVD010000061.1, forward strand.
CGGACTTGGCTTTTCCTGCCATGAACCGATCGCCTCCCCGCTGTCGACATACGGGATCACGGGGTCCCGCGGCGCAGAGGATGCGCGACACAGCCCGTTTTTAATACGTTGTCGGTTGTGGAGGCGTCAATCTGCCGCCACGGCGGACATTCGGACGGGTGGCCGGTCAGTCGAGTTCTCGCGAACCCGAGGCGAACCCGACCTTCACGGTGATCGTGCCTTCATTCACCAACCATGGCTGCACATGGAATTTGCGCGCGCCGGCGGCGTGCATCGGGTCTGCGGCCGCGATCTTCTCGGCCGCGGCGTTGTTTTCAGCGCGAATCACGACCATGCCCGAGCCGGACCATGTCTCGCCGCCGCGATCGGCCATTGGGCCGGCGGCGAACATCACGCCGGTATCCTCGAGCATCCGCTGATAGGCCAGATGCTCCGTGATGTTCTCCATGATCGGCTCGAGCCCATCGGCGGGATAGGTGAAGACGACGAACAATTCCTTGCCGAGAAAACTGTTTGTCTTCGCCCGTTCGAGCATCGAGGCCCAGGGTCGCGAGTCTGACATGGAGTTTTCCTTTCGGTTGCGCCGCGCGGGTGCCGCCGCGTTACGCGTAATAGTCGTCGATTTCGAGCGGCAGGTCGACCCGTTCGCCACGCTTCGCCGACAAATCCATCGCCATGGTCAGCAGGAGATTCCGGTGACCGTCCTGGGCCGTTGCGTGGGGTGTGTCGAGACCTGCGCACAGGCGCTGGTACCAGGAGTTGGTCTCCTCGCGCATCGGGCCCCAGAGCTGACCATTGTAGATGTCGCCCGGCGGGTAGCTGGTCATGAAATCCACATGGCGCTGGAATTCCGGCTCGAACCCGTCCGGCGCGTAGCCGGCGCCCTGCGGGATCTCCGATGCGATGATCATGTCGCGATGGGTGTCCTCGATATCGATCACACCCTTGTCGCCGATGATGCCGATCTCCAGTCCGTAGACCGCGCCCGGCCAGATGATCGGGGCGGCCCAGGAAATGTTCATCGAGAACATCGTGCCGTCATCCATGGTGAAGATGCCGAAGGTGGAATCCTTGGTGCCGTATTGCGCCATCGCCTTGTCGTTTGACTGGGCGTAGATCGAGACGGGGGTTTTGCCCTCCATCAGCCACATGCACATGTCGAGCGCGTGGGTGCCCGACACCACCATCGGGGTCAGATTTTCACGCTGGTTTGTGCGCGCAACCGTGGCGATGGGGACCATGCGGTTCATGATTGCGCGGGTGACCACGCCGGTCACTTCGCCGATCTGGCCGGTGACGAGCCGTTCCTTGACGGTCAGGAACCGGCGGCGGAAGCGCTGGGTGTAGCCGACGACGGCATCGACGTCGTTGGTCTCGATCGCGTGTAGAACCGCCAGAGATTCACGCACATCGGTCGCCAGCGGTTTCTCGATGAACAATGCGTGGCCCGCATCCGCGGCCATGACCGTCGGGCCCATATGGTGATTTTCGTCCGTCGCGATGATCACCGCGTCGACCTCGGGCCGCTTGATCAGCTCTTCGTAGCTGGCGGTCTGGAAGTCGGCATTCGTGTCGGTTGCCAGCTTCTCGCGCAGGTCGTCCTTGATATCGCACAGACCGAGCCAGCCGATGCCGGGATAGTCGCGGGCGAATTCCGCGCGGATACGGCCAATCGTGCCGCAACCGATCACCGCCAGGCCGATTGTTTTCTTCTCGTCGCTCATTTTGACACTCTCCACTGCGCGCGTTTCTGGACGCGGTTGTTTGGCCGGTCACCGGCCCTGTTCGGCTGCTGATATAGCATGTGTGACAGCAGCCGGCTGTTCCGCCTGGGCAAAACTTACACGCGGTTGTGGAGACATGTGCAAGGGCGCGTTAGAACGGATTGCACGTGGTGCGCAGCGGAGCGGGGACGAGGTTCATGACGGAACAAACGATTTGCGTCCACGCGACCTGTGTTGCGCTGCCTGATGTAGACGGCGGCTGGTCCGGGGTGTTGTTGCGCGGCCCGTCGGGTGCCGGGAAATCGGACCTGGCACTGCGCATGATCGACGACGGTGCGCGGCTGGTGGCCGACGATCAGACGGAATTGCAGAATGTTAACGGCGCCGTGGCGGCGCGGGCTCCGGAGATCATTGCGGGAAAAATCGAGGTGCGGGGTTTGGGCATACTCGAATTGCCGTATCTGGATACGGTCGCGCTGACCCTGGTCTGCGACCTCGTGGCGGCAGATCAGGTCGTGCGCCATCCCGATCCGGGGAGCGTGAATATCGCGGGTGTCGCGCTGCCGCAGCTCGCACTGACCCCGTTCGAGGCGTCGGCGCCGGTCAAGCTTCGGCTTGGCGTTGAGGCGGCGCGGCGCGGTATAGTCGGCATGCGCTAGGTGAGCCGTTGACTGATATGACCGAACCAACCGAGATCGAGACTGAGATCGAGACTGAGATCCCCGCGGCGCCCCTGTCGTTGGCGGGGCGGGTGCTTGTGGTCACGGGCCAGTCCGGGGCCGGTCGGACAACTGCGCTCAAGGCGCTTGAAGACATGAATTGCGAGGCGGTCGACAATTTGCCGGTTCGGTTGATGGCGACACTGGTGCGTCAGGGCCCGGCCGATGGACGCGGCCTGGCGATCGGCGTCGATGTGCGCACGCGCGACTTCAACGCCGACAAGTTCGCGCAGGAAATCGCCACGTTGCGCGCGGCCGTCGACGCGCCGGTCGAGATGCTGTTCCTCGACAGTGACGATGACGTGATTGAGCGGCGCTACACTGAATCCCGCCGCGTGCATCCCATGGCGAGCGATCGGCCGCTGGCCGATGGAATTGCGGCGGAACGGCGCCTGCTGGCGCCGCTGCGCGAGGCGGCGGATTTCGTCATCGATACCAGTCACTCAAACATTCATGAGTTCGCGCGTCTGCTGCGTGACCGCATGGTCGGCGCCGCCACGGGCGAGGCGAATGTGCTGGTCACCTCATTCTCATACCGGAACGGGGTGCCGCGGGACGCCGATATGGTCATCGACGTTCGATTTCTCCGCAATCCGCACTATGACCCGGCACTCCGGCCGCTTACCGGGCGTGATGCGGGGGTCGGTGCCTATGTCGCGGCCGACCCGGACTTTGACGGCTTCTTCACGCGTCTGACCGACCTGCTGGCATTGCTGCTCCCGCGGTTTAACGAAGAAGGCAAAAGCTATCTGACGATCGCGATCGGGTGCACAGGCGGTCGCCACCGTTCGGTCTATGTGGCCGAACGCCTGCGGGATTGGATCGCGGAGCGCATGACCCAGGTCGAGTTGCGCCACCGCGAATTGTCTTTCGAACTCGGCGCAGATCAGGAACCCACATGATCGGATTGGTTCTCGTGACCCATGGCCGTCTGGCCGATGAATTTCGCGCTGCCCTTGAGCATGTCGTCGGCCCGCAGGAGCGGATTGAGGCGATCTCTATTGGCGCCGATGACGATATGGAACAGCGGCGGCAGGAAATCGTCAGTGCGGTGGGGCGGGTCGCCGGTGGCGAAGGCGTCGTGATCCTGACGGATATGTTCGGGGGGACGCCGTCCAACCTTGCGATTTCCGTGATGGATACCAAACAGCATGGCGGGCCGGTGGAGGTGATTGCCGGGGTGAATCTGCCCATGCTGATCAAGCTGGCGCAGGCACGCGGCGATTCGGATTTGCCGACGCTCGTTGAGGCCGCGCAGGAGGCCGGCCGGAAATACATCAGTGTTGCATCCGCGCTGCTGAGCCCGGATTCGGCATAAGCGCGATGACGACGGACCCACTTTCACGGTCGGTCGAGATAACGAATACCCGCGGGCTGCATGCGCGTGCGGCCGCGCGCTTTGTCCGGCTGGCAGAGACCTTTGACGCCGATATTATCGTTGAAAAGGGTGGCGCGGTGGTGCCCGGCACGTCGATCATGGGCCTGATGATGCTCGCCGCAGCACCCGGTTCACAGATTCAAGTCAGAACGTCCGGCGCCGAAGCGCGGGAGGCCCTCGATGCGCTGGTGGCGCTGGTATCGGAGGGGTTCGGAGAGGAATAGAAAACGGCGCCCCGATGAAGGGGCGCCGTTTCCCAAAGCCCGGTCTGTAGGGACTAGAAGTCGAACTGGTTCGAGATGATCACGACGGTGCCGTCGTTGTTCACCGGAACAGCCGTTGCGTTGATGTTGTCGGCCGAGACCGTGTTGGCGGAAAGATTGACTTCCCAGCCCGGCGCCACGGCGTAGGCGACGTCCAGCGAGATGATCCGAATGTCGGTGTCGCTGATGCCGGCGGTGTTGGCCTTGCTGCTTTCGAACCAGTTCAGGCTCACACCCCAGGGCCCCGTCTTGTAGGAGCCGCCGACCGTATAATACGAACCGGAATCCGCACCCCCGGTCATGGCGGCTGCCGTCTGGCCCTGTTCGGCCAGGTCGACATAGCCGACGCCAAGGCCGAAGCCCGCGAAGTTGACAATCGCACCGGCGGCGATGGTCTCAACATCACCGTTGGTGGCGGCGCCCGCCGCGGTTTCGCTGCTGCCGAACTCGCCGGTCAGGCTGAGCGCGAACGACACGTCGTCGAACTTGCCCTCATAGTTGGCGCCGATGCCGTACACATTCTCGAAATCACCATCTGAGTCGGAGTCGGCCACGGCCGCCCCGCCCGAGCTCTGGCCCGAATCCGGGGTCAGGGAGCCGCCGAGCTGGAAGCCGGCGAAGCGCGGGGTGAAGTAAGTCGCCTTCGTGGCGTCGCCCGTGATCGTGTTGCCGGTGGCAGAGATGCCGCCGCCGGTACCGAACGCGATAAAGTCGGCGACGTCGCCGTCAGGCCCGGCCCGGCCGACCAAAATGTCGTCGCTCTCGACAAAAATACGGTCGGTGGCGTCGTCCTGATCACCCAGTTCAACCCGGCCCCAGTTGGTGCTGTCGATGAAGGCGTAGGTCTCATCGGCTGCCGCCGTGTCGGCGCCGCCGGCATTCAATTCGATGCTGACCCCATACTTCAGGCCGTTGTCGGCCGTGGCTTCGGCACCGATCGCGATCTCGGACTCATCGACCTTGAACTGGTAGCCGCGACCGGCTGTTGCGGACACGTCCTGATCGAGGAAGCCGACCTGGAAGCGGAGCTGGCCGCCCAACGTCACGCTGAGGGCGTCCTTGGACCCGACCTGGCCGGCCATGGCCGGGGTCGCGATCATGGCGGCACCCGCGAGCGCGCTCGTGCTCAGCCAAAGGGTTTTCTTATTCATGGAACATAGTCTCCAACAGGTGGTACCCGCGCATCATGCGTGGGACTTGAAACTCAAGACACAGGATTCGCCTCTTCTGGACCTCACGGGCCCATCGCTGGCGTTGCGTCCTCCACTTTATTGGGATTTTGATTATTATTTGATGAAGAGGAACGGCGACCATCCTATTGGGATGGGCGTGGACCGCAATCGTGAAAGGCCGGCGGGCGAGCCATTATTTTGCGATGTTGCAGAAATACATCAATTGAATGAATGACTTGCACGTTTTCTGAGCAAGGCTGCCCAATCCCTATGCAGGCGGTAGATGTCATGGGGCGACGCGCAACGGAGGTCGGAACCCGAGCTCGTTGAAGTTCACGAAGACGTCGTCGTCGTTGTTCACGTGGAGGGGAAAAATGGTGACATCGGTGTCACCGCCACCGCCGGTGGGGCTGGCGAATGAGTTTTCGAACCCGCTCAGGCTGACACCCCAAGCCTTGCTGTCGACAATGACGAAAGCTTCGTCGGCGGCCTGATCAGCCGTTTCGCCACCACCGGCGTCCAGTTCGATGCCGACGCCTTATTCGACTGGTTGTGGCGACCCCAGTTGCTCTGCTATATGCCGCTCGCGAACGGGTGCGCCCGTTGAACGAATTCAAATGGAGAGAATGCATGTCTTCCGCTGTCGATTCACCCGCCGGCGACGGCGATTATATTGTTGCCGATATTTCGCTGTCCGACTGGGGCCGTAAAGAACTGGATCTCGCCGAAGTGGAGATGCCGGGACTGATGGCGCTCCGCGAGGAATATGGCGAGTCCAAGCCGCTCGCGGGCGCTCGCATCGCGGGCTCGCTGCACATGACCATCCAGACGGCGGTGCTGATCGAGACGCTGCAGGCGCTTGGTGCGGATATCCGCTGGGCATCGTGCAACATCTATTCGACGCAAGACCACGCTGCCGCCGCGATTGCCGCGACCGGCACGCCTGTGTTCGCGATCAAGGGTGAGACGCTCGAGGAATACTGGGACTACGCCCACCGCATTTTCGACTGGGCCGATGGCGGTGTCCCGAACATGATCCTGGACGACGGTGGCGACGCAACGATGCTGATCCATCTGGGCAAGCAGGCGGAGACCGATCCGTCGGTGCTCGACAATCCCGAGAATGAAGAAGAAGTGGCCGCCTACGCCTCGATCAAACAGCGCTTGGCAGAGCAGCCGGGCTGGTATTCCAAGGTGGCGGAGAGCCTCAAGGGCGTCACCGAGGAGACAACCACCGGTGTCCACCGTCTCTACGATATGGCGAAAGACGGCACGCTCCTGATCCCCGCCATCAACGTGAATGATTCGGTGACCAAGTCGAAGTTCGACAATCTCTATGGTTGCCGCGAGAGCCTGGTTGATGGCATTCGCCGCGGCACCGACGTGATGATGTCGGGCAAAGTCGCCGTCGTCGCGGGATATGGCGAAGTGGGCAAGGGGTCTGCCGAATCCCTGCGCAATGCCGGTTGTCGCGTGATGGTCACGGAAATTGACCCCATCTGCGCTCTGCAGGCCGCGATGGAAGGCTTCGAGGTCGTCACGATGGAAGAGGGTGCTGCCCAGGGCGATATCTTCTGCACCGCGACGGGCAATGTGGATGTCATCACCGTTGACCATATGCGGGCGATGAAGGACCGGGCGATCGTGTGCAACATCGGTCACTTCGATTCCGAGATTCAGGTCGGCGGTCTGCGCAATTTCAAATGGCAGAACATCAAGCCACAGGTTGACGAGATCGAGTTTCCCGACGGCAAGAAGATGATCCTCCTGTCGGAAGGCCGCCTTGTGAACCTTGGCAATGCCACCGGCCATCCGAGCTTCGTGATGAGCATGTCCTTCACCAACCAGGTGCTGGCGCAGATCGAGCTGTGGAAAAACAACAGCGATGGAAAGTACGGCCTGGACGTCTATGTGCTGCCGAAGCATCTCGACGAGAAGGTCGCCACTCTGCATCTGAGCAAGGTCGGCGCGAACCTCACATCGCTGACCGCCCGCCAGTCGGAATATCTCGGTATTCCGGTCGCCGGCCCTTACAAGCCCGAGGCCTATCGCTACTAGCCGGCGGGTGACGAACGGCCGGACAGGCCCGGGTTGGCAAGGAAGCGGTTCAAACCGGGCCAACAAGGCACTAAACTCGTATTGTTCCGCCCGATTCGAAGCGGTCTGCCGGCCGTGTGGCCGGCTGGTATGACTGTGCGAGACTGCAGCGCGTGTCGACACAAGTATTGATACTGGTGATTGCCGCGGTCGCGGGTGCGTCCGCCATCACGGGCTATGCGCTCGGCAGGTTCTCAGGGACTCGCCAATTGCGCGATACTGATGCGTCACGTTCCCGTCTTGGCGCGACGCTTGCCACCGTTCCCGGCGGGTTCGTGACCTGGCTCGATGGGGGCGATCCGGTTGTATCCGATGGCCTGACCGCGATGCTGGATGACGGCGTGGCTGGTTTCGACGGGTTCCTGGGGAAATTTGGCGAGGCTGACCGCCAGCGAATTACCCGCCTGATCGAGGGATTGCAGACCCGTGGCGAGGGGTTCTCCCTGACGATGCTGACCATCGACGCGGGCCAGGCCTTGCGGATCGACGGCCGACGCGCACGCGATGTGCCACTCGATGTGTTGTGGGTCGCCGATGTTACGAATGAGACGGCCATCCAGTCCGATACGGCAATCCAGCTGACCGCGGCGCAAGTAGAGCGTGACGGCTATCGCGCAATGCTCGATGCCTTGCCGTTCATGGTTTGGCGTCGAAGCCGTGATCTGGCCCTGGCGCAGGTCAACCGGGCCTATGTCGACGCGATCAACCCGGAAGCCGGCGATAGTGATGCACGGCCTTCCGAACTCGAGAATCTGGAAGCCAATGTCGAGGCGGAGATCGCGGCCCGCGCGCAATCTACCGGGACGCCGCAGTCCGAAAGCAGGCACGTGGTGATCGACGGTGCGCGCCGTCTTCTGGAGTTCAACGAGGTGCCGGCGGACGATCTGGGCGTGATCGGCTACGCCGTGGATTTCACGCAGCTCGAGGAGGTGCAAGAGGAATTGTCGAGCCATGTCGCGGCCCAGAGCGATGTGCTGGAGAATCTTGCGGTCGCCGTCGCGATCTATGGCTCGGACACGCGGCTGAAATTCTACAACAGCGCCTATGCGCGATTGTGGGATGCCGATTCTGCCTGGCTCGACAGCGAGCCGACGCTCGGCGACGAACTCGAGACATTGCGTGATCGCCGCCTGGTGTCCGAGGAGGTCGATTTTCGCGCCTACAAACATGAGCAGATCGCGCTCTTTACGTCCCTGATTGCACCGACCGAGACGTTGGTTCATCTGCCGGACGGCAAGACCCTTTTCAAGCGTATCTCGCCGCATCCGCTGGGCGGGTTGATGTTCACCTATGAGGATGTGACAGATCGCCTGACGATGGAGGCGCAATACAACACCCTGATCGAGGTGCAACGCCGGACGCTCGACAACCTCTATGAAGGTGTCGCCCTGGTCGGGCCGGACGGGAGGCTCAAGCTGTGCGACTCGGCCTACAGCCGCATCTGGCAGTTCAGCGAGGCCGACCTCGCGGGCGAGCCGCAGATCTCCGGCCTGGTGGACAAGGTCCGGCACTACCATGGGGTCGATGACGAGGATTCCTGGGGCGAGCTTAAGAAGACGATCATAGGCCGTCTGATGTCCCGTGAGCCGGTCTCCGGCACCCAGGAACGTGCCGACGGCACGGTCATCCAATATACCGGTGTGCCGTTGCCCGACGGCATGATGTTGATGACCTATTTCGACGTCTCGGATTCGAACCGTGTGGAGCGCGCCCTGCGCGAACGCAACGAGGCGCTCGAGGAAGCTGACCGGCTGAAGTCGGAATTCGTGGCGAATGTGTCTTACGAGCTGCGCACGCCGCTGAATACGATCATCGGGTTTGCCGAAGTTCTGAACGGGGACATGTTCGGCCCGCTCAATGAACGGCAAAGCGATTATATGAGCGGCATTCTTGAGGCCAGTGAAGCGTTGCTCGAGTTGATCAACGACATCCTCGATCTGGCGACGATCGAGGCCGGGTACATGACGCTCGATCGGGGCCAGTTCAATATTCACACGATGATTGCGGGTGTCTTTGCGCTCAATCGTGAACGGGCAAAGGCCAAGGAGCAAAGGCTGGTTCTCGATTGCGCGCCGGACATCGGGTCGATGTTCGCCGACGAACGACGGCTGAAACAGGTGCTGTTCAATCTCGTCAGCAACGCCATCAAATTCACGCCCGATCGCGGCGTCATCACCCTGTCGTCAAAGATCGTCGATGATGACGTCGAGTATCGCGTTGCCGATACCGGGGTCGGAATTCACGCCGATGAGCGCGAGCGGGTGCTGGAGAAATTCGAGCGCGGCAATCGCCCGCGTGGCCGGCAATCCGGCGTGGGTGCCGGGTTGGGCCTGAGCCTGGTGAAGAGCTTCGTCGAACTGCATGGCGGCGAAGTCCGTATCGAATCGGAGCCCGACGAGGGCACGGCCATCGTGTGCCTGTTGCCCCGCCGTCCGGCCAGCCTCGAACCCGAGGATGATGCGGTATGAACGCGCAGGGGCCGGCGGTCGAGCCGGACCGGGCGCCCGCGGACGGTTATGCCCGGCGCTTCGATCTGCCCGATGCCGCCGCGACGGCGGCCCTTGGTGCGGCGCTCGCCCCGCATCTGCGCCAGGGTGATTTACTCGCCCTGGGGGGTGATCTTGGTGCCGGCAAGACGACGCTGGCGCGGGGTCTGATCGGCGGGCTGGGTTACGGCGGGCCAGTGCCGAGCCCGACCTTCACGCTCGTGCAGCAGTACGAAACCGATCCGGTTCATGTCTGGCATTTCGATCTCTACCGCATTGGCCATCCCGACGAGGTGATCGAGCTCGGCTTCGACGAAGCCAGGGCGGATGGGATCGTCCTGCTCGAATGGGCGGTGCGATTGGGCGCGGAATTGCCCGCGACATGTCTTGAAATCCAACTCGACTATGACGCGTCCGGCCACACCCGCATCGCGCGGCTGTCGGGCCAACCGGCCTGGGCGGACCGGCTGCAAGACCTGCGCCCATGACCACGCCCGGGCGTGAATCTGCTGCACTCCCGACGCCGGGGCTCTACTCGATTGCGGCGCATCGCCCTTTTCTCGCGGAGTTGGCATCCCGAATTCTGTCGGCGTCCGAATCCGATGACGATCCTCTGGCTCTTGCGCGAACGACGGTTTTGCTGCCGACCCGGCGGGCCTGCCGCACGATGCAGGATGTCTTTCTCCGCCTGACCGACGGCGCGCCTCTGGTCCTGCCGCGGTTGATTCCGATCGGTGATATCGACGAGGACGAGATGCTGCTGACCGGCGAACCTGCGGCTCTGCTCGGGGTCGATGGGGAGATGCCGCCTGCGGTTCCGGAGTTGCGCCGGCGGATCTTGTTGGCGCGGTTGCTGCAGGCCCGCCCGATCGGCGACGCGCAAAGCCCGCCGGTTGATCATGCGATGGAGCTGGCGGGCGAGCTCGGGCGCCTGCTGGACCAGGTGCAGACCGAGCGTCTCGACTTCGAGGCGCTCGAAGGCCTGGTGCCCGATGCCTACGCCGCGCATTGGCAGGAGACACTCGGTTTTCTGAAAATCCTGACCGAGACATGGCCGGCTGTGCTCGACGGCGAGGGCGCGATCGACCCGGCGGAACGGCGCAATCGCCTGTTGCACGCGCGCGGTGCGGCCTGGCGCCGTGATCCGCCGGCCGATCCGGTGATTGCCGCCGGCAGTACGGGCAGTATTCCGGCGACGGCTGATTTGTTGGCGACGGTCGCGGGGTTGCCGGCAGGATATGTCGTGCTGCCCGGCCTCGACCGGATACTCGACGCACCGTCATGGGCGAGCCTCGATGCGGGGCATCCGCAATTCGGTCTGCGGCAACTGCTGCAACGGCTCGATGTGGACCGGATGGATGTGGGGGAGTGGCCGTCCTCTGTTGATGTGGCGGGCGCGGCGGCCGGAGAGGGGGCCGAGAACGGCCCCGCGCGTGAACGCCTGATCGGCGAGGCGCTGCGACCCGCCGCCACGACCCAGGCCTGGCGCGATGAGCGCGGCAGCATTGGCGCCGACGCCCTGCGCGGGGTGGTCCAGATCGAGGCGCAGGAGCCCCATGAGGAAGCGGGAATCATCGCGCTCGTGTTGCGCGAGGCGCTGGAGACCGAGGGCCGTACGGCAGCGTTGATCACGCCCGACAGGGATCTGGCGCGGCGTGTGGCGTCGATCATGGGCCGTTGGGATGTCGAAATCGACGACAGTGCGGGCACGCCACTGGCGGAGACGCCGCCCGGTATTTTTCTGCGCCTGGCGATCCGCGCACTGCATGAGGGGGTGGCACCCATCCCCCTCCTGTCGGTATTGAAGCACCCCCTGGCGGCCTGTGGTCGCCCGCCGGCGGCGTTCCGGGCGTCGGCCCGGGAGCTGGAGCGTCTCGTCCTGCGCGGCCCGCGTCCGGCGAGCGGGTTTGCGGGACTGCGATCCGCCGCACAGGCGCGGCATGAACGCGCCGTCGACCGGGCGGCGGCGGGGCTGCGCCCGCGCGACAACGCGGACCCTCAGGGCTATGACGCGGTGCTGGCCCTGATCGACAGAATTGCGGAAATCGGGGCACCGCTCACGGACCTGCAGCGAACAGCCGCGGTGTCTTTGCCCGATTATGTGCGGGCCCATATCGCGTTCTGCGAGGCGCTGGCCGCGAGCGACGAGAGCTCGGGAGCCGCGCGGGTTTGGCGCGGCGATGCCGGCGAAGCGCTGGCGACGTTTGTGTCGGAGCTGCTGGAGGCGGGCACCGCGCTTGGACCCATCCCGCCGGCGCGTTACCCGGCCCTGTTCGATGCGTTGCTGGCCGGCCGCATGGTGCGACCCAGATATGGCGCGCATCCCAGGCTGGCGATTCTCGGCCCGCTGGAAGCGCGGCTCCAGCATTTCGATGTGACGGTGCTGGGCAGTCTGAACGAGAGAAGCTGGCCGCCGGAGCCTTCCGTTGACCCGTGGATGGGGCGGACCATGCGCGCCGATTTCGGCCTGCCGTCGCCCGAACGCCGGATCGGGCTGAGCGCCCATGATTTTGCCCAGGCATTCTGTGCGGGGGAGATCGTCCTCACCCGGTCCGCACGGGTGGACGGTGCCCCGAGCATGCCGTCGCGCTGGCTGACCCGCCTGGACGTTGCGACACGTGCCCTGGACCTTCAGGCCGACCCCGAGACCGAGACGCGCGCACGCGCCTATCGAGATTGGTGGCGTGAGCTGGACGGGCCGGGTGATAAATTCACTCCGGACGCAGAGCCCGCCGCGGATGCGTCTGCGATACGCCCACGCCCGTCGCCGCCCGTCGCGGCACGGCCGCGCCGATTGTCGGTCACCCAGATCGAAACCTGGATGCGCGACCCGTATGCGATCTATGCGCGCGAAATTCTCAAACTGCGTGCCTTGCCGCCCCTCGATCAGAATGCGGATGCGGCGATCTACGGCTCGTTGATCCACGATATCCTGGATTCGTTCCTGGCCGAGTTGCCAGCGGGGCCGTTGCCAGCCGACGTGGCAGCCCGGCTGCATGCGCATGGCACGGCGGCACTGGCACCCTATCGCAGTGTGCCCGCGGTCTGGACGTTCTGGTGGCCGCGATTCCAACGCATCGCGGACTGGGTGCTGTCGATCGAATCCGCGCGCCGAGAGCGCCTGGAGGCGACCCATATGGAGGTCGGTGGCGCGATCGAATTCGATGCGCCCGGCGGCCGGTTCCGGCTGACGGCGCGGGCCGACCGGATCGACGAGCTGGTCGGCGGCGGTATTGCCGTGATTGATTTCAAGACCGGCGCGCCGCCCACCAAGCGCGAGGTGCAGGCAGGATTCGCACCGCAGTTGCCCCTTGAGGCGGCGATGGTAGCCCAGGGTGGCTTCGAGGGCGTACCGGCCAAGCCGGTCGAGGAGCTGGCCTTCTGGCGCCTGTCGGGCGGGCGTGAGCCGGGTCAGGTGCGCGATGCGGCCGATGACCCCGCGCAGGTTGCCGCCGAGGCCCTGGTCGGGGTCAAGGCGTTGGTTGCGCGGTTCGACGACCCGGCAACGGTCTATGAGGCGCGCCCGCGGCCCGATCACGCGCCGGCCTATTCCGATTACGAGCATCTGGCGCGGGTCAAGGAGTGGGCGAGCGGGGAGGGAGACGGATGAGCGTCACCAGTTTCGACCCCGATCTTCTCGAGCGTGTCAGCGCGCGGCAGCGTGACGGTGCGAATCCTGGGGTCAGCGCCTGGGTGTCCGCGTCGGCGGGCGCGGGCAAGACCCGGGTCCTGCGCGACCGGGTCTTGCGGCTGCTGCTCGCGGGTGTGGCGCCGCAGCGGGTGCTCTGCCTGACCTTCACCAAGGCTGCGGCAGCGGAAATGGCCCGGCGGATCAATGCCGAGCTGGGCGACTGGGCAGTCCTGGATGATGTGGGGCTTCACGGGAGGCTGGAAGACCTTCTGGGGGAGGCACCCCCCGAGGACGCGTCACGCCGTGCCCGCCAATTGTTCGCGCGTGTGCTGGAGGCGCCGGGTGGCATGAAGATCATGACCATCCATGCGTTCTGCCAGTCGGTGTTGCGGCGCTTCCCGCTGGAGGCAGGCGTGGTGCCCCACTTCCAGGTGATGGAGGAGCGTGACGCCGGGGAGTTGCTGGAAGACGCCAAGGCGGCGTTGCTGGCGAGCGCCCATATGGATGACGGCGATCTGGGCATGGCCGTCGCCAATGTAGCCGGTCGCGTACACGAAACCCGGTTCCCCGACCTGCTGAACGAAATATCCCGGGCCCGGGCCCCCTTCGCCGACATGTTGCAGGAATTTGGTGGCCTCGACGGGGTGCGCACGCGAATTGCCGAGATTCTCGATGTGGCGCCGGATACCGATCCGGTGGCGGTTCTCGCCGACGCATGCGCCGAAGACGCGTTCGACGGACCTGGCTTGCGGCATGCGGCTTCAGTGCTTGCCGCTGGCTCGTCCGGCGACGCCAAGCGCGCCGTTCTGGTCGGTGACTGGCTGGCGGGGGACTCGGACACGCGCCGCGAATCCTTCGACGCCTACGCGTTGGCCTACCTGACCCAGCAGGGTGAGTTGCGCAAACAGCTCGCGACCAAGGCGATCCGGGAAAACCACCCCGATTCCGATGCGGCCCTGCACGCTGAAGGCGAACGGTTGTTGTCGGTGCGTGAGTTGTTGCGGAAAGCCGATCTCTATCAGGCGAACAACGCGCTTATCCGGCTCGCTGCGGAACTGGTGTCGCGTTACGAGGCACGCAAGGCGGCGAGCGGCCGGCTGGATTATGATGACCTGATCGCGCGCACCCGCGCCCTCTTGCGGGGTGACGGTGCGGCCGCCTGGGTTCTGTTCAAGCTCGATGGCGGCATCGACCATGTCCTGATCGACGAGGCGCAGGACACCAACCCCGAGCAGTGGGACGTGGTGCTGGCTCTGGTGGAGGAGTTCTTCGCGGGCATGGGCGCCGGTGATGAGGCGCCCGAGGCGGCGGGCCTGCCGGCGCGCAGTGTGTTCGCCGTCGGTGACGCGAAGCAGTCGATCTATAGCTTCCAGGGCGCAGATCCCGCTCGATTCGAGGCTGTTCGCAAGTTACTCGAGACCCGTGCCACGGGCTCGGAGCGGACCTGGAAGAACGTCGCACTGGATTTCTCGTTCCGCTCCGCGCGCCCCGTGCTCGAGGCGGTTGACCGGGTCTTTGCCGAGACGCCGGCCGGAACCGGTGTGGTGGATCCCGAAGCACCCGTACAGCACACGCCATTGCGTCACGAAATGGCCGGCCGCGTGGAAATCTGGCCGCCGTTGATTGTCGACAAGCTCGACGAGCCGGAGCCCTGGAAACCGCCGGTGGACCCGGTTACCCGCGCCGGTGCCATGGAGCAACTGGCCGGGTTGATCGCGGCGCGGACGGCCGATTGGCTGGACTCTGGCGAGCTTCTCGAGAGCCAGGGCCGGCCGATCGAGGCCGGAGACATCATGGTGCTCGTGCGCCAGCGCGGCGACTTCGTCGAGGCGCTGGTCCGGGCGTTCAAGGCCCGCAATGTGCCGGTCGCAGGCGTCGATCGTATGGTACTGAGCGAGCAGATCGCGGTCATGGACCTGCTGGCGCTGGGGGCGTTCCTGCTGTTGCCGGAAGATGATCTGACCCTCGCGACGCTGCTCAAGAGCCCGTTGATCGGGTTCGACGAGGATCTTCTTTTTGCGCTTGCCCATGACCGGGGTGAGACCAGTCTCTGGCGGACGCTCGCCCATCGCCGGGATAAGCATGGGCTGTTTGCGGAGGCCCATGATGCGCTCTCAGATCTTCTGGCGCGGGTCGATTTCGAGCGTCCCTACGAGCTCTATGCCGGCGTTCTGGCGCGCGGTGGCCGGGAACGGCTGTTTGCCCGCCTCGGGCCCGATGCGGCGGATCCGATCGATGAGTTCCTTTCCCTCGCGCTGACCTATGAGCGCAGCCATGCGCCGACCCTGCAGGGGTTTTTGCACTGGGTCGCGGCGGGGCAGGCGGAGGTCAAGCGGGACCTCGACCAGACCAGCGGCGCGGTTCGGGTGATGACCGTGCATGGCGCCAAGGGGCTGGAGGCCCCGATTGTTTTCCTGCCCGACACGACCCGGCTGCCGCGCATGCTGCCGAACATTCTCTGGGATGAGGACGATCGTGGGCCGTATTTTCTCTGGTTGCCGCGCGCCGATGACGCCGATGCCCGCACCCAGGCGGTGCGTGATCGGGTTCGTGCGCGACGCGACGAGGAGTATCGCCGGCTTCTCTATGTGGCCATGACCCGGGCCGAGGAACGCCTTTATGTTTGCGGCTGGAACGCGCCCGCGGAAGGCTCCTGGTATGATCTTGTCCGTCCCGCACTGGCGCCGGTGGCGCGCGTGGTCGAGGAGCCGGTCCTGGCGTCGATCGTTACCGAGGATATGCCGGTGTTGCGCCTGTCTGCCGCCCAGCGGGGCGACATCGTGCGCGACGCCGCGGATGCGCTCCCGCCGGTTGCCGCACCGCCGCCGTGGATCGGCCAGCACGCGCCGCCCGAGCCCGCGCCACCGCGGCCGCTGGCCCCGTCCAATCCCGGTGAAGACCCGCCGGTGCGTGCGCCCGTCGGCCTCGACGAGGACGGCGCGCGGTTCGCCCGCGGAAATATTCTGCATCGATTGCTGCAATGGTTGCCGGCGCTGGCGCCCGAGTTGCGGCGCGATTCGGCGCTGCGTTATCTCGCGCGGCCCGGACTGGACCTCGACCCGACGGCGCAAACCGCGCTTGCGGGCGAGGTGATGGGCGTTCTTGAATCGGCTGATTTTGCGCATTTGTTTGGCCCTGAAAGCCTGGCCGAGGTGTCGATCACCGGAACCGCGACGGGACCGGACGGCACAATTTCTGTGATCTCGGGGCAAATCGATCGGCTCGTGATCTCCGACGGCCGGGTCGCGATTGTCGACTACAAATCAAACCGCCCGCCCCCGGAGCAGCCCGGTGCCGTGGCCCCGGTTTACCTGCGCCAGATGGCGGCTTACCGGCATGTTATCCAGGCAACATGGCCCGACCGTGTGGTGGACGCCTTCCTGTTGTGGACCGACGCGCCGCGCTTGATGGCGCTTCCGGCCGAAGTTCTCGACCCCTATGCACCGGCGGTCCGCACGCCCGTGTGATCGCGCGGTGAGGTCCGAATTCTTGACGACGCATTCGTGTGAACCTACGTTCATTCTCAACGAAAGTTACACAGAGGCGCATGTGCGCGCCCGGACAGCCGAAAAGGATTGAGCATGCCTTCCAAACAAATCACGGACGATTCCTTCGAAGTCGACGTTCTGCAGTCGGACAAGCCTGTTTTGGTGGATTTCTGGGCCGAATGGTGTGGCCCCTGCAAGCAGATCGGCCCGACCCTGGAAGAGCTCGCCAATGACAAGGATGGCGATGTGGTCGTCGCGAAGCTGAACATCGATGACAACCCGATGACGCCGTCTAAATACGGTGTCCGCGGCATCCCGACATTGCTGCTTTTCAAAGACGGCCAGGTGGCCTCGATGAAGGTCGGCAGCCTGCCGAAGAGCCAGATTTATGACTGGGTCGATTCGGTCCTCTAGACCGTTTCACACGCGAAATACAAAACCCCGCCTTGTCGGCGGGGTTTTTCTTTGGCTGGCTCCTGTGGTGCCGCCAGCGAAATCTAGGTTACCTGCCCTTTGTCGCGGTAGCGCTCCAGGAACTGACGGCCACTTTCGTCATACATGAACGACAACAGGGTGTAGCGCTGTCCCCTGGTCACGTCGGTCGCCTCGTGCAGCAGGTTGCAGGAAAAGATCGCCGCTTCACCGGTTGCCGGTCGATAGCTGGCCTGGCCGTATTCGGGGAACCGCAACTCGCCGCCGTCATAGTCCTCGGTGTTGAGGTTGAGGGTCATCGCGAAACGGCGATGCGCCGTGCCGATCGTGGTGTTGTCACGATGGGGCCGGAAGAACCCGCCAACATCGGAATCGTAGCGCACGATCTTGAACTCCTCGACGAAGCGGACCGCGCAATGGAAGGCGTTTTCGATTTCCGGCAGGACGCGGCGTTCGATCCGGCTGCCGATCGCTTCGAGCAAATCCTGGTCGACCACATGATGATCGCGCCGCCGTTTGGTCTCGCCGTCGGTGATGTGGACCATCTTGCCGGCTTCCATGCGCAACGTGCCGGATGGCTCGTTGCCACGGGTCTCGAACTGCTCGATCAGCCATTGGCAGAAGGATGGCGAGAACACTTCGGGGATGACGAGTATGGGCGGATGCAGCTGCGCCGGCACCGCGACCGGTGCTTCCATGGTCGCGATCTCGGCTGCCGCCCGTTCGGCGATCGGCGTGTCGCCGGGCCGCAGCACCGTGCGGACCTTCTGGTCGGGCCCGAAAACAAATCCGACCAGCTTGCCGTGCGCGCCGAAACGGGTCGCGACCTTCTTGTCGGCGTCGGACAATAGAAAGAAGCCCGCATCGTTCTCGCCCGCGATTTTCTGCACCAGCGGCATTGGATCGGCGCTGATTGCGAACAGATGCGCACCCGCCGCCAGCATGGCCGGTGCGGCCTTGAACATCGCCTGCAGCTCGCCCAGCGCACCGGGGTCTTTCTGCGTCGGGTAGAGCAGGACGAACAGCGGCCCGCCGCGGGCCTTGTCGTTCAGGTTGATGACGATGTCGCGCTGATCGGGCAGGAAGAAATTCGGCGCGCGGTCGCCCCGTTCGAGCAGGTCTTCAAGCTTGGGTGTGCTCATGCGCTTGGCGCTCCAGTCGACCGATCCGTGTATTTGGTCTGCCACTCACAATACTGCCGGTCCGGCACCGGGTCCAACCGCCGATCAGGCGTTCGCGCGTAATGCCGCACCCACCAGAAGATGGGACCCGGTGATGAGTACCCGTCCCGGCGTGAAACTCTGGGCGATTTGCGATAAGGCGGCCGCGATGGATTTGGCAGGATGTGCAGACAGACCGGACCGTTCGGCGTCGGTGACCATCTTCGGCACGGGCTGGGCGCGTGGCGCGTCGAGAGGTACAGCGGTGACGCTGGTGGCGGATGACGAGAAAGGAGCCAGAAACCCGGCGATATCCTTGTCGTCCAGCATGGCGACGACGAGATGCAACGGGCGTGAATCGCGTGTCTCGAGGTCGCCGAATGCGCGCGCCAGGGCGGCCGCACCCATCGGATTGTGCGCCGCGTCGAGCCACAATTCGCTGTCGGCGGAAAGCAATTCGACGAGGGTCCCCGATGTCAGCCGCTGCATCCGGCCCGGCCAGCGTGCCCCGGCGATGCCGCTCTGGACCGTCTCGGGGGTCACCCCGGGAAATCCGCACACGTCGAGGCAGGCCGTGGCGAGCGCGGCATTGTCCAGTTGATGGCGGCCCGGCAGTCCCGGCTCGGGCAAGTGCCAGCTGGTCTGGCCACGTGTGTAACGCCCACCGCCATCCGCAGCCGTCGTGAATTGCCACTCGTGACCGGCACGATACAGGGGCGCGCCGATATCCGCGGCGAAGGACGAGATCACTGTGGCGGCCTCCGGGGCCTGAGGTGCCACGAACGACGGCACGTCGGGTTTTTGGATAGCGGCCTTCTCGCCCGCGATTTCAGCCAGCGTGTTGCCGAGGAACCCCATATGGTCGTAGCCGACCGGGGTGATCACGGTGGCAACGGGTTTGGCGACGACGTTGGTGGCATCGAAACGTCCACCCAGCCCGGTCTCGAGAATCACGATGTCCGCCGGCGCACGCGCCATGGCGTGGAAGGCTGCGGCCGTGGTGATTTCATACTCGGTGATGGGTTTGCCGGCGTTGTGCGCGTCGATTTCCTCGAACAGTGCCCGCAACACGGCGTCGGTGATGATCTCGCCCGCAATCCGGTAGCGCTCGGCGAATCGCACGAGATGGGGCGAGGTGTAGGCGCTGACACGCAGCCCGGATGCCGTCAGGACAGCGTCGAGGAAGGCGGTCGTGGAACCCTTGCCGTTGGTGCCGGCGATATGGATGACCGGCGGCAGGTTTTCGTGCGGGTTTCCCAGATCCGACAGCAGCCGGAGCATGCGGTCGAGTGACAGATCGATACGGTCGGGATGGTATTTGACGAACCGCGCGAGAATGTCCGCGATCGCGCTTTCGTCCGCGTCTTTGCTGACGCTAGTCGCCATGGGCCGAGTCGGGGGCCATACCGGAGGCCGCGTCCGGTGCGGCAAGCGCGATGGGTGTCTCCACGCTGGCGCCACGGCCCTCGCGCAGGAGGTTCAGAACCCGCGCGATGGTGGCCTGCATTTCGCCGCGCGGGACGACCATGTCGACCATCCCGTGCTCCCGCAGGGATTCCGCTGTCTGGAAGCCCTCGGGCAGTTCCTCGCGGATCGTGTCCTTGATGACACGCTTGCCGGCGAAGCCGATGGTGGCGCCGGGCTCGGCGATCTGGATGTCCCCCAGCATCGCGAAGGACGCGGACACGCCACCGGTGGTCGGGTCGGTCAGGATGACGATGTAGGGCAGGCCCGCTTCGCGCACCTGCTCCACCGCCAGCACGGTGCGCGGCATCTGGATCAGGCTGAGCATGCCCTCCTGCATCCGCGCGCCGCCGGATGCGGGGATGGCGATGAGTGCCGCGTTCCGCGTGACCGCTTCGCGGGCCGCCGCGAGGAGGCCTTCGCCCACGGCCTGGCCCATGGACCCGCCCATGAAGCCGAAATCAAACGCCGCGATGACGGCGCCCTGGCCGCCGATCGTGCCATGGCCGACGACGATCGCCTCTTTCTCACCGGACTTGCTTTGGGCGTCCTTGAGACGGTCGGTGTATCGCTTGCTGTCACGGAACTTCAGCGGATCGGGCGTGACGGACTGGAATTCCACCCGGGTGAATTCACCGCCATCGAACAGGAAACCCATACGCTCCTTGGCGGCGAGGCGGAGATGATGTCCGCAGGCATGACACACATGCAGATTGTCGCTGAGCTCGCGGTGGAACAGCATCTGCTCGCACGCAGGGCATTTGTGCCAGAGATTGTCCGGGACGTCCTTCTTGCCGACGAGTGCGCGAATCTTCGGGCGGACGAATTCGTTCAGCCAGCTCATCGGGTCCTCGCGCGCATGGTCATTCTGCAGCCTTGCGCGCGGCGGCGCGCACGCCGTTCGCGAGCGACTGGGAAAGCCCGAGGACGTTGCCCACGAGTTCCGGGGTCGCTTTGCCGTCCGCGTCCAGATTATCTGCGACGACCTGTACGATGGCCGACCCGACCACGGCGGCGTCGGCGATCGCCGCGATCGCTTCGGCCTGCTCCGGTGTCTTGATGCCGAAACCGACGGCGACCGGGAGGTCGGTGTGGCGCTTTAGCCGTTCGACCGCGGATTGGATTTCCCCGGCATCGGCCGATTTCGTACCGGTTATGCCCGCGATCGCGACGTAGTAGACGAAGCCCGACGTGTTGGCGATCACGGCGGGCAACCGCGCATCGTCGGTTGTCGGGGTGGCGAGGCGGATGAAATGCATACCCGCAGCCAGCGCCGGCAGGCAGAGCTCGACGTCTTCCTCGGGGGGCAGATCGACGACGATCAGCCCGTCGACCCCGGCCTCGGCCGCATCGGCGAGGAATCGCTCGACGCCGTAGATGTACATCGGGTTGTAGTAGCCCATCAGGATGATCGGCGTGTCGTTGTCACCGACCCGGAAGCGCCGCACCATGTCCAGCGTCCGGTCGAGGCGGGCACCGCCGGCCTTGGCGCGCAGGCCTGCCGCCTGGATCGCCGGCCCGTCGGCCATGGGGTCGGAAAATATCACGCCAAGCTCGATCAGGTCGGCGCCCGCGCCGGGCAGCCCCTGCAGGATCTCGAAACTGGTCTCAAGGTCGGGGTCCGCGGCCATGATGAATGGGATGAAGGCCGCGCGGCCTTCGCCGGCGAGCTTCTCGAACCGGGCCTCGATGCGGCCGCTGGTCGCGCCCCGGCTCACAGTTCCACCCCCAGGGCGTCGGCGATGGTGAACACATCCTTGTCGCCGCGTCCGCACAAATTCATGACCATCAGATGGTCGGCCGGCAGGTCGGCTGCGATCTTGCCCACATGAGCCAGCGCATGGGACGGCTCAAGCGCGGGAATGATGCCCTCCAGGCGCGAGCAGAGCTGGAAGGCGTCGAGCGCCTCCTGATCGGTGACCGAGACATACTCGACCCGGCCGGATTCGTGCAGCCAGGAATGCTCCGGTCCGATGCCCGGATAGTCGAGCCCGGCGGAAATCGAGTGGGCATCGAGAATTTGGCCGTCGTCATCCTGTAGCAGGAAGGTCCGGTTGCCATGCAACACACCCGGGCGCCCGCCGGTCAGGGATGCGGCATGCGCGCCGGTCTCGATGCCGTGGCCGGCCGCCTCGACCCCGATGATGCGGACGTCCGTGTCGTCGAGGAACGGGTAGAACAGGCCCATCGCGTTCGAACCACCGCCGATGCAGGCGATGAGTGAATCCGGCAGGCGGCCTTCGGCGGCCTGCATCTGCACGCGGGTTTCCTCGCCGATCACCTTCTGGAAGTCCCGCACCATGGCGGGGTAGGGGTGCGGTCCCGCGACCGTGCCGATCAGATAGTAGGTGTCATCGACGTTCGAGACCCAGTCGCGCAGCGCGTCGTTCATCGCATCCTTGAGGGTCGCGGTGCCACTGGTAACGGGTATGACCTCGGCGCCCAGAAGTTTCATCCGGAACACGTTGGGGGCCTGTCGCTCGATGTCGGTCGCGCCCATATAGACCACGCATTCCAGGCCGAAGCGTGCGCAGACCGTTGCCGTCGCCACCCCGTGCTGGCCGGCGCCGGTCTCGGCAATGATCCGCTTCTTTCCCATACGCCGGGCGAGCAGGATCTGGCCCATGCAATTGTTGATCTTGTGGGCGCCGG
The DNA here is from genome assembly GCA_018667335.1 of Rhodospirillaceae bacterium. Lineage (GTDB taxonomy): Bacteria > Pseudomonadota > Alphaproteobacteria > UBA6615 > UBA6615 > UBA8079. The sequence goes on from JABIVD010000061.1 coordinate 25,570, forward strand.
TGTGGTTCAGCTCGTCGCGCTTGAAATAGAGTTTCGCGCCGCCGAAATGCTCGGTGATCCGCTCGGCGAAATACAACGGGCTGGGCCGCCCCACGTAATGGGTAAGATAGTCGTCCAGCTCGGCCTGGAAGCCCGGGTCGGCCTTCGCGTCTTCGTAGGCCTGTTCGACTTCGAGAATCAGGGGCATCAGCGTTTCGGCGACGAACCGGCCGCCGAATATGCCGAAATGCCCGTGTTCGTCCGGGCCGTTCTGATAGCTGTTGGGTTCCGCGCTCATCGTATTCCGGGCTGCTTATACATCGTTGTTGGCATGCTCAACAGGAAACCCGTCAAAGGCTTCCCACCTCCTCGAGAAACGTCCGAATCCGATCCGGGTCCTTGCGGCCCGGGGCCGTCTCCACACCCGATGATACATCGACGATGGTGGCGCCCGAAGCGAGTACGGCCTCGGTTACGTTGTCGGCGTTGAGGCCGCCCGCGAGCATCCAGGGCACGGGCCATTCATGGGCCGACAGGAGGGTCCAGTCAAAGGCCAGCGCATTGCCGCCGGGCAGAGCGTTGGTCATCTCCTTCGGCGCCTTGGCGTCGAACATCAGCCAGTCTACCGCGCCGGCATAGGCGTGGGTCGCCTCGATATCGGCCGCGTTCGCGACCTTGATTACTTTCATGACGGGCAATGCGGTGCGCGCGCGGATGTCGAGGCAGCGCTCGGGGCTCTCGTCGCCGTGCAGCTGAATCAGATCGAGGGGCACCTTCGCCAGCACCGCGTCGAGCAGCGCGTCTTCGGGGTCGACGAACAGCCCCACCGTTGCCACGCCGGTGGGCACGAGTGCGGCCAGCGTCGCGGCCGTGTCGGGATTGAGCGCGCGGGGGCTCGGCGGATAAAACACAAGTCCGACGAACCGCGCGCCCGCCTCGATGGCAGTCCGCATCGCGGTCTCGTCGTTGATGCCGCAAATCTTGGCGGTCACGCTCATTGGCCGAGCTCGTCCGCGATCCGTTCTGCCGCAGCACCGGGATCGTCGGCGCCCGTGATCGGCCGGCCGATGACCAGGATATCGGCGCCGTCATCGCGGGCCTGGGCCGGGGTCGTGATCCGCTTTTGGTCGCCGGTCGCGGCCCAGCTGGGCCGGATGCCCGGCACGATCAGTTTGAAGTCGGCGCCGCATGCGGCGCGGATCGCTGTGATTTCGGCCGGTGAGCACACCACCCCGTCGAGCCCCTCTGACTGGGCGAGCTGCGCCAGGCGCACGACCTGGTCGCGGGCCGGAACGGACTGGCCGACCGCCGAAAGATCCGAATCGTCGAGGCTGGTCAGGACGGTCACGGCGATCACCATTGGCCGGGTGCCGCGACCGGGCCGCTCGGCGGCCTCGCGTGCGGCGGCCAGCATCGCCGGTCCGCCCGCGGCGTGGACGTTGACGATTGCCGCGCCGAGATCGGCGACGGCGCGGACCGCACCGGCCACCGTGTTGGGGATGTCGTGAAATTTGAGGTCGAGGAAGACAGGCAGGCCGAGATCGACGATACGTCGCACCCCGTCGGCCCCGTTCGCCGAAAAGAATTCAAGACCGGTCTTCACCCCGCCGACATGGCCGCGCAGCGCCTCGGCCCAGGCGAGGGCCTGGTCCAAATCCGGTGTGTCGAGGGCCGCGAACACGGGGTTTGCGCGCAGTTGTGGCTGATCTGTCATGGCAGCGCAGCTTCTAGCAGAGGTCCGCCCGCTGGTCACGTACGCGCAGCACCTCGGTCAGGCAGACAAACAGGTGATAAAAGCTCGATGCGGGCGCGGATTGGGCGATTGCCCCGCCATGTGCGTCCAGATGATCCTGCCAATTGCCGTGTCCGACGGCCAGATACAGGCCAAACAAGCGCTCCAGCAGCAGCTCCAGACGTTCGGATGCGGCGGGGTCAGCACCATCCTCAAGCCGCGCCAGCTGCGCCTTGATGGCCTCGGTCTGGACCCACAGGCGCTTGTTGTCGTCCAGCGAGGTGCCGTGGCCGAGCCGTTCGTCGGCGCCGCGGCGCAGGACCGAGTCAAACGCCAGGCCCTGGGCCGGTCCCGGCGCTTGATCGCAGCCATGGGTCGAGGCGAACTGGTACAGCGCATCCGCCATGTCGCCGGTGTCGTCGCCGGTGGCATCGGCGGTGGCCTTGGCGTAACGCCGCAGAAGCCAGACCCACTCGAAGTGATGTCCGGGCTCGACGATTTGGCCGGCCGTGCCGGGGGCGGGCGCCCAGTCGGCCGCGAAGAACTCACCCAGGGTGCCTGTTTCCGTATCGAATAATTTGCGTCGGAAAAGGTCGACGATTGCGCGCGCGCGGTCGAGATGGGCCGCGTCCCCGGTGGTCGCGTGCCATGCCAGCAGTGCTTCCAGCAGATGCATGTGGGGGTTCTGGCGCCGCGGCAGGTCGTGGGACAGGTTCTCGAAATATCCGCCATGTTCGCGATCCGCGAGAACCTCTTCAAGAAAGGAATACGTGTGTTCGGCCCATATTAAGGCGTCGGGATCGCCGCTGGCCCGGTGGTACCAGGCGAACGCAAACAGGGCGAAGGCCTGCTCGTAGGCCTCGACCCGGGTATCGGCCTGTGTGCCGTCGCGTGCAGTCGAGAAAACAAAGCCGCCGCCATCGCCGTGCCAATAGTGGCGGGTCAAGAAATCAAAGCCGCCGCGTGCGACATCGAGGGCGCTCGGGCCGCCGGCGGGCGGGGCCCAGCCGAGGAGATGGGCGTGGCTGTACACATAGATTTGCCGGGCCTGGACGCGCATGCGTTTGTCGCGGTCGAAAAGCGGTTGGCCATCCAGGGTCAGGCATTCGACGAACCCGCCGGCCGCCTCGTCGTAACCGGCATGGGACCAGAGCGGCAGCGCCTGTCGGGTCAGCCAGTCATGGATCAGCGCTGCGTCGATGCTCATGGTGCCACCCGGTCGATCAGGAGTTCCGCGGCTGCGAGATCCTCAAGCGCCGTTCCGACGGACTTGAAGAGGGTGATTTCGCCGACCGATGCGCGCCCGACATGCTCGTCCCGGCACAGCTCGGAAAGCTCCGCGATAATATCGTCCGCCGTGATCAGTCCCGATTCCATGGGCTGCACAATATCACCGGCCTCGGACATCGCGCCCGCGCGGGTGTCGACAAAAATGCGCGCGCGGCCGATGGCCGTGTCGTCGGCCTCACGCATGTCCGGGCGGAAGCCGCCCACCAGATCGACATGGGTGCCGGGTGTGAGCCACGCGCCATCGAAGACAGGTGTTCGTGACGTGGTCGCGCAGCTGACGATGTCGGCGTTTGTAACCGCGGCCTCGAGATCGGTGCATGCCTCGACCGGGAACCCGAGGTCGAACATCCGGTGGACGAGTTTCTCGGTGTTCGCCTGATTGCGGCCCCACACCGAGACATGGTCGATCGGGCGTTCGGCGCAATGGGCAACGATCAGATCGGGCACGAGCCGGCCGGTGCCGATCATGACGAGCCGTTGGGATTCAGGCCGTGACAGGAACCGGGAGGCCAGCGCCGATGCCGCGGCGGTGCGGCGCGCGGTCAGCGCGGGCCCGTCGATCAGGGCGCGGGGTACGCCTGTTTGCCCGTCGAGCAGGAGATAGACGCCCTGCACGGATGGTTGGTGCGTGCTCTGGGCCGGATTGTCGGGATGGACGGTGACGGTTTTGACGCCGATATGGCGCGGGGGTACCTCGCTGTCCCATGCCGGCATCAGCAGCAGTGTCGCGTCATCGCGCGTGCCCATCGGGATGTTGTGGTGGTGGCGCACCGGCGTCACGGCCCCATCCCGGAATGCTGCATGCAGCGCCGCCACCAGGCTGGGGACATCGAGCAGCGCGTCTACCGTTGCCGGGTCGATGGTCTGCAAGTTAGGGCTAGTCCGTCCGCACCGGCGGCGGCGCCACGGGTGTCATGGTGCTGGGGGTGCTGGGGGTGCCGGTGGTGACGGGTGCGGCCATGGTTGCGCGTTCGGCGGTTTCCGACGCGCGCTCGAGTTCGCGGATCCGGCCCGCGCGTTCGCGCGCCCGCCGGCGTGTCGGTGCGGCGGTGAACCACGTCAAAACGGCGCCGAGGGCAAAGCCGACGCCAGCCCCGATGAACACGAACGCAAACAGCGGCCATGTGATGATCAGATCGAAGGGCCAGAGATTGACACCGGCGTCGCCGCGGTTGTTGACGGCGAAGACGACCACGATGATCGCGACCGGAATGGTTATCAGCCAGCGCAAGCGGTTCACGGGTATTTCCTATGGTCGGTCATGAATACGGATCGGTCATGAAAACGGGTCTGTGGTTCATAGCGTTCCCATTGGCCGGGCATAGCAAACGCCCGCGCCAATCGATATGGCCGACTTTACCCCATTCGCTGTGTGAATGAATGATGTGAGTGAAATTGGGTGGCCGAAATACCGGCCCGCAACATGGCGCGTTGGGCCATGTCGTGCTGGCTACTCGCCGTTGAGGCGCTCGCGCAGCTCCTTGCCGGTCTTGAAATACGGAACCACCTTGGCGTCCACGTCCACGGCCTCGCCGGTACGCGGGTTCCGGCCGGTTCGCGCGGCGCGTTGCTTCACGGAGAACGCACCAAAACCGCGCAATTCCACCCGGTCGCCGCGGGCCAGCGCGGCGGTAATCTCTTCCAGTATTGTTGCCACGATACGTTCCGCATCCCGCTGAAGCAGGTGCGGGTTGCGCTCGGCCAGGCGTTGTATCAATTCCGACTTTGTCATCGTATTCCCCCCGGGATTCGCCAATCCCGAATATTCGCCTTCCCCCGAAGGCTCAGCCGCCGCTCAATTAACGTCAGCGCGGCGAAGGTTGCCAAAGCGAAACCAGACCGTCAAGTGTTAATGCGTTGGAAAACAACGATTTTCCTGCAAGTCCGGTGATTTTCTCCAGGAGGCCGTCTTCGTCCGGGCTGGTCCGCAGGGTTTCAACAGGAAGTCCGCCCGGCAGATCGTGTTCGCGAACCATCCAGTCGATTGCGGCGGCTTCGTCGCCGATCGCATCGATCAGATTGTTCTGCACGGCCTGACGCCCGGAGAACACCCGGCCATCGGCCAGGAGGCGAACGGCACCGGCATCAATCGGCCGGCGTTCGATCACCAGATCGACGAAGAAATCATAGAGATCGAGCACCACCTGCTCTGTCGCAGCCCGGCCTTCCGGCGTGAGGGGTTCGACGGGCGAGGGGACGCCCTTCAGCGCGGTCGATTTGATGGTGATGGGTTCAATGCCGATCCGCCCGAGAAGCTCGCTCACATTGGCGGTTTGCAGGATGACCCCGATCGACCCGGTGATCGTGCCCTCACGGGCGAAAATGCGGTCGGTCGCGATGGCGGTCATATAGGCGGCCGAGGTGGCGACCGTCCCCATGACGGTGGCGACCGGTTTCGTCTCGGCGATGGCACGCAGGCTGTTGTACAGATCCTCGCCGCCGACAACGCTTCCGCCGGGGCTGTCGACATGCACGATCACGCCGCGCACGTCGTCGTCCTTGGCCAGCCGGGCCAGGGTCCGGCGACGGGCATCGTCGCGGACGATTATCCCTTCGACATGGATACGGACGATCCGTTCGCCCCGGAACAAATTTCCCTGGGTCTGGAGGAAGGTCAGGATTGCGCCGACAACGACCAGGAGCGTGACGGCCTGCCAGACGCGCAGCCGGCGTTTCAGCCGGCGGCGGTCAAGCAGGGCGTCCGCATCATAGGACATGTCGGCCGATCAGGCGGGGAAGTCTCAGGACTTCTCCGCGCCGTCCTCTTCTTTGGCCTCTTCCGCAGGAGCCTCAGCAGCAGCTTCCTCTGCCGGAGCTTCTTCGGCGGCTTCCTCTTCTGCAGGTGCCTCAGCAGCAGCTTCCTCTGCCGGAGCCTCTTCGGTGGCTTCCTCTTCCGCAGGTGCCTCGGCAGCAGCCTCAGGCGCCGGCGTATCGCCGATCATCTCCTGGGTCTCCTGCTGCTTGTCGCGGATGGCGGCCCCGAGGATATCGCCCAACGAGGCGCCGCTGTCGGACGAGCCGAACTGGGCCAAGGCCGTCTTCTCTTCGGCGATTTCGTTGGCCTTGATCGACATCGAGATGCGTCGGCTCGACGGATCGATGTTGGTCACCTTCGCATCGACCTTCTCGCCAACTGCGAAGCGGTCGGGCCGCTGCTCGGAGCGGTCACGCGACAGATCGGAGCGCCGGATGAAGGCCACCAGGCCGCCCGACGTCTTGACCTCGATGCCGCCGTCATTAACTTCCGAGACGGTGGCGGTCACGACTTCACCCTTGCGGATGTTGCCGAGGGATTCGGCGAACGGATCGCTGGACAGCTGCTTGATGCCCAGTGAGATGCGTTCCTTGTCGGTGTCGACCTCGAGGATCTTGACCTTGACCATGTCGCCCTTGGTGAAGTCCTCGAGCGCTTCCTCGCCGGTCTTTTCCCACGAGATGTCCGAAAGATGGACCATGCCGTCGATGTCGCCCGGCAGGCCGACGAACAGACCGAACTCGGTGATGTTGCGCACTTCGCCGTCGATCTCCGTGCCGCCCGGGAACCGGACTGCAAACTCGTCCCACGGATTTTCCTGGGTCTGCTTGAGGCCAAGCGAGATACGTCGCTTCTGGGGGTCCACGTCGAGCACCTGGACTTCGACTTCCTGGCTCGTCGAAACGATCTTGCCGGGATGGACGTTCTTCTTGGTCCAGCTCATCTCCGAGACATGGACCAGGCCTTCGATGCCCGGCTCCAGCTCGACGAACGCGCCGTAGTCGGTGATGTTGGTCACGCGACCGGTGAAGCGAACGCTGACCGGATACTTCAGTTCCACATCATCCCACGGATCCGCCTCGAGCTGCTTCATGCCGAGGGAGATACGCTGGGTCTCCGGGTTGAACCGGACGACCTGGACCTGAACGGTCTGGCCAACCTGCAGCGCTTCGGAGGGATGGTTGATCCGGCGCCACGAAATGTCGGTGACGTGGAGCAGACCGTCGACACCGCCGAGATCGACGAAGGCGCCGTAATCGGTGATGTTCTTGACCACGCCCTGGAGGACCTGGCCTTCCTTGAGGTTCGCGACCAGCTCCGTGCGTTCGGCGGCGCGGGTCTCTTCGAGGACGGCGCGGCGTGAGACAACGATGTTGCCGCGTGCGCGATCCATCTTGAGGATCATGAAAGGTTGCGGGGTGCCCATCAGCGGCGAGACATCGCGCACGGGGCGGATGTCCACCTGGCTGCCCGGCAGGAACGCAACGGCGCCCGACAGGTCGACCGTGAAGCCACCCTTGACCCGGCCGAAGATCGTGCCCGAGACCCGTTCGGTCTGCTCGAAGGCTTCCTCGAGTTTTTCCCAGGCTTCTTCGCGACGTGCTTTCTCGCGCGACAGAACGACTTCGCCGTTGATGTCTTCATAGCGCTCGACATAGACCTCGACCTTGTCGCCGACGGCGAGTTCCGCGGGCTGTCCGGGCGGGGCGAATTCCTTGATGGGAACCCGGCCTTCGGACTTGAGGCCGACATCGATCAGCACAAAGTCACTCTCAACGGCAACGACGGTGCCTTTGACGACCGTGTGCTGGAGAGATGAATTGTTTTCGAAGCTTTCTTCGAGGAGGGCGGCGAAATTTTCGCTCATGTCGGCGCCCTCGGGCACCGCAACGGTATCGGTCATGGGACGATACGTCCTTTCAGGTCATACTTGTCATGCCAACCGGTTGGCTCCGGTGGTCTTTCGCATCCACCCGTCTGTCCGGCCAATCCGGACATAGAAACGGCGCTGGATACGCAATCATTCCGGCCGAGGTTAAGTGGATCGATCCTCGATATAGGCCCGCGTCTCATCGAAGACGGCATCGGGCGTTTTATCTGAAGTATCGATCTCGCACGCGTCTCCCGTCAGCAATGGGGAGACCTTTCGAGTGCGATCGCGTTCATCACGCGCTTCTATCTCAGCCAGGACGGCGGGATATGTACTCTCTAAGCCCTTTTCCTGCAACTCTTTATGGCGCCGTTCCGCCCGGATTTCAGGGCGGGCGGTGACGAAGAGTTTCACGTCGGCGTCCGGGCAGACGACGGAACCGATGTCACGCCCGTCCAGGACCGCCCCGGTCTTGCCGCCGGGAGGTGTCCGGGCGAAGGCCCGCTGGAAGTCGAGCAGCACCGCGCGCACATCGGGAATCGCCGCCACCTGCGAGGCCGCTTCGGCGATCTTCTCCGTGTGCAGGTCGACGGAATCCAGTTTTGCGGGGTCGAGGGTCTGCGCCGCCCGCACCGCGTCACCCTCGTTCGACGGATCGCCACCCGCTGCCAGCACCAGGTACCCGACGGCACGGTAGAGCCGGCCCGTGTCGAGAAAGGCGAAATCGAAATGCGCCGCCAGGCGCTTGGCCAGGGTGCCCTTGCCGGCGGCGGCCGGGCCGTCGATCGCGATGATCATGGGGCCCCGTCTGTATGGTCGTTTGTTTGATCGGACGAGATATCCGCGCCGAGGCCGCACATGGTCTCGATGAAACCGGGAAAACTCGTCTCGACGGTGCGGACATCATCGATCGTGACCGGGTTCTCCGCCGCGAGGCCGAGAACCATGAAGCTCATGGCGATCCGGTGGTCGAGGTTGGCCGCGATGTCGCCACCGCCCGGCGGCGGGCCGCCGCAGCCCTGGATGACCATCCGGTCCTCCTCGGTCCAGACCGCGACGCCGCAGGCGGCAAGCCCGGCCTCGACGGCCGCCAGCCGGTCACTCTCCTTGACGCGCAGCTCGCCGACGCCTTCGAACACGGTGGTGCCGGCAGCACAGGCGGCCGCCGCCGCCAGCACCGGATACTCGTCGATCATCGACGGCGCGCGCGATGCGGGCACGATCACGCCGGTGAGTGACCCGGCGCGGATGTGCAGATCGGCGACGGGCTCGCCGCCGGCGTCGCGCGGATTGTCGCGGGAGATGTCCGCGCCCATCTCCACCAACGTGTCGAACAGGCCGATGCGGGCCGGGTTCATGCCGACCGCCGGCAGGTAAATATCGGAGCCCGGCACGATCGCCGCGGCGACGGCGGGGAACGCGGCCGAACTGGGGTCGGCGGGAACCTGTATCTCGACCGGGGTCAGCTCCGGCTGCCCGGTGATCGTGATCCGGCGGCCGTCGACGGTGTCGGTGATCTCCAGCTCGGCACCCATATGGGCGAGCATGCGCTCGGTATGGTCGCGGGTCGCCAGCGCCTCGACCACGCTCGTGCGCCCCGGCGCGTGGAGTCCCGCCAGCAACACCGCCGACTTCACCTGGGCCGACGGTACCGGCAGCACATATTCGATCGGCAGCAGGTCGGTGGTGCCGGTGATCGACAGCGGCATGCGGCCGCCATCGCGCGACGCCGTCTGCACGCCCATCTCGGTCAGCGGTGCGACGACCCGGCCCATGGGCCGCGCGCGCAGGGAATCGTCGCCGGTCAGGATGGCGGTGAAGTCATGGCCCGCCAGCAGGCCGCAGAGCAGCCGGGCCGCGGTGCCGGAGTTTCCCAGGTCGAGCACGTCGTCGGGCGCGTGCAGGCCGCCCACGCCCACGCCCTCGATCAGCCAGACCCCATTATCGTCGCGTGTGATCCCGACGCCCATGCGGCGCAGGGCCGCCGCCGTCGCCAGCACGTCCTCACCCTCGAGCAGCCCTTCGGCCCGCGTCGTGCCCACGGCCAGCGCCCCCAGCATCAGGGCGCGGTGGGAGATCGACTTGTCACCCGGCACCCGTGCGGTGCCGGACAGGGCCGTGCCGACGTGCGCCGTTGCAGGCCTTGGTGCGGCCCCCGGTCCGGGGCTTGAGGATGATGTGGGTGCGGTGTGGTCGGTCATGTCTGCAGTCTTGTTTGAGCGGCGACCGATTAGCACAAGTTTCGGTGCTGGGCCACGGCTGGACCACGAAGGGATGCCCATTTGTGGTGTCAAAGACGGCCGGGCGAGACGACAAAGTGACGGTGCATTGCGGATTTGCTTTTGACAGACCGTGTCGTTCGTGGCACACGGCGCCTCCGAAACACACCGGAGGGTACCACCAGTGGCAAAACCGGAATGGGGCGTTAAGCGGGCATGTTTGGCATGCGGCGCGCGCTTCTATGACATGCAGAATTCGCCGATCGTATGCCCGAGCTGCGAGACCGTCTTCGATCCCGAGGCAATCTTCCGTCCGCGGCGCAATCGCCCCGTCGAGCCGGATGCACCGGCGCCGGCGAACGATGACGCCGCCAAGCCGAAGGCCAAGGATGCCGAGGATGAAGTCGAGGCGCTGATCAGCGACGTTGTGGTCGAAGACGACGACGAAGATGATGATGCCCCGCCTGCGCTCGACGATGATGACGACGACGAGGCAGAGGTCGTCCCCGTTCCCAAGCCGGGCGTGAGCGACGACAGCTAGGTATCGGAGAAACCACTTGCGTTGATCGGCGGGTCCAGTATCTTCCCGCCGCCCGGCCGAGAGGCTGATCGCAATAGTATTTGAGGGGGCCGTAGCTCAGTTGGGAGAGCGCTACAATGGCATTGTAGAGGTCGTCGGTTCGATCCCGTCCGGCTCCACCAAATTAAACAAGGGCTTAGCCAGAAATGGCTGAGCCCTTTGTTTTTTTCGTGAGAGGCCCGGTTCGGAATAGGCAAAAGTACCCATGCGTGCCCATATCGCGGCACGGCTTTCCACATCCGGTCTGCTGAGTCATTCTGACGAGGGAGATTCGCGCTCATGCAACAAATTCTTGCGGCCATACTGGTTGCCGATGTGGTGGGGTATTCGAAACTGATGGGCGCGGACCAGTCCGCGACCCTCGCTGCTTTGCGAAAACTGCGGTCGGAACTTTTTACGCCTTCAGTCGCCCGGCATGACGGCGAAATCGTCAAGAGCATGGGCGATGGCTGGATCGTAACGTTCGCGAGTGTCTCGAATGCCGTGAAATGCGCGGTCGAAATCCAGAGCGGCATTCCGGATATCGTTCAGCTTCAGTTGCGCGTGGGCATTCACCTCGGAGACATTGTACGGGAAGACGAGGACGTGTTCGGCGACGGCGTCAACATCGCAGCGCGCCTGGAGGCCGCGGCGTCGCCAGGCGATGTCCTGATTTCGGACGTCGTGTATCACAGCCTGGACGGTCGCCTCGCCAGCGCCTTCCGCGAGAGGCCGCCGCTGAAGTTGAAGAACATCGAGCGTCCGGTTCTCGCGTTCTCCTGGAGCGAAGCACCGACGTCGACCGACGCCGCGAGCGGGAGCGGCGATCAGGGATTCGTTGACGATAAGACGATCGGCCTGGGGTTTGTTGATCTGGAATTGAGGGCCGGTGATGACGAGGCAAAAATTTTGTGCGACGGGGTCAACGAGGCGGTCCGTATGGCCATCGCCAATCAGACCGGCATGACCCTTATGGCAGACGTCGCCGAGGCCGACATGCTGGTCGAGGGATCCATGCAGGTGCTCGGCGCCCGTTATCGAGCCATCGTTCGCCTGGTCGACCAGGGAAACCAGAAACTGATCAAATCGGAGCGATTCGAGGGCGTAATCGCCGATTTGTTCGAGGCGGAGGATGATCTGGCGCTGCGGATTTGTACGTCGCTCAGGTTTGCCGCCTTCCGTTATGAATCGTCTTCCCTGGACAAATCCGATCTACCGATTGCGGAACAGAACAGCAGCGTCATTCGTGTGCACACGGGCGGCCTGTTGTCCGACCTGTCCTACCCGGAATGGGTCGAGGCCCGGTCCTTGATGGAAATCGTCCTGGAGCGTGATCCGGATGATGCCAGTGCCCTCGCGATGGCTGGGATGTCTTGCATCATCGAGCCAAACTGCGGCTGGCGGAGCTCAACGTTGGAACAGCGTGAACAGGCAATTGTGTATCTGCGGAAGGCCGTGGAGCTCAATCCGGGCAGTGATTTCGCACAGGCGATGCTGATCTATGCGTTTCTCGAACTCGAGGAGGACCATGCCCGCGCGTTGTTTGCTGCCGAACAATTGATGAAGACCGCTCCCCACTACGCGCAAGGTCAGATGGCGCATGCGGCGTCTCTGATGTGCAGTGGAAAGGTCGAAGAAGGCACGAACCTGGCGTTGAAGGCGATCGAGCCGCTGAGAGGCTTACGTCTGTTCTCTCAAAACGCCGTTTACTTGATGCTCGGCCTGTCGCTCTCGCAACGCCATGACGAGGTGTTGCACTGGGGCCAGTTGGTTGAACAGAACATAAAAAACGTGCCACGCAACCTCTTGCTGATGATAGCCGCGGCGGCGCACTCGGAGGACGTTGCGCGCGCGCGGGAATACGCCGACCGGCTGCTCGAATGCCGCGCGGATTTCAGGCTCGGTGACATGCGGACCTGGCCCCTAAAACGGCCCGGTGACTGGGATCAATTGGTGGCGGGATGGCGCCTGGCCGGCCTGCCGGAATGACGGCACCGGGTTGCGGGAGAAATTTCGTGCCAAGCGCGAACGTTGCTTTCTGGAAGCAGCGGGTTTTCTCTATTGGGTCACCTAATTCGCCGCCTTGATCAACTTTTCCATCGCATCGAAGCACGGAGGCCAGAACGCCGACAGAAAGCCGACCGCCTCCTGTTCGGACGTTTCGGAGCGATTGCCGTCAGCGTCGTGGGCCTCCCCGATCGTATAGCGCAACTCCGTACCGGACTCCGTCGATGTCAGGTGATAGGTCTCAGGCATGCTGATGCCGCCGCGTGCCGGGTCATCGATACGCGTGGAAAAATAGTCGAAAGGCTCCCAGTCGGTGACTCGATAGCGAAAGTCGGCTGCTTCGTGTGCGCAGTGATAATTCGATCCGGTGCCAATGCGGTTCTCGGGATTGTCGACGGTCACCGATTTCATGTCCACCATCCAACGCTCTTTGAGTCCGGGCGCGGTCAGCGCTTCCCAGGCAACCGCAATCGGAACGTCCAAATGGCGACGGTAGGTCCACACACCGTCCTGTTCGTTCAAAAAATAGCGTTCGCGCCCGGCATGAAATTTCTCCCAGGCTTTGGCCAGGTCGTAGACCTGCATCGAAACTTCGCCAAAATGCTCGAACGGTTGCGAAAACGGCACGAGTGCCGCCTTGAGTTCCATGGCCTCGACCGCTGCATCGCTGAAAAGAGCGTAGCTTCGAATGCCGGTCGTGGCGCTCACATCGGTCTTGGACATACGGTGCACCAGGATAACATCCGAACCGGAGATGTCCTTCACCGGGCCGACCTCCATCTCGTCGAATTCGCCGTGATGGGCCATGATTTTTAGGTCCAGCATTCCGACATTGGCGCAGGCTTGGCATGGACAGGTCGTGTTTACGATGATGTCCTGTCGACGGGTGGTGAACGCGTTGTAGAGGTTCTCGCAGATCGTCAGAAACGTCTCGCCGGAGGGAAATTCGTTCTGCGTCGAATAGGCCAGCACCGCATCACCGTCCATCTTCCAGAATTGAAGCGGCTCTCCCACCTGCTCGATCAAGGAACTTAACAGCGACTGCAGAATTGGATTGGCGTGATCCTGTTCGGAGGATGTCAGGAACTGCGTATAGCCTGAAATATCAGCAATCAGCAGATATCCGGTATGGTTCGTCATCGGGATTCTCCAAGGTTTTGAAGTGCAATCAATTCAGAACGCAGAGTCCCGCCGGTCTTCCGGATGGCAAAAAAACGCGGCCTTCTAGGTGTAAAACAGCTGTTCATGTGAAACACCGTCATCCCCGAAAGTGATCAATCCGGCACCAACGATGTCACCCAATTCCCACTTGCACCATGCCGTGCTGCCCTCGACGACGACATCAGTGATGATCATTTTGTCGCCCAGCTTTGTGAGCTCGGCGATGTAATCGGGTAAGTCACCCTTTCCGTATGATTTTCCGTCCTTATCGAGGAGTTTGTAATCATCGGTCACATTTGCGGCAATTTGATCCGCCTTCAGCTCTCCAAACCCAGTTGCATAGCCACCCAACTTTTCTGATGCCGACATTTTTCTTCCTCCGTTTGCGCGCTGATATGTGACGCAGAAGCACGATAACAGAACCGTGAGTGGATGCCACAGCTAGGAAGCCATCGCGGGCGTTGGCGGGTTTCAGGAGCCGATGCGACGATTGAGATCAACGCCTTGGGTGCACTCCCTGCTGTGATTGATCTGGTAATCGAAGCAACGGAGGCCGGTGAACTTGATCAAGTTCCGGAGGTCGTCGGTTCGACCCCGTCGGGCTCCACCAAATTAAACAAGGGCTTAGCGAGAAATCGCTGGGCTTTTTGTTTTTGCGGGCATGCGTGATCCGAACTGCCCGGTCCCCGGGGTTCGCGAAGTCTATCGACAGGGTCTAATCCGGCATCATAGTGTTATGCGGAAACTCTTGTGGGGTATCCGCCGGGACGATCAAAAATATCGTTCTGGATAGGTCAAACAGGGAGAAACGATCATGCGCAATGCATCGCTTTCTTTAGCATCGCTGGCCTTCGCTATGATGTTCGCCCATCCGGTTTACGCCGATGAACGGTGTAGCTCGTTGGGCGATGCTGCATCCAGCGGCGACACCAATGAGATGTCACGGCTGATCGCATCCGGAGTTGGTGTCAATTGCACCTACACGGCGAGCTATGTGGATTCAGATAGCGGCGAGACCGTCACCTACACCTCTACGCCTCTGATCGAGGCGGCATACGCTGCCCGCATGAAACCCGTACAACTCCTGTTGAGCCAAGGCGCAAACGTCAACATCAGGGATGGCTACGGGCATACGCCGCTCGACGAAGTGGATATGGCCCTTGAAGATATGTTTTGGGACGCGAGTGAGCGGGAGTTCGAGGAAGGCGAGGAAGTTTATCGTCTACTGGAAAACGCTGGCGCGAGGCACAATTGAGTTCATGGAATTATTGAGGCCGGCCCTCAAAGATGTCCGGTCCCACCAAAATCCAGAAAAGCCCGGCCTTGCGCCGGGCTTTTTCGTGTCTCGTCCCCGTTGCCGCGACATTGCCGCGGGTATTGGTTAACCTGATCGGCACATCAGGAGGAATGGAACATGCCCCAACTCATCGATCTCACCCGGCCCATCGACACCAAGAACCGCGAGCTCGTCTCCGAGGAGATGCAAGGCCTGGCGAGCATCTTCGGCCCCAAGATCACCTATCACCGGCCCGAGGATATGGGCCGCGAGCGCATGATGGGATTCTTCGGCTGTGCTGCAGAACATCTGCCCGACGGTGAGGGCTGGGGCGAGGAAATGCTGAACGACATGAACACCCATTGCTCAACCCATGTGGACGCGCCCTATCACAGCGGCAACACCATCGAGGGGAAGCCCGCGCGCAAGATCCACGAGATCGATGTGCAGGAGCTGTACTGCCCCGGGATGGTCCTGGACATGCGGCCCTATGCCAAGCCGAACGAGGCCTTTTCCATCGAGGATCTGCAGGCGGCAATCGACACGGTTGGCCGGCCGATCGCGGAGGGCGATGCGGTCATGCTGCGCACGGGCCAGGAACGCTACGGTATGAAGGATCCCGAGTTCTGGACCTATCCGGGCATGACCCGCGATAGCACGGTGTTCCTGACGGGGCAGGGCGCGCGGGTGCTCGGCACGGACGCGGTCGGTTGGGACCGGCCATTCCCAGTGATGAAGAAGGCCTTCGAGGAGACCGGCGACAAGTCGGAGATCTGGGATGGCCATTTCGCGGTGCGCGAGCGGGAGGCCTTCATCGTGCAGCAGCTCGACAACCTCGCCGCCTTGCCGCCGACCGGCTACATGGTCGCCTTCTTCCCGATCAAGCTGGTCGGGACCAGCGCCGCACCCGCGCGGGTCGTGGCGTTTCTGGACTAGGTTGTGGGGACCGCCGCCGGGAAAGAAATATGTCGTATCTGACAGGCATGCGGGCGCTGGTGACCGGCGGCAGCCGGGGCATCGGCCTGGCCATCGCCGGGGCGTTCGCGCGCGAGGGTGCGGATCTGTGCCTGGCCGCGACGGATCGCGGGCGCCTCGAGAATGCGCGCGCCGGGATCGAGGGGGCTGTCGCAACCGCCGCCGCGCCCATCGAGCTGGCGGACTTTGATATCACCGACCGGGCGGCCTGTTTCGATGCCGTTGCCCGTCTGAACGCCGAATGGGGACGGATCGACATTCTGGTCAATTGTGCCGGTGCGTACCGGGCCTCGCGGTTTCTCGACTATGACATCGACGAAATCGACCGCCTGATGCGGGTCAATTATATGGGCACCGTGCACATGATGCAGGCCGCCCTGCCGGGCATGCAGGCGCGTGAATACGGGCGGGTCATCAACATCGCCTCGACCGCGGGCAAATGGGGTTCGGCCAACCAGAGCGCCTACAATGCCAGCAAGCATGCCGTTGTCGGCCTGACCCGTTCGGTGGCGCTTGAGATGGCAGGGGTGGGCGTCACGGTCAACGCCATCTGTCCGGGGCTCGTCGACACCGAACTCGGCGAGGGGCTGGTCGCCGAATATGCCGACATAAGCGGCACGACTGCGGAGGCGATGATGCAGGCGCTCCTGGCGCGGATACCGGTCGGCCGGGTGATCCAGCCCGAGGAAGTGGCCGAACTCGCCGTCTATCTGGCGCGGCGTGAGTCCGGCGGCATGACCGGCCAGTCGCTGTTGTATGACGGCGGTATGCTGATGGTGTGACGGAAGCGTCATGACGCCGCTCATGGGAAAATATCAGAGGGGAAGACAATGCGGAAAACAGTATCGGCACCCGGTGCGAAATCACCGGCACGCGCGGCCCTGACAGGCGGGGTCGCGCTGGGTGATCAAGTCATCCTGAGCGGCCAGATGGCCTATGACCCGGAATATGACGGCATTCCCCCGGACATGGACGCGGCGGCACAGACCCGGGCCATCATGGAGAAGATCGGGGCGCTGCTCGCATCGGAAGGGCTCGATCATGGCGATATCGTCAAGGTCACGATCTTCCTCACCGATATCGGGGATCTGCGGGCGATGAACGAGGTGTATTCGAGCTACGTCCGTGAGCCCTATCCGGCGCGTTCGACCGTCGGTGTGACGTTCCTTGCGGTCCCCAACGGCCGGGTCGAGATCGAGGCACTGGCCATTCGCTCCTGACGCCAGCGCGTCTGCACGTTGCTGGCGACTGCACCCGTGGCCCCCCTGCAACGAATGTCTAATAGACTGGCGCAATGCACTCGGGTTGATTGGAGGCTCGGAGGCGGTTGCGCAGTTTTGCTGCAACGCCATCTAGTTCCTCCGTTCCCCCGACCCTTTCATGGGGTCATCTCAGTGCAGGGCTCTGCCCTGCACTTTTTTTGTCTGCGTTTTGTCGAGGCTGCGCCTCGGTGTTTCGCCCGGGCTTCGTCTTGTATCCGGGCTTCGTCGTGCATCTTTTATGCTACGTTTTGCGCCCGGGCCGGTCGTGACGACCGGCTGGATTGCATGAGTGCGGCGAGCAGATGCTAACCAACTGGACCATTCTCGGCGCGTCGCTGGTCTATATCGGCGTGCTGTTCGCGATCGCCTATTGGGGTGACCGCACGGCGCAGCGCCACGGCTCGCGCATTCGCGCCAAGCCCGTGATCTACGCCCTGTCGCTCGCGGTCTACTGCACCTCCTGGACTTTCTACGGCAGCGTCGGGCTGGCCTCGAGCTCCGGCTATGATTTCATCCCGGTCTATCTCGGCCCGGTCCTGCTGTTCACGGCGGGCTATTTCGTGCTGCGCAAGATCGTGCGGATCGGCAAGGCCGAGAACATCACCACCATCGCCGATTTCATCGCCGCCCGCTTCGGCAAGAGCCAGGCGCTGGCCGCGATCGTGACCCTGTTCGTCGTGATCGGCATCCTTCCCTATATCGCGCTGCAGCTGAAGGCGGTGTCGACCAGCTTCAACGTGCTGGTCAGCTATCCCGAGATCATCATGCCGGCCGGCGTCGCGGGCACGGCCTGGTGGGCCGATACCGCGCTCGTGGTGGCGCTGCTGATGGCCGTGTTCTCGATCATGTTCGGGACCCGCAACATCGACGCGACGGAGCACCATCAGGGGATGATGCTGGCGATCGCGTTTGAATCGATCGTCAAGCTGGTGGCGTTCCTCGCGGCCGGTATCTTCGTGACGTTCTACATGTTCGACGGGTTCGGGGATCTGGCGGCGCGCGCGGGCGCGGTGGATAGCATCGCCGCGCGCTTCGCCGTTGATATCCACACGTCCAAATGGGTAACGATCACGCTCCTGTCGCTGATGGCGATTATCTGCCTGCCCCGCCAGTTCCATGTGGCGGTGGTCGAGAATGCGGACGAAGGCGAGCTCAAGACCGCGGCCTGGATGTTCCCGGCCTATCTCGTGCTGATTAATATTTTCGTCATCCCGATCGCGCTGGCCGGCCTGCTGTTGTTCGATGGTGGTGGTAGCGGCGGCGGGGTCGATGCCGACACGTTCGTCCTGACCCTGCCGATGCTGGCGCAGCAGGAGACGCTCACCCTGTTGGTCTTCATCGGTGGTCTGTCGGCGGCCACGGGGATGGTGATTGTCGCCACGGTGGCACTGGCGACGATGATCTCGAACGACGTCTTCACGCCGCTGTATCTGCGCTACTGGTATGGCGATGCGCGCAGCGACGCCGATGTCGGCGCGACCCTGCTGAATGTCCGCCGCATCGCGATGACGGCCATCCTGCTTCTGGCCTTCGCCTATTACCGCGTGGCTGGCGACGGCCAGGCGCTGGCGTCGATCGGGTTGATTTCCTTTGCCGGGGTCGCGCAGTTCGCGCCGGCGATCTTCGGCGGAATATTCTGGTCCCGGGCGACCCGCGTCGGCGCGCTCGCCGGCATCCTGGCGGGCAGCGGGGTCTGGCTCTACACGCTGTTGCTGCCGACCTTCGCGGCCAGCTCATGGTTCCCCGACACGCTGCTCACGGCGGGCCCGGCGGGCATCGCTATGCTGCGCCCCCAGGCTTTGTTCGGAATCGAATTCGGCGATCCCCTGTCTCACGGCGTGTTCTGGAGCCTGTCGGCCAACATCGCGCTGCTGGTCGTGTTGTCGCTGACCAACAGGCCGAGCGTGGTCGAACGCGGCCAGGCGCGTGCCTTCGTCGAGGTCATGGGGGCGGAACGCACCGCCCGGCCGCGGGCCTACAAGGGCGCGCTGACGATCCGCGATCTGGAGGAGCTGGCGGGGCGCTATCTCGGGGCCGCCGTGTCGGAACGGGCCTTCGCGCAGTATCTTGCCGAGCGCGAGCCGGCCCTGTCGGCCGATGACCCGGTCGATGCCGGTGTTCTGCGTTTCTCCGAGCGGCTGCTCGCCAGCGCCATTGGCGCGTCGTCCGCGCGGTTGGTCATCGCCTTGTCGCTCGAGCGCGAGGATATCGACATGGAAAGCGCCATGTCGCTGCTCGACGATGCGTCGGCCGCCATCCAGTACAATCGCGAATTGCTGCAGATGACCATGGAGAACATGCGCCAGGGCATCGCGGTGTTCGACGAGGATCTGCGCCTCGCCTGGCTCAATGAGCGGTTCAGGGATTATCTCGGTCTGCCCGAGAAATACGGCCGCGTGGGCGTGCCCGTCGAGGAAATCATTCGCTACAGCGCCGAGCAGGGCGAGTATGGGCCGGGCGAGGTCGAGACGATCGTCAACGACCTGCTGGCCCAGTATCAACTGCGCGCACCCGCAACCTATGAGCGCCGGCTCGATGACGGCACCGTCCTCGAGGTCCGAACAAGCCCGATGCCGGCCGGCGGCGTCGCGGTGAGTCTGATGGATCTGACCGATCGCGTGGAGGCCGCGGCCGAGCTCGAAGTTGCCAAGCGCGACCTGGAGCAGCGCGTCGATGAGCGTACCCGCGACCTGATGGATTTGAACGAACAATTGCGCCGCGCCTCTGACGCCGCGCAACAGGCCAACCTCGGCAAGACCCGTTTCCTGGCCGCGGCCAGCCATGATCTGCTGCAACCGCTCAACGCCGCCCGGCTGTTCCTGTCGTCGCTCGCCGAACGACCGATCGAGCATGAGAATGCCGAGCTGGTAGGCCGGGTCGATGCGTCGTTGCGCTCGGTCGAGGATCTGCTCTCGGGCCTGCTCGATATCTCGAAGCTCGATGCCGGTGGCGTCGCGCCGCAGGTCGAGGACTTCGCGCTCGAAGAATTATTGCGCGCGATGGGCACCGAGTTTGCCCCCTTCGCCGAGGAGCGCGACATCGACCTGCGGATCGTCGCGTCGCGCCGCATCGTGCGTAGCGACCGGCGCCAGTTGCGGCGCATCCTGCAAAATCTCATGTCCAACGCCATCCGCTACACCCCACCTGGCGGGCGCGTGCTCATCGGCTGCCGCAACGCGGGTGAGCGCGTGAAGCTGGAAGTCTGGGACACGGGTCCGGGCATCCCCGAGGATATGCGCGATGCGGTGTTCCAGGAGTTTCAGCGTCTGCCTCATGGCGACGCGGACGATCAGGGCCTCGGTCTCGGGCTCGCCATCGTCGAGCGGATCGCGCGCATTCTCGGCCACACGATCGAGCTGCGCAGCATCAAGGACAGCGGATCGGTTTTCGCCGTCACGGTGCCGCGCGGCCAGGGGTCAAAGGTGGCCGATGGTCCGGCGGCACAACCCGTAATCCGCGCCGGAGAGCTGACCGGCGCCGTGGTGCTGTGCATCGACGACAATCTCGATGTGCGCGACGGGATGGAGGCGTTGCTGGGGGGGTGGAATTGCGATGTGCGCACAGCTGCGGCCGGCAGCGAATGGCGGCGCGTGCTGGAAGGCGACGCGCCCGACCTCATCCTCGCCGACTATCATCTCGCCGGCGACGAGAAGGGCCCCGACGTGGTGACCGAAGTTTGCGGCGTGTTCGAACGCGTGATCCCCGCGATCATCATCACGGCCGACCCGTCCGAGGAACTCCGCGTGGAGGCGGGCCGCCGCGGCCAGGTGGTGCTCAGTAAGCCGGTCAAACCCGCGGCCTTGCGGGCCCTGATGACCCGCATGCTGGCCCAGCGCGCCACCGTGAGTCGCCAGGCGTCGTGAAGTGCCAGGTGTCATAAACTGAAAGTCGCCTAGCTGGCGGGAATGCCGCGGGCGGGATCCTCGACATGCAGGCGGCCGGCCAGGATGACGGCCTGTGTCCGGCTGTTGACGTCCAGCTTCTGCAGGATCGCCGAGACGTGTGACTTGACCGTCGCTTCGGAAATTTCGAGATCGTATGCGATCTGCTTGTTCAGTTTGCCGTCCGACAGCATGCCGAGCACCCGCAGCTGCTGGGGGGTCAGTGCTGCGAGCCGGGCGGCGAGCATTGCGTCCTCCGCAGAGGTGTCGGGCAGGTCGTTTGTCCCCGTCGGCAACCAGGTGTTGCCGGCGATGATGTCGCGCACCGCGCTGCGGATGTCGTCCATGGCGGCTGATTTGGGGATGAAGCCGGCCGCACCATAGTCGACGGCCTGGCGCATGATGCGCGCGTCCGTGCTGGCCGAGATCATCGCGATCGGGACTTCGGGAAACTCGGAACGCAGGTAGACGAGCCCCGTGAAGCCGCGCATCCCGGGCATGTGCAGGTCGAGCAGGAGGAGATCGGGTGCACCCTCGCGGCGGATCGTCGCCTCCGCTTCCGCCAGGCTCGCGGCCTCGTGGAAAACGGCGCCGGACATATCCTGCGCGATGGTCTGCTTGAGTGCATCGCGCACCAGCGGATGGTCGTCCGCTATGACGATGACGCAGTCTGACATGGGCCTCCCCCCGATTCCGGATCGTTGTCCGGGCACGCTTGCGATTACCTTATGCTTGCCGGGCGGACGGCGTCCAGCATGGTCTGGCGCGCGGATCAGGCGCTATTCAGCGACCAGTCATAGGCAAGCCACCCGCGTTGCGGTTTTCCCGCAATCTCCGGCGCATAGCGGGCGGCGAAATTTTGCACGGAGTTCGCTGACTGAACGAAGTCGCCCTCGTACCAGCGGTAGATTTTGCTCAGCGCGTATCCGTCGGGCGTGGCATGCAGCCAGCGCGCGCCGGTATGCACGTCGCGCGTGTGCGCGGCGAGTTCGGCGTCGATCGATGGACCCGTGAAAGCCGCGTTGCGCAGTTTGGGGCAGCCGATACTGGCGCAGTTGATCGCGAAGTGAATGCGCGGCTCGTCGAACTTGGCACGGAGTTCCACATTCTCGATGTCGGCCAGGCTCATGGTCTTCCCGCCGACGGTCCAGCGCCGGGCCGTCCAGCGTGCCTTTGCCGGGATGTCGCGGATCGATGCGACAGGCATGTGGTCGAGGATCAGGCGCAGGGTGGCGGCGTTGTAGACGTTGATCAAAAGCGCCAGCTTCTCGTCGCGCGCGAGACCGGCGAAATCGACGGCGGCGACGCGCGACAGATACCCGTCGAGCAGCCCGGCGTAGCGGGCGAGCCCGGCATAGTCGACGAAACCCGCGCCGTCGACACAGCGCCGGAGCAGATCATCCAGCGCGCCGTGGTTGAACGTGCCGGTACCGGAATTTTCGCCATAGGCCTCGCGCAGCGTGACCCGGGGCGGGCCGAATAGCGCCAGCAGCCAGCGCCAGGTGTCAGGCGACGGGATCAAGGACTTGGGTATAGGTGGCATCTGATTTTCGGGCGGGGGCGTCCATGGCTGCCATGTTCGCATAAAGCCGGTCGCGCAGGCCCGCGCCGTTGACCTCGCACATGGATTTAAGCTCGCCGTCGATCGGCACCTTGAACGCGCAATGGGAGATGCGTTCGCGCCCGGCGGGCGTGTCGAGCTCGTCGGCGCTCATGAAGTGATGGGCAACGACCGAGAAGCGATGCAGCTGTGTTCGGCCAACCAGGGCCCGCAGGGCAAACCGCAGCGGCCGGTCCGGTTCGAAGCGCCGGGCCCAGCTCCAGGCGTTCGCGGGGACGTCCCACAGGAAGAATTTCGGCGCGCGGAGGGCCATACCGGTGATGCGTGCGGCGGCCTCGGCGGGCCGGTCGGCGCGGAAGGTGGCCCCGGCGAAATGGGCGAACAGCCGGTCGAGAAACCGCCGGTCCCGGGCGCTGCTCTCGGGGCTCAGAGGTAGGAAACGCGAGCCCGTGCCGGTTTCCGCCGTGAGGCCGATCACGAAGCGACTGCAGTCCGGATGCGCCATGAACCATTGATTGGCGGTGAGCCGGTCCCGGTTGCTGTCCTCGATCGCCAGCCCGCGTTCGATCTCGGACCACAGGGCGTCGGCCGTGATCCGGCCGATGCCGTCCTCGGTGCGCCCGACCTGGGCGACCGGCAGCAGTGCGACCATGCGGAACACGTCCGCATTCGTCTGGGCGAAGCGCACGATGTCGCCCACCTCCGGCAGATTGTCCTGTGTCACGGTCACGGTGCTCGCGACCCGCAGCGTGCGGCCGGTCTCGCGGCGGACCCGGCGGATCATGGCGGCGAACCGCTCGCGCAGCGCCATGAGCTCCGCCTCGCGGGTGGCGTATTTGAAGTCCCGGTCGCGGCGGCCGCGCTGGGTGGTGTCGATGTGCAGGCTGAGTTCTTCCAGCCCGCCCTCGACCATCAGGCGCTTGAGCAGTTCGGGGTCGCGCAGGAACCCGTCGCCATGGCTCATCAGCATCGGGATCAGCTCGATGTCGCGCGCATGGCGCAGGATCTCGATCACCTCGTCGGCCGGCCTGAGCGACACTTCGCCGTCGGTCAGCTGCACACTGCCCCCGGGGCCGAGCGCCGCACGCAGCAGGTCGAGCTGCGCCTTCACGTCGGCCAGGGGGAGTTCGGGGGTGCGGTTGGCGTCGGCGCCCAGGTAGCAGCCGCGGCACGCGAAATCGCATTTCGGCATCACGCCGATGGTGGCGCCACAGCCTGCTTCCTGGCGGCCATACATCTGGTTTGTGGTGCGGAAACGCGGGTCGAGCTTTGCCCAGGCCGCGTTCAGGTGCGCGCGGGTCTCGGGGGACACGGGTGTGCGCAGCAGCCGCCAGAGGCGGCCCGGACCCACCGGTTGTTGGTGCGTGGAGGTTGTCCCCAGAAATGTCATCGCGTCGCCCACCCTCACGCCCGTTTGTGCAAAATACTGCGGGTCTTCGAGGGGCTTATGTAGCGACCGCCCGGGTGGGCGGGGACTCAACTTATCGTGTGGGGTGGTCCAGTCGATGTGCACGGGCGGGTTTGAAACCCGCCCCTACAGACCAGATGCGTCATGCCCGGACTTGATCCGGGCATCTCCTTTGATGCGGAGACGAGATACGCGGGTCGAGCCCGCGTATGACGGACTTGGGGGTGCGCCTAGCCCAGCGACTTGCCGTAGCGCCAGCGCTCGATGGTGACGTCGGCGAACACGCCGCCATAGTTGAGCGGCTCGCCGGCCCAGAACTCGTCGCAGGCCGCGCGGTCGGGATACTCCATGATCATCATGGAGCCGATCATCTGGTTGCCGTCATCGGTGAACATCGGCCCGCGGGCCACATAGCGATCCATCACCGAGGCCTGGTATTTGTGATGGGCCTCGGCGACCGCGGCACGCGCGTCCTTGGCGTCGGGTATGTCGATCGCGGTGATGGCGAATTGCTGCCAGCCCTCGGTGCGCGGATAGTCCGCCTGGCGCAGCTCCATCGATGACGACCAGCGGGTGTAGGTCACCTCGCCGAAGATGCCGGCCATGAAGAACGGCTCGGCGGCCAGCCACGCCTCGGCCCCGGCCCGGTCGGGCGCGTCGATCAACGACATGGCGCCGCAGGCCTCGCCCGCGTCGTCGAGCAGCGGCCCGGAGAAGCGGATTTGGTTGGCGGTCGAGCGCAGATATTCGATGTGTGGCTCGAGGATCGCGGCCCGGTCGGCACCGGCGTCGGGCTTCATCACCTGGCGGATGATCCAGCACGGGCTCTTGGTGCGGTAATATTCGTCGAGCTCGGCCTTGGACAGGCCGTAGCGCGGGTCGCCGGGCAGGGCGCCGGACGGGTTGCTGGGATCGGACATGATGGTGGTTCCCCCTGGATAGAATGTTGTTGGCCATATGGTCGCCGTCCGGGCAGCGGGACGCAAGCCTGCGGGATCCAAAATCGTCATGCCCGGACTTGATCCGGCCAGCATCTTTCGTTGCGGAGCCGGGATGCGTGGGGCGCGCCCGCGCATGACGAAATTGGAGATTCGCCCGGCGGGGCCATTCCCGTTTAAGCTACGGGGCAACGCTGAAGAGCAACGAAATCAGGGGAGGACACACATCATGGCACGCACATTCCGCCGCGTGGTCACCGGCCACAATGACGCCGGCAAATCCATCATCTGGAAGGACGGGCCGGCACCCCAGTCAATCGAGCCGCTGCCGGGCCTGTTCCTGCACGAATATTGGGAGACCACCGCACCCGCCGACAACACGACCCATGCGGACACCGCGATCCGGGAGAACTCCATCGAGCCCCACGACCCGTCGGGCACTATTTTTCGGGTCGTCGATTTCCCGCCCGACGAGGTCTGGAAGGGCGCCGATGTGGGCGCGGCCTTCGACGAGATGGGCAGCGGCGGCGCCCATGACGGCGACGCTGAGACGGCCGGCATGCACGAGACCCAGACGACCGACTTCGCCATCGTCCTCGAGGGCGAGATGTGGGCGGTCATGGAGGAGGGCGAGACCCTGCTCAAGGCCGGTGACGTGCTGGTCCAGCGCGGCACCAACCACGCCTGGTCGAACCGGTCCGACAAGAACGCCGCCATCGCCTTCGTGCTGATCGGCGCCAAGCCGCGGAGCTAGTTCACGTGTCCAATGCTGCAGCTGTCTCAGTAGTTCTGCGCCTCGTTGGTGTCTGGATCATTGTCCACAACTTGTGGCTTTGGAGTCTTTTTCCTCAGCTGTTTTCGGAGAATTTTTCGCTCGCTAACAAAGCTTCGATCATAGGTCAGACAGCTTGGTTCCTATTCGGTTTGTTCCTGACGCTATGGCCGACGGTGTTGGCGAAGCGGATAACTCCAAGGTCCGAACGTGGGCAAGCTGAGACGGATTGGACACCTGAAACCTTTCGTACAGTAGCGTTTCAGGCAGTCGGCCTTTTCTTTCTCATAAGAGGCTTGGCATCCCAATCCACTTGGGGTGCTGTCTTTCTGATTTTTTCAGTTGAGGATAGAAGCACCGGATGGGTTAACTTTGGGACGGTCCTGGAGGCTGTCGTCGGGATTGGCGCTGGTATTTGGCTTGTTGTTGGCGCACCGGGCATGAAGCAAATGGTCCGGACTACGCGCCGGGCTCGATTGGATAACAACCTCCCATGAGTAACCGTATGACTGCCAAGCTCCGCCATTTCGCCCTGTCCGTGCCCGACCCGCAGAAGGCCGCGGCCTTCTATGAGACCGCACTCGGCATGACCCGGGTTGGCGAGAACGACCATCCCGGTGCGACGGCGATCTATCTCACCGACGGTACGGTCAATCTGGCGTTGCTGCGCTACAAGACCGAGGAGGCCGCGGGTGGCGACCCGGACAAGTTCGGGGTGCATCACTTCGGCTTCGTCGTCGATGACGTGGCGGACGCGCAGGGCGAGATCGAGGCGGCCGGCGGCAACTGGCTGATGGGCGAGGCGAAGGACGCCGGGGCGTTCTACGAGATCAAGTTCAGGGACCCGGACGGGGTGCTCTTCGACATCAACGAGGGCGGCTGGAAGACGGAGGAGTAGACCTCACCCCTCCAATGCCACGCCCGCGAGCGTGATCCGGTGCATCAGCCGCCGGTGGCCGTGATAGTCGTTCAGGGCGAGGTGCCAGGTGGCGCGGTTGTCCCAGAGCGCGATCGAGCCCGGCTCCCATTCGAAGCGATAGATATGCTCGGGGCGCTTGGCGTGCTCGAAGAGTAGTTGCAGGAGCTCGTCGCTCTCGGCCTCGGGCAACCCATCGATCCGCACCGCAAAATCAGGATTCACATACAGGGATTTGCGGCCCGACAGGGGATGGCGGATCACCACCGGGTGCCAGACGTCCTGGGTGGCGGCGTCGGGGTTGCCGTAGCGGTCGCCCTGGTCGTTGTCCGGGTCGTTCAGGTGGGCCGCACCGGCGCCGAACACATGGCGGCTCGAATGCAGCGCCCGCAGGCCGGAGATCCGCTCCCGGATGTCGGCCGGCAGGCTGTCATGGGCGGCGTACATCCCGGCGAACAGCGTATCGCCGCCCGCGGGCGGGAGTTCCTTCGCCACCAGGATCGAGCCCATGGCGGGCACCTGGTCGTAGCTGTGGTCGGCGTGCCAGGCGC
Source organism: Rhodospirillaceae bacterium (assembly GCA_018667335.1). Lineage (GTDB taxonomy): Bacteria > Pseudomonadota > Alphaproteobacteria > UBA6615 > UBA6615 > UBA8079. Next base: position 52,682 of record JABIVD010000061.1, read on the forward strand.
CGCCGATATTGTCCTTCTGGTCGGCCTCCTTGCGCACTTCGGCGATGTTCGGATAGCCGTCGACGGGCGTGAAGAAGCGGTTGATGACGATGGGCGCCAGCGCCTCGGCAAACGCGATATGGGCCTCGGGCGTGAGGCTCTGCTCGCGGAAGAACAGGACCCCGTGCGTGCCGAGTGCGGTGCGGAGTGTGTCGGCCGTTGCCGGGTCCGGCGTCTTGGCCAGGTCGATCCCGGACACGAATGCGCCGACCGGGCCGTCTGTCGCTTGGATGGAAAGGCTCGCCATGGCCGCGATGTTAGCATTCTTTGGCCGGCCCATAATGTGCTCGCCCGTTGAGCAGATCGTGAAGGGCGCATAGTGAACAGGCATCCGACGTGGGACGTTTCCCTGCATGGGTCGGGCGCGGTAGTCTGCGGCCAACGAACAATAAAACACCCTTCCGAGGAGACTACGTGATGGCGCGCACACTGATCAAAGGCGGCTGGGTCGTGTCGATGGACGACGCGATCGGCGACATTCGCGGCGGGGACGTGCTGATCGAGGACGACCGGATCGTCGAGGTGGGCCGCGACATCGATGGCGGCGATGCGCAGGTGATCGACGCATCGAACATGATCGTCAGCCCCGGCATGATCAACATGCACGAGCATACCTGGCAGACCGGCGTGCGCGGCGTGGTCGCCGACTGGACGATGTTCGAATACTCCCAGCTGATGCATGCGACGGCGGTGCCCCATTTTACCCCCGACGACATCCGGCTCGCCAACCTGTGCGGGGCGCTGAACCAGCTCAACTCGGGCACCACGACCTTGTTCGACTGGCATCATTGCAACGCGACGACCGATCACACGGATGCGGCGATTGATTCCCTCGAGGAAGCAGGCATCCGCGCGATTTATGGCCACGGCCAGACCAAGACGGACCCGAAGCCCGGCGAGGCCCCGTTCAACGAGCGGCCACATTCGCGCGAGCGGGTGGAGCGCCTGCGCAAGGGGCGGTTGTCGTCCGACGACGCGCTGATCACCATGGCCATGTGCATCCAGGGGATCGGCTTCTCGGTCTGGGACTGCATCGAACATGACGTGCGCCTGGCCAAGGATATGGGCCTGCGCTGGTCCAACCATACCGGCGCCCAGGGCATTCCCCTGTTCGCCGAAAACCCGATCCACCGGCTCGACGAGCTGGGGCTTCTCGGACCCGATGCGGACTTCGTGCATGCCAACAACTTCTCCGACGATGAAATCAAGCTGATCATCGACCGGGGCGGCTCGATCACGGTCGCGCCGGAATGCGAGTGCAACTTCGGCCACGGCAACCCGGCGACCGGGCGCGTGCTCGCGGCGGGCGGCACGCCGTCCTTTGGTGTCGACCTGGAGTCCAACATCTCCGGCGACATGTTCTCGGTCGTGCGCTTCTCCCTGCAGCTTGAGCGCGGCATGTACACCGACGCGCGGCCGCGCCCGACCAAGACGATGCCGGAACATCTGAAGACCCGGGTGGCCCTCGAATGGGCGACCATCGGCAACGCCCGGGCGCTGGGCATGGACGACAGGATCGGCTCCCTGACGCCGGGCAAGCAGGCCGATGTGATCCTGACCCGGGGCGACGATCTCAACACCTGCCCGGTGCATGACCCGATCCAGACGCTGGTCTTCATGGCCACGCCGTTCAACGTGGACACGGTCTTCGTCAACGGCGCGGTGAAGAAGCGCGACGGCAAGCTGATCTATCCCGAGGCGGCCCTGCGTGAGACGCTCACCAAGCTGACCGCGTCCGGTCGCCGCATCCTCGACGCTGCCGGCGTGATCAAGGCGGCGGCCGAGTAGAGCGACGAAGGCGAGCGCGGCATCATGATGACCAACCGGTGGCTTGTCCTCGGCGCGCTCTTCGTGGCGCGTTCGGCGCTCGGCTTTCATTTCCAGTCCGTCGCCTCGGTGGCGCCGTTGCTGGTCGAGGATCTCGGCATCGACTTCACGGCGATCGGCACCCTGATCGGCCTGTTCAGCCTGCTCGGCGTGGTCACGGCCCTGCCGGCGGGGTTCCTGGGTCAGCGGTTCGGTGAGCGCAGGGTCTGCATTTTCGGGCTCGCGCTGATGACGCTCGGCGGGTTCGTCATGTGGCTCGGAGACGGGTTCGCCATGATCGCGGTTGGCCGGATGATCGCCGGCACCGGGGGTGTCGTGATCACGGTCATCATGGTGAAGATCGTCGGCGACCTGTTCGAGGGCAAGGAGGTCGTCACCGCCATGGCGATCCTGATGAACAGCTGGCCGGTCGGCATCGCCATCGGCCTGTGGAGCCAGGGCGCGCTGGCAGAAACCTGGGGTTGGCAGGCGGTATTCCTCGTCGCCGGGATCGGTTCCTTCGTCGGCATGCTGCTGGTCGCGGCGGTGTATCGGCCGGGGGTGCCGGCGGTCGTGCGGCCGCTGCAGCGCCTCGCCATCACGCGGATGGAGGCGGCCAAGGTCTCGCTCGCGGGCATCGTCTGGGTGCTCTACAACGCCGGATACCTGATGGTGCTGTCCTTCGGGCCGGCGATGCTCGTCATGCGCGGGCTCGACGTCGCGGCGGCCGGTCTGCTCATCGCTAACGCGACCTTCGTTTACATGTTCGCGATTCCGCTCGGCGGGTGGCTGTCGGAAAAACTCGCCCGTCCCAACCTCGTCATGGTCTCCTGCTTTGCGCTCGGGGCGATCACGGTCGCGCTCGTGCCACTCGTCGATTCCCCGTTGATGCTTTTCATCCTCGCGGCGATCTTCATCGGCATCCCGACCGGGAACGTGATGGCACTGACCGTCGAGACGGTGCCGGCCGAGCATCGCAACACGGGCACCGGCCTGTATCACACCTGGAATCATGCGGGTCTGTTCGTGGGCCCGGCGTTGGCCGGCTGGATCGTCACCCAGACCGGCGATCCGGCGACGGCCATGTTCGTCGGCGGCACGACCATGGCCCTCGCCATCGTCGCGCTGGGCGCGCTGCGCGCCTTGCAGTGGCGCGAAGCCCGTGCCTACTGAACCGAGCCTCGGCGTCGTCATCCCCGCGCTGAATGCGGGGCCGGGCCTCGCGCACACACTCGAGGCCCTCGCCGAAGCCCGGGCAGTTTTCGATCTCGATATCCTGGTCGTCGATGGCGGTTCCGACGACGACACGGTCGCTGTCGCCGAGACCGCCACCGAATCCTGCGGCGCGCGGGTGATCTCGTCCGCCAGGGGCCGCGGCACCCAGCTCGCGGCGGGCGCAGACGCCGTGCGGGGTGACTGGTTTTTGTTCCTCCATGCCGACACGGTTTTGCAGGCAGGTTGGGCGCGCGAGCTGGCGGCGTTCATGGCCACCGGGCGTAACCGCGCCGCCTATTTCAGTTTGCGGCTCGACGATGACGCGCCGGGTGCGCGGCGGATCGAGCGGCTGGTGGCGTGGCGCTGCCGGGTGCTGGGTCTTCCCTATGGCGACCAGGGGCTGGCGCTCGCGCGCGATCTGTATACGGCGTTCGGCGGCTATCCCGACCAGCCCCTGATGGAGGATGTGTATCTTGCCCGGCGGTTCGGCCGCAGCCGGCTGGTCTGCCTCGAGACGTCAGCGGTGACCTCCGCGCGGCGGTATCGACAAGGGGGGTACTGGCGACGTCCGTCGCGGAATTTGTTCTGCCTGATGCTGTATCTCCTCGGCGTCCCCGCGCGGATGATTGTCGGGATCTACCGATGAATCTGGAGCACCATCTGGTCATCTTTGCCCGCACACCCCGGCGTGGCGCGGTCAAACGGCGGCTCGCCGCCGACATCGGTGCGGGCCCCGCGCTCGCCTTCTATCGCCGGACCCTCAATGACGTGACGCGGCGGCTGGGCAGCGATCCGCGTTGGCGGACCTGGCTGGCCGTGACCCCGGACGGGGACGCGCTGCACCCCGGCCTCTGGCCGCTCGTGCCCGGCGTGGGTCTGATCCCGCAGGGGCAGGGCGATCTGGGCGCGCGTATGGCCCGGCCCATGGTCGAGCTCCCGCCCGGGCCCGTGATGGTCATCGGGACGGACATCCCCGATATCGCCCCGGGCCATATAGCCGACGGTTTCGCCGCGCTCGGCACCCATGACTTCGTGTTTGGCCCGGCGGCCGACGGCGGCTACTGGCTGGTCGGCGCGCGCCGCCGCCCGGTTGTGCCCGCCGGCCTGTTTCGCGATGTGCGCTGGAGCACGGCGCATGCCCTGGCGGATACGCTGGCGGGGCTGCCCCGGCGTGCGCGGGTGGCGATGCTGGACGAACTCGACGATGTCGACGACGGCGCGGCGTGGGCCGCCTGGCGTGAGAGTCGACGCAAACGCGTCACGCCATAGCTGGCAAACCTGTCAACAAACCGTGACGTGACAACGAACCTGTTCCTTCCGACATGGTGACCGCTACAATCGCGATCCCAGCGGGGAAAAACATGGAATCGATTTACTACGTCATCTCGTGGCTCTGCCACCGGCGATGCGCGCATTGTTACGACACGCGCTTCCGCCCCTATGTGCGCGACGAACGCGACGCGGTGGTGGGCGAGGCGGTGACGAGTCACGCGAAGATCGTGGCCAACCTGCCCGACCGCATGACCTATCGCGAGACCGACGATGGCCCGGAAATGCCCGGCCGCATCATTCTGTCGGGCGGCGAGGTGCTGCTTGATGAGATCCGTGAGCCGGTGCTGTACCCGGTGATGGACATGCTGCGCGAGAAATATGCGGGTGTGGGAGGGGTGCGTGTGGTGGTGCAGACGACGGGCGACCTCGTCACCGCGGAAATCCTCGACGAGCTCCTGTCCCATGGCCTGTGGCAACTCTCGATCACCGGCATGGATGATTTCCACGTCGGCCATGAGGGCGAGAAACGTGTGCCCCTGATGGCGCATCTGACCGGTCTGGTCGAGGCGGCGGGCCTGGCGCCGACCGGTCGCCGCCATGACGGCACCGATGCGCGCGGCACCGAGACACCGGTCTATTCGTTCATGGGTGCGAACCCCGAGGAATGGATCGGGCCGATCTGGCCGCGCGGGCGGGCCTGGGACAATGAACTGTCCACCGCGACCCTCGACGACAATTTCTGCAATCGTTGGTCGGGCGGGCTCAACTTCATGAATCACGGCAGGCTCGGCTCGGAGGTCTCGATCGAGCCCAACGGCAACGTCTATCCCTGCTGCCTCAAGACCAAGGCGCCGCTCGGCAACCTGACCGAGGAGCAGCTCACGGATATCCTCGACAGCCTGGCCGGGCATCCGGCCTTCGAGGCCCTCAACGATGGCGCGCCCGACCGTATGGGGGCGGCGTTCGGCTGGGACGAGGAGACGTTCCGCAAGCAGAGTGAGACGAAGACCCCATCGGGCGAGACCTATCGCAATCTCTGCATTGGCTGTGACCGGTTCCACGAACAGGTGCTCGGCCCGATCATCGACGGACTTCGTCAGGAGCGCCTGCACGGGCGCACAGCGGCTTGAGCGGGCAGGACCGGATAGCGGCTGTCTGTGTGGCGCTGGCCGCGCGGCTTGGCGTGCCGGTCGCGGATCTGCACCCGTTGCCCGACACGGGCCTCGCCCATGACCATGTCCGCATCGGCGACACGGGAACCCTGGCGCGGGTGCCCAAACAGAGCCAGCTCGGCCTCGCGGCGGCAGAAAACCTCGACTATCAGGCCGCGTGTTTCGCGCGTGCGTCGGCCAGCGGGCATGTGCCCCACCTGCACGAAAAATTATCGCCCGACGACGGGCTGCCGATGGGCGCATTGATCGTCGATCTGATCGACGGCAAACCCTTGGCGCTGCCGGGCGATCTGGCGGCGATGGCGGAGTGTCTGGCGGCGATCCATGCGTTGCCTTTGCCGGAGTCCAATCAGCGCGCGCCCCTGAAAGACCCGGTCGATCCGATGGCCGACACCTTCATGGAGATCATGACCCAGGCGGCCTATATCGCGGCAGCGGACCTGCATCCGGACGCGGAATCCCAGATCCGCGAGGAACTGCAGGCGGCGGGGGCGACGCTGGCACGCAAGGCCCGCCCACCCCGGACACTCATTGCGTTCGATGCCCATCCGGGAAACTACCTGATGACGTCAGACGGACCGGCGGAAGGCGGGGCGATCCTGGTGGATCTGGAGAAGGCGCGCTACGGCGCAGCCGCCTTCGATCTCGCCCACGCCACCCTCTACACCTCGACCACCTGGGATGTGGACAGTCACGCCGTCCTGGATCGTGCTCAGGTGGCGGACTTCCATCAGGTCTGGCTCGACACGGTGCCGGGTGATCTCGCCGCCGCGACCGAACCCTGGCTGCTGCCGCTGCGCCGGATGATGTGGCTCTGGTCCGTGACCTGGTGCGCCAAGTGGCAGGTCGAGTCCCGGCAGTCCGCCGAGACGGTGGCAGCGGGCAACACGTCCACTGAAAATTGGTCGGCGGAGCTCAGCGAAGATGCGCTCGTCGCCCATGTCGCCGGCCGGGTCGACGACTATCTGGATCCCGAAACCATCACCCGCGTTCGCGCCGACTGGCACGATGCGACTCAATCACCCGGACCCGCCGCCTCGATCCAGTCGGCGCGGGCGGGCTGAACAACATGAAAGAGGTCTGCAGATGCGTATCCTGACCGCGGCACTGGCCGCCGTTCTCACATTTACGCCGCTCGCCGCGGCGTCGGCCCAGAGCTGGGATGAGGTGGTCGACAAGGCGCGGGGCCAGCTTGTGTTCTGGAACGCCTGGGGGGGCGACGAGCGGATCAACGCCTACATCACCTGGGCCGGCGATCAGGTCCAGGCGCGCTATGGCGTGACGGTGCAGCATGTGAAACTTGCCGACACCTCGGAAGCGGTTGCCCGGGTGGTGGCGGAGAAGGCCGCAGGCCGCAGCGACGGTGGCTCGGTCGACCTCATCTGGATCAATGGCGAGAACTTCGCGGCGATGAAGCGAAATAATTTGCTGTTCGGACCCTGGACCGCCGATGCGCCGAACTACCGCTATGTGGACACCGTGAACAAGAAGACCACGACCGTGGACTTCACGGTGCCCGTCGATCATCTGGAGGCACCCTGGGGCATGGCCCAGTTCGTCTTCATGCACGACACGGCACATGTCAAAACCCCGCCGGAGTCGATTCTGGGACTTCTGGAGTGGGCGAAGAACAACCCCGGCCGGTTCACCTTTCCCCAGCCGCCGAACTTCCTGGGCACGACGTTCCTCAAGCAGGCGCTGATCGAGCTCGTCGTCACGCCGGCGGTGCTCCAGGCACCGGCTGCGGACATTCAGGAAAACACGGCACCGCTATGGGCCTATCTCGATGCGCTGCACCCGCTGATGTGGCGCCGCGGCGAGGTCTACCCGCAGAACGGCCCGGCCCTGCAGCGCCTCCTCGACGATGGCGAAGTGTCGATCGCGCTGTCCTTCCAGCCGGCCGAGGCGTCGGGCCTGATCGCCCAGGGTAAGCTGCCCGATACGGTGCGCACTTTCGTGCTCAACAACGGCACCATCGGCAACACCAACTTCGTTGCCATCCCGTTCAATGCGAATGCCAAGGAGGGTGCGATGGTCATGGCCAACTTCCTGATGTCGCCCGAGGCCCAGGCCCATAAGCAGAATCCGGAAGTCTGGGGCAGCTTTACGGTGCTCGACGTCGAGCGGCTGCCCGAGGACGCCAAGGCGACATTCCAGAATCTCCAGCTTGGGGTCGCCACCCTGTCGCCGGGAGAGCTCGGTATCACCCAGCTGGAGCCGCACCCGTCCTGGGTGGCCGCGCTTGAGGCCGAGTGGGCCAAACGCTACGCCAGCGGAAAATAGCCACGATGGGGGCGTCCTCCCCGCTGCGTTGGCTGCCCGCGCTGACCCTGCTGTTGCTGCTGGGCCCGGTCGTGGCCGGCCTGTTCGGGACCGTGCTGCCGGCCTTCGGCTACCTGCCGGCTCTCGGCCGCGCGACTTTGAGTTTGGAGCCCTGGCGGGCGTTGTTCGCCGCGCCGGGCGTGGCGGAATCCATCCGCCTTTCCTTCGTGACCGGACTGGCGGTCACGATTGTGTCCTTTACCGTCGTCATCCTGTTCGTCGCCGGCTGGCACGGCACGCGCTCGTTTGCGCGGGTCCAGAAACTGCTGTCGCCGCTCCTGTCGGTGCCCCATGTGACCGTCGCGTTCGGGCTGGCCTTCCTGCTCGCCCCGTCGGGCTGGATCTTCCGCCTGACCTCGCCCTGGCTGACCGGCTATGACAGGCCGCCGGACCTGATTATCGTCCAGGACCCGGACGGTCTGGCGTTGATTGCCGGCCTCGTGGTCAAGGAAATCCCGTTCCTGTTTCTGATGACCCTGGCCGCGATCGGGCAGGTGGATGCGGCCCGCGTGCGCACCATGGCTCGCACGATGGGCTACGGCGCAACTGCGGCCTGGCTGAAGGCTGTGTTCCCGCTTGTCTACCGGCAGATCCGCCTGCCGGTGTTCGCCGTCCTCGCCTTCGCAGCCTCGGTGGTCGATGTTTCCGTGGTGCTGGCACCGTCAACCCCGCCGCCGCTCGCGGTGCAGCTCGTGCGCTGGTTCAACGATCCCGACCTGGCGCTGCGGTTCGTGGCGTCCGCGGGCGCCATCGTGCAACTCGGCCTCGTGGTCGCGGCGATCCTCGTCTGGTGGGTTGGCGAGCGCGTGGTCGCGTGCCTCGGTCGTATCTGGATACGCGCCGGCAGCCGTGGGCGCCGGGATTTTCCGCTGCGTATCGTGGCGGCCGCGGCGCTGTCGGTGAGTTTCCTGGCAGCGTTCCTGGGGCTGGCGAGCATGGCGCTCTGGTCGATCGCGGGGCGCTGGCGGTTCCCCGATGCGCTGCCGTCGGAGGTCTCGCTCAACGCCTGGACCGCCAATGCCGACCGGCTGGCGACCGCGACCATGAACACCGCGACCATCGGGGTCGCCGCGGCGTTCGTTGGGTTGGCGCTGACTGTGGGATGCCTGGAGAACGAGGCCCGCTTCGGGAAGCGCGCCACCAACCGGGCGTTGCTGCTGCTCTATGTGCCGCTGCTGGTGCCCCAGATCGCGTTCCTGTTTGGCACGCAGATTCTGCTCGTGATGAGCGATCTCGACGGTGCCTGGATCGCGGTCGCCTGGGCCCATCTGGTCTTCGTCCTGCCCTATGTGTTCCTGTCCCTGGCTGACCCTTACCGGGCCTGGGACGAGCGCTATGCGCGTGCCGCCCTGTGCCTCGGCGCGTCGCCCATGCGGGTGTTTTGTCGGGTCAAGCTGCCGATGCTGCTGCGGCCGATCCTGGTCGCCACCGCCGTCGGGTTCACCGTCTCGATGGGCCAGTATCTGCCGACATTGTTTGCCGGTGCCGGGCGCCTCGATACGCTGACCACCGAGGCGGTATCGCTGGCGTCAGGCGCGGACCGGCGGGCCATCGGCGCCTACGCGCTGTTGCAGATGACCCTGCCATTCATCGCCTTCGGGCTCGCCGCCGCCGCGCCCGCCTGGCTGTTTCGCAACCGGCGCGGGCTCAGGGTTACGGCTTGACAGGCCGACCACCGAACAGGCCCACTGCGGCCAACAAAACGAACACAGAACTCCTGGGAGACATCATGAAATTATTCGGCTACTGGCGCTCGCTCGCCGCCTTCCGCGTGCGCATCGCGCTCAACCTCAAGGGCCAGGCCTTCGAGGTCGTCTCGACCGACCTGATCAAGGGTGAGCAGTTCGATCCCGAGTATCTCAAGATCAATCCCCAAGGCGTCGTACCGGCGCTGGTCACCGATGACGGGACCACGCTGACCCAGTCGATGGCGATCCTCGAATATCTCGATGAGGTCTATCCCGAGCCCGCACTGCTGCCGGCCGATGCCGCAGCCCGCGCCCGGGTGCGCGCGCTGTGCATGATCCTGGTCGCCGACATGCATCCGCTGGTGGTGCCGCGTATCCGCAAATACGTTACCCAGGATCTGGGCCACAGCGAGGAAGAGCTCGGCGCGTGGATTGGCAACTGGACGACCAAGGGCCTCGAAGCGATCGAGAAGCATCTGGCCGAGGACGGCCATTCGGGCACCTATTGCGAGGGCGACCAGGTGACCATGGCCGACCTGTGCCTGGTGCCCCAGATCGGCGCCGCAGTGCTGTTCAAGATCCCGCTCGACGCCTATCCGAACTGCCAGCGCATCTTCAAATCCTGCATGGAGCTACCAGCGTTCTTCGACGCGCGGCCCCAGGCCCAGCCGGACTTCCCCGAAGAGATGAAGTAGAGGAAGTCGGGCGGCTCAGCCGCCCTTCTTCTGCGCTCCCGCCGAATCCATCAGCTGTTCCAGCACTTCGTAGGGCTGGGCGCCGACGACGCCCTTGGCATCGGCCACATAGGTCGGCACGCCGGTGACGCCATACTGGCGGGACTTCTCCCAGTCGGCATCGATCGCGTCCGAGAACGTACGCTTCTCGAGCACCTCGCGCGCGGCCGCGCCATCGAGCCCGACCCCCTCGGCGATCTCGACCAGGGTATCGGCATCACCGATGTTCCGGCCCTCGACGAAATAGGCCTCGTAGAGCTTCATATGGATGGCGTCGCCGCCTTCCTGGGTGTCGGCCCACTTGCCGAGTTCCTGGGCGAGCCGGCTGTTGTAGGTGTGGGTGCGCTTGCCATAGGGCAGGCCTTCCTCGGCCATCCGCGCCTTCATGCTCTCATACATGCCGTCGAGATCGACGTCGCGGCCGGCGAACAGGGCTTCGAGGGTCTGGCCGTCGAGCGGCGTGTCGGGGTGCAGCGGGAAGTGCACGGTCTGGATGTCGACGTCGTAGGCCTGGCGGAGTTTTTCAACACGCACGGTGCTGAGGTAACACCAGGGTCAAACGTAGTCGGCGAAAACCTCAAGGGTGACGGGATCGGACATGGATATATTCCTTCGTTTGAGACAGTCGACATCATAGCAGAGAGGGCCCTGCACGCGATAACATTGCGGGGAGATGCCTCATACAAAGCCCCCTGAAGCCCCCTGGAGCCACACCATGACCGAACACACAATTCCGTCGCGCAAGCTCACCCATGACGGGGTGCGCGCCCTGATCGATGCCGCCGTCGCCAAGGCCGACGAGATGGGCGTGCCCATGGGCATCGCGATCGCCAATGACGGCGCGCGGATCGTCGGCTACCTGCTGATGGACGGCGCGCGAATTCTGGCGCAGGACTCCGCCAGCGCCAAGGCGATGACGGCGGCGAGCCACCGCATGCCCACCCATGCGATCGACTATAATATCGGGATGGGCCTGTCGGTCTCGACCCAGGGCAAGGTGCTGCCGCTGAGGGGCGGCGTGCCGATCATCATCGACGGCTATTGCGTCGGCGGCATCGGCTGCGGGTCGGGCACCGGCGAGCAGGATTTGGTGGTGGCCAAGGCCGCGCTGGCCGCGATCGGCGCGGAAATCCCCGACGACGACGTAAGCGAGGGTTAGGCGGGCCGGCTTTCCGGCCGCACCAGCGCCACGAAGAACAGCCAGGAAAGAACACTGCAGCCGAACATCACCAGCCCGAGTTGCAGGAACGATGTCTGGATGAGCGACGCGATGAGAATCGTGCCCAGGAAGCCGGCACCCATCTGGAAGAAACCACCCAGCGCGGCGGCGGAGCCGGCTGCCGCGGGTTCCACGGCTGTGAGAGCGCCGGCCAGGCTGTTGGGGACGATGAACCCCGAACCCCAGGAGTAGATGAATACCGGCAGGAGCAGCGTGAACGGGGTGTCGTGCCCGGTCAGCGCCAGGGCGACCATCATGCCGGTGCCCGTGACGGTCAGGACGCTACCGATCCAGATCATGCGCGTTCGTGAGATTTGACGCGCCATTCGGCCGGAGATGAAATTCCCGATGATATAGCCGGCCGGCCCGGTCAGGATGAAAAACCCGAACAGCTCGGGCGGGACGCCCATCACCAGAATGAAGGCGACCGGTGTTCCCGCGATAAATGCCTGGAAGGCCGTTCCGATGGCGCTCGTGGTCAGGCTGTAGCCCATGAAGCGGGTCATCCGGGACAAGCGCGCATAGGTCACCATCAGTGCCGCGGGCCGGGAAAACTTTCGTGCCCCGGGGGGGAGCGTTTCGGCCAGGCTCCACCATGTCGCGATCAGCGCACCCGCACCGAGCAGGGCGGTGGCGAGGAAATTTGCCTGCCAGCCGAAGTGGGCCTCAAGCTGGCCGCCGATCAGCGGCGCGACCATGGGTGCGACGGCCAGGGACATCCCGAGATAGGCCATGGCCCGGGTGGCCGCGGCGCCGTCGGTCGTGTCGCGGACGATCGCGCGGGAGATGACGATGCAGGTACAGCCGCCGACCGCCTGGACAACGCGTGCGCCGATCAGGAAGCCGATGTTCGGCGCGGCGGCGCAGGCGAGGCCGCCGAGGGTAAAGAGAATCAGGCCCGCTATGAGGGGTGTGCGACGCCCGATCGCATCGGACAAGGGGCCGACGACCAACTGGGCGATCGCGAAGGTGCCCAGATAGGCCGATACGGTCATCTGGGCCAGGGCCTGGCTGGTGCCGAGGTCTGCCGCGATGGCGGGCAGCGACGGCAGGAAGATGGTGATCGCCACCTGGCTCGCGACCATCAGCGTGACGAGCAGGGCGATGGGGGCGGCAGGTGTTTGTGTCGTCATGCTGTGCCGCTGGAGTTGGTCAAATGCGCGCGAGCGCACGATTCATTCGAACCGGACCCGCATGCATGTCAGCGCGATTTCTTCGCTGACGGCGGCATCGGCTGCGGGTCGGGTGCCAGCGAGGAGGACCTGGTGGTGGCCTGGGCCGCACTGGCCGCGATCGGTGCGGAAATCCCTGACGACGATGTGCGCGAGGGCTAGCTGGCTTTAACGCGCACTACCGAAATCTGTAGCTCGGGCTGAGAAAAACGTCCGGCCCCAATAGGCTCCATGAGTCCAAACTGCCGCCCTCGAAGCCATCGCTGAACGGAGTCTCCTGGTCGAGTGTGGCGATCGGGTCGACAACAGCCGCTGTTGCTGGCGCAGGCGCCGGGACAGGCGGATTGTCGAAGCTCCAGCCGAAGCCCGACCGGCTTTCGTGCACGGTCCCGAAGTCGTGGCCCGTCTCGGCGTCGACGGCATGGGTCTTGCCGTCTTCGGTACGGATGAGGTTGACCTCGGAGCGTTGCCCCTGGTTTGCAAAGCTCATCGTGCCGACCTCGGTACCCGTTACCGGCGGCGGTGCGACGGGTGCCGGTGACGGCGACGGCGTATTTCCGCCAGTTGTGCCGCTCGGAGCGTTTGAGGCGGTTGCCGGTGTCGCCGGCGCAGGCGCCGGGATCGGCGTATTGTCGAAGCTCCAGCCGAACCCCGACCGGCTTTCATGGACGGTTCCGAAATCATGACCCGTCTCTGCATCGACGGCATGTGTCTTGCCGTCTTCGGTGCGGATGAGATTGACCTCGGAGCGTTGTCCCTGGTTTGCAAAATCCATTGTGCCGACCTGGGTGCCGGTTACCGGCGGCGGGGCGACAGGTGCCGGTGACGGTGCTCCTCCGCTCGTTGTGCCGCTTAAGCTTTCCCCGGTGGTGGTGTCGGTCGTCGTGATGCTGCCATCGAGGTTGTAATCAACATGGATGTTGAATTCCTCGAGAGGCACATAGCCGAAGTTCTTGATGCCAATGCCTTCGATTTCTCCATAGCCCGCGACGCTCGCCTGGCCCACGGCGAAGTTCGTGGCCGCGCTGTCCACGCCCCAGCGTTCTGACAGCCCCACTCTAAGGTCGCCGAAGCCGCCGGATGCCCCACGGCGAATGTTGAATTCACGGACCCCATTCGTGTCGCGGGGGGTGGTCGGGTCCAAGTTGCTTTCACCGGTGTCTACCCGGTCGTAATTCACGCCGATATTGAAGCCTGCGAAGCGCGGGTTGAAGTACGTTATTCTGGGTTCGTCGCCGCCTTCGGGGATCCCAACCGCGGCGCCGCGTCCGGAGTCGACATCGACACCAATGGTGAGCCCGTTGTCCAGCGTGATCTGCGGGCGAAAGACGCCACCCGGCGCGAAACTATCCGGGGCACCCAGGGAGAATCCACGGGTGCCCGTATCTTCCTCCGCACCGATCCGGATGGACCCGAACGAACCGCTGATGAACGTGTTGTATTCCTCGACTGTGCCGTTGATGCCGCCGCCCGAAAATCGAATCTCGGACGTGAATCTGAGGCCGTTGTCGGCGACGCCATCCGCGTTGAAATTGAGTTCGCCGGAATCGATGTCGGCGGCCTCCGTGCCGCCCTCGTCAGATCGGAGGCGAATGCGCCCACCGAAATCGACCCCGCCGTCGGTCTCCCCCTCGTCGATGTCGATTCTAATGCGCGAGCGGAATGTCAGCCCGTTGTCGGTGGTGCCGGAGAATGTCAGCCCGTTGTCGGCGGTACCTTGTAAGTCGAAATTAAAATCGGCATCCGGAAAACCGTCATCGTAGACCAAGCCGAACCTGCCAGAACCGCCGAACCTGACGCGTCCACCTGGCTCACCAACAGTCGGTGTACCGCCCAGGCCCACAAAGGCTTCGAGAAACCCACCCAGATCGTCGCCCGGCGCCCGGTCGCCCGGCACCCCCGAGGCCCCAGGCAGCCCTGCGAGGTTGCTGTCGTAGAACTCGGTGAAGCCGTTGATGGCCTGGTTGTTGTTGATGCAATGCTCCGGGTCGTCGGCATTTCCCGTGCAGGCATGGGCCGGAGATGGCAGTCCGGTCAGCGCCAATACGATGGGCGCGGCGGCGGCCAGGGGCTTGCCGTATTTCAGGAATTTGTGGTGCAGAAACATGGGTTCGTCTCCGGATTAAAAGCGTGCCGTGATGCCGATCAGGAAGTCTTTCTGATCGTAGGTAAAGACGGCCAGATTCGAGTCGGCGTTGGTTCTGGTGAATCGGGTATAGGCCGAGAGGTTTTCGTTGATCGGGCGCGTCAGAGTGGCCGTGTAGCTGGTGATCGTATCGTCTCGGCTGAACCCGAATGCCGTTACCCCTGCCGGTGTCGTGTTGGCGAGGCTGTTCAGGTTTTTGTAGGTATAGGTGGTGCGGGTCATGCCGACGCCGCCGACCACGTCCCATGGCAACTGGGTCTGTGCCGCCAAATTCAGGCGACGGCCCCGATAGTCGTAATCGGTGCCGACGGCGCTGTTCAGCAGATAAGCGCCACCGAAACTGACGTCTGTTTTGATGTCGGGAAACCCAATGGTGATTGAGCCGCCAAAGTTCTGCAGGGTCGAATTACGGTCGAGTATCGCCGGCGTGGTCGTCGGGTCAGGCAGGTTGATCTTGGTGGCGCTATAGACGGCGTCGAGGCGCACGCGGTTGTTGATCCGATAGCGCAGTGACGGGCTGATTCCGGCCGTTGTCTGGAACTTGTCGCCATCGACCTGCGTGTGGCTGAACGACCCTGTGACCGACGTCAGGAAATTGTTGTTGATGGCCTGATCATAACGCGCGAACAGGTTCGCTGCGTGTGTGTCCTTGCCCCTGAGGTCGCGATAATTACGGTGGCTCAGGGTGCCGCCTGCGGTGATCGCCTTGTCCACATCGACGGCCAAGCGGTACTGGCCGCCGGCATTGATATCGACGTAACGCGAATGCTTGCCTGTGATGTCGGTCGGCTGCACGATCTGATCGCTGAGCGCGATGACGTTGCTGTTGCGTCCGAGTGCCGTCGAGCCAAACACCGTCCATGGTTTGGCAGCCGCAGCTGCTTCTTCTTCGGTCGGCTCGAGAGACTCGATCAGGTTTTTCCGGACCGGATCATCGACAGGCTTGTTCAAAATACCCGCCAGCGCCTCGCCGGCGCCCTGTTTGTTGCCGCGTGCCAGCTCGATCGTCGCAAGAACCGGCAGCGCTGTGGATTCGAGCGCCGGGTCGAGTTCAATGGCCTTGCGCAACAGGGATTCCGCACGGTCATACTGTCCCAGTCGCCAGTAGGTGCGGCCCAACAGTTCGTGGGTCTTGGCATGCTCGCGGTTCAATTCGAGATGCCCGCCCAGCATGATCGCCGCGGCGCCAAAGTCGCCCGCCTCAAGCGCGGCCCAGCCGGCCTCGAAGCCCAGATCCTTGTGGATCGCCTTCAGGGCGATCGCGCGCCGGAATGCGATCAGCGCGTTGTGAGGATTGCCGATCCGGTTGAGCCCGACGCCGAGATAAAAATAGGCCCGGCCATCATCGGGGTCGGCTTTCGTCGCGTTGACGAAGCTTGCGACGGCCGCCTTTGAGTCGCCGGCGCTGAGCTGGCGCAGCCCGTCACGTGACAGCTCGTCCGATTCCGGTGAAGCGAATGCAGGGGAAGCCCCGAGAACGCCCAATGCAATCAGGGCGATGCCTGCGTTGCGAATACCCCTGTAAGCCCCCAAAAACCAACGATTCCGTGCATGCGGCAGGCACGCCGGAAATTTGAATATCTTGATGGTACGTAACTACCACATGGCAATGGCTGTAGAAACGCCCTTTATGTTGCATTCACAGGTCCGTGAATGAGGCCCTTCGCACCGCTGGACGCGGTCCATGCGACGTGAAGGAGCATTCAGGGTGCCGGGTTCGGCGCCAGCAGATAGGTGCGGCTGATCAGGCCCGTCACAACGAACAGCACGACCCCGGCGCTGAGTGCCAGGGACATGTGGATGCCGATCAGGCTGCCGGCCATGCCTACTGTCACTCCAGAGACCGCCCGCAGGCCGAAGGCCGCCATCACGTAGAGCCCGACGACCCGGCCGCGGATTTCCGGCGCGGCATTGAGTTGCACCAGTGTCTGGGCCATCGAATTGTAGGACAGGTCAAGGAACCCGGCGGCGAACAGCAGGAGCATCGCCACCCGGATGTCCGACGTCAGCGCAAATCCTGCCATGGCGAGGCACCACAGGACGACGAGGATGAACACCGTGCCCCGGCGCGCGGGCAGCAGGGAGCGGGTCTCGAGAATCAGCCCGGCGGCCAGCGCCCCGGCCGCGTTCGCCGTGAGCAGTGCAGAATAGAGCAGTCCGCTGCCATTGCTGCCGAGATCCAGTGCGAACTCCGGCATCTGCGGATGGTGGGCGTTGCCGACCAGCATCGCCGCGACGCCGACCACCAGGGTCAAAGGCATGATGACCGGGTCGCTTGCGACCGTGCGCATCGTCGAGAAGATGTCGGAGAAGCCCTTGATGGCGCGGCGGCTGGTCGCCGCTGCGGCTTCCGCGCCCGTGCGGAACGCCGGCCCGTAGGGCGCACCGATCAACCACCATGTGAGGGGCACATAGATCAGGATGTTGATGAAGATGCCCCAGACCGGCCCGACGAGGAGCAGCAGCCCGGCGCCAACGGCGGGGCCGAGCACGATGCCCAGGGTGCGCGAGGTGGCCAGCAGGCGCACTCCCGACTGGAGCTGCTCGCGCCCGACGATGTCGTGGATCAGAAGCTGGGACGCCGGCGCCCAGAGCGCGCCCGCCAGCCCATGCACAATCAGCAGGATGACCGCGTGCCACATCTGCAGGCTGTCGGTCATGAACAGCAGGCCCCAGGCGGCCGAGACCGCCATGAACAGGAGCATGGCCGCCTGGATCACCCGGCGCGGGTCGAACCGGTCGGCCAGCGCGCCGGCGTGGATCGAGAAAAACAGGAACGGCAGCCAGTGGGCGACGACGGCAAAGCCGCCCAGGGTCGGCGACTGGAACTTCTCCCAGATGATCAGATAGCTGATCACATGCTCGACCGCGTCGGCGTTCATGGCGAGCGCCGTGCCGATGAGATATGCCCGTGCGCCGGGATGGCGCAGCGCCGCGAAGGAGCGGGGTGCGGCGGGTTTATCGGTCATGAATTGTCGCGTTTCGGCTGGGGTGTGTTGCGGGGCGTGTTGACCATTGCACTCGACTGTCTTACCCCGCAGGGTAACGCCATTCGAGGGAGAGAAACCATGTCCGATACGACTGCACAAGGTCAAATGACCGCTGCCGCCACTCCACGTTCGGGCCCGCTGGTCGGGCTCAAGGTCGTGGAACTGGCGGGGATCGGGCCCGGCCCGTTCGCGGCCATGCTGCTCGCCGATCTGGGCGCCGACATCATCAAGATCGACCGGCCGGCGGATGCGGGCCTCGGCGTGCCGCGTGGCGCGGAGTTCGATCTGGCGACCCGGTCCCGGCCGTCGGTGGCGGTGGACCTGAAGAACCCCGACGGCGTCGAGACGGTGCTGCGCCTGATCGAGAACGCCGACGTGCTGATCGAGCCCTATCGCCCCGGCGTGACCGAGAAGCTCGGTCTCGGCCCCGACGACTGCATGGCCCGCAATCCCAAGCTGGTCTATGCGCGGATGACCGGGTTCGGCGGCACCGGCACGCTGGCCAAGGCGGCCGGCCACGACATCAACTACATCTCCCTGACCGGCGCGCTGCATGCGATCGGACCCGCCGACAAGCCGACCCCGCCGCTGAACCTGATCGGCGACTATGGCGGCGGCGCGCTGTATCTGGCCTTCGGCGTCATGGCGGCGGTCTACGAAGCGCGCAGCAGCGGCAAGGGCCAGGTGGTCGATGTGGGCATGGTCGATGGCGCGGCCAGCCTGATGATTCCCGTCATCGGGCTGCACGCGTCGGGTTATTTCACCGACGAGCGCGCATCCAACATCCTCGATGGCGGCGCGCCGTTCTACGACACCTACGAATGCGCCGACGGCAAGTTCATCTCCATCGGCTCGATCGAGAAGAAGTTCTACGCATTGTTGCTCGATAAGCTCGGCCTCGCCGACGCGGACCTGCCCGATCAGATGGACCGGTCGCGCTGGCCCGAGCTCAGGGCGCGGTTCGCCGAGGTGATCGCGGCCAAGACCCGCGACGCGTGGGTCGAGATCATGGAAGGCACGGACGTGTGTTTCGCGCCGGTCATGTCCATGACCGAGGCCCACACCCATCCCCATAACGAGGCGCGCGGCAACTTCGTCGAGGTGGCCGGCATCACCCAGCCGGGCCCGGCGCCGAAATTCTCGCGTACGCCGGGGCGGATCCATTCGCCGCCTTCGGTTCCCGGTGAACATACCGAGAGCGCACTCGCCGCCTGGGGCCTGCCGGCCGACGACATCGCGGCGTTGAAGGCCGCCGGCGCCATCGGCCGGAAAGAGAGCTAGCCGCGTGGCCACGAAGATCCCCTACAACCGCGAGCTCGACTTCGAATATGGCCGGGTGGACGCACTCACGCCGCTGCTGCGACGGGTGATCGCCAACAACCCCAGCGCGTTTACCTTTCACGGCACCGGCACCTATATCGTCGGCCACGGGCAGGTGGCGATTGTCGACCCGGGCCCGGACCTGGCCGAGCATGTGGATGCGTTGCTCGATGCGATCCGGGGGGAGACGGTGAGCCATATTCTGGTCACCCACACCCACACCGATCATTCCCCCGCGGTGAAGGCGGTTCAGGCCGCCACAGGCGCGCCGACGTTTGCCTATGGCCCTCACGGCACCCGGCCCGAGGACGGCGCGAGCGAGGGTGGTGCGGATTATGACTTCGCGCCCGACCATGTGGTCGGCGACGGCGACGTGGTCACCGGCAAGGGCTGGTCGGTCGAGGCGGTGCACACGCCGGGCCACTGCTCGAACCATCTGTGCTTCGCGCTGCAGGAGGAATCCACGCTCCTGTGCGGCGATCATGTGATGGGCTGGTCGACCTCCATCGTCTCGCCGCCGGATGGCGACATGCAGGCCTATATGGCCTCGCTGGAGAAGGTGGGGCGGCATGAATCCGCTCGTTATTTCCCGACCCATGGCGGGCCGATCGACGATCCCAAACCCTATGTGGCCGCGTTGCTCGCCCACCGCCACGAGCGCGAAGACCAGATCCTGGCCGAGCTTGCAGCGGGACCGGCGACCATCGCCGAGATGGTGCCGCGCATGTATGCCGACGTGGACCCGAAGCTCTACCCCGCCGCCGCGCGGTCGGTTCTGGCCCACCTGATCCACATGGTGGAGACGGAGCGTGTGAAGGCCGACGGGGATGTGTTTCGGTTGGTGAACGGCTAGCCGCTATTCCGGCGTGATGAAGTACTGACCCCGCAGGAAGCGCGAGAGCGGGACCGGTCGGTCGGGGTCGGGTTCGGGCGGGTTGTTGATGTGGCGCTCGGCTTCGGCCATGGCGATCCGGGTGATGCCCGCCACGTCGAGCAGGCGTGATTCATCGAAGGTCCGGAATGCCAGATCGAGCAGCTCGCCGTCGCCCGCGAGCTTGCCCGTCGCGCCGGTGGCCTCGACCAGGAAGAAGCGCGCGTCGAAGCGCCGGGTTCGGCCCGGCGGGGTGATCGCCCGGAAGAAGTAGTCGAGCCCGCTGAGGTTGGGCCGTAGAACTTCCCCGTCCAGGATGCCGATCAGCAGCCCGGTCTCCTCCCAGGTCTCGCGTACCGCGCCCGCCGCGATGGCGCGCGCGCGGGTCGGGTTGGCGGCGGCGCGCTCGAGGCGCGCCTGCACGTCCGGCGGCAGGTCGCTCTCGGGTTTCAGCCTGCCGTCACTGGTCTCCACCCGCCCGCCGGGAAACACATAGGCGTGGGGCATGAAGACATGGTTGCGGTGCCGCCGCCCCATCAGGACCTCGACGGTCCCGCGCCTACGGCGCCAGACGACCATGGTTGCGGCGTCGACGGGGCGCCGCGAGCGTTGAGAGTTTTCGGCCATGCGGGCGATAGGCTGTGACTATTTGATCGGCGAGAAGGAGGTCGGCAACAGGTACCGGTTGTGCTGATCGATCACCCGGTGTCCGTTGCCGGCCTGGTAGATCGGCCAGCGCGGGTCAGCCGTGGCCTTGGCCTGCAATTCCTCGCGCTGGGCGTGGCTGTCCCAGTACCAAAGATGGACGACCTGGCTGATCCGTCCGGTGACCGACGAGAAATAGCCGAGCAGTTGCCAGCCGGCATCCTTGATGATCGGCGATGCCAGCGCCTTGGTGACCTCGACATAATTCGGCACCTGGGCGTAGGTGATCGAGTAGGTGCGTTCATCGACGAAGCCCTTGGGGCTGCCGTTGCCCATGAAGGCAAACGGCTCGACCACGTCGGTCGCGGTCAACAGCCGGTTTTCCTGGTGGGTGAGCATGGCCCGGCCGACTTTGAGGTACTCGGCCCATTCAGGGTCGGCGGCGAGTGAGGCGCGTATCTCCTGGCGGGCGGCTGCACTCTCGTACTTCCAGTAGTGGACCGCCTTGTTGAGTTCGCCGGTCTCGACCGTGAAGTACCCGGCCAGCTCGTAGCCGTGCTTTTTCTGCAGCGGGTAGCCATTCTCCTCGACATGCTTGAGATAGGCGGGCATCTGGCCCGGACTGACAGTGTAAGTGCGCGCGTCGACGATCATGCGCTTGTCTCCCCCGAATGTGTCTGGCCGTGTGCGATTGCCGCCCGGCCTTATGGGTGTATCGTGACATCCTTTGCGGGTGGTTGAAAGACACCGAAAGGCGGGCGGGGCATGGAAGACGCACACATTTTGCACGTGGTCGAGGCCGGGGCTATCCTCGGCGAAAGCCCGGTCTGGTCACCCGACGAGGGCGTGCTCTGGTGGCTCGATATCAAGGCGCCGGCGCTGTACCGCTACGATCCCGCCACGGGTGTTAACGACAGCTGGCCGCTGCCACAGGAGACGGGCTCGATCGTGCTGCGGAAGGATGGCGGCCTGGTCGGCGCGCTGCGCGGCGGGTTCGCGTTCCTCGATGTCGGCGCGCCGGGGAAACCTGTCGGCACGGACTGGATCGGCGACCCGGAACCCGGCCGGCCTCTGAACCGGCTGAACGACGGCCGCGCCGATCGCCAGGGGCGCTTCTGGGCCGGATCGATGCACGACCCCGATGGTCCACCCGAGACCTATTTCGAGCGCGAGCCCGTCGGCGCGTTCCACCGCCTCGATGTGGACGGGACGATGCACCGGATGATCGACGGTATTCTCGTCTCCAACGGGTTGTGCTGGTCGCCCGATGGCAAGACCATGTATGCGGCGAACTCCCCGACGCGGATCATGCGTGCCTGGGACTACGACCCGGCGACCGGTGACATTGCGCATGAGCGCGTGTTCGCGACCTTCCCCGAAGAAGACGGGCGCGGCACCCCCGATGGTGCCATCGTCGATGCCGAGGGCGGGGTCTGGGTGGCCGAGTTTGGCGCGAGCCGTGTGACCCGGCTGACGCCGGATGGCGATGTGGACCGGATGATCGCGCTGCCGGTCAGCCGCGTCACCTGTCCCATGTTCGGCGGGTCCGACCTGGCGACGCTGTATGTCACCACCGCCAAGATTATGCTCAGCCCGGAGGCGTTGGCGCGCGAGCCCCTGGCGGGCGCGCTGTTTGCCGTCGATGCCGGGGTGGCCGGGCTGCCCGAGGCCGCCTTCCCGGGGTAGTCGGGCTGCCCGAGGCCGCCTTCCCGGGGTAGCTGAACAGTTGCACCCGCCCGCCGCGTCGTGATCGGCATGAAATGGCCCTATTCCGGCCACCCGCCAGCCCCGTTGCGCCGTCAGCCTTCAATCAGCCCTGTCAGGGAGGAGAGACGGTTTGCGCGGATTAACGATGCTTGCAAGTGTCATAGGCGGTTTGCCTGTCGTGGCGTTTGTCGCGACGCTCGCCTTGACCGAAGGAGCACCCATACGCGCGCCGTCTGCAGGGTCTGGGATGCCGGATGTGGCAAGCGTGGAACCGGATTGGCTAGGGCAACCGGGCCTCGCGACGCCCGCCGGCATCCCAACTCGGGCCTGGGACCAGAGCCCGCGAACTGTCGTCAATTGGAAGCCGCCACCCGCGGCCGAATTTCGCCATGACCGGACCCGGGCCGGCTGGGATCAGCTTCGCCGGCTCGCAGAATCAGGCGATCGCGACGCGCTGGTGTTCCTGACCCTGATGAAATCCGGCGTCATCCCGCGTTCGGAGCCCCGTCCGGGCGTCCATCGTGCGAGTTCCCGTGACATATACGTGCCTTGAAATTTGCCGTTTCGAAACCATTTAATGGCTACGCTGTGAGGCTCATAGGAGCGCATGGCGATTGAAACCCGGGGTGCCGGTATCGGGCCCCATGGACCGTGATTTCGACTTTGCCGCAAGGCAGGGAGGTGTCGCGGCCCGGAACTCGCTCAAAAGGAGGAGTGACGGCAATGTCACGTATGTCCCCACTCAACAGCCCGCTTCTGCTCGGGTTCGACGAATTCGAACGCACCCTGGAGCGCATCTCCAAGGCCTCTTCGGACGGTTATCCCCCCTACAATATCGAACGTACCGGCGAGAACCGGCTGCGGATCACCCTCGCGGTGGCCGGATTCGCGCGCGACGATCTGGATATCGAGCTCGAAGACAGCCAACTCACCGTGCGCGGCCGCCAGGCCGAGCAGGATACGCGCGAGTATCTGCATCGCGGGATCGCGACGCGCATGTTTCAGCGTAGTTTCGTGCTTGCGGATGGTGTCGAGGTGACATCGGCCTCGCTCGACAATGGATTGCTGCATATCGACGTGTCGCTGCCGCGGCCCGAGAGAAATGTGCGCAAGATCGAGATCGAGGGCGACGGTTCGCCCGCGCTCGACATGGAGACGAAAGGACAGGCGTCATGAATATGCGTTTTGAGAATCTCAGTCCCGACCAGTTTGCAGCACTAGGTGTCGACCGTGTCGCCTATGTGCGCCCTGCCGTGATCGATGGACGCACCGTCTATGCCATCCACAATGCCGACGGCATTGAAATGGGCACAATGGCCGAACGCGATGTCGCGTTCGCGGCGGTCATACAGCATGATATGGAACCCGTCAGCGTTCACTGACGGCGGGGGTCGCTAGCTGGCGGCGCGAAAGGTCTCGCTGGCCACAAGACCTGTCTCGATCAGCAACGCATAGATCGCATCCGGGCTGTCGGAGCCGCGCAGCTTATCGCAGAAGGTCCGGTCGCGCATGATCCGCGAGACCCGCGCGAGCGCCTTCAGGTGATCGGCGCCGGCGCCTTCCGGGGCGAGCAGCAGAAACACAAGATCGACCGGTTCATCGTCGATTGAATCGAAGTCCACAGGCTTCTCGAGACGTGCGAACACGCCCTGTAGATGGCCGAGCCCCGGCAGTTTGCCATGGGGGATCGCCAGGCCGGAACCAACACCGGTCGAGCCCAGCCGCTCGCGTTCGACCAGGATATCGAAAACCTGGCGCGCGTCGGTCTTTAGTATCGCGCCGGCGGCCTTCGACAGTTCCTGCAGCACCTGCTTCTTGCTGGTTGCATGCAGGTTCGCAATGACGCTGCCCGGCTCGAGGATATCTTCGATGTTCATTGCGTATCCGCTAGGCCCCGTCTTCCGAGGTGTCCGGCGTATCGATCCAGCCGACATTGCCATCCGCACGGCGGAAAACCACGCTCATGCCGCCATGTTTGGCGTTGCGGAAGACCAGCGCGTGGCCGTCTGCCAGATCCATGCGCATGACGGCCTCGGAGACCGTCAGGCTTTCGACCGACGTCTGGTTCTCGGCGATGATGACCGGATTGTCGTCGGTCTGGACCTCTTCTGATACGTCCTCGTCGCCGGCATAGGCGGCGATGACATATTCGGGCATGGTCGGTGTGCTGATGGTTTCGCGACCCTGGTGATGGTCGCGCAGCCGCCGTTTGTGCCGCCGCAGTCGCTTGGCCAGATGTGCCAGTGCGACGTCGAAGGCCGCATACGGGTCGTCGGCTTCTTCATGCGCCCGCACATTGATGCCGCGGCCAACATGCATGTTGATGCTGGCGCGGATCCGATGGCCTTCGTGCGACAGCACGACGCTCGCCTCGATGGCATCGGCGAAATACTTCTCCGTCGTGCCTTCGATCGCATCCTCGATATGGCCACGCAATGCGTCGCCCACGTCGATCTGCTGTCCTGTCACATTTATTTGCACTGTTTGGTACGCCGTCTGTCGTTGAAAATGATCTGCGAAAATGAACTGCAAAAATGAACTGCAACGGGCCGCCCCGCAGTGGCCACGGTATTCAACTCTTCGTTTCCCGTTGTGCGGGTGATCCGTATCAATGCGGATTGCAACGCTGCACGTCGCTTTTTTTGTTTGTACCGACCGTTCGTTGTGCGGTCTCGGTGCGCGGCGCGGAACTTAGTCAGGCACCGGATGGGTGTCAATACGGTCTGCCGCCCTTTTCCCGAGATGGGCGGGGGTGGCAAAATTTCAAGTAACGGTTTGGAAGTAAAGGGTAATCAGCCAGCGGCGCGTTTCATGCGACGGCGTTCCACGGAAGACGGAATCTTGAGCGAATCCCGGTACTTGGCAACGGTTCGGCGGGCTATTTCCACACCGTCGACGCGCAGCATGTCCACGATCTTGTCATCTGACAGGATTGATTTGGCGGTTTCGTTGTCGATCAGCAGTTTGATCTTGTGGCGCACTGATTCGGCCGAGTGGGATTCGCCGTCGGTGGTGCTTCTGATTGCCGTCGTGAAGAAATATTTGAGTTCGAACAGCCCGCGCGGGGTGGCCATGTATTTGTTGGTCGTGACCCGGCTGATGGTGCTTTCGTGCAAGCTCACGGCTTCGGCGATATCGGCCAGGATCAGGGGCTTCAGATGTGCCACGCCGAGGCGAAAAAATGCGTCCTGCTGGCGAATGATCTCGGCGGCCACCTTCACGATGGTGCGCGCCCGCTGGTCCAGCGCCCGCACGAGCCAGTTGGCGGCCTGGAAACGTTCCTGCACGAATTCCTTGTCATCCTTCTCGCGCGTCACGCTGGTGATCTCGGCATAGTAGGCCCGGTTCACCAGCACCCGTGGCAGGGTGTCGTTGTTGAGCTCGATTTCCCAACCGCCGCCCTGCTTGGCGCGCATCAATACGTCTGCAGTTATGTACTCGGTGTTGGTGTTCTCGAATTCCGCCGCCGGCCTCGGGTCCAGCGTCTTCAGCTCCGCCAGCATATCCATGAGGTCTTCCTCGTCCACGCCACACGCGCGGCGTAGGCCCGGCAAGTCATGCTTGGTCAGAAAATCGAGATTGTTGAGCATGGCCTGCATCGCGGGGTCGAGGCGATCGCGTTCGGCCAGCTGCAGGGCAAAGCATTCGATCAGGTCACGCGCGAAAACACCGGTCGGCTCGAACGCGCGAAGAATGTCGAGCACGCGCTCGACGAGGGAGATTTCGCAACCCAACTGTTCGGCCATCTCCTCGACGGAGACCGTCAGGAAGCCGCGGTCGTCGAGTGAATCAATCAATGCGCGACCGATCAGCCGGTCCGTCGGATCCGCGATCGACAGATCGAGTTGGTCTGTCAGATATTCGCGGAGGGTCACTTCGCTGGCCATCGTCTGGTCGATTCCGGGCAGCATGTCGCTGTCGCCGCGCGGCGCGGGCGCGCCACCGCCGGCCGACCGGAAGGGGTCGTCCTGCAGGACATTCGTGTAATCGGTATCGAGGGGAGTTTCGTCCGACCCCAGGCCCTCGCGGCTGGTCAGGGTGACGGCATCGCCGTCGTCGCCGGTGTTGGTAAGGGTTTCGGCGGGAGCGCTCTCATCCTCAATGACCGCATCTTCGCGCTCGAGGAGCGGATTCTCCTCAAGTTCTGATTCTACGAAGGCCGCCAGTTCAAGATTTGACAGTTGCAGCAGCTTGATCGCCTGCTGCAACTGCGGCGTCATGACCGGCGCCTGTGTCTGTCGGACGTCGAGACGCGTTGTCAGAGCCATGGTTAACGTCTTCTACAGACTGAATCTTTCGCCAAGGTAAACACGTCTTACATCGGCATGGGATACGATTTCGGACGGTGCACCGCTCATTAGGACGGTGCCCTCGTGCAAGATATATGCCCGATCGACGATATCCAAGGTCTCACGCACATTATGATCGGTGATCAATACGCCGATACCGCGATCCTTGAGGTGACTCACAAGGTCGCGGATGTCTGCCACGGCGATGGGATCGATGCCGGCGAGTGGTTCATCGAGCAGGATGAAGTGTGGCTGGCTTGCCAGCGCGCGGGCAATTTCAACGCGTCGCCGCTCACCGCCCGACAGGGCCAGCGCCGGGGTTCGACGCAAATGGCTGATTGAGAATTCGGCCAGCAGGTCATCCAGCATGGCCTCGCGCCGGTCGCGCTCTGGTTCGATCACCTCGAGCACGGAGCGGATGTTCTGCTCGACCGACAGGCCCCGGAAGATCGACGCTTCCTGGGGCAGATAGCCAACGCCGAGGCGCGCGCGCCGATACATTGGCAAGTCAGTGATGTTGTGCCCGTCGAGCGAGATGGAGCCTGAATCGGACGCGAGAAGGCCGGTGATGATGTAGAAGCAGGTCGTCTTTCCGGCGCCGTTGGAACCCAACAGACCCACCGCCTCACCCTGTCGCACGACCAGTGATACATCCCGGAT
Source organism: Rhodospirillaceae bacterium (assembly GCA_018667335.1). GTDB lineage: Bacteria > Pseudomonadota > Alphaproteobacteria > UBA6615 > UBA6615 > UBA8079. The sequence continues at coordinate 79,949 of JABIVD010000061.1, forward strand.
CACCGGGCGCCTGCGAAACCGTTTGCCGATATTCCGGACGACCAGACCTTCGTTGCTGCTGACCAGCCGCGGCTTTCCATCGGCACCGAGTACGCTGGAGGTTGTTTGGTCCGTCATTGGTTTCCAGTCGATCCAGGGTTGGATGTGGACGGGTTGCTGCCGGTTTTGGCCTTGGGGAGGAACAGCCCGCGCACCCGCTCGCCGGACGGCGAGGAGAGAAGGCGGCTCTCACCAGATTCCAAATTAACCTCTGCGCGCTCACCGTTCAATTGGGTGTCGCCGCGCGTGATTTTGACACTGCCCGTCACCGTGGCGATGCCGCTCGCGGGATTGTAGTCACCCTTCTCCGCACGCACGATATCGGTCGGGGTGGAGACCAGCACATTGCCCAGGGCATCGATCCGTTTCATGGTGGCTTGTTGAATGCCATCGCCGAAATGTGCGGTCAGCACATCGGCGCGCACCCTGCGGTCGCCGCGGACGGCCAGCGCGTCGCCCCGCGCGATGGCATACTGCTTGGTCTCGTAATATTCCAGGCTGTCACGCGCGGTGATCGTGTCTTCTGCGGTATCGAGCTGGATATTGTCGCCGGTCATGACCAGCACGCCCTCGTCGATGTCGTAGACGGCCTTGTCCGATTGGGCGACTTCATTCTCCGAGATGATCCGCACATTGCCGTTGGCATCGATGCGGTAAATCTCGTTCTCGCCTGCGGCATTGGGTCGGTAGAACGCGATCAGCTCATCGCCTTCTACTGTCACCGATCCCTGGCGCGCGCGCGCGTTCCCGCGCGCGACATAGAGTTGATTGGCCCGCTGCCACTCGATCCCATCATCGGCCTCGATCTGGATTGGGCCGTCGCCACCCCGGCTGAAGCCGAGCGACTGGGCATTGACGGTTGCGGGCAGGGCGAACCACAACAGGGCGATCAGGGTCAGTATATGCGGTGTCCGGATCATTGGGGCGGGGTTGCTCCCTCGAAGACGGTCAGCCGTGCGGGACCGAGAAACAACACCCGATCGCCCGAATCGAGAACCCGGAATCCCTCGGCGTCGAGGATCCCGAACGGGCCCTGACCCTTGACCGGATCGTCGCCCGAAGCCGCGCTCGTCACCAGATCGACCTGGGCGGTGGTTGTCTTGAACTCATAGCCCTCATCATGAAACAGGTTCACGTCGCCGGCGAGGTGAAGCATGTTGGTCTCGGCCTCAAAACGTCCGTCGTTTGCGGTGAGTGCCACCCATGATCCATCTGCGAGGACGATGTCGGCCGTCGGGTTGGTCAGATCGTATATTTCGCCGCCATCCTGGGCTTTACTGCGGGCACCAAAGTCCGCGGTGACCTGAAACGGGCGGGCGGCGGAATCGATTCCCTGGAGGCGTGGATTGAGCACCTGCGGCTTGGCACCCCCGGCCGGTCCAACGGCTTCGAGGTCGATCCGGAAGCGGTCTTCGTCCGGCGACAGGCGCGGCCAGACGGCGACCAGAACCAGCAACGCGAAGGCGACGACCGGCAACACATATTTCATCGTTGAGACGATGCGCGAACGGCCGAACCCGCTGCGCCGCCGCCGTGGAATCGACCCCAGACGCGATCGGCGTTGCCGGCGTGTTTCGCCGGGTGTTTCGGTTTGTGGGGCCGTGTTTCCCGCGTCGCTCATGCCGCGTTCAGGCGATGCCTGCGTGCAGGCAGTCATGAATGTGGATGATGCCCACCGGGTGCCGGTCTTCGGCGACGAAGAGGCTGGTGATCTGGCTCGCGTTCATCAGGCCGAGTGCCTCGGAAGCCAGCGCCTGTGCGCGAATGGTTTTGGGGTCCGCTGTCATGACGTGCCCGCATGTTAGCTGCAGCAATGTGTCCGACATATGACGGCGCAGATCGCCGTCCGTGATGATGCCCGTCAGCTGGCCCTGATCGTCGATCACGCCGGCGCACCCGAATCCCTTGTTGGTCATCTCCAGAATGGCGTCGCCAACGGTCGCGTTCGCATCGAGCAGCGGCAAGGACTCTTCGCTGTGCATCAAGTCAGCGACCCGCATCAGGCTCTGGCCCAGTTGGCCGCCCGGATGCAGGACCTGGAAATCTTCGGCTGTGAACCCGCGCCGGTCGAGCAGCGCGATGGCGAGCGCGTCGCCAATCGCCAGCATCGCCGTGGTCGATGTGGTGGGCGCCAGGCCCATCGGGCAGGCCTCTGCGATTGCGGGCAGGAGCAAGGTGCAATCCGCATTGTCCGCCAGGGACGAGCCGGCGCGACCGGTGATCGCAATAAGCGGAACATTGAAGCGGCGGCAATAGTTGATCACGTCGCTCAGCTCCGGCGTCTCGCCGGAATTGGATAGCGCGATCACCACGTCGTCGTGGGAGATCATGCCGAGATCACCATGGCTGGCCTCGCCCGGATGCACATAGAATGACGGCGTGCCCGTGCTCGACAGTGTCGACGAAATCTTGCGGGCGATATGGCCGCTTTTGCCCATCCCGGTGACGACAGTGCGACCGGCGGCGCGATCGACGAGGTCGACGGCCGCGACGAAGTTTTCGTCCAGCGATTCGCCCATCGCGCGCAATGCATCGGCTTCGAGCCGGAAAACGCGCTGCGCGGCGTCGATGTCGCGCGACGCATCAGCTCGTTTCGGATTGGTTTTGGCGGTCCCGGTCACGGTTGGGTCAATCGGATCTTTTCAGACGGTGAACCGATCCACGTGACACGCAAGAAATCCCCGTGAATCAATCGGTTGCAGTATGAGTTGTACGTTATGAATCGTCAAATCCGCCACCGGAATCCGACCGATCAGACGATGCGACCCGCTAATTGTGCGCAAGCACGTCGATTTCCGGCCAGCCGGCCAGGTCCAGCGCGGCGCGCGCGGGCAGGAAATCGAAGCAGGACTGCGCGAGGTGCACGCGATCGTGGCGTTCGAGCATCGCATCCAGACGAATCTTGAGTTCGTGCAGGAAGAACACGTCGTTTGCGGCATATTCGAGCTGCTCGCGGCTGAGATCATCCGCGCCCCAGTCCGAGGATTGCTGCTGCTTCGAGATCTCGACGCCAAGCAATTCGCGGCACAGATCCTTGAGCCCGTGCCGGTCAGTGTATGTGCGGACCAGCCGGGATGCGGTGCGCGTGCAGTAGACCGGGCTGGCGTCGACGCCGAGATACTGGCTGATGGCGGCGAGATCGAAGCGCGCGAAATGATAAAGTTTCAGGCGATTGCGGTCGGCGAGAAGCGCCTTCAGGTTTGGCGCGTCATAGGCATCGCCCGCGTTGGCCGGAAACTGCACCAGATGTGCGACCCCGTCGCCCGCCGACAGTTGCACCAGGCACAACCGGTCGCGCAGCGAATTGAGCCCCATCGTCTCGGTATCAACGGCGATCACGTCGCCCAGATCGATGCCGTCGGGCAGGTCGTTTTGGTGAAGCTCAATATCCACGATGAAGTCCCGGTGTTGATGGGGCGCTGCTTGGCGCCGAGCGGGCGGTTGCTAACCCTCGATGTGGCGCCTGTCAACTGAGCTTGGCAGAATGCACGGCCCGGCGCTATACACCGGTTGAGTCCGCGAATGCGGTGCATCAGTGGAGTGAAGAGATGGCGTTACGTCGGGTGACGGTATTTGGCGGGTCGGGATTTCTCGGCCGCTACGTGGTGGAACGGCTGGCAGATCGCGATCTGATCGTGCAGGTCGCCGTGCGTGATCCTGAGGCCGCCAAGCATCTGCGGACACTCGGCCAAGTCGGCCAGGTCACGCCCTTTGCCTGCGACGTGACCGACGCCGCTGCCGTCGCGCGCGCCGTCGATGGTGTGGACGGGGTGATCAATCTTGTCGGGATTCTGGCCGAACGCGGCCGTCAGACATTCAAATCCGTGCATGTCGATGCGCCGGCCGCCATCGCGATCGCGGCGGCAGGCGCGAAGGTTGAGTCCTTTGTGCACGTGTCCGCCATCGGTGCGGCAGCCAACGCGCCCTCGGAATATTCCCGTTCGAAGGCGGCCGGTGAGGCCGCGGTGCGGGGCGCGTATCCCGACGCGGTGATCATGCGCCCGTCCGTGGTCTTCGGACCCGAGGACGGGTTCTTCAACCTGTTTGCCGGGCTGGCGCGCATGTCGCCGGCGCTGCCGTTGTTCGGCGGCGGCAAGACGCTCTTCCAGCCGGTCTATGTCGCCGACGTGGCTGACGCCGTCGTGGCGGGGCTGGCCAACGCCGCGGCCCGGGGCCAGACCTACGAGCTTGGCGGGCCAAGGGTTGCGAGTTTTGCGGAGCTGATGGAACTGATGCTCGGGGAAATCCGTCGCAAGCGTTTGCTCGTCCCGATCCCGTTCTTCGTCGGCGATATTCAGGCAACGCTGGCCGGCATTCTGCCGAACCCGCCGGTCACGCGCGATCAGATGAAGTCTCTGCGCGCCGACAATGTGGTTGGCGCGGATGCGGCCACGCTGGACGATCTGGGGGTTTTCCCCACCGCGATGGAATCGATTTTGCCGACCTATCTGCAGCGCTACCGGCGCGGCGGCCGTCTCGGTCGCGCGCCCATCGCTGATTAGGGACCGCGCTGTTTAGGGATCGCGCTGATTAGGGACTGCGGACGAGCAACCGCGGTGGCACCGTCCGGCATTTTCTAGAACGCGCCGTACACCCAGCTCAGGATCAGGGCGCCCAGCGCCAGGCGGTAGACCACGAACGGTCCGAACCCCGCGAACCGCAGCCAGCGCAAGAACAATGCGATCGCGACCAGCGCAGTCCCGAACGACAACACGGCGGCGATCAGCGCGTCGCGCGTTAGCACGGGATTGCCCGTTTCAATCAATTTCAGGCCGATCAGCAGGCCGGCACCGCCGATCGCGGGGATCGACATCAGCATCGAGAAGCGTGCGGCCTCGCCGCGGTCATAGCCCAGAAAACGCGCGGCCGTGATGGTAATGCCGGCGCGGCTCGTACCGGGGATCAGCGCCAGCACCTGGGCGATGCCGATGATCAGGGCATGCGGAATGGTCAGATGTTCGAGCTTCAGGATTGTCATGCCCGTGCGGTCGGCCAAATAAAGCAGCACGCCGAAACCGATCGTGGTCCAGCCGACGATCTCCAGGGTGCGCAGATGGTTCTCGATCAGATCCTGTGCGAAGAAGCCGGCGATGACGATCGGGATGGTGGCGAGCACCAGATAGCCCGCAAGGCGGCCGCCGTCGTGTTTGCGCCCGCGTGCGGTGTCGAACAGGCCGACGATCATGAAGACGAGGTCGCGCCAGAAATAGGCCGCCACGGCAAACAGCGTGCCCACATGCACGGCGACGTCGAGAATCAGGGTGTTTTCCGACAGCCCGAGCAGTTCCGAGCCGAGGCGCAGGTGGCCCGAAGAGCTGATTGGCAAAAACTCGGTGATGCCCTGGATGACGGCGAGAACGGCGATTTCGAATAGCGGCATGACGCCCGGTTCCGGCACTGCGAGGAGAGCGCCTTATACCACCCGTTCCCCGCGCCGGGATACGGTATTGGTGCACTCTGCTGCGCCAACGGTTGGGGTTCGCCTCGACAGCTGAAACAGGCCGCCGGAGCATATTGTTTCGGCCCCTCGGGATGCTAATCTCCGGTACCAACAGAGTATAAGGCCGACAGGATTCAAGGCCGACAGGATTCAAGCAGGGGGCAGCATGCCGAACGACAACATGGTCAAGCCGACCGACCGTATCCATCCGCAACAGGCCGATGCGCTCAAGCGCAACGCCGAGATCGTCGCCGAACTCGGCGGACCCGGCGAAGGCATCGAGGAGGTCCGCGCGCGCGCCGAGGCGGCGCGCACCATTTGGAATGAGGGCGGCCCGGACATGGCAGTTGATGAGGCGCGGGCGATCCCCGGGCCGTTCCGCGATGTCCCGGTCCAGTTCTATCGGCCGGCGGCGGACGGCACGCTCCCGGTATTTGTCTATCTCCATGGCGGCGGATTCCGGATCGGTGGTCCGAAGACAAACGATCGCCAGTTGCGCGAGATCGCGGCGGCGTGGGGCGGTGCGATTATCAGCGCCGACTATCTGCATGTGCCCGAGCATACGTTTCCCGATCCGGTGGACGAGATCGTCGCGGTTCTGGAATGGCTCGCGGACAATGGTGGCGACTGGGGCCTCGACACGGGTGCGATCGCGATCGGTGGCGCTTCGGCAGGCGCGAGTATTGCACTCGGTGCGGCGATCACCCTGCGCGACAAGGGCCGTGCCGAGCTTCTGAAGGGGGTCGCCTCTCTCTATGGGGTGCTCGACTACAACCTGGAATCGGACTCCATGAATGAGCTCGGCGGCGGTGATTTCATGCTCACCAACGAATACGTGCAGATGGTCTATGACGGGTATGTGCCGAACGCGGCCGACCGGTCCGATCCACGCGCGTTTGCCGCGAAGGCGGATCCGACGGGCTTGCCGCCGATCTTCATTGCGGCGGCCGAACTCGACCCGATCCGCGACGATTCCCTGACCTTCGCGACGACCCTCAAGGCCGCGAAGCACTTCTTCGTGCTGGAGGTCTATCCCGGCGTGCTGCATGCCTTCTTCGGCTATTCCGGCGTCGTCGACGAGGCCAAGCGCTGCGTCAACGATGTGTCGACGTTCCTCGGCCGCGCTCTGGGATCACGGGGCGGTCAGGGTGGCCAGGGTCAGGGGCGGGCCTAGATCATGGGGATCGCGGTCGTCGCCCTGCTCGTCTCGATTGTCCTGATCTTCGTGGTGCCGCCGGTGGGCATCATCGCCACGCCACTGGCAGTGATCTGGGTGATCCTCGCCTTCGTGTTCAAGGTGCTCGGCTGGGGGTTCGGCGGCGGGCGCAGCTAGGCACCTTTCGTCTGTTTGGGTCTATCTGCGGCGGGCCTACGCGCCCTTCGTGCGCACCTCTTTGAAGCCGCGCGTCACCGCAGGCACCGAATCCTCGATCGGGAATCGCTCGGCCGACGAGCCGCCGACATAGCCATGCAGCTGCGGGGCCAGCTTGATGAATTCCGCGAAATGCTCCGGCGTCTCGATCGACCCGCCGTGGCAGGTGATGATCCGGTCGGCGTATTTGGCGCCGAGTGCATCGGTGCAGATGGCCACCCGCTGGGCCATGTCGTCGTAATTCATCACCGTTTCCGAGCCGATCGTGCCGCCCGAGGAATTTCCGAAATGGACGATGATATTGTCCACGCCGGCCTCGGCCATCGACAGGCATTCCTCCGGCGTGGTGCAGAACGCCTTCGTGAACAGCTCCTGGCTGCTGGCGTAGCCGAGCACCTCGACCTCGCGGGCGTAGCCGGTGCCCGTCTCTTCCAGATCCGAGCGGAATTTGCCGTCGATCAGGGCGACGGTCGGGCAGTTCATCACGCCGTGATAGCCGGCGGTGGCGAGCCGGTCGACGAAGCGGTTCATGTCGCGGGTCGGATCGACACAAAGGATTCCCGCGACGATCGGGCAATCGTCGATGACGTTGAGCAGCGAGCGTTCGCCGAGTTCCAGCGTGATCTCGTTCGCGTCCCCAATCGGCAGATAGCCGGCCATGGAGCTGTGCCCCTGCATCCGGAAATAGGCGAGGATATGGGTCGTGATCATGTCGGCACCACCGCGCGCCGCCATCTTCGCTGTGATGCCCGAGCCGCACAGCGCGTCATAGATGGTGCGCCCGGCATCGCGCTCGGCATACAGGCGCTGCATGATTGTTTCGTGGGTCAGCTGGCTCGCCATTTCCTATTCCTCCAAACAAAAACGTGCTGTCAGCATAGCAATCTTCGTTTTGCTTTTCTCGACCCGAATGCGCCGTCTCCGCTTTCCTTGAATCGAGCGCCTCGTCTAGTCTGCGACCGCGATGCGGACCCTCTATCATCTCTGGCTTTGCCCTTTTGCGCGCAAGGTTCGAATTGTGCTCGCGGAGAAGAAACTCCCCTTCGAACTCGAGATCGAAAAGGTCTGGGACCGGCGCGACGCGTTTCTCGCACTGAACCCGGCCGGCGAGGTGCCGGTCATGATCGAAGCGAATGGTGAGGACGGGCCGCCGCTGGTGCTCTCGGATTCCGGCGCCATATGCGAATACCTTGAGGAGGTTTGTGCCGAACCCGGCCTGCTGGGTGCCGAGCCCGAAGCGCGCGCCGAGGTGCGCCGCCTGACGACCTGGTTCGACCAGAAATTCCAGCGCGAGGTGACGGTCAATCTGGTCGATGAAAAGATCAACAAGCGTTTCCTCGGGCTGGGCGCGCCGTCATCCGCGGCGATCCGCGCGGGGCATGCGAACATCGGGACGCATTTGTCCTATGTGGAATACCTGATCGAGCGGCGGGAGTGGCTCGCCGGCCCGGATTTCTCGCTCGCAGATGTTGCCGCGGCGGCGCAGATTTCCTGTGTCGACTATGTCGGTGACGTGCCGTGGGAAGATTTCCCGGAGGCGAAGAGTTGGTACGCCCGGGTCAAATCCCGCCCCAGCATGCGGCCGATCCTGGCAGACCATATACCCGGCATTCCGCCACCCAAGCATTACGCCAATCCGGATTTCTAGGGGTCTCCTGGAAGGGCGGGCGGGAACAGCCCCGACGTAGAAGTTTCGCCTACTCCACCTTCACATCCATTTGCTGCAGCGCTTCGCGGGCGGCCGCGGCCGGGCTCGATCCGGGCGCGATAGAGAGCACCCGCAACCAGGTGGCGCGGGCCGCGTCGAATTCACCGACACCCGCCTGGACCGCGCCGAGTTCCATCAATGCGTCCGGGTTGTCGGGGTCGATCACCAGCGCGCGGGCGATATCGTCGCGCGCCAGATCCGGGATCAGCAGGAGCCGATAGGCTGCTGCGCGAAAAATCAATGCGTCGAGCCGTTTGTGGTCGCGGTCGAGCGCGGCCGAGAAATCATCCACTGCATCCCAATATTCACCGCCCCGGGCCAATGCGTCCCCGCGGTCGATCCATAACTCGGGATCTGTCGGGTCGAACTCCAGCGCCTGGCTGAGCACGGTATGCGCGCGGCTCAGGTCGCCGGCATGCAGCCAGACGCTGCCAGCCTGCCCGAGGATGGCGGATTGCTCGCGCGTGGTGGCCGTCGGCATATCGGCGGCCAGCGCTTCGAGGCGTGTCGCGGCTTCGCTGAACTGACCCAGCCCGAACAGTGCCAGCGCCACGCAATGTAGCGCGGGCGGCCCGCCCCCTTCGTCACGCCAGGCAATCGCCGCTTCGAAACCCGCATCCGGGTCGCGCCGCGCCGTTGTGAGGCAGGACTGATAAGCCTGACCCGTCGGCATCTCTGCGTAGCGATCCTGGGCGTGTGCTGTATCGGGTGTGGTGATCAGCATTGCGACGGCAAGACCGCCGGCAACGCACAGGGCGGAGATCATGCCGGAGGTGGCGAGGGACTTGGCGGCGGGTGATGATGGACGGCGCAACACGCGGGCTCCTATTCTGTCATTCTGGTCTAGCAGCGCGGCGCGACCCGCGCAAAACCCGGACCGTTGGTCAAAAAGGCATTCATGGCGTCACGGACTTTACTTGTGTTCGGCTTGGGGTTCAGCGCCCGGGTTTTGGTGGACCGGCTCCGGCCCGCGGGCTGGTCGGTGCGCGCGACGGCCCGTAGCGCAGACAAGGTCGCGGCCTTGCGGGCCGAGGGCATCGATGCGTTCCTGTTCGATGGCGCGGCCCCGATCGCCGACATCTCCGGCGCGCTCGATGGGGTCAGTCATCTCCTGTTGTCGGTACCGCCGGGCGCGGACGGTGATCCGGTTCTGAACCATCATGGTGGCGACATTGCGGCGCGTGCCGACGACATCGCCTGGGCCGGGTATCTCTCGACCACCGGCGTGTATGGCGACCGCGCGGGCGGCTGGGTGGACGAGACGTCGGAACTCATCCCGGCCACCGAACGCGGCCGGCGCCGGGTCGATGCCGAGGCGGGATGGTGCCGCCTGTGGCAAGAATCCGGACTGCCTATCCACCTGTTCCGCCTCGCGGGAATCTACGGGCCCGGGCGCAGCGCGCTGGAGACGGTGCGGGCGGGCAACGCACGTCGCGTGGTCAAGGAGGGGCAGGTGTTCAGCCGCACCCATGTGGCGGACATCGCGACCGTTCTCGAGGCCTCGATCACGCGGCCCAATCCGGGCGCGGCCTATAACGTGTGCGACGACGATCCCGCACCGCCCCAGGAGGTGGTGACCCATGCGTGTGAACTGCTCGGGGTTGCACTGCCGCCGGAGATCGCGTTCGCGGATGCGGAGATGTCGGAAATGGGGCGCAGCTTCTATGCCGAATCCAAACGGGTCTCGAACCGGCGCATCAAGGAAGAGCTTGGTGTTGCGCTGGCCTACCCCGATTACCGGGCGGGGCTGGCGGCGTTGCTCGCGGACACCTGATCGCACAGCCGTTCCACGACGCTGACCAACCGCGCCAGGTCATGCGGTTCGGACAGGCGGTGGTCCCCGTCCTTGATCAGGATGAGTTCCACATCGTTCGACGTCAGCGCGCCCATCAGTTTCTGGGATTGCGCCCACGGCACGTCCGGGTCGGCGGTCCCGTGGATCAGCCGCACCGGGATATCCAAACCCAATGACTCCCGCAGGACCAGGTGGTTCCGGCCGTCCTCGATCAAATCCTGGGTGATCACATAGGGTTCGTCGGCATATTCCGAGGGGGCCTCGAAGACACCTGTCTCGGCGATCCGGGCCAGTGCCTCCGGGCCCAAGCGGGCGGGGAGCAGATCCTCCGTGAAGTCCGCCGCCGCGGCGACGGTCACCAGGCCGACGATGTTCTGTTCGCCAACTTCATGGTTGAGCGCTTTCGCGACGAGCGTCGCGATCCAGCCGCCCATGGACGAGCCGACCAGCACCAGGTCGCCGCCCAGCCCCGGCACCGTTTGGCCGGCGTGACGGATTACGGTGAGCGCGTCGTCACGCCAGCGCCCGATGGTGCCGTCGCGAAACGCGCCGCCCGACGCGCCATGGCCGGAATAGTCGAGGCGCAGGAATGCATGACCGGTCTCGCGGGCCCGGGCTTCCAAAACGATTGCCTTCTGGCCGGTCATGTCGGACATAAAGCCGCCGAGGAAAACAATGCCTGGTTCGCGGTGCGTTTCGGCGTCGGACGCTTGCACTGGCGTCGCGCAATATGCGAGGGCGGTACCGTCTTCGGCGTCGACGGTGTGGATGTCGGCGGAAACCATCTGAACAAGAACCCGGAACAAGAACTTAGCTGAATGAACGACGGTCCCGATTCTAACACCAAGGCTGACGACGCGGCGAGTGCGGCCCGCGCTGCAACCCGCGACGCGGCCGCGCGCGAGACGGCGGCCCGGCTGCCGGTGGTGTTGCAGGTGCTGCCGTCCCTCGATGTCGGCGGCGGCGGGGTCGAACGCAGCGCGATCGATGTGGCCGAAGCGCTTGTGCTTGCGGGCAAGACCGCGATCGTGGCCTCGTCGGGCGGTCGCCAGGTCGTCGAGCTGGAACGCCGCGGCGTGCGCCATGTGGAGTTGCCGCTCGCATCCAAGAATCCGCTGATCATACGCCGCAATATTGCGCGGCTCGCCGAACTCATCGAACGCGAACAGGTGGAGCTGGTGCATGCCCGCTCCCGCGCGCCTGCCTGGAGCGCGCGCGCGGCGGCCCGGGCGGCCGGACTGCCCTTCGTCACCACCTTCCATGGCACCTATAATTTCGGCGGCGGCACGTTCGGTGCCCTGAAGAAACGCTACAACGCCGTGATGGCCGATGGTGATCTGGTGATCGCCAACTCGCGCTTTATCGCCGCGCATATGAAGGCCAACTACGCGGTTCCCGACGCGCGCATTCGGACGATCCCGCGCGGCATCGATACGGCGCGCTTCGATGCCGAGGGTTTCAACCCCAACCGGATGATCGAGGTCGCCACCCGCTGGCGCATGTCTGATGAGAATGCGGTGGTCTTGCTGCCGGGTCGGCTGACCCGGTGGAAGGGCCAGCTCCTGTTCATCGAGGCGCTGGCGCGGCTCAAGGCGCGGCGCGGCGCGGACGGGTTCCGGATCACGGGCCTGCTGGTCGGGTCCGATCAGGGACGCGAAGCCTATCGCCGGGAGCTGGAAGAGCAGATTTCGGAAAAGGGCCTCGGCGGCGACGTGCAGATTGTCGGTCATTGCGAGGACATGCCTGCCGCCTACATGCTTTCGGATGTGGTGGTGTCGGCCTCGACCGACCCCGAGGCGTTCGGCCGGGTGATCGCCGAGGCCCAGGCCATGGGCCGGCCGGTGGTGGTGGCCGACCATGGCGGGGCGACCGAACAGGTGCTCGCCGGCGAGACCGGCTGGCTGTTCACACCGGGTGATCCCGAGACCTTCGCCGATGCGTTGGAGGAGGCCCTGACGCTGAATGTGGAACAACGCGAGACGTTAGCTGTGCGCGCCTCGGCGCATGTGCGCGAGAACTACTCCAAGGCAGGCATGTGCGCCGACACGTTGCGGGTTTACGCCGCCCTCCATGAGCCGCGGGCGCGATGAGCGCGGGCGCAGAAAACGCCGAGCGTATTCTGGTGATCAAGCTGGGCGCGCTGGGTGACGTCGTCCAGGCGACCGGTCCCTTTGCGGCGATCCGCGCCCATCATCCCGATGCGCATATCACCCTTTTGACGTCTCCGGCCTACCGCGACTTTCTCAGCGCGTCGGATTGGTTCGACGATGTCTGGGTCGACGAACGGCCGGGCTGGAAAAACATGTGGGGCTGGTATCGCCTGCGGTTCCGGTTGCGCTACGGCCGGTTCGACCGCGTCTACGATCTGCAGACGTCGGATCGTTCGAGCCTCTACTACCAACTCATGTTGCCGGGGCGGCGCCCGGTTTGGTCGGGGATCGCGCGCGGCGCGGCGCTGCGTCACAACAACCCGAACCGCGACGACATGCACACGATTGACCGTCAGGTCGATCAGCTTGCCGTCGCGGGAATCGACCAGGTCCCGGCGCCCTCCCTCGACTGGGTGCAGGCGGACACGACGCGCTTCGGCATCACCGGTCCGTATGTTCTGCTGGTGCCCGGCGGCTCGGCCCATAGGCCCGAGAAGCGCTGGCCGGTTGGCTGCTTCACGGATATCTCCCGGCGGCTGGCCGCGCGGGGGGTGACACCGGTGCTGATCGGCGCGAATGCGGACGCCCATGCGACCGGCACCATCGCGTCCTTCTGCACGCAAGCGTTGGACCTGACATCCGACACGAGCTTCGCCGAAATCGCCGCCCTGGCGCGCGGTGCTGTGGGCGCGGTCGGTAACGATACGGGTCCGATGCATGTGATTGCGACGGCCGGTTGCCCGTCGGTGGCGCTCTATTCTTTTGCCTCCGACCCGGCGCTGTGCGCACAGAAGGGGCCGGATGTGACCATACTGCGCCGCGATCTTCTGACAGAACTTTCCGTCGATGAGGTTGAAGCGGCGCTCAAGCTGGACTAAATCCCGCAGGCGCGCTCGGTTTCGGTGAACCGGGCGTTTGGACTTTTGAGAGACAACGGACCCGATATGGCAGACCCAGCACCCGCGAACCCGGTCACGATCACACTGCCTGACGGCAGCACGCGCGTCTTCGACGACGCGGTGACCGGTGCTGCGCTGGCGGCCGACATCGGCCCCGGCCTGGCCAAGGCCGCGCTCGCCGTCCGGATCGATGGTGAGATTCGCGATCTGGCGCGCCCGATCGAGGCGGATGCGAGTGTCGCGATCATCACCATCAAGGACGAGGACGCGCTGGAACTGATCCGCCACGACGCCGCCCATGTGCTGGCCGAGGCGGTGCAGGAATTGTTCCCGGGCACGCAGATCACGTTCGGCCCGTCGACGGATGACGGCTTCTACTATGACTTCCATCGCACCGAGGCGTTCTCGTCGGACGATTTCGAGGCCATCGAGAAGAAGATGGAAGAGATCGTGTCGCGCAACGAGGAGATCGTCCGCGAGGTCTGGTCGCGTGAGGAAGTTCGCGCCTATTTCGAGAAACAGGGCGAGACGTTCAAGGCCGAGTGGGTCGGCGAGCTGCCCGACGGCGAAGACATCACGATGTACCGCCAGGGCGACTGGGTCGACCTGTGTCGCGGTCCGCATCTGCCCTCGACAGGCCGGCTGCCCAAGGCCTTCAAGCTGATGAAGCTGGCCGGCGCCTACTGGCGCGGCGATGCCGCGAACGATCAGCTCCAGCGCATCTACGGGACGGCCTGGCGCGACGAGAAGGAACTCAAGGCCTACCTGACCCTCATCGAGGAAGCCGAGAAACGCGACCATCGCCGGATCGGCCGCGAGATGGATCTGTTCCACATTCAGGAAGAGGCGATCGGCTCGGTGTTCTGGCATCCCAAGGGCTGGACGCTCTACCGGGCGTGCGAGGACTACATGCGCACGCGGCTCGACGGGGCCGGCTACACGGAAGTGAAGACGCCGCAGCTCGTCGACCGGGGATTGTGGGAACGGTCGGGCCACTGGGAAAAATTCCGCGAGCATATGTTCGTCGCCGAGGTGGACGAGAGCGATCCGGAGGCGCACGGCCACGAACATGATCACGACGCGCCCTCGACACCGACAAACAGGATGCTGGCGCTGAAGCCGATGAACTGCCCCTGCCATGTGCAGATCTTCAGCAACTCCGGCATGAAGAGCTATCGCGATTTGCCGCTGCGCATGGCCGAGTTCGGTGCGTGCCATCGTTACGAGCCTTCGGGTGCGCTGCACGGCATCATGCGGGTGCGTGCCTTCACCCAGGACGACGCGCATATCTTCTGCACCGAGGATCAGATCGTCGAGGAGACGAAGTCCTTCTGCGAACTTCTGCTGTCGGTCTATCGCGATTTCGGCTTCGAAGAGGTCGCGGTGAAATTCTCCGACCGGCCCGAGGTGCGCGCCGGTGATGACGCGACCTGGGACCGCGCGGAAGCGGCGCTGATGGAAGCGACGGAAGCCGCCGGGCTCGACTTCACGCTCAATCCGGGCGAGGGCGCCTTCTACGGGCCGAAGCTCGAATTCGTGCTGCGTGACGCGATCGGCCGGGACTGGCAGTGCGGGACGTTGCAGGTGGATTTTGTGCTGCCCGAGCGCCTCGATGCCAGCTACATCGACGAGAACGGCGACAAGGCACGGCCGGTCATGCTGCATCGCGCGATCCTCGGATCGTTCGAGCGGTTCCTCGGTATCCTGATCGAGAACCATGCGGGCCGCTTCCCGCTCTGGCTGGCGCCGACGCAGGTTGTTGTCGCGACGATCACGAACGACGCCGACGATTATGCCGAAGAGGTCGTGGCGGCCTGTCGCGCCGCCGGACTGCGGGTCGAGGGCGATCTGCGCAATGAAAAGATCAACTACAAGGTGCGTGAGCACAGCCATGCCCATGTCCCGGCGATCTTCGTTGTGGGACGTCGGGAGGCCGAGGAGGGCACGGTTGCCGTCCGGCGTCTTGGGTCCAAGGAACAGGAAGTGCTTGCGTTGGGCGACGCGGTCGGCAAACTATGCGCCGAAGCCGAAAGCCCGGCGGCGAAACACGCCGCCTGAGCCAAATTATTCGACTGAAATTGCACCGGAAGGAGAATTGTAATCGCTAGACGACCAGTAGATCAGAGTCCCCCGAAGAAAGATGGGCCGCGCACCAACGAGGACATCAGTGTCCCCCAGGTACGACTCGTTGACGAAAACGGCGAACAGTTGGGGGTCGTCGATACGCCCGCCGCAATGCAGCGCGCCATGGATGTGGGACTCGACCTGGTGGAGGTGTCACCGAACGCCGACCCGCCGGTTTGCAAGATTATCGATCACGGGAAGCTCAAATATCAGGAGCAGAAAAAGCGCAACGAGGCGCGCAAGAAGCAGAAGACGATCGACGTCAAGGAGATCAAGCTTCGCCCCAACATCGACACCCATGATTACGACGTGAAGATTCGCAACGCCCGCCGGTTCATCGACGATGGTGACAAGGTGAAGGTGACCCTGCGCTTCCGCGGTCGCGAGATGGCCCATCAGGATCTGGGCGCCCAGGTGCTCGAACGGGTTCGCTCAGAGCTCGACGAGATTGCCAAGGTCGAACAGATGCCGAAGATGGAAGGCCGCCAGATGGTGATGGTGATTTCACCGCGCTAGGCGAGCCCAGTTCAACGCAATGCCGAAAGCCCCGAGCGGTTCCCGCCCGGGGCTTTTTGTTCGGGTATGACAGCGCGGAGCTAGGCGGCCTGTCTGACGTCTGCGCCACGTTTGAGCTGATCAGCGAAGGCGTGGTTCTTGTCGCGGTGACCCGCCTCGTCGTCGCGCACGACGATCACCACGTCGCGGAGCGTCGCGTCGGGGCCCAGTTTCCAATAGTCGATCGCAAGCTGCGGCGCGGGCACATTCGGCTGGCGCCCGGCATCGATCTCGCCGAGATAGTGGGTATAGCTGACGACCGCTTCCTCCTCGAAGTAGCCGACCACCCGGTGGGCGGTCTTCGGCGCGAACAGGTAGAGGAAGAAGTAGAAGTTATAGAAGACGGCCTGGGTGGCCATGACCACGAACCGCTCGAACGTCGTCGGCCGGGCGATCAGGACGAAGGTCATCAGGTGCATGCGCTCATTGTCCGCCTCGTCCAGCAGCTCGCGGATCCACCCCTGATCATCGCGTATATGACGCAATGCCTTCAGATGCTGCAGCAGGCCGCCGACCATGCCCGGGACCGCCGCGACCGTCTCGAGAACGATGGCGCGGTGACCGTAGCGTTTGGCGAAGAACACGTCCGCGAAGAAGCGCAGAAACTTCACCAGGGCGAGGGCGAAATGGTCGCTGAAGCCCTGCGGCGTCCTGTGCTCATTCTTGTATTCGGCCTGGCTGTCCGTCGTCATGTCGGATTGCTCCTTTGGCATTCGCATGGGTCTCGGCGACGACCAATCCACGATGATTATCTGGGTCGCGCGCCGGCGCCGGGCAAGGCGCATTCTGCGGCGTGACGTCGCGGTGCCTGGTCCGTATTCAGCGGTGCGACGCCGCGACCGACAACAGCATCGCCGCCAGTTCGTCGGGCACGGAGAGTTGCGGCGCGTGGTCGGTGTCGAGCGTGTAGAGCGTCTCGCAGGGTGTCTCGCCGTACATGCGTTTCTGCAGCTCATTGAAGACCGATCGATCCTGCAGGGTCTCGATATAGACTCGCGGCACGCGCCCGAAATTCTCGTCGCTGCGTTGCAGCCTGGAGCGCCGGCCGCCCTCGGGCTGGGGCGTGAGCTGCGCTGCTGCGGCCTTCGCGTCCGCCGGGTCGGCGGTGTTGTAGAACACGTCGATCGCCGACACGGGGTCGATCATCGACAAATGTCCGTCGTCGGAATAGCTGACCCGCGCATGGGCGCCGGTCATCCAGTCCTCCCAGGCCCGGTCGTAGAAATCGACGATGGATTCCCCATCGGGCAGCAGGAACGCACAGAGATAGACCGCAACCGAGATGGCATCGGGTCGGAGCTCCGATGTCTGCGCCGCGACGGTGCCACCCATGGAATGGCCGACCAGGATCACCGGCCCGTCGGCCTTCCTGGTCGCCGCGTCGATGAGCGCCGCCACGTGTTCGGCATACATCATCGTCGTGACATCTCCGGCCGGAGTGTCATCGGCGCCGTTCCCGGGCAGGTCTACCGCGATCGCGGTGTGGCCCGCGGCCTCCAGCAACGGTGTGACCCGCGACCATGCCCATGCGCCCTGCCACGCACCGTGTACGAGAATGAATGTTGCCCCCATCGTTCGCGCTCAGTCGTCCGTCTCGATGCGCGTCGCCGTGTACATCGACACCCGGTAGGGGCCCGAGAAGACCGGTTCGTACTTCGGCGGGTTCTCGGCGTCCGTGCAGGTTGGGATGCAGGCGATCTCGGCGTCGTAGTTGGGGTGATGGAAGAACACCACCGACAGCCGGTCGCTCGTATCGCCCGCGTCTTCGGGCGGGATCGCGACGCGGTGAGGATTCGAGACGAACCGGTCGTTGGTCCAGCGCATCAGAAGGTCGCCGATATTGACGACGAAGGAATCCGCCGGCGTCGGGACGGCAATCCAGTCACCCTCACGTGTCCGCACTTCGAGGCCGCCGGGCCTGTCCTCGCTGAGCAACAAGGTGAAAGTGCCGTAGTCGGTGTGCGTACCGGCGCGAAGTTGCCCGGGCAGGGGGGCGCCGTCGGTCGGGGGGTAGCGGATGATGCGCAGGGCCGCGATCTGCCGGTCGGTGTATTTGCGGAAGAAATCGTCGGGCAGGTCGAGCGCGCGGGCGAAGATTTCCTCGATCATCTGGCCGAGCAATTCCAGTCGCCGGTAATATCTGCTCGCCGCGTCACGAAAGTCGGCCGGTGTCGACGGATAGACATTCTCTATGAAGTGGGCACCCGCCGCGTCGCAGGTGAAATAGTCCTCGTCCGGGAAATCCGGCGGCCCCATGTGGAACACTTCCTTCAGGTCCGGCGGCGTCTCCTCGCCCGAGCCATAGGCCAGCCCTTCGTCGCCGATGGCGCGGTAGCCGCGCGGTAGGGCCGGATCGGTATGGTGGACAGTCGCCTTTTCGTCGGCCGGACGGGCGAAGAAACCCTTCGCGGCGCCACGCAGGCCGTCGATGATCTCAGGCTCGACCCCGTGACCGGTGATCGCGAAAAAGCCGATCCCTTCGCAGGCGTCGCGCACGGCGTCGACCACGCGGGCCTGGGCTGCTGCGTCTCCCGACAGGAAGGGCGCGATGTCGATGACGGGGACGCTGGTTGCGGACTTGGGATTCTTGGCCATGAGGAATGCTAGCGCGACCACGCGCTTACGTCATGCCCCCACGTCAGCGCCTTTTCGTCACGCTTGCCCGTTACGCCCGGGCCGAGAGGGAATGCTGGCCGCCATCGGCCATGATCACGGTGCCGGAGATCCACGATGCGCGCGCGCTGGCCAGGTAGGCGGCGAGCCAACCCATCTCTTCGGGCAGTCCGGGGCGTCCACCCGGCAGGTTCTTATGGGTCTCGCGCCAGCGGGACTCGTCGCCAAACTGCATGTCGGCGTTGATCTTGGCCTGGCTGACCAGCCGGTCGGTCTCGATCGCGCCGGGGTTGATGCCGACCACGCGCACGCCGTGATCGAGGCTCTCGGCCCCGAGCGCGCGGGTGAGTTGCATCAGGGCGGCGTTGCCCATGGAGCCGGCGATATAGGCCGCACGAGGGCGTTCGCCCGCCATGCCGATGACGTTGACGATGACGCCAGAGCCGCGCGTGCACATGCGTGGATAGATCTCGCGGATCAGGCCGACGAAGCCGAAGACCTTGAGGTCCCAGGCCCCCTTGATGGTGTCATTGTCGAGCCGCGTAAGGTCGCCGGCCGGGATCGCGCCGGCGTTGTTGACCAGGATGTCGGTGTCGCCCGCTGCGTCGGCCAGCGCCTTGACGGATTCGGGCTTCGACAGGTCGAGCGCGTGCACGGTCACCTGGGCACCAAAACGCGTGTTCAGGTCGTCGCGCACGGTGTTGAGATCGGCCTCGGTCCGCGAGACCAGGTGCAGGGAACAGCCTTCCTCGGCCAGCACCTCGGCGACGGCCCGGCCGATACCCTTGCTGGCGCCTGTGACGATCGCGGTCTTGCCGTTGAGTTCCAGATCCATGACATCCCCCCTGCATTCATGTTGTTCGATGCGGGCAGGCTAGCCGCCGGTCCCGCGTCGGGCAACGTTATGCGGGGAAGACCCGGCTTGTGCGTTTATGCGGGTGGGCGCGAGTGTTGGCCACCATCGACCATGATGACCGTCCCCGATACCCAGGATGCCTGCGGGCTCGCCATGAACACGGTGACCGCGGCGAGTTCCTCGGGTAGGCCGCCGCGTCCACCGGGCAGGCCGCCCATGGTTTCCTTCCAGCGTTCCGCATCGCCGAACTGCTTCTCGGCATTGGCCCGGGCCAGCAGCTGGAAGCGCTCGGTCTGGGTCGGCCCCGGATTAACGCCGAGCACGCGGACCCCGTGATCCATGCTTTCGCCCCCGATGGCGCGAGTCATGTGCATCAGCGCCGCATTGCCCATGGTGCCCGCGATATAGGCGGGGCGGCCGCGCTCGCCGGCCATGCCGATGACATTGACGATCACGCCGTCGCCGCGTTCGCACATGCGCGGATAGAAGGAGCGGATCAGCCCGACGGTTCCAAAGACCTTGAGTTGCCAGCCGTCCTTGATGGCGTCGTCGTCGAGCTTCGCGAGATCACCACCGGGGATCGCGCCCGCATTGTTGATCAGGATGTCGGCGTCGCCGGCGGCCGCGACGAGGGCCTGGATTGACGCGGGCACGGACAGGTCCAGGGCATGGACCGTCGCCGCAACGCCGAAACGTTCGATCACATCGTCCCGTACGGCGTTCAGGTCGGCCTCGGTGCGCGAGACGAGATGCAGCGTGCAGCCCTCTGCGGCGAGGGTTTCCGCGATCGACTTGCCGATGCCCTTGCTGGCGCCTGTGACGATGGCGGTTTTGCCCTTGAGTCCGAGATCCATGATGCTTTCCTGTGCTGTGGTCTTGATGTGGCTTATAGGTTCGCGCGAACCCTAGTGAGCGGGTCCCGGCAAGGCAATGAAATCCGGGGGATATCCCTTGCCAGCCGGGCCTTACGCGGCTATAACCCCGCGCATTCCGAATAGCGACGGTCCGGCCGGGCGAATCTTAACGCCCAGGGCATGCCCAGCCGTCGAGCAGATCACGCGCAACAGAGCGAGGACAAAATGCCCAAGATGAAGACCAAAGCGTCGGTCAAGAAGCGATTCCGCGTCTCGGCCACCGGCAAGATCCGAATGAAGCCTTCGGGCATGCGACACGGCATGCGTAAGCGCTCCCAGTCCATGAAGCGCAAAGCGCGCAAGATCGGCAACATCGCCAAGTCGGATGAGAAGATCCTCCGGCCGATGATGCCCTATGCGAAGAGGGGCTAGCCGATGTCACGCGCAAAAAATACCGTCCAGCGTCACGCCCGACGGAAGAAAGTTCTCAAGGCAGCCAAGGGTTACCAGGGCCGGAATTCCAAGGTCTATCGCGTCGCCAAGGAGCGGGTCGAGAAGGGCCTGCAATATGCCTATCGCGATCGCCGGGTCCGCAAGCGCAATTTCCGCGCGCTCTGGATTCAGCGCATCAACGCGGGTGCCCGCGAGCACGGCATGACCTATTCCCAGTTCATCAACGGGATGAAGCAGGCGGGCATCGAGCTCGACCGTAAGGTCCTGTCCGATCTGGCCATCCGTGAGCCCGAGGCTTTCAAGAACCTGGTCGACCAGGCGCAGGCCGCCCTCAACGCATCCGCCTGAAGCGGTCCCAACATGGGCCGATCAGTCGGGTTGAACCGGTAACGTCATGACCGCGTCTGAAGTCACCGAGTTGCAAGCCGCATTGCTCGCCGAAGTGGCGGCGGCGGACAATCTCGACGCGCTCGAGGCTGTCCGCGTGTCGGCGCTTGGCAAGAAGGGCCGCATCACCGCGCAGATGAAGGGCCTGGGCCAGCTCGACGGCGACGCCCGCAAGGAGGCCGGTCAGGCCCTCAACCGGGTGAAGGATGCGGTCCAGGATGCGATCACATCGCGCCAGGCCGATCTCGATTCGGTCGCGCTCGAGGCGCGCCTCGCCCACGAGACGGTTGATGTCACCCTGCCGCCGCGCCCGCGGCCGGGTGGGCATCTGCACCCGGTCAGCCAGGTGACCGAGGAATGCATCGCGATCTTCGGCGAGATGGGCTTCACCGTCGCCGAGGGGCCGGACATCGAGGATGATTTCCACAACTTCACGGCGCTGAACATCCCGCCCGAGCATCCGGCCCGCCAGATGCACGACACCTTCTATCTTGAGGGCAAGGACGGCGCGCCCCAACCGGTGCTGCGCACCCACACCTCGCCGGTGCAGATCCGCACGATGGAGACCTCGAAGCCGCCGATCCGGGTGATCGCGCCGGGGCGGACCTATCGCAGCGATTCCGATGCCACCCACACGCCCATGTTCCATCAGATCGAGGCGCTGGTCATCGACGAGACGACCCATATGGGCCACCTCAAGGGCTGCATCATCGATTTTTGCCGGGCCTTCTTCGACATCCCCGACCTGCCGGTGCGCTTCCGGCCGAGCCATTTCCCCTTCACCGAACCGTCGATGGAAGTCGATATCGGCTGCTCACGCGAAGGCGGCGAGCTGCGGATCGGCAACTTCGGCGAGGGCGCGGACAACTGGCTCGAGATCATGGGGTCCGGCATGGTCCACCCCAAGGTGCTCGAATATGGCGGCATCGATTCCACGAAATATCAGGGCTTCGCCTTCGGCATGGGGATCGACCGGATCGCGATGCTGAAATACGGCATCCCCGATCTGCGCACCTTCTTCGACGCCGACATCCGCTGGCTCAAGCATTACGGCTTCGTGCCGCTCGCCGTGCCGTCCATGGTCCGCGGGCTGTAGGGGGCGGCGATGAAGTTCACGCTGGCATGGCTCAAGGACCATCTGGAGACCGATGCGTCGGTCGACACGATCGTCGAGACGCTGATCCGGATCGGCCTCGAGGTCGACACGGTCGACGACCCGGGCGCCAAGCTGGCCGCCTTCACGGTCGCCCATGTCATCTCGGCCGAACGCCATCCCGATGCCGACCGGCTGCAGGTCTGCACGGTCGATACCGGCGAGGGCCAGGTCCAGGTCGTGTGCGGTGCACCCAATGCACATGCCGGCATGAAGGGCGTCTTCGCCCCGGTTGGCACCTATGTTCCCGGCATCGACGTCGAACTCAAATCCACCAAGATCCGCGGCGTCGAGTCCAATGGCATGCTCGTGTCGGAACGCGAGATGGGCCTGTCCGACGAACATGACGGCATCATCGAGTTGCCGGAAGACGCGCCGCTCGGTGCGCCGTTCGCCAGCGTGCTCGGCCTCGACGATCCCGTCATCGACATCGAACTCACGCCCAACCGCCCCGATTGCACCGGCGTGCGCGGCATCGCCCGCGACCTGGCGGCCGCCGGGCTCGGCACCCTCAAGACGTTCGACATCGCCGCCCCCATCGAAGGCAGCTACGACAGCCCGGTCGCCTGGGCGATCGCCGATGACGGCAATGCCTGCGACTACGTGGTCGGGCGCCATTTCCGCGGTGTCACCAACCAGCCGTCGCCGCAATGGGTGCAGGACCGGCTCCGCGCTGTTGGCCTGCGGCCGATCTCGGCGCTGGTCGACGTCACCAACTATGTCTCGCTCGATCTCGGCCGGCCGCTGCATGTGTTCGATGCGGACAAGCTCAAATCAAACACGCTGACCATGCGCCGCGCGCGCGATGGCGAGGACTTCATGGCCCTGGTCGAGCGTGAATATTCGCTCGATGGCGAGATGACCGTGATCGGCGACGGCGACAAGGCCGAGGCGGTCGCCGGTGTCATGGGTGGGCTCGATACGAGCTGCACCGAGGAGACCACCGACGTGTTCCTCGAGGTGGCACTGTTCAACCCGGTTTCTGTAGCAACAACCGGCCGCAAGCTGGCGATCGATTCCGATGCCCGCTACCGGTTCGAACGCGGCGTGGATCCGGAATCCGCGAACTGGGGCGCCGACGTCGCCACCCGCATGATCCTCGAATTTTGTGGTGGCGAGACCAGCAAGCATGTGACCGCCGGGTCCATGCCCGACTGGGCGCACAGCATTGAACTCCGTACAGATCGAGTTGCGACCCTGGGCGGCGTGGACATCCCGGCTGCGCGCCAGGTGGACATCCTCGAAGGGCTCGGCTTCGAGACCGGGACCGACGACAACATCATTACCGCCGCCGTGCCGCCCTGGCGGCCCGACGTGCATGGCGAGCCGGACCTGGTCGAGGAAATCACGCGTATTCACGGCTTCGACGAAATCGCACCGGTCTCGCTCGACCGCGACACGGCATTGCCGCCCGCCGCGATCACACCGGCCCAGCTGCGCACCAGCCGGGTGCGCCGCGCACTCGCCGCGCAGGGCCTCGACGAGGCGGTGACCTGGTCCTTCATGGGCCGCGCCCATGCGGAACTCTTCGCCGATGACGCCGACGCGATGGACGGCCTGATGTTGGCCAACCCGATCTCCAGCGAGCTCGATGCGATGCGCCCGTCGATCCTCGGCAATCTTCTGCTGGCCGCCGGCCGCAACGCCGACCGGGGCTTCGCCGACCTCGGCCTGTTCGAGCTCGGGCCCGCCTATCGCGACGCCAGCCCGGACGGCCAGTTGCTGGTCGCTGCGGGCGTGCGTCACGGCAATGCTCACCCGGCCCACTGGTCCGGTGCGGCCCGTGCGGCCGATGCGCTCGATGCCAAGGCCGACGCGCTGGCCGGGCTCGATGCCGCCGGCGCGCCGACGGCCAACCTCCAGGTCAGCCGGGATGTGCCGGCCTGGTATCACCCGGGCCGCTCGGGCGGGTTGCGCCTGGGCAAGAATGTGCTCGCCTGGTTCGGAGAGATTCATCCCGGCGTGCTCCGCAAGCTCGACGTGCGTGGGCCTGCGATCGGCTTCGAGCTGTTCCTTGATGCGCTGCCCGATCGCAAGGAGAAGAGCGCGGCGCGTCCGCCGCTGCATCTCTCGGCCCTGCAGCCGGTCCGCCGCGATTTCGCGTTCATGGTCGACACGGACGTCGAGGCGGGCAATGTGATCCGCGCGGCGCGCGGTGCGGAACGCGACCTGATTTCCGGGGTCGAGCTGTTCGATGTTTACGACGGCAAGAATATCGAGGACGGCAAGAAGTCGCTGGCGATCCAGGTCACCCTGCAGCCGGTCGACGCGACGCTGACCGACGAAGAGATCGACAAGATCGCCGCGAATATCGTCGCCGCAGTTGAAAAGGCGACCGGCGGAACTCTCAGGGGGTAGAACGGCAGGTATGTCGGCCCCTGTCGGGTCGCTACATGAGGCGGACAACATGATCACAGGTTACGACGGGCGCCTTCCCATCAGATCGATGGCCCTGACTTTCGCGGCGCTCCTGATCCTGAGTGCGTGCGCCAATCTGCCCTTCGGAATATCTACAGAGACGACAGCGGAACGAAACGGCACCGAAGCGGCAACGCCGAGGCCCACACCCCGGGCAGACTTCGGCGTCACCATCGATGGCTTGGGCGCGTATGCGTCCGGTCGCGATGTGACCTGGGAGGTGACGCGGACCGGTCCGCGGCGTGCGGATTATGTCGCCGCAAGCCCGATCGGGGGTGGTGAGCAGAATGCGCTGGTCGTCTCGGTGTCTGCAGGCGACGGCTGGGTGGACACGATCACCGGGCGGATCGGGCGGCGCTGGATCGACGAGCGCCAGTATGAGCGGTTCTATGGTGAGCTCACGGGCTTCTTCGACCATGTGATGCAGCACCGGACGCGCGACTTCGCGCTGGACAGATGGGTCGAGAACATCCATCTATCCAACCGGCTGGAACGGCGCGGCGCCTGGGCCTTCGCGACGGAGACTCAAACCGGCGTGGTGATCTCTTACGTACTGACCGACGGCGACCTGGCCTTCGTGGCCACGGTCGACCCGGACTGCGCGGCGCAGGTAACGAAAGGCCCCGAAGTGTGGCGTTTTGGACCGCCGGACGGGATATGTGGCGGGGTGTTCCCGCGTTAATACTCCACAGGCATCTGTGGATAAAAAGATAGATGGATAGCCCGTATTTTCGGGGGTGTGAAACTTATCCCCGCTTATAAGCATATGTGGAAAACCAATTGCGACAACCCGAATTCATGTTTTGTTCCTTTACCCGCTTGAGCCGAGATGACTGACCTCTCCCATATCCGTAATTTCTCGATCATCGCCCATATCGATCATGGGAAATCGACCCTGGCCGACAGGATGATCCAGCTGTGTGGCGGGCTGACCGACCGCGAGATGCACGAGCAGGTGCTCGACAATATGGAGCTCGAGCGCGAGCGTGGCATCACGATCAAGGCCCAGACCGTGCGGCTGGTCTACACGGCCAAGGACGGCGAGACCTATCACCTGAACCTGATGGACACGCCCGGCCATGTAGACTTCTCCTACGAGGTCTCGCGTTCGCTCGCAGCCTGCGAGGGCGCGCTGCTGGTGGTCGATGCCAGCCAGGGGGTCGAGGCCCAGACTCTGGCCAATGCCTATCTGGCGATCGACGCGGACCTGGAACTCGTCCCGGTGCTCAACAAGATCGATTTGCCGGCGGCCGAGCCCGAGCGGATCCGCCAACAGATCGAAGACGTGATCGGCCTCGATGCGGCCGACGCGGTGATGATGTCGGCCAAGACGGGCCTCGGCGTCGATGAGGTGCTGGAGTCCATCGTGACCCGGATGCCGCCGCCCGAGGGCGAAGCGGATTCTGAGTTACAGGCGCTGCTGGTCGACAGCTGGTACGATCCCTATCTGGGCGTCGTGGCGCTGGTCCGGGTCAAGCATGGCCAGCTGAAGAAGGGTCAGAAGATCCGGATGATGTCCACGGGCATCGCCTATTCGGTGGACCGTGTTGGCGTCTTCACCCCTGCTCGAACAGAAATTCCCGAGCTCGGCCCGGGCGAGATCGGCTTCATCACGGCCCAGATCAAGACGGTCGCCGATTGTAACGTCGGTGACACGATCACCGATGATCGCAAGCCCGCCGCAGAGCCCCTGCCGGGCTTCAAGCCGTCGGTCCCGGTCGTGTTCTCCTCGCTCTTCCCGGCCGATACTGCCGAGTATGAGGATCTGCGCGAGGCGCTGGGCCGCCTGCATCTGAACGACGCGAGCTTCGAATTTGAGGCGGAGAGCTCCGCCGCGCTGGGCATGGGCTTCCGCTGCGGATTTTTGGGGCTGCTGCATATGGAGATCATCCAGCAGCGGCTCGAGCGGGAATTCGATCTGGAGATCATCGCGACGGCACCGTCGGTCGTCTATCACATCGCTCTGACGGACGGCGAAGAGCTCGTGCTCCACAACCCGTCCGACTATCCCGACGTGACGCGCATCGAGAGCATCGACGAGCCCTGGATCAAGGCCTCGATCATGGTGCCCGACGAATATCTCGGCTCGGTTCTGCAGCTGTGCACCGAGCGTCGCGGTGAGCAGGTCGAGCTGACCTATGTGGGTGGCCGCGCCATGGCGGTCTACAAGTTGCCGCTGAACGAGGTGGTGTTCGATTTCTACGACCGGCTCAAATCCATCAGCCGGGGCTATGCCAGCTTCGACTACGAGCTCGACGGCTATCGCGAGGGCAATCTCGTGAAGGTCGATATCCTGGTGAACAGCGAGATCGTCGATGCGCTCTCCATGGTCGTCCATCGCGAACAGGCCGAAGGTCGCGGCCGGCATCTGTGCGAGCGCTTGAAGGATTTGGTGCCGCGCCAGCTGTTCAAGGTCGCACTCCAGGCCGCCATCGGCGGCAAGGTGATCGCCCGCGAGACGGTCGGCGCGATGCGCAAGGATGTGACATCGAAATGCTACGGCGGCGACATCACGCGCAAGCGCAAGCTTCTGGAGAAGCAGAAGAAGGGCAAGAAGAAGATGCGCCAGTACGGGAATGTCGAAATTCCCCAGTCGGCGTTCATCCAGGCCTTGCGTATGGGTGATGAATAGGCGCATGGGCGACGCGTAGGTCGCCCTACAGGGAACGTCATGCGCGGACGTGATCCGCGCATCCCAAACTAGAATTCTACGAGTTGAACATCCCGGTCTTGCGCCGCCGCGGGCGGAACAGCCACGACAGCAGAATGCCCGGCACGCCGAATACGAACAGGGCGGGCCAGGTCAGCATTGTCGAGATGACGGGGTGCCAGAGCCACGGTCCGATCACGGGAATATGGCGCGCGATCGCGGGTTCGGCGACCTGCAGGCTGGTCTGGTGAAGTGTGAACCAAAGCTCACCCGCGGCGATCAGGCTGAGCGACCCGGCATCGATCGACGCAAGCACGTCCCGCGCCAGCACTGCCAATGCCGCGATGAGAAATATCCAGCCTATGATTCGGCCTACTATCATGGCCCCTCGGGCGCCGCGTTTCCGTTTTTCGTCTTTAGGCTCTGGGACAATACTAACCGCAGTCGGGGCGTCGGACACAAGCCTTACTCCTGTTCAATTTTGCTAAACCGCTGAGCGGTTGCCAGCGTGGGTCGGGTCGGCTATCCAGTGCACCAGTGCGGAGGGGTGGCCGAGTGGCTGAAGGCGCACGCTTGGAAAGCGTGTAAACGGGCGACCGTTTCGAGGGTTCGAATCCCTCTCCCTCCGCCATCATTATCATGCATAGCGAGATTGATCGCTGCGGCCAGCTGGCCATACAGTTCGAGTTCGAACTGCCCGCGCTTCTCGGCCGGGTAGGCAACGATGCGGTCCACCAGATTACGCAGCGCCGCGGAAGCTTCGTCCCGTACCATCGGTTCCGCATGCAGGGCTTCTGAGAGGTTCGCGATCTTCTCCTTGTAGAGCTGGGGTGCATTCGGGTGCCACTCGATCTTTTTGGGTTCCTCGTCATTGAACACCGCAAGGTCCGAGAGTCTTCCCTCGAGCTCGCGTAGTTTGTTTCCGACTGCCCCAAGGTCACTGGCTGTGCCTTCCGCGATCGCGTCGACCAGGCGCGCGATCTTCTGTTCCAGGTTCGCCTTTTCTTTGACGTGCGCGGTATGACGGCGGCGGGCATCCTTCTGCAGTCTCTTAAGCTCCGCGTGGTACTCATCCACGAAGGTCTGAACGAGTTCGGGTTCCATCAGCTTGCCTTGTAGGCCGCCAAGGACCCGGTCTTCGATCTCTATGGCCGGCATTGTACGGTTGTTCGTGCAGGTGCCCTTCTGGCGCGCGCTGGCGCACCCGTAGCGTTGCCGATATGCGATTGTCAGGTTGCCGCCGCACACGCCGCATTTGATGAGGCCGCTGAACAAGCGTTTGGGTCTTCGGTTCTGGTGTAGTCTGGTGTGCGGCTTGGATGCCAGCCGTGACTGGACGGCGTCCCAGGTCTCCTCGTCCACGATAGCCAGTTCAGGCACCTCGGCCTCAACCCATTCTTCCTGATCCTTCGCCCGCGCCCTCTTCCTGATCCTTCGCCCGCGCCCTGCGGGTGCCTGTATCGGGATCGCGCACGAAGGCATGCTTGTTGAAGACCTGACGGCCCACATAGATCGGGTTACTCAGCATGCCGACCCCGCGCCCACGATGGCCCTGGATGGTTGAAGGGTTCCACTGCCCGCCTCGAGGCGAAGCTATGCCGTCAGCGTTGAGGCCCTGCGCGATCGCGCGGCTCGAGCGTCCCGCAGCAAACTCGGAGAAGATGCGGCGTACTACACCTGCGTGCTCCTCCACGACGCGCCGGTGACCGCGGATGAGTTCGCCGTCCTCGCCGATTTTCCGGACCACCTCATAGCCATAGGGAATGCCCCCGGCGGCCAGACCTTCACGCGCCTTGCCGATCTGTCCGCGCAAGGACTTGGCAGCGAGGTCTTTCAGGAACAGGGCATTCATGGTGCCCTTGAGGCCCACATGAAGCTCGTTGATGGACCCTTCCGAGAGCGTGACGATCTCGACCTGCCAGGCACTGAGACGTTTGTAGATACCCGCGATATCTTCCTGGTCACGGCTCAGGCGGTCGAGAGACTCGGTCAGCAGCAGATCGAACGCACCGGCGCGCGCGTCTTCGATAAGCCCCTGCAAGCCCGGACGGGCGAGGCTTGCGCCCGACAGCGCATAGTCGGTGAAGGTCTGCGAGACCTCCCAGCCTTCGCGTTCGGCTTTCTGGCGACACAGCGCGAGCTGATCCTCGATCGAGCGTTCTGACTGCAGTTCACTGGAGTAGCGGGCGTATATGGCGGCACGTTTGGTCATGATGTCAGTCTCTTCCCGGAAGCGGACGATGCCGCTCTCGCAACATATCGATCGATTTGCGTAACCGTCGGCTGGCGACGATGCGGTTGGCCTGGATGTAATGGGCTTCCGTCGCCCTTGGGTCGGTGTGACCAAGGATCGGTGCGGCAATACCAATATGCTCGGGGTCTTCGAGAGCGACCGTAGTCACCGCGCAATCGCGGAACAGGTGCGGGTTGATCGCTCGCCCGAACGCCCGTTCTGTGGTTGCCGTGATGCTGTTGTAGAGCGCTTTTCCACTCATGGGCTTGCCGTACTTGGTAATCCACAGGCGCTTACTTTCGTTGCCGTCGAGCAATGCTGGCCTAATGGTGTCGAGGTAATGATCGAGATAGGGGACGAGCGATTCGGGCACCGGGATCGACATTGGTTTACGGGTCTTTGTCTCTGCCGGCTCGAAGGCAAGACGATAGGTCGCCAGCATACGGATCAGGTGACGATCGATCTCGATCATTGCGAGATTTGCCAGACGCATGGTCGGGCAGGCGATGAGAAGCCCTATCGTGAGTGCGTCACGGTAACGGGTTTGCATATGTGGCAAAGCCGGATCGGCAATCAGTTCGTCCATGCAGGCAAAGGCCCAGGCCGAGATTTCCCAAGCCGGACGCAGACGAGGTAGCTTGTTGCGGCTGGCCTTCACAGAGCTCTCGAAGTGACGCACGACGTTGCGAAGCCAGGACCAGTCTTCATGAGGTGCTATCACCTTGGCGGCAGCGAGCAGTTCGCCAAGCCGGCCCCATAAGGTCCAGGAACACACCATCTTCTGCAATTCTTCTATATAGGCCCGGACGTTCTGCGGAGTGATGCGTGATCCCGGTTCAGCACCCGCGTCGAGGCGACCCGAAGTTTTGAGGAAGGTGAGCCAACGGCCGTAGCCTTTGCGGTACTTCTCACGGGTCTGGGCTGACCAGTGGAAGCCGGCACCGACGGTGCCGTCGAGGATATCGCCAGGAGCGAGCGCAGCTGTCCAGGCCTGTTGGTCTTTATCTGGCCATTGATCTGCCGGCAGGCACCGTCGGCGCGGATCTTCAAACGGGAAGAGTGGTCTCATGGCTTTCTCTTCTCTTGTCTGGATCGGGTCGTAAGGCGCCGCCGAGCTTCGTCGACCGAGCGCTGGTAGTGCTTGAGCGAGTTGCGTGTTTCGAACTGGCTGTAGGATTTCATCGTGGTTCGCAGGGAATCAGCTAGTACGTGACTGAGGGTCACGGAGTCGCCAGGTGTTGCAAGGTTGTGAAGCTTGGCCGCAATGCTGCGGAACAGGTGTGCATTGATGTCGAGGCCGGTGTGCTCGCGGATGGTTTTCCTGATCAACTTAGACAAGGATTGACTAGCTTTGGGACCCCCGTTCTGGGCCGGGAACAGATAGTCACTGGGTTCGCGCAGCAGGACTGGCCGCGCCTCGGCCAGGTAAAGGTCGAGCAACTTTGTGGCCTCGGGAGCGAGTTCATAGTGCAGCTCCTTGCTGTTCTTGACCTCTTCACCGGGGATGTAGATCTGGGTATATCGCTCGCGCCCGTACCGGGTGGATTTGATATGACGGTCGAGTGTCAGTTTTGCGAGGTTGCCGACGCGCATAGGTGCGTAAAGCAAGATCTCGATAGCCAGCGCTGCCTGCACCATCAGAGCTGCCTTGTGCGCCTTGATGTCGGAACCCCGCGACAGCCTGACCAGTTTGGCTGGAAGGTGCAGCAACTTGGCCAGGTTATGTGGATCCTCGAGCTGCAAAAGACGTTCGCGGTTCTTGGCGCGCAGCCCGTCGACCTCAAGGTTGAGGCGCCGGCAAATACCTTTGATTTGATCTTGGTGATCAGCATCGACCTTCACATGGTGCCGGGCGATTGCCTGCAACCCCATCGCCAGGCCGTGGATCGCTTCGGTCGGCTTGTTATTAAAACGAGACATCATGAACCGAAGCCCGGTCTTCAGATTGTCGAGCTCGACCAGGCAGGCAAGCGAGGTCACAGCATCGATTGGGTAGCCGCTGAGGACCAGCGCTGAAGCCATCTCGCGGATCTGGAAGCGGCGGTTCTTTATCGTAGAGGGCCGTAGCGCCTTGATTGGCCCTGATTGGTCGAACGGATCCGGGTTGGAAAGTCGGTTGATCCATCGCTCGACGTCGTCACGGAAGGATTGCGGGAAGTGTTCGAGTGGCAGTGTCCATGGCTCTCGCTTGGGCGGCAGAGGGGAAAGTTCGATATCCGGCCAGCCGGCGATGTCGCCGCGTAGTTTGTTCCAGGTCTTGATGGCGTTCGCGGCGGCGTGTTCAGGCCTGTTCACGAAGCGCTCTTCAATAAGAGCGGTCAGCAAACCATG